>NZ_KI911783.1:5195830-5909113 GCF_000515415.1 Bradyrhizobium sp. WSM1417
GGACAGCCGGCGGCGAACCAGGCGGCTCGCGGGTCGCGGACCTGCCATGGTCCCCAGGCCCGGTCCCGGGCGGGGCCTGGGCTACCGGCTGCTTCGGCGGTTGGCCAGGCACAGCGGCCGGGTTTGTCGCCGTGGGCGCAGTCGCCGACGCGCCGGTCGGCGCACCGGGATGGGCTGGCGGCGTGGTGCCGGGAGCAGCAGTGGTCGGCGCCCCCGCAGGCGCTCCCGAATGGGTCGGCAGCGGCGCGCCGGGTGCAGTGGCCGTGGGCAGCCCGGGTCTGCCGCCCGGCAGAGGCCCGGCCCCCGTTGGCGGTACAGGTGGACCCCCATGGGTGCCGGGAACGGGCAGCGTGTTGGCTTGGGGCAGCTTGGCCGGTGGCGTGGCAGATGGAATGGCAGATGGAGTCGGAGATGGCGTACCGGTCGGCGCGACATTGGCGGGCGTCGTCGGAGGCGTTCCTGGCCTCGCCGTCGGCCGCATCGTCGCGCTCGGCGGCATCGGCGCCTTGCCCTGCTGAATCAGGGCGGCGCGCTGCACGACCGCCTGCGGCATGGCTGGACTAGCCGGATTGGTGCGCCCGGCAATGGTCGGCGTGAGATTGCCCGGTCCCGCTCCGGTACCCGCACCCGCCGCCGGGGGTGCCGGCGGCTGGTTGATCACCGTGTTGATGACCGTCCTATTATGGATGTTCTGATAGATGATGTTGTTCGGCGGGGGTGCGACATAGACCGGCGGCCTGACGAACACAGGAATCGGCACGAACATCGGCTGCGGCAGCACGAACAGGCCGATCACCGGCATCGGCGGCGACAGCACGACGAAATCCGGCGGCGGCGGCGGCAGATAGTAGACCGGCGGCGGCGGTGGCGGCGCGAAGCCAAAATCCGGATCGCTGAAATACAGCACGGGACGGTCGACATAGACCACCTCCTCCGGCGGCGGTGGCGGCACGTCGTAGTCGATCATCGCGAAGCTCGGCGGCGGCTCGGCCGGCGCGGTGAGAATCGCCAGGCGCCGGCGCGCATCCGCCGCATGTGGACCGCGCGAATAGCGACGCAGATACGACCAATAGGCTTCCGGTGTGTCGGTACGATAGGTCCGCCGCCAGGTGATGGCCTCGCGGCGCGCCGCGACGATCACCATCACGCGCTTCGACAGCGGGTCGCCGGGATAGGCGGAGAGAAACTCTTCATAGGCCGGCAGCGTGTCGCGCGTGAGCGCGGCGGCATAGGCATCCTGCACGCCGAGATCGCGGATCGGCTTGTTGCGGATCGCGGCGACCTGGTCGGGCGCGGCTGCAGGCGGCGGAGCATCGGGCCCGCGCTCGAAGAACGAGAACTGCGCCGATATCTTCTGCTCGTTCCAGGGCACCTGCGCGCCCTTGCTGGCCTCGTTGACGCGCAGGCGAACGCGGTCGAACACCTCGGGCAGCGGCAGGCCGCCGGTGCGGATCATCTCCGCCAGCGACTGCGCATAGATGCCGTAAGGTCCGGGCTCCTCGGGCGCCACCGTGCCGGGCGCTGCATTGAACGCGATCAGCATGTTGGCGTCGGGCTCGACCAGCGCAAGTCCGCTCGCGATCTGCTGGCCGCCCTCCACGAAGGGCTGCGCCCGCGCAGCGTCGAGCACGATGATGTTGGCCTTGAGCGGAACGGAAGCCAGCTGGCGGAGATAGTCGCCGATGCGCAGGCCTTCGGTCGGAATGTCGGTGTCGCGGGTGATGTTGGAATCGACCGGGATGAAGTAGTTCTCGCCCGCAAGCTGCACGCCATAGCCGGCGAGATAGACCATCGCGACGGTGCCCGGGCCTGAGGCCTGCGCCTTCTGGATGAAATCGCGAAAGCTCTTGCGCAGCGTGTCGCCGTCGAGGTCGCGGGCGCCGACGACGTCGAAGCCCGCCGCCTGCAGCGTCTGCGCGATCAGGCCGGCATCGTTTGCCGTCGTCGCCAGCGGCGACTTGGCATAGGCGCCGTTGCCGACCACGAGCGCGATACGCTTTTCCTGCTGCTGCGCACGCGCCGGATCCGGCGCGCCCGCGGCAAGGACCGCGATCGGCAGGAGGAGGCAAATGAAGGCTCTGAGCGTCCCACGCATGGCTTGCTTGCCCGTTTTTGTTGTTGAGGTGCCGCCACGCATCAGGCGCGCGGCCAGCTGAATGGCACTTGAACGAAAGGCTTCCAAATAGCGAAGGCTTGGATTGAGGCGGCGGGATGGCGCCCGACACCAACGCCAGGGCGCCTGCGTCAGCCTCGCCACAACGAACCGGCGCGAGCCGGTCCGCCTCGTCAGATCTGCGCGATCAGGTCGACCGTTCCCGTCGTGAGCCGATAGATGCCGCCGACGACCTTCAGCTTGCCCTGCTCCACGGCCGCATTGAGGATCGGCGTTGCTGACTTCAGCTTCGCGACGTTGTCGATGACGTTCTGCCGGATCGCCTTGTCGAGGACGTCCCCACCACCCTGCTGCATCGCAGCCTTGGCGGCGGGCGCGATCGCATCGACGAGCGAGGGGATGTGGCCCGGCGGCGGCTTGTTGTCCTTGATCGCCTTCAGCGTCGCATCGACCGCACCGCAAGCGTCATGGCCGAGCACGAGGATCAGCGGCGTATTCAGCACGGCCACCGCGTATTCCATGCTGGCGATGGTTTCGGTGCCGGCAAAATTTCCTGCGACGCGGCAAACGAACAGATCGCCGCGGCCGGTGTCGAAGGCATATTCCGGCGCAATGCGCGAATCGGCACAGCTCAGCACGGCCGCGAACGGATTCTGTCCGCCGACCAGCGCCTCGCGCTCGTGCTTGAAATCGTGACGCCGCGACACGCCGTCGACATAGCGCGCATTGCCTTCCATCAGGCGCTTCAATGATGCGTCGGGCGACAGCACGTTCTGCGGCTTGGGTGGCGCCTTGGTCTCCTTGGCGAAGGCTCTGCCGGTCAGGGCAAGGCCGAGCGCCGAGGCACCCAACAACATCGCGGATCGTCGCGACGGCGCGATCCTCTCATGTGGGAATTCATTGCACTGGTCGCACATGTCACGTTCCCTCCCGGCGCGATGGACGAACGGCCTTACTGCGATCATAGCCGCAACAATGTGACGACACCACAAATGACGGTGCGGGCGGAGCTCGAATTCCCGCGGCGGCTATTCCGCCAACCGAAGCTCTGCGATCGTCGTCCTGGCGGCCGGTTCATCCAAGGGCAGGAAATCCAGCGGCCCCTGATTCTTGTAGCCGGACGTCATCGCGAGCGTGAGACCCCAGCCCAGCACCCCAGTGCTCGCGTTCGCGATCATGGCGCTCTTGCGCTGACTGAAGCGCGCTACGAAGAACACGGTCTGGCCGGACTGAGCCGAGAAGTCCACGCGCGTGACGCCGAGCGCCGCTTCCTCTGCTACGAACTGGTGCTGGCCTGCCGGGCGATCGACATAGACATATGTCCCGGTCTTCAGGCCCTTGATCGGCGTACCGTCGAGGGAAAACTCCCAGTCCGGATCGCCGATGCCGCCGAAGCCTTTCTCGCGAAACACGACGACGCGGGCCTGCCCGGCTTTCGGCGGACCCAACTTTCGTACCGTCTCCGAATATCCCAGCCCGCTCCTCGCCGTCTCACAGCCGCACAGCAGTGCCGCAGCCACGAGCAATACCAGCCCACGCAATAGCAT
The DNA here is from genome assembly GCF_000515415.1 of Bradyrhizobium sp. WSM1417. Lineage (NCBI taxonomy): Bacteria > Pseudomonadati > Pseudomonadota > Alphaproteobacteria > Hyphomicrobiales > Nitrobacteraceae > Bradyrhizobium > Bradyrhizobium sp. WSM1417. Next base: position 5,199,491 of record NZ_KI911783.1, read on the forward strand.
CACGCCCCCAGATTTTCCCCGAGCGCATGCTAACGGAAAACAGCGACAGGTTGCAACAGGGCGGTAGCATCCCCCACGCAAAACATGCAACCGCATGCAACACCGTGCGTGTCGCTAGAGCTGCTGCACGTCCACGACGCCGGCGACGGCCTTGATGGCGCCGGCGATCTGCGGCGAGACCTTGAAGCGGCCGGGCAGCTTCATCTCGACCTCGGTCTCGAGGTCGAGCATCATGACCAGCGAGACCTCGCCGTCGCCGTTGGAGCGGGGCGCGGTGCCGGGACTGCCGACCTTCGGCCCGGCACCGTTCGAAGCCATGTCGGGGCCGGCGAGACGCTTGGCGATCGATTCCAGCGGCTTGGTGTCGCGCACGAAGATGCGCAGGCCCTTCTGCGTCTTGGCCGCGGCGTCATCCAGAGGTTCGGCGTGGAGCACACGCGCGCGGACGTCCTCGCCCTGAAGCTCGGCGCCGAGCTGGAGCAGCACCGCCGCGCCCGGCTCCAGCACGTCGCGATATTGCGCGAGGCCTTCGGAGAACAGCACCGCCTCGAAGTGACCCGTGGGGTCAGAGAGCCCCATGATGCCCATCTTGTTGCCGGTCTTGGTCCGCCGCTCCATGCGCGACACCACGGTGGCCGCGACCTTGCCGGCCGTGGCGCCGGTCTTCACCGCGCGCGAGAACTCGGCCCAGGACTGTACGCGCAGCCGCTTGAGCACGGTGGCGTAATCGTCGAGCGGATGTCCCGACAGGAAGAAACCGATCGCGTCATATTCGCGGCGCAGCCGCTCGGCCGGCAACCAGGGCTCGATCTGCGGCAGCATGATGGTCGGCGCATCGGCCGAGCTGCCGAACATATCGTTCTGGCCGATGGTTGCAGCTTCGTTCGCCCGCTGGCATGCGGCGAGAATCGAGTCGGCGCCGGCGAAGACCCGCGCCCGGTTCGGCTCCAGCGTGTCGAAGGCGCCCGCGGCGGCGAGGCTTTCGATGATGCGCTTGTTGATCGCGCGCGGCGACACCCGCGCGGCAAAGTCGGCGAGCGAGGTGAACAGGCCGTTTTTGGTCCGCTCCGCGATGATCTGCTCGACGGCCGCAATGCCGACGCCCTTCAGCGCCGCGAGCGCGTAGTAGATGGTCTTGTCGCCGACCTCGAAAGTCGCGCCGGAACGGTTGACGTTGGGCGGCTCGACCTTGATGCCGAGGCGCTGCGCCTCGGCGCGGAATTCGGACAGCTTGTCGGTATTGTTGAGATCGAGCGTCATCGACGCCGCGATGAACTCCACCGGATAATGCGCCTTCATGTAGGCGGTGTGGTAGGACACCAGTGCGTAGGCCGCCGCGTGGCTCTTGTTGAAGCCGTAGTCGGCGAATTTCGCCAGCAGCTCGAAGATGGTGTCGGCCTGCCCCTTTGGCACGCCGTTCTTCACTGCGCCTGCGACGAAGATCTCGCGCTGCTTCTCCATCTCGGCGCGGATCTTCTTGCCCATGGCGCGGCGCAACAGGTCGGCGTCGCCGAGCGAATAGCCCGACATCACCTGCGCGATCTGCATCACCTGTTCCTGGTAGATGATGACGCCGAAGGTCTCCTTGAGAATCGGCTCCAGTACGGGGTGGAGATATTCCGGCTCCTCGTCGCCGTGCTTGCGCGCGCAATAGGTCGGGATGTTCGCCATCGGACCCGGTCGGTAGAGTGCGACCAGCGCGATGATGTCCTCGAAACGGTCGGGGCGCATGTCGACCAGCGCGCGCCGCATGCCCTGACTTTCAACCTGGAACACGCCGACCACCTCGCCGCGCGCCAGCATCTGGTAGCTTTCGGCATCGTCGATCGGCAGCGTCGCGAGATCGACATGGATGTCGCGCGGCTTGAGCAGTTTGCACGCGACGTCGAGCACGGTCAGCGTCTTCAGACCGAGGAAGTCGAATTTCACGAGGCCGGCCGGCTCGACCCATTTCATGTTGAACTGGGTCACCGGCATGTCGGACTTGGGATCGCGATACATCGGCACGAGTTCGCTCAGCGGGCGATCGCCGATCACGATGCCGGCCGCATGTGTCGAGGCGTGGCGGGTCAGGCCTTCGAGGCGCTGGGCGATGTCGAAGGCGCGCGCCACCACCGGGTCCTCGTCGCGGAACGCCTGGAGCTTCGGCTCGCTCTCGATCGCCGCCGCAAGCGTCACCGGCGCGGCCGGATTCTGCGGCACGAGCTTTGTGAGCTTGTCGACCTGGCCATAGGGCATCTGCAGCACGCGGCCGACGTCGCGGAGCACGCCGCGCGCCTGCAGCGTACCGAAGGTGATGATCTGCGCGACCTGGTCGCGACCGTAGCGCTCCTGGACGTACCTGATCACCTCGCCGCGGCGGTCCTGGCAGAAGTCGATGTCGAAGTCAGGCATCGAGACGCGTTCCGGATTGAGGAAGCGCTCGAACAGCAGGCCGAACTTGATCGGGTCGAGGTCGGTGATGGTCAGCGCCCACGCAACCAGCGAGCCTGCGCCGGAGCCGCGGCCCGGCCCGACCGGAATGCCCTGCCCCTTCGCCCATTTGATGAAGTCGGAGACGATCAGGAAGTAGCCCGCGTACTTCATGCGCATGATGACGTCGAGCTCGAACGCCAGCCGCGCGTTGTAATCTTCTTCCGTCGTGCCTTGCGACAGCCCGTGCACGCGCAGACGGTTGGCGAGCCCCTCCTCTGCCTGCCGCTTCAATTCGGCCGCCTCGACGGAGGCGGCATCGGAGCTTGCAGCAGCGCCGACCGTGAAGAACGGGAGGATCGGCTTGCGCGTCATCGGCCGGAACGAGCAGCGCTCGGCAATCTCGACCGTCGAGGCCAGCGCCTCCGGAATGTCGGCGAACAGCACCGCCATCTCGGCGCGGGTCTTGAAGCGGTGATCGGGCGTGAGCTGCTCGCGCTCGGTCTCCGCGATCAGCCGCCCGCCGGCGATGCAGAGCAGCGCGTCATGGGCCTCGTAATCGTCGCTCGCGGCGAAATACGGCTCGTTGGTCGCAACCAGCGGCAGGCCCTTGGTGTAGGCGATGTCGATCAGGTGGCTTTCGACCCGCCGCTCCTTCTCGGTGTTGTGGCGCTGCAATTCGATGTAGAGGCGGTCCCCGAACAGGCTGGCGAGACGCTCGCAGCGCGCCGCCGCGAGTTCGCTATAACCGCCGGCAAGCGCCAGCGAGATCGGCCCGTCCGGACCGCCCGTCAGCGCGATCAGGCCTTCGGTCTCGCCTTCGAGCCAGTCGAACTTGATGTGGGGAGCATGAGTGTCGGGCGTCTCCAGGAATGCGCGCGAGTTCAGCCGCATCAGGCTGCGATAGCCACGCTCCTGCGCGGCCAGCAGCACCACGCGCGAGGGCAGAAGCGCGTTGCGGGCAGTGGGATCCTGATCGCCGAATTCGATCGCGAGCTCGCAGCCGACGATCGGCTGGATGCCGGAGCCCGCCATCTTGTCGGAGAACTCCAGCGCACCGAACATGTTGTCGGTGTCTGTCAGCGCCAGCGCCGGCTGATGGTCTTTCTTGGCTAGCTCGGCGAGCTTGGCGATCTTGATCGAGCCCTTGAGCAGCGAATAGGCCGAGTGAACGTGAAGGTGGACAAATCCGGCGCTCGGCATGGTCGCGTGACGGCCTCTTGCAGATGAGATGGAGCGGTGACCGGCACCGGCGGCATCCTGCACGCGCCCGGCCGACTCGCCTCACAATGGTGGGGTGTCACGCTGCCAGAGTCCACGCCGGAACGGCCGATCGGCCGCGTCGTCCTGCTTTTCCCCAACCTGGCCCGCGCCTAGAGCTGCGGGAGCACTTGGGCCCAGATCGCGATCATCCCGACAAACAGCGCGATCGAGGCTAGCGCGGCGGCTTCTTCGACGAAAATCCTGAACATGGCCTGCTCCATGGTGAGAACGTATGAAGAACATTGTTCTCATTTCGTTCTTGGGAGTCAAGCCGTCTCGACCGTCTCGAAGCGGAATGGTTAACCTGCTGAAGTTGAACAACAAAAAGCCCCGGCCGATGGCCGGGGCTTTCGCCGACCGCTCGAAGTCGAGCGATCGGTATCAGGCTTCTGCTCAGTAACGGCCGAGGCTCGGGCCGCCGAACTTGTAGTTCAGGCGGACGAGGCCCATGTCGACGTCCTGACGGATGCGGTCGGTCGAGGGCACCAGCGCGAAGGTGACGTTCTTGTCCTGCAGGAAGATATGGTTGTACTCGACGCCAACCGACCAGTTCGGAGCGAAACCGTACTCGAGGCCGGCACCGACCGTGCCACCCCAACGGGTCTGATCGTTCGAGGACAGCAGCGCGCCGCCCAGGGTCGAGACTTCATACTTGCTGCCGGCGACAGCCGCACCGCCCTTGGCGTAAATGAGGACGTTGTTCCAGGCGTAGCCGATCTGACCGGTGATCAGACCGAACGAGTCGATCTTGGAGCGGTTGCGGGTCGCGAACAGCGCGCTGACGTTGTCGCCCGAGAAGTCGGCCCAGTTGCCCTGACCTTCGATGCCGAACACCCACTGGCCCGACTGCATGCGGTAGCCGATCTGACCGCCGACCGTGCCGCCGGTCGCATCGTGCGAACCCTCGCGGCCACCGCCGACGACATCCCAGGTCGAATGGGCGGAACCGCCGCCGCCGTTGATACCGATGTAGAAGCCGCTCCAGTCGTAGATCGCGGCAACCATCGCCGGCGCTTTGGTGTAAGGCCGCGCAGCGAGGTCAGCAGCCACCGCCGGTGCAGCCGCGCCGAGCGCGACAAGGCTCACAGCAGCAAGCAACAGATTCTTGTTCATTTGATTCCCGTTCCAGTTTCGTCGTTAGGCCCCCGGGCCGTGGCGTCGTCATAACAGCGCTCGACGGAATTGCTGTAACCTCGACGCCACAGTCCGCGCCAAAGGATCGCGCTTCATTAATGAAGATTTACCAGCGCGCGCGGGAAACCCTTTGAAACAAGTGTTTTCATGAGTTCCATCGTCGGCTACACGACATCTGCAGCACGAGCGCGTGACAACGTCGCGCGCACGTTCGCGTGATTGGAGAATTGAATGCGCAGACGAACTGCCCTCCCCATTGTCGCCACATTTTCGCTCGCACTCGCCACATTTGCGCTCACGCTCGACGCAAGCACGCCGGCGCGCGCGTTCGGCACTCACCATGCCTTTTGTCTCACCGGCGATGAATGGCCGGGGCTGAGCAATTGCACGTTCGACACTTACGCGCAGTGCCAGGCGAGTTCGTCGGGCCGCGCCCTCACCTGTATCGCGAACCCGTATTTCGCAGGCCAGAGCGACGACCCCTATGCATATCAGAACAGGCCGCGCACACAGGTGCCGGGTTATTCACCCGGTTATTACGTGCCGCGCTGAGATGCGCCGCGCCCGCCTCGCACTGTTCGCGATCGGCCTGCTCCTCGCGGGCGCACCTGCGCACGCGCAGACCTACGATCCGAGCTATCCGGTCTGTATGCAGATCTACGGTCCCGTCGGCTATTTCGATTGCCGCTACGCCTCGCTCGAGCAGTGCAGATTTTTGGCCGTCGGTCGGTCAGCGACGTGTGTGGCGAACCCGTATTTTGCGCAGAAGAAGTCCCCTCGCCGCTCGCGGCGCGTCAATTAAAGCTTCCGGCGCCACGCTCGGCACTCAATCTGGTCGGCGAGACCGGCGCCGCCGCTGGCGCCGGATGATCGAAGCCGTTCGGATGCTGCCCGAGATCCGGTGGCTTGAGGACGCCTCCTTATCCAGCCATCGTCACGATCAACGGTCCACTTCGCGTGGCGATGACCGTGTGCTCGTATTGAACGGTCGGCGCCTCGGGGCTGCTGTAGAGCGTCCACGGATCGTCACCATCCTGTGCCCATTCGGCGCCAAGAGACAGGAACGGCTCGACGGTGAACACCAGGCCTTCGCTCATGACGCGGCGTTCGGAGCGGTCGGGCCAAGTTGCGATCTCCGTCGGCTCCTCGTGGAGCGACAGGCCGACGCCATGGCTGGCAAGATTCCTGACCAGGCTGTAACCGTTCTTCCGCGCAAAGGTCCCGATGGCCTGACCGATTCCGGCAATCGGTTTGCCGGCTCCAACCTGCTGCAGGCCCGTCCACATCGCCCGCCGGCCGTCTCTGCAAAGACGTTCGACCGCGCGGGTTGCGGGTGGAACGGCGAACGACGCTCCCGTATCCGCAAACAAGCCGTTCTTCTCGGCTGACACGTCGATGTTCACGAGGTCCCCACGCGCGATCCGCCGATCGCCCGGGATGCCATGAGCGATCTCCTCGTTCACGCTGATGCAGGTCGCGCCCGGAAAGTCGTAGGCCAGCTCCGGAGCCGAACGTGCGCCGGCAGCCTCCAGCAAGGTTCGCCCGATCTGGTCGAGCTCGGAGGTCGTCATGCCCGGCTCGAGCGCCTTCCCCATTGCCTCCAGGATATTGGCGACGATGCGCCCGATCTCTTTCAGGCGCGCGAGGTCCTCGTCATCCGAGATTGTCATGTCATGCTCTTCCGAAAGCCGGGACATAGCCCTTGTCACGGCGGCTTGCAAACGGAAGGGATCGTTTCCAAGCCGCGTTCAGATCTCGTCGAGCAAGATGCGGACTTTGGCAGCCAGGTCTTCGATAGCGAAGGGCTTCGGAAGCAGATGCTTGCCGGCATCGAGCACGCCATTGTGAACGATTGCATTGCGCGTGTAGCCGGTGGTGAACAGCACTTTCAGCGCCGGGTATCGTCTCGACAGCTCGGCCGCAAGCTCGGCGCCGGTCATGTCGGGCATGACGACATCCGTGAACAGCAGATCCGGAACGAAGCCATTTTCGATGGTCCTGATCGCCTCTTTGGCGCTGGCTGCCTCGACGACGGTGTAGCCAAGTTCGCGCAGGCTTTCGGAAGACATGCTGCGGACGCGCTCGTCGTCTTCCACGACGAGAATGGTCTCGTTCTGATGGCTTGCACCGGCGGGTATCTCTTCCTGCGACAGATCTGAGCCCGCTTCCTCACCGGCGAAGCGTGGAAGGTAGATCTTCACGGTCGTGCCAACATCGACTTCCGAGTCAATTTTGACATGGCCGCCCGACTGCCGCACGAAACCGTAGACCTGACTGAGGCCGAGGCCGGTGCCCTTGCCCACCACCTTGGTCGTGAAAAACGGATCGAACACCTTGCCGAGCACATCGGCCGGAATTCCCGTGCCGTTGTCCGTCACCGCCACGAGAACGTACTGCCCCGGAGCGAGTGCATACTCGCGAGCATACATTCGATCGATCGAGGCGTTGCTGGTTTCTATCGTCAGTCTGCCGCCCTTTGGCATGGCATCGCGCGCATTGACCGCGAGATTGATCATGGCGCTTTCGAGCTGGGCCGGGTCTACCTTGACCCGCCAGAGGCCAGCCGCCAGCATCGTCTCGAGGCGGATTAGCTCGCCAAGCGATCGCTCGAGCAGCTCGCTCATCCCGCCGACCATCTTGTTGATGTCGACGACTTCAGGCGCGAGAGGCTGCTGGCGCGAGAACGCGAGCAGCCTCTGCGTCAACGTGGCGGCGCGATTTGCACCGTCGATGGCGCCCTCGATGAAGCGGTCTATGCTGACCTCTCCCCTGCCGAGCCGCCGCTTGGCAAGATTCAGGCTGCCGAGAATCACGGCCAGCATATTGTTGAAGTCGTGGGCAATGCCTCCGGTCAATTGCCCGACGGCTTCCATCTTCTGGGATTGCCGCAATTGCTCTTCAGCTTTCATGCGCTCGGCGATTTCGTCGGCAACACGTTTCTCTAATCCGGCATTGAGCGCTTCGAGCCGGGTCAAGAGCTGGGCGTTGTCGATAGCGGTGGCAGCATGGCCGGCAATCCCAAGCAATGCGGCCTCATGCTCTGCCTGGAATTTACCCGTCTCGGCGTGACCGAAGAACAGTCCGCCGAGGACTTCGCCGGTGCGCGAGATCACAGGGACCGCCAGGTAGGATCGGACCGGAAGATGGCCCTCGGGCATGCCTTTCCGCGGCGCGTTCTTGCCATAGCGGGGGTCCTGCAGGATGTCGTCGGACCTCACCACGCCGGAGCCCTCGAAGGTCGGGCCAAAGACGGCGGTGTTGCGGGGCATCGGAAAGTTTTCAAACGCGGATCGCGGCGCACCCGACAGCGAATACAGCATGTAACTGCCGCCATCGGGCGCCAGAACGTTGTAGAAAAAGGCGCCGAATTGAGCACCCGTCAGTCCGACGCCGGCATCCGTCACGATCTGGACGATCTTGTCGAGGTCGCGTTCGCGAGAGACCGAGGCGCCGGTATCGTTCAGTATTCTGAGATGACGCTCGGTTTTCTTTTGCGCGGTAATATCCAGAACCGTTCCGATGAACCGAACAGCCTGGCCGTTGGCAAAGATGGCTTGACCGGTCGCGGCGATCCAGCGCTCGACCCCATCCTCGATACCAATGGTCCGGTATTCCATGTTGTAGTTTGGCGGCGCGTGCGGCGTCAGCGCTGCGGAGACGGCCTCATGGGCGCGCTGCCTGTCCTCGGGATGAAGCCCCTTCAGGAACGACCCTTCATAGCTGACTTCGGCGTCCGGCGATAAACCGAACACCTCCTTGCAGCGGCTATCCCATCGAAGAACGTTGTTGACCGGGTCGTAGTCCCAGGTGCCGATACCAGCCGCCTTGTTCGCAAGTGTAAGTCGTTCGGCCGCCTCCCGCGCTGCCTGTTCCGATCGGACGCGCTCGATGTGGGCCCACGACCGCTCGGTCACTTCGGTGAGCAAGGCGAGTTCGCGCGGCGTCCACTGGTGCGGGCCGCGGTGATGAATCGCCATCAGGGCGGTCAGGCGCCCTTCTTTCACCAAGGGCATGCAAATCGTCGAACCGATCCCGATGTTCTGGAAAGTGGCGGCTTCCTCAGGCGCAATCTCCCTTAAATTGTCATTGATGATGAGCGGCCTGCCCGCGCCCAACTCTCGCACCGCCTTTTTGCCAAAGTCGGCGAGACTGTAGTGACCGATGATATGCATTGCGCCGGGCGCGGCCCAATCGCCGCGTATCATGAAGCCGTCCTGGTCCGGGTCCATGTCGGCATAGGCGCAGTTCGAGACGCCGAGATGCTCGCCGACCATTTTGGTCGTGACCGCCATCACGCCGTCGGCATCGCGGGTCCTGGCCGTCTCCTTGTTGAGTGCGTCCAGGAAAAACAGGCGGGCTTCGTTCTCCCGCACAACCGTCTCCGCACGGCGACGCTCGACGGCCGTGCGCGTGCGCTCGGCAACATCGCGAATAAGCTCCAGCTCTTCGGGGCTCCATTCGCGCGGCCCGGCATTGTTCAAATACAGCAGCGCCACGACCCCGTCGGGCTCCGAGATCGGCATGTTGACGAGCGCACGCGCAGAGATCGCCTCGAGGGCCCCGGCACGATCGCCGACACGAGGGTCTTTTTCCGCATCGGCACAGATGACGGTCTCGCCCCGCTTGAGATCTTCGATGTAGCTGCCATAGTCGCGGAAGCGCAGCACGCCTGCGAGGCTCAGGATGCCCGGTGCGTTCCAGTCGCGGACAATGGTGATGGTCTCGGCTGAGGTGTCGACCGTGCCATAGCCGGCCCGGCTGACGTTCAGGCTGCGGCCGAGCAGCTCTGCCGCGGCATAGGCGAGATCGTCGGGATTGCTGATCTCCCGGATGTAGTCGCCGAGTGTGGCTAAGACGGAATTGCGATCGGCCGAGCGGACCTCGGTCGCTGTCGTCATTGGTCTTCCCCTGCCACTTTCCTGGCTCCGCGAGGAGCCAGCTGTTCGATCATCCCGCTGCTGTTCGCTTCGACCACAGGTAGCCCGCCTGACTTTCTGAGTTATGCAGACGGTCGCGCAAATTGTCTGCGCGATAACCGCATGATGGCATTTAGGTTCCCGCCATCACCGCCCCCTCGGAGATGCCGTTCTGCCTGCTCCCACCTGGCGGTCCGATTGCCAATCCAGACGTCGCGGACAGGCACGCGGACACGCCACCAAAAGTTGTGGCAGCGCGGATCGTCGTGTAACATCGATCTCTGCTTTTCACCGCGCGTGGTCCCCGTCCTTTCAATGCTCGCCCGTCGTCTGCTTGTCCTGGCCTCGCTGTTGCTTCCTGGCGCATTGCATGCCGAAGGGACGCCGGCCGAGAAGACTGGATTTGCGTCCAGGCTGACGATCTATCTTGCCAAGGGACCACCCGACGCATGCGGACCAGGCTGCGACCGCTGGATCGCCATCGAGGGCGATATCGACCAGGACGCTGCGCCGCGCATCCGCCGCTTCCTCGCCGGCGTCAAGGACACGCAGCGTCCGATCTACCTCTATTCACCCGGCGGAAACGTGGAGCAGTCCTATGTCATCGGGCGGTTGTTGCGCAGCCGCAAGGCGATCGCCCGGGTTGGCCGGACCATCGCGACGGCGTGCGCCGCGGGCACGCAGGTGGACGCCGCGTGCCTGAAGATCAAGACCGCGGGCGGCGAGGTGGAAGCCGAGCTCACGACTTATCACGCAATGTGCAACTCGGCCTGCGGTTACCTGTTGCTCGGAGCGACATCGCGCGAGGTCGCCCCCGACGCCGCGCTGGCGGTCCATAATTCCAGGCTGGTCCTTGCCTTTCACGGGCATCCGCCTCCGGCGGCGGTCGCGGAATACAGACAACGTCGGATGGCGAGGGCCGATCGCGATCGCACTGCGTTCATCGCGGCGATGGGGATCAGCCGCGAGCTTGACGATCTGATCAGGACGGTGAAGTTCGAAAACCTGCACATGCTGACGCGCGCCGAGCTCTATCGTTTCGGCATCGACACGCGTTCGCTTGCCGAAACGGCGTGGAAGCTGGAAAAGGAAGCGCGCCCCTTCGTCCGCAAGTTCGCGATGCTGAAGAAGGAGAACGGCGCGTCGTTCCGGCCCATGGAATGGCGTCTGTCCTGCGAAGGCGGAAAGCGCGTGCCGCTGACGTTCGCGGTCGAGATCGACGAGACGGCCGTCGGCAAAAGCACCATCCTGGTGACGGCCGACGCCGCTCCGGAGAAGAGGGCCGAAGGGTCTGCATTGCGGGCCGGAAAATATGAAGTATGGCGCGGCAGCATCGATCCCGACATGGTCAAGGCGATACTGGCGTCCCGCTCCCTGCATGTCCGCGAGACCACGCTGATATCCGACGACAAGGCGGACATCACAAAATTCGACATCGAGTTGACGGGCCTGACGTCAGTGTGGCCGCAGCTTGCGGCGTCATGCGCGGCGGCGACGCCGGCTCCGAAAAGCCCTTGGCCGGCCGTTCCGCGGCCGAACGTCGGCGTAACGCTCCCGGCCGCCCCGTCGCCGTAAGTTCAACGAGGCAAAACTCGAACACCGCGCCGAAGGGGCTCAGCTCTGCCAAGGCGTGTTGCGAATGCGCGTGCACGCGTTCGGCTTGTGAAATGTGGGATCGTGATCTGCGATGTAATCGAAATTGACCGTGCCGAACGTGGTCTGCGGCTTCTTCAAGGCCGAGCAGGTTTGGATCTGAAGGAAGTCATTCTTGAAATCACCGCGCGGAAATGCGGTGGTCACCTGGTCGCGCTGCTCTGGCGTGTATTCATCATAGCCAATCCCCACGACGTCGACCAAAACACCCGCATTCGTGAGAGCGATTTCCGGCCGCATGTATTGTGGAATTCCAGGTGTCGTATGTAACGCGATCGCCTCCCAAACCAGATCGGCTTTTGGCTCGTCAATGCCGTGCCCCCTCAGAAATTCGCGGGCGGCATCGGCGCCATCAACTTCAAACCGCTTGGTCTGCGTGTGGTAATGGTCGACGAGTCCGAGATCGTGGAACAGCGCCGCGATGTAGAGCAGCTCGGAATCGAATTTTAGATTTTGCCGATGCCCCTTGATCGCGCCGAATACAAAGACGCGGACCGAGTGGTTGAACAACATGTCGTTTTCGTACTGGCGCACCAGCTCGGCGGCCTCCCGTGCGATCTTGCTGTCGGGAATCTTCACGCCGGAAATTGCGATGGTCATATCAAGCTCCTGCCTTGCATCGCTGAGATCTCAGGACATGCCTTCGCGGTCGAAGGCATGTGTCTACCCTTTTGCCGTCTGGCACCGCGGTCAGGCTGCCATCTCCTCCTTCGCGGCCTGTGGCGTATTTCGGAAGCTGATTGCCATGCGATTGTAGGCGTTCATCAGGCCGATCGCGATGGTGAGATCGACGAGCTCGCGCTCCTCGAACACGGCGCGGGCGGCCTCGTAAGCTTCATCCGGGATGCCGGTTTCAGCCACACGGGTCACGGTTTCGGCCCATGCGAGGGCGGCACGCTCCCGCTCGTCGAAGAGACGACCGCCTTCCGCCCAGGTCTGCACCAGCGCGATCTTTTCGATCTTCTGTCCGCTCTTCAGCAGATCGCGCGTGTGCATGTCGAGGCAGTAGGCGCAGCCGTTGATCTGCGAAATGCGCAGATAGACCAGAGTGACAAGCGTTGCAGGAAGATTGCTCTGCATGACATAGCCGTAGGCGCCGCCGAGCGCTTTCATCCCTGCGGGTGCGATGCGGTCGTAATCGAGACGCTTAGCCATTTTCAAACTCCATGATCGGTTCTGTTCGGCGGCTGTCGCCGGGTACTTTCCTTGTCCGATAAATGCCCCCGCGCTGGTCTACAAAAAAGCACCAGGAATGGACAAAAATCGTGTACCACCGAGGCATGGTCAAACCGCTGCGGCTGAAGCTCGATCGATCTGCGAAGACGCCATTGGCGGAACAAATCCGCAGAGGCATCGGAGCTGCCATCGAGAGCGGCGTGCTCGCGCCGGGAGCTCGTCTGCCGTCCTGGCAGGATTTGGCGGCACAGCTGGGTGTGGCGCGCGGCACCGTGCGTTCGGCTTACGAAAAGCTTTCCTCCGCGCAACTGATCGTCGCGTCGCGCGCGACCGGAACGCATGTCGCGGATCGCCCCACCTTTATCCCTCGGCGGGAAGCAGCTCCCCACCCCGGCTCGTTCATGGAGATGTACCAGGAGCTCACTGCGGGACCGGCCGTTTTCCAGATGGGTGTGCCCGCTCACGAGACCTTTCCTGCCAAGCTGTTCTCGAGGATGCGCACACGGGCGGTGCGCGCGGAGACGAGCGCACCGGCCATCTACCGGGATCCCCGCGGCGAGCTGGAATTGAGGCGCGACATCGCTGCGTATCTCGCGCTGGCGCGGGGGATCGAATGTGCACCGTCGCAGATCATCATCACCGGCGGCTTCAGCGGCGGGCTCGGACTGGCACTCCGGGTTCTCGGCCTCGAGCAGAAGAAGGTCTGGATGGAGGACCCGGGCTTCCCCTTCACGAGGCACGGCCTTGAGCTTGCAAGGTTGTCGGTCACGCCGATCCCGGTCGACGCGGACGGCATTGACGTTGGTTACGGCCTGAAACACGCTCCTGACGCTGCATTGGTCGCCGTGACCCCGGGACAGCAGGCACCGCTTGGCTCCACCTTGTCGCTGGCACGACGTTCGCGACTTCTCGACTGGGCAGCCCAGGAACGGGTGTGGGTGATCGAGGACGACTATCTGAGCGAGCTTCAGCTGAGGGGGCGGGCCACACCGGCGCTCGCCTCTATCGATCGTTTCGGGCGCGTTATTCACATCGGGTCTTTCAGCAAGACCCTGACTCCCGCCTTGCGGCTGGGCTTCGTCGTTGCACCCGCCTCGCTGGCTTCCCGTTTTGCCGAGGTTGCGGCATGCCTCGCTCCGGCGCCCGGGCCGTCCGTACAGATCGCAACCGCCGAATTCATCCGCGACGGCCACTATCTACGGCATCTTCGACGCACGAAGCGGGCCTATGCCGCGCAAGGCGATGCGCTGCTGAAATATTTGAAGGCACGCGCCAAGGACGTTGCGAAGGACGTTGCGATCGCCGGATTGGCCGCGGTCCTGCGACTGCCGGACGGAACCTCCGACGTCGCGATCGCGCGGGAAGCGGCATCCTTCGGATTGGCGCCCACGCCCCTGTCGCTATGGCATGCGTCCGCGGCTTCGGCGCGATCCGGCCTGTTGCTGGGCGTCGCCACATCTCCCCACAAGAGGATCGAGGCATCCTGCGATCGGCTGCTTCAGATCATCGACCGTCATACGTGACGAGCAGGCCGTATGCTTGCGCAATCTACACCGGCGTGTAGATCACGAGCTTGAGCGCCGGATCGTCATTGGCCTGAAAGCTGGTGTGCTCGAACCGGAGCACGCCCTTGGTCGGATGGTTCATGATCTTGAGGCCCGCGGCGGTGCTGCGGATCTCGTGCGCTTCCCACCATTTGACGAATTCCGGACTGCCCTGGCGCAGCCGCGTCAGCAATTCCGTAAAGGCGGGATCGCCGGCCCAGACGTCGTGAGTGGCGCGAAACATCGCAACCATGCTCTTCGCGACATCCGCCCAGCCGGCACCGTAGAACTTTCGCGTCTGCTTGTTCGTCAGCACCAGCAGCAGCGTGTTGCGGTCCTGTTCGGGCAATTGTCCGAACCCGAAGATCTCCTCGGCCGCCGCGTTCCAGGCCAGCACGTCCCAGCGCCGCCCCGTGATGTAGGCCGGCTGCTTCAGGCTTTCGATCATCCGCCGAATTGGCGGCGGCACGATCTCGCGCGTGAACGCGCGCCTGTCGCCGTCGCGGGCCAGTGCCTTGAGATGGGCGTGCTCGGTCTTGCTGAGCCGTAGCGCACGCGCCAGCGCGTCGATGGTGGTGACCGAGGGGCTGACGGTGCGGCCCTGCTCGAGGCGGATGTACCAGTCGACGCCGATGCCGGCGAGTTGCGCGACCTCCTCGCGGCGCAGGCCCGCGGTGCGCCGCCGCCGGCCGGCGGGAAGCCCGACCGTCTTCGGCGACAGCTTTTCGCGGCGGGACCTGAGAAAGTCGCCGAATTCGACGCGGCGTGGGTCGGCCATGGTGACGTGCCTCGATGGAGGGCCTGGGGAATACTAGGATAATACCAGGCCTTCCTGGCGCTGGGAAGGCGGTGCATATGGGCATCACCCGAACATGAGGTGACCGCCATGAAAGCCGCCGTACTCAAATCCCTGGGATCTCCGCTCGTCATCGAGAATGCACCCGAACCGGTGCTCGGCACCGGGGAGGTCATCGTGGACGTCATCGCAACGCGGGTGCTGTCCTACATGAACGAGGTCTTCAGCGGAGCGCGCAACTATGCGCTTGAGCTGCCGATCATCCCCGGGCCTGGCGCCATCGGCAGGGTGCGCGCCATCGGCCCGGACGCGACGAAGCTCAGCGTTGGCGAGTGGGTGTTCTGCGACCCGACGGTGCGCTCACGCGACGACGCCGCGGCGCCCGACATTGCCCTGCAAGGACTCACCGCGCCCGGTGCCGGCGCCATGCGCCTGCAACAGCATTTTCGCCACGGCTCGTTTGCCGAGCAGATGCGAGTGCCGACTGAGAACGTAAAGCCCCTAGGCCAAATCACGTCCGACGAAGCCACGCGATGGTGCGCGCTGGGGACGCTGCTGGTGCCCTATGGCGGTTTCCTCGCCGCCAATCTTCAGCCCGGCGAGACCGTGCTGGTGAGCGGCGCCACCGGCAATTTCGGCAGCGCGGCCGTCTCGGTCGCGCTCGCGATGGGTGCGGCCTGCGTGGTCGCGCCCGGCCGCAACGACGAGATCCTGGCCGACCTCGTCGTCCGCTTCGGCGATCGCGTCAGGCCGGTCAGGCTCTCCGGCAACGAGGACGACGACCGCGAGAGCATGAAGCGCGCGGCGCGAGGGCCCATCGACTGCGTGCTCGACATCATGCCGCCCTCGGTGAGCACGAATGTGGTGCGCGCGGCGATCATGACGGTGCGCGCTTACGGCCGCGTCGTGCTGATGGGTGGCGTCGGCATGGCCGGCGGCGCCGGCCTCGAGCTGCCCTACCCCTGGATCATGCGCAACTGCATCAGCATCCACGGCGTCTGGATGTACCCGCCGGATGCGGCAGGCCGCCTGATCGCGCTGGTGCGCGCGGGACTGCTGCGGCTGGAGGAGTACGCGGCCACCGCCTTCGATCTCGACCATGCCAACGAGGCCGTGGAACATGCGGCCGCCAATGGCGGACCGTTCAAGTTGACGGTGATCCGGCCTTGAACGCTCCGGGAGCGCCATTTTTTTCGTTAGTCCGGCCAAGCACTTGGCTACTGTGCATGGGGTTGTTTTCGAGAGTTTTTACTCGAGCTCGACCACTTGACCGTTCGACAGCGATACGCGGCGGTCCATGCGGCCGGCGAGCTCCATGTTGTGGGTCGCGATCAGCATGGAGACCTTGGTCGCCTTGACGAGCTGCATCAGGGCCTGGAAGACGTGGTCGGCGGTGTGCGGATCGAGATTGCCGGTCGGCTCGTCCGCAAACAGCACCCGCGGAGCATTGGCCACCGCGCGCGCGATTGCAACGCGCTGCTGCTCGCCGCCCGACAGCTCGGACGGGCGGTGCGTGATGCGCTCGCCGAGGCCGAGATAGCCAAGGATCTCCTTGGCGCGCTTGACGCTCTCGGATTTCTTGAGGCCGCGGATCATCTGCGGCAGCATGACGTTCTCCAGCGCCGAGAACTCCGGCAGCAGCCGGTGCGACTGGTAGACGAAGCCGATATCGGTGCGGCGAAGCTGGGTGCGCTCGATGTCGGGCAGTTGCGAGGTCGGCGCGCCGTTGACGTAGACCTCGCCGGAATCTGGCGCTTCCAACAGCCCCGCGATGTGCAGCAGCGTCGACTTGCCCGAGCCGGACGGCGCCACCAGCGCGACGGACTGGCCCGCCCACAGCGCGAGCTTGGCGCCGTCGAGGATCGTCAGCGGCACCTCGCCCTGCAAGTACTGTCGCTTTATCTCGTGGAGATAAATGACCGGTACATCTTCCGCCCCCTGCTGCTCCATCAGCCCCTCACTCGTACCGCAGCGCTTCGACGGGATCGAGGCGCGCGGCGCGCCAGGACGGATACAGCGTCGCCAGGAACGACAGCGTCAGCGCCATGATGACGACGGCCGAGGTCTCGCCGATGTCGATCTCGGCGGGCAGCTTCGACAGGAAGTAGAGTTCTGGCGAAAACAGTTCGGTGCTGGTCAGCCAGGACAGGAATTGCCGGATCGACTCGATGTTGAGGCAGATCACCAGCCCGACGATGAAGCCGACCATCGTACCGACCACGCCGATGGAGGCGCCCGTGATCAGGAAGATGCGCATGATCGAGCCTTGCGAGGCCCCCATCGTGCGCAGGATCGCGATGTCGCTGCCCTTGTCCTTCACCAGCATGATCAGGCCGGACACGATGTTGAGCGCGGCGACCAGCACAATCATGGTGAGGATCAGGAACATCACGTTGCGCTCGACCTGCAGCGCGTTGAAGAAGGTCGAGTTGCGCTGGCGCCAATCGACCAGGAACACCGGCCGCCCCGCCGCCTCCGTCACGGCTTGACGGAACGCGACGATCTGATCCGGATTGGTGGTGAAGACCTCGATCGAGGTGACGTCGTTGCTGCGGTTGAAATAGGCCTGCGCCTCCGCGAGCGGCATGAACACGAAGCCGAGATCATACTCCGACATGCCGATCTCGAACACCGCGGCGATCTTGTACGGCTTGATGCGCGGTGTCGTGCCCATCGGGGTGACCGCGCCCTTCGGCGCCACCAGCGTGATGCTGTCGCCGGCGTGCAGCGACAGCTGGTCAGCGAGGCGCCGGCCGATCGCGACCCCCTGCCCGTCGTCAAAGCCCTCGAGCGAGCCCTGCTTGATGTTCTTGGCGATCGAGGTGAGGTTGTTGAGGTCGTCGGAGCGGATGCCGCGCACCAGGACGCCGGAGGCGTTCCAGGGCGATGACGCCAGCGCTTGGCCATCCACCACGGGCGCTGCGAGCCGGATGCCCTGGACCTGGCTGAGGCGGTCGGCGACATCCTTCCAGTCGGTGAGCGGCGATTCCAGCGGCTGGACCAGGATGTGGCCATTGAGCCCCAGGATCTTGTCGAGCAGCTCCTTGCGGAAGCCGTTCATGACGGCCATGACGATGATCAGCGTCGCCACGCCCAGCATGATGCCGAGGAAGGAGAACCCGGCGATGACCGAGATGAATCCCTCCTTGCGGCGCGCCCGTAAGTAGCGCGCCGACAGCATCCACTCGAATGGCGCAAAAGGCGCGGTTTGAACGGTTTCGGTCATGGTCTCATCCATCGCTCGATAGTCCCATGATTCGGGGGCAAATGTGGCCGGATTGGCGGCCGCGATCTCGTGCGATGAACAATATTCAGCCGACCAGCCTTATCAGCCCACAAGTCTTGTCAGCCCACAAGTCTTGCGACCGCGTCCGCAGGCGACATGGTCTCGCGGGCGCCGTCACTTCGCCGCTTGAGCTCGACCTTGCCGTCGGCGAGCCCTTTCGGCCCGATCATGATCTGCCAGGGAATCCCGATCAGGTCGGCGGCGGCGAATTTGGCTCCGGCCCGCTGGTCGGTGTCGTCGTAGAGCACGTCGACGCCCTTGACGGACAGCTCCGCATAGAGCTTCTCGCAGGCCGCATCGACCGCGGCATCGCCCTGCTTGAGGTTGAGAATCGACACGCGGAACGGGGCAACCGCCTCCGGCCATTTGATGCCGGCATCGTCATGGCAGGCCTCGATGATGGCACCGAGCAGGCGCGAGACGCCGACGCCGTAGGAGCCGCCATGGATCGGCACGTCGACACCGTCCGGACCGGCAACCAGCGCCTTCATCGCGTCGGAATATTTCGTGCCGAAATAGAAAATCTGCCCGACCTCGATACCGCGGGTGTTCACCCGCTTGTCCGCGGGCACTTCCTGCTCGAAGCGCGCGGCGTCGTGAACGTCTTCCGTCGCCGCATAGACCGAGGTCCATTGCTTGATGATCGGCGTCAAATCGCTCTCATAATCGACGTCCTCGCCCGGCACCGGCAGATCCAGCACGTCGCGATTGATGAAAACGCCGGATTCGCCGGTCTCGGCGAGCACGATGAACTCGTGGCTGAGATCGCCGCCGATCGGGCCGGTCTCGGCGCGCATCGGGATCGCCTTCAGCCCCATCCGCGCGAAGGTGCGCAAATAGGCGACGAACATCTTGTTGTAGGCGACGCGCGCCGCGGCCTCGTTGAGATCGAACGAATAGGCGTCCTTCATCAGGAACTCGCGGCCGCGCATCACGCCGAAGCGCGGGCGCTGCTCGTCGCGGAATTTCCATTGAATATGATAGAGATTCAGCGGCAGGCTCTTGTAGGACTTCACATAGGCGCGGAAGATCTCGGTGATCATTTCCTCGTTGGTCGGCCCGTACAGCAGCTCACGCTTGTGCCGGTCGGCGATGCGCAGCATCTCGGGGCCATAGGCATCGTAGCGGCCGCTCTCGCGCCAGAGATCGGCGAGCTGGAGCGTCGGCATCAACAGTTCCAGCGCGCCGGAGCGGTCCTGCTCCTCGCGCACGATCTGCTCGATCTTCTTCAAGACGCGGAAGCCGAGCGGCAGCCAGGCATAGATGCCGGCGGCTTCCTGCCGGATCATGCCGGCGCGCAGCATCAGCCGATGCGAGACGATCTCCGCCTCTTTCGGATTTTCCTTCAGGATGGGCAGAAAGAACCGCGACAACCGCATGGCAATACTCGAGGAATCAGTGATGGCTTGCAGTGAAACCGGATTGGGAGCCAAAACACAAGACCGGGAATGAGGAAAAGCCGCTAACACAGCGGAATTCCTGTCATTTTTCCGCCGACTTCAGGTTCGACGCGAGATGCCGAAGTGCCGGTTCAGGGCGCCGCCACCTCGAGCTCGTCCTCCAGGGTGATCTTCTCGAAATCGGTCACGAGCGCGTCGATCCGCACATGCCAGCGGCCCGCAAACGGCAGCGCGACCTTGCGCACGTGCCAGTAGCGGTCCGGCCCGAGCGAGGCGTTCCGCTCGATCGGCTCGATGCCGCATTCGGGCAAGCTCAGCGTCAGCGTTACCTCCTTGGCCTCGAGCACCGCCCCTTCGCCAGTCATGAGCTGCAGCACGAAATCGTCGACACCCGCTTTGCCCGGCGAGACCAGGACCTGGAACATCGCCCTGTCGGTGTGGATGTGGATCGCCAGCGGCGTCTCCGGAACGATCGTCCGTGGCGGCGGCGTGAAGCGCCAACCGGCCACGACGGCGAAGATGCCCAGCGCGATGGCGCATTCGAGCACGATCGAGCGCTTCAGGGCTGCCGCCGCCTTGTGATCCCCCGCCAGCGTCGGTGTCAGGCGAAAGCGGTTGAGCGCGGCAAGCGCCAGCAGCACGAGGACCAGCACGAGCTTAATCGAGAGGATAAGCCCGTAGCGTGTCTCGACCAATGCAGACGGCTTTTCGAGCTGCACGAAGGCGAGCGCGAGGCCGGTCAATGCGAGAACGCCAACGGCCGGCGCCGCGATGCGAGCAAAGCGGTTCACGACGGGCAATGTCGCGGCGGGCCGCTTTGACAACAGGGCGCCCAGCGGCGCGAGGGCCCCAATCCAAAAGGCGACACCGAGGCCATGGAGAAAGATTGCCGGCCGCGTCAACAGTTCGGGCGGTGCCGTAGCAGCGTGCCCGGTCATGGCCAGCGACAAACCGACGCCGACGAAGGCAATGATCGCCAGAGCGCGCGCGCACCACGCGCTGCCTAGCGCCAGCAATGCGAACAGCATTGCAGCGACGGCCACGAGCAAGGCCGGGCCCGCACTAGTCCCGGATGCGACTTTCCAGGGAGCCATCGTCGCGAGAGCGGATAGCGGTAGGCCGAGGAGATCCAGCCCCAACACACCAAGGGACACCACCGCGCTCGGGACGCCGATGGCGAGCGCCACGCACGGAATGGTTATGTCGGTCATCGACCACGCAACCCAGCGTGCAAAGAAAACGCCGCCGACGCCGACGAACAGGCCAAGATAGAGACCGACCCGCGCCAGCCAGATCAGCACGTTCAATCCGCCATCGGCGGTTGCGGGAGGCTGCATCCCCGTCGGCATGCCGATCGAGAAGATCACCGATCCAGCGACGGGATGGCCATCCTGCGAGATCACGCGATAGCTGACGACGGCCGTGCCCTGCGGCAAGTCCGCCGGCATCGCGACCGATATGGTCTCGCCCGATGCGTCGACGCGCAAATCATCCCGCGCCGTGCCCGCGCCGTCGATCAGCCGGATCGCGCCCGGCGTCACCGTCTCGTTGAAGCGCAACTCCACCATCTTCGGCGCGCTCGCGAGCATGCTGCCGCTCGCCGGCTCGACCGCGACCAGCGCCGCGTGCGCCGAAGCGCCGGTCGCGAAACCGACAAAGAGGAGCAGCGTCGCGACCGCGGCGAGCAGGCGCATCAGGGTTTTGGCAGGAGTTTCACGCCCGGCGCCGGCGATTTGCTCTCATGCGAATGCCCGGCTCCCTCCGCGGGAATTTCGATCCAGCGACTGACGCCGGTCTCGCATTCCTGGACGACGGGGAAGTACAGGATCGTGTTCGGCTTGAGCGTGTCGGTCAGGGCCGTGTGCATGACGAACTCGTCATAGTTCTTGTCCGGCAGCTTGCCGCCGGACCAAGTCACCTCCTTGACGCCGGAGGAGAGCTTGTTGCCGTGATAGTCGTATTCGCCGGCGTATTTGCCCTCGACCACGTCAACACTCCAGCCCGCCTTCGGCATCGGTTTCACCGCGATCACGCCTTCCGGGATCTGCACCCGGATTTTCACCGTGGGCGAGCCCGCGCAACCGTGCGGGACGGCGAAAACGGCTTTGTACGATCCCCCCACTGCCGCCTCCTTGCCTTCGAGGAGGACGTGCGCGGTCGCTGGCGTTGCCGCAAAGACGCCCAGAAAGATCAGCCAGGTTCGCTTCGACATATTGGGTCTCCCGAAGGTCCAGATCACGCTCGTCACATCTTCATTCCCGAATGATCAGGCATTTTCTTCATCATGTGTCCGCTATCGCCGGGCGCCTGGGCGCCGACGCCCTGGACGTCGAGGGAGACGGCGACCTTGCCGGCCTTCTCGAACTGAAGCGTCACCGGCACCTTGTCGCCCTGCTTGAAGGGGCCCTTCAGCTCCTGAAGCATCAGGTGGTAGCCGCCGGGGGCGAACTTCACCGTCTTGCCGGGATCGATCACGAGCCCCTTGTCGAGCAGGCGCATCTTCATCACGCCATTGTCCATCGCCATCTCGTGGACCTCAGCCTTCCCCGCGATATCGGCGGAAACGCTGACCAGCTTGTCGGCCACTGTGCCCTTGTTCTCGATGGTCAGATAGCCGCCGGCCACCTTGGCTCCGCCTGGTGTCGCCCGGCTCCACGCCTGCGAGATGACAAGATCGCCGGCCTTGATGTCCTCAGCCTGCGCGACGGCACCGGCGGTCAGCAACAGTGAAATTGCAAGGAGAGTTCGTCCGATAGTCTTCATGTTGATTGCCTCTTTCGCGATTGATCGGGCCGAGAATGGCCCCGCATTCTTCCAAGACGACCTTCCGCCACCGTCAGCATAGGCATTCGGAATGCCGGCCTGCCGCGGAGCCGAACATAGACCCAAGCGCCCATTTGCACGTCACCATCGATACCTCATTCCAGCATACACTGCTCTCCCCGTACCCGGCTCAAACAATGCTGACGTCGCCGTCGCTCGATCGATGATGCTCGCGCTGGCTATGTAGGTCTTGTTGGTGAGATTGCGCCCCTCGACGTAGGCAGACATCGGGCCACCATTGTCGAAGCCGGCTTTCAATCCCAACAGCGCGTAAGGCTCTGTCGTCAGCGTGTTCATGCTATCGACGAAGTAGGCCTGTGGCACCCATTCGATGTTGGGTCCAAAATAGACCCCGGTAGGGTGCTTGTAGAGAAGCTCTGCGCGCAAATAGTGACTTGGGGCTCCCGGCAATCGATTGCTTCCGAAGGTCGGATCTTGGTCGAAGCGGAAGTCGTTGAAGGAATAAGCGACATTCAGCCAGATCTTGTCCGGAGCCGGGCCGTTGACGAAGATGTCACGAAAGATTGCTGCACCCGCACCGGCCTCGATGCCTTGATGGACGGTGCGGTCGGCATTGGTCACATTGCAATTGCCGAAAGTACTATAGAGACATTGCAATTCGTCGCGAATGTTGGCCCGGTAGGCCGTCAGTTCCCAGGCATAATCGGATCGCTTCATGCGAGTCCCGATTTCGTACGTGGTCGCAATCTGCGGGTGGATGCTGGTGAACGGGATCGTCGGAATGCCGAGACCAATCGCGCTTTCGCCAAAGCTCGGCACCTCGGCGCTCCGCGAGACATTGGCGAAGGCCTGCCAGCTCGGATCGATTTGCCACAGCAGACCGCCTTTCGGCGACCAGAGATTAAAGCGTGTTGCGCCCGATTGATCCCCATCCCTAAGGAAACGATCTTGCCGGTTGCGGGTCGCGTACAGAAATTGCGTGCCGCCGATGAGCGCAAGATTTGGAAGGACGTAGAAGCTGTCTTCAACGTAGGCGGAAATATTCTCCGACCGATCGAGCGAGGAAGAAAGCAGTGCACCCTTCTGTCCGCCAATGTTGGCGAACTGCTGGTTGTCGATGCTGCCGTTTAGCACATTGACGCCCGCGACCAGCCTGTTGCGGAAGCCGCCAATGGTGCGGTCATCCGTGATCTTCGCGAATCCGCCGTAGTCCTTGTAACGGTAGTCCAGCCACTGGAAGATCGGATGCATCAAATGCCGATCGACGCCAAAGGCGCCGAATTCGACCTTGGTGTCATCGAAACGAACGGTGGTTTTGTTGGCGAACCTGACAGTATCGATATTGCGCTGCTGATCCATCGCAACATTCGCGGGTGCAGCAGCTTCCGGATCGGTCAAAGCGGATGTCTTGGTCACGGTACCCGGGATTCGCTGCCGCACTTCGTTGGCGTTGAGGTAGAACCGTGTCTCGACATCCGGGGAGAACCGATAGCCCACATTACCGCTCAAACGGTTGCTCGAGCCAAAGCTGTGATCGCGAAAACCGTCTGCGGCCTGCGTGGAAGCGGTCACGAAGCCGTCCCACGGCCCGTTGACGCCTCCTGCGTTGGCCTGAAGTCGTTTGTAGCCGAATCCTCCGGCATCGAACGACACACCGTTCGGAAACGCGTCGCGGCCGGTCGGGGTCACGAAGTTGATCGCGCCTCCCAGCGAATTGGCGCCGAACTGAAGCGCGTTGCCGCCCTTGAAGACTTCAACATATTTGTAGGCGCTCGGATCGATCTCCTGGAAATCGCCATAGCCATCCGCAGTGTTGATCGGAATGCCGTCCATATAGAGCTGCACACCGCGCAGATGAAAATTGCGCGACAGGCCGGACCCGCGAATCGAAAGGCGGGTGTCGTCGCCCCATTTGGGCTGGGCGTACACGCCGGGCACGTAATCCAGAACATCCTTGATCGTGTTGGACGGCGTCGAGTTCCTGTACGCCTCGGCCGAGACGAGCGCCACGCCGCCCGGAGTCTGGTTAATCTCCGCCAGCGCTTGTTGCGCCGCCAGAACCGTCAGGGCACCCGGAGCCCCTGCACTCTGGTCGCTCGCGGTTTGCTGCGGTGATGGAGTCGTTCGCAGGCTTGGCGTGACGCGGGCCGATCGCGCAGAATTGCGTGGCGGTCGGACCGCCGGCGCACGCTTCTGCTGAGGCGCCTCAACCGTGATTGGCGGCAGCACTGCGCTGCTGCCTTGGGCAAAGGCTCCGCTCGACGATGCAAGCAGCGCGGCCTGAATGGTAACGACGCTCACACCACGGCGGGCATGACAACGTAACATGGGGCATTCCTGACGCCGGGCTTTCTCTCCGGCCATTCGACAGCATCAATCGCCTGCGGCGGACCGCGGCGATCACGAGAGTCGTCAGGAAAATTGAGGCGGGGCGCGCGCCTGGGCACTCGAGCCCTTATGGACGGCGCCGGCGGATGCCTCCGCCGCGTGCCACACCACGCGCTCGGCGTGGCGGAAGGGAACGGAAAGCGCGGCGTGCGGCGGCGAATCGAGCGACGCACCCATCTGCGCCAGGCAACAGAGGGCGCACGCACCGGCATGTGCGACCGGCGTACCCGCCGGATCGTTCAGGCCGCCCTGCTCGTTCGCGCTGTGGCAGATGACGGCGGCAGACAGCGGATCGGCCACGGCCTGGCCGGCCGCCAGACAGGCGGCAATCGGCGCCAGCACCTGCATCACCAGGGCGAGCAGGACCAGGGGGAGGAATTTTTGCAGCCGTGCGCGCATCCGCCGAACCATTCGTTCGCCTACTAACTAAACACCGGCGGATGGCCAAGTCGAGCCCGGTTCCGCCGCCTCCTTAATCCAGCGCAAATTTCCCGGAAAACTGTGGTCCGGCCGCGCGCGGAGGGAACCTCCGGCATTTGAGGCAGTCGCGCACCCGGGCCCCATCCACAAATTTCTTATGTTTGTCATATAGTTACAGAGCCAAAAGTCCGATCGTTTCGTCAATTGCTCGAATTTTGAACATTCGTTGCCGAAAATGATGACAAGTGAGAAAAGTTGATCTAGCATCCTCTTGCTCAGGCTGGCCGCGAGGTCGAAGTCTGGTGGTCCAAGTCTCGGGAGGAGCCCCTGACGCGCAAAATGCAGCGTCGCCCCGCCAATCAAGATCAAATCTTAGAATCGGGGATAATAGGGTCGACACAATTTTCGAGCGGGGCTAGGGCCCCGCTCTTTTTTTGTGTGCGGGGCTAGAGCACCGATGAATGCTTCTCTCAATCCGATCGAACAGAGCTTTGAACTTGCAGCCTCGCGCTGCACCGATCTCACGCCACACGTCTATCAGCGGCTGTTCGAACAGCATCCCGAAACGCGGGCGATGTTCCGCACGCAGGGCAGCGAGCTCGTGATGGGATCGATGCTCGCACTCACGATCGAGGCGATTCTCGACTTCGCCGGTGATCGCCGTGGGCAATTCCGGCTGATCGCATGCGAGGTCGTATCGCACGATGGCTACGGCACGCCGCGCGAGCTGTTCATCGCCTTCTTTGCCGTGATCAGGGATACGTTGCGCGATCTCCTCCGCGATGAATGGTCGCCGGACATCGCGCAGGCCTGGGACCGACTGCTCATCGAGATCGACGCGTTCGCGGGTGTCCCGGCCTGATGCTTTGCGCTGCACCAACACGGGCTCGCGGCGATCCCAGCGTTGATTGCGGATTGAGTGGCATCAACTCTTGTGAGACACTTTTGGACATCGGTCGCGCAATCAATGACGCGCCGAGATGAAATTGTATGGGAGCGAGCGATGTCCGGGACGGAAGATTTCTCGACGACGAGGCGCGATCTTCTTCAGGCGGCGGCGACCGCCGGCGCCGCGACTGCCATCCTCGGCAGCATGGGCATTAACCCCGCCCTTGCAGCCGAAGTCGGACGCAGCGAGAAGCCGCTGAAGGCGGCATTCTCCAACGCAGGCCTGCAGGCGACCTGGTGCGCGCAGGGCAAACAGGCCGCGGAATTCTGGGGCAAGCTGTTCAACGTCGAGGTCACCTGGTTCGACGGCCAGCTCGATGCCGTGAAGCAACGCGCGGCGATCGACAACATGGCCTCGCAGAAATGGGACTTCGTCGCGATCCAGGCCTTCGGCATCGGCACCCTCACCCAGCCGGTGCAGAAGATGATCGACGCCGGCACGCCCGTGATTGACATGGACACGCTGATTGCGCCGCTGGACCAGATCAATGTCCACTCCTTCCTCGCCCCCGACAACGAGTTCATGGGCGCCTCCGTGACGCAGGCGCTGTGCAACGCCATGGGCGGCAAGGGCAAGATCATCATGACGCAAGGAGCGCTCGGCCACACCGGCGCGCAGGGCCGCGCCAAGGGCTTCAACAATGTCGTGAAGCAATTCCCCGGGATCGAGGTGCTCGACACCCAGCCGGCAGACTGGGATGTGTCGAAGACCGCGCGCCTCTGGGAAACTTACCTGACCAAGTATCCGCAGATCGACGCCGCGTTCTTCCACAATGACGACATGGCGCTCGCCGCCGCCAACATCATGAAGGCGCGGGGCCGCACCAACATCCTGATCGGCGGTGTCGATGCGATGCCGCCGGCGATCCAGGCGGTCAGCGAAGGCCGCATGTTCGCGACCGTCCGCAATCCGTCCTGCCGCATCCATGGCGGCGCCGTCATCGCGGGCGTTTCCGCCGTGGTCGGCGGCGAAAAGAGCGGACAGGGCATTCCCAAGAACGTCGTCACCGACGGTCCGGTCGTCACCAAGGCCAATGCTGCCGGGATGCAATGGATGCAGGATCACTTCCTGATCTGAGCCTCCATGCGAGAGGATCGTTCGCCTATCCTGGAACTCCAGGGCATCACGAAGAGCTTCGGCGGCGTCGAGGCGCTTCGTGGTGTCGACTTCGCACTTTCACCCGGCGAGATCCATGGTCTCGTCGGCGAGAACGGCGCGGGAAAAAGCACGCTGATGAAGATCATCGCCGGCGTGCACACCGAATTCTCGGGCCGCTTCCTGATCGACGGACAGGAGACGCATTTCCGCTCGGCCCGCGACGCCCACAGCGCCGGCATCGCCATGGTGCACCAGGAGCTGTCCGTCGCACCGGACCTCACGGTCGCGGAGAACGTGTTTCTGGGCAACCAGCCGACCAACCGGCTCGGCCTGGTGCAATGGCGGCGGATGGCGCGCGAGGCCGGCGAGCAGCTCGCCCGCTTCGGCATCGACGTCGATCCGATGAGCAGGCTCGGCGACCTCCCGATCGGGCTCCAGCAACTGATCGAGATCGCGCGCGTGCTGTTCTCCGGCGCGCGCATCGTCATCCTGGACGAGCCGACCTCCGCCCTCTCCCCGCCCGAGGTCGAGCGACTGTTCGCAACGCTGCGGCGCCTGCGCGAGGAAGGCACGGCGATCGTCTTCATCTCGCATTTCATCGAGGACATCTTGCGCGTGTCCGACACGGTGACCGTGTTCCGCAACGGCCGGAAGGTCGCGGAGACGGCAAGTGCTGCGACCAGCAAGGGCGCGCTGATCGAGGCCATGATCGGTCGCGGTGGCGAAGCGCTCGAGCACAGCTATAGCGACGATCTGATGCTGCCGCGGCCGAGCGACAGCTCGGTGGTCCTGAAGGTCGATCAACTGTCGCTGGCCCGCAGCCTGAAGGACATCTCCTTCGAGGCCCGCGCCGGTGAAGTGCTCGGCATCTACGGCTTCATGGGCTGCGGCCAGCAGGAGCTGTCACGTATCCTGTTCGGCAAGCTGAAACCGGACGGCGGCACGCTTGCGGTCGAGGGCAAGCCCAAGACGTTCGCCAGCACGGCAGCGGCGCGGCGCGCCGGCGTGGCGCTGGTGCCGGAGAGCCGGCGCGCAATGCTGTTCCACCAGGAGCCGGTCTACAAGAACATCTCGATCAGCATTCTCGATCGCATCTCGGCGCTGCTGCTCAAGCCGGCGCAGGAGCGCGACATCGCAAAGCGCCAGGTCGAGCAGCTCCAGATCAGGCCGCCGGTGGTCGGGCTCGATCTCGGCATGCTCTCCGGCGGAAATCAGCAAAAGGTCGCGCTGGCGAAATGGCTGACCTATCCGCCCAAGCTCCTCGTGCTGTGCGAACCGACCCGCGGCATGGATGTCGGTGCCAAGAATGACGTTATCAACATCGTCCGCGATCTTCGCGCCAGGGGGCTCGCGATCATCGTGCTGTCGACCGAGCCGGAAACGGTGCTGTCGCTGGCCGATCGCATCCTCGTGCTCAAGCGCGGCGCATTGGTGCGTGAATTCAAGAACGAGCCGGTCAGCAAGGACCGCCTGCTGGAAGCGGCGTGACGGAGAAGCACCATGGCGAGCAGTGAGACGGCTTTGGCGGCGGGGCAACGGGCGCGCGGGTTAGCGCCGTTCCTGCGCTCGCAGATGCGCAACATCGCCCCGTTCCTGACGCTGATCTTTCTCTCCGGCTTCTTTGCGCTGGCCAGTCCCTCGTTCGCGACCCTGGACAATCTCGGCAACATCCTGACCCAGGTGTCGGTCACAGGCATCATCGCCGTCGGCCTCACCTTCGTGATCCTCTGCGCCGAGATCGACCTCTCGATTGCCAGCATCGCCAACGTCACCGGCATCGCGGTCGCCTACTTCACGCTCCAGGAATCCTACGTCAACATTCCCAACATTCCCCTGCCCGGCGCCGCGGCGATCCTGCTGGCCATTTTGCTGTGCGCGTTTCTCGGCCTCGTCAATGCGCTGGGGCTGACAATGATCGGCATCCCCTCCTTCATCATGACCTTGGCGATGATGCAGATCGCGGCCGGAATCTCGGCGCTGCTGGTGCGCGGCCAGATCGCCTACAAGGTGCCCGGCGTGATCACCACGCTCGGCTCCGGATCGATCGGCGGCATCCCATGGATCGTCATCGTCGCCGCGATCATGCTGCTCGGCGGGCATCTGGTGCTGACCTACACGCGCTTCGGCCGCTACGTCTACATGGTCGGCGGCAACCGCGAGGCGGCCGAATATTCCGGCCTCAACGTCAAGCTCATCCTCGGCGCGGTGATGGTCATTTCGGCGGTGTGCTCCGGTATCGGCGGCATGCTCGGCGTCGCCCATTTCGGCAGCGCGCAGCAGAACGAGTTCGACACCTATTTGCTCGACTCCATCGCCGCCGTCGTGGTCGGGGGCACCAGCCTGTTCGGCGGCCGCGGCGGTATCGGCAACACCATCGTCGGTCTGTTCGTTCTCGGCGTTCTCAATAACGGCCTCGACCACGTCAACATCGACAGCTTCCTGAAGATCCTGATCCGCGGCCTGATCCTGCTGGCGGCGCTGGTCATCAACGTCTATGCGCAGCGCCTGAGGGAAAAGGCGGTGGAATAGGCGCCCCTCACAACAAAAGCGCGAAAACAACCCCATGCACAGTAGACAGTGTGAGGGAATTCAACGAGTTGCAAAACTCCGAAGTTGCGCGGGTGCGACCGCAGCGACGTTTGACTCGTCGGGCAAACAGGAGCAGGATGTCATCATGGCGCTGGCCGATTGTCCGGTCAGATCTGCCGCAGCGCGCGCGGCTTTCCGAAGCGCGCTTCACGCCTGGTTCGCTGCGCGGACGACCGCCGCGCAATCCTCAATCACGACAACGACACCGATTGAGTCCGAATGTCCTGGGCGGTCTTCTGAAGTCGCACGAGATATCGTTTCTTTGCGGCCGCCTCGTTCAGCGTCCCGGAAATCAGATTGATGCTGATCGCCGCAACCACGCTGCCGCCCTGATCGCGAATTGGAACAGCCATGCCGCAAATCGCCGGATCGAGCTCGCCATCGACCCAGGCGTATCCCCGCTTCTCCGTCAATTGCAGTTCCTGAGCGAGGCGTTTGGGATCAATGATGGTCCGTGGCGTCACTGACTTGAGTGGCGTGGTTGCCAAATATTGAGCTTTCTGTTCCGGAGTAAGGTTAGCCAGAAGCACGCGTCCCAACGAGACGAGATGCGCGGGGAGCCGGCTGCCGATCCCGAGATTGGCGGAGAGGATACGCCGCGCCGGAAGCCTCAGGGCATAGACGATATCAGTTTCATCGAGCACCGCGAGGGCGCAGGATTCGCCGATGTCGTTGCGAAGATCTTCGAGCGCGCGCTGAGCATAGCCCCAGAACGGCAAGGCGTTCAGATAGGACAACCCAAGCCCCAGAGCACGAGGCCGCAAGCGGAAATAGCGGCCGTCGGCTTCGCAATATTTCAGCGTCACCAGGGTGGCGAGCATGCGCCGCGCCGTTGCGCGATTAAGCCCAGCGTGGACGGCGGCCTCTGACAGCGTATGCCGCCCCGGCGATCGGCCAAGCGCCTCGATCAGGGCGAAACCTCGCTCGATCGCGCGAACGTATCCATCGCTCTCTTTTGGCAATGTCACAGCCCCCTTGCGGAGACGGACAAGCTCCGCGCATAGTGGTTCACAAAACGAATAATTCGTTCGCCTGGCGAACAGTATGGGAGGAGACGCGATGACGCAAGCGCCGGCATTCGAGACCGATTTCTGGAAGGACGCCAATCTGCGCAAGGTGTGGGACGACATCGTCCCGGGTGAGCCGCGCAAGACGATCCCCTACAAGCTGACGCTGGAAGCTATCCAGCTCTACTGCCGCTCCGTCGGCGAAGACCACCCGCTCTATTTCGACGAGACCTACGCGAAGAAAACTCCTTATGGCGGGCTGATCGCCCCGCCGTCGATCCACATCCTGCTGATGTTCGCCTGCACCCCCACCGACGACTGGATGCGAACGCCGGGGACCATTAATGCCGGTCAATCCTGGAGTTACAACAAACCGGCACGGCCCGGAGACACCATCACGCTGCAGGCACGCGCACTGGACAAATTCATCAAGCGCGAGCGCCTCTTCGTCGTCCACGACAACGTGTTCTTCAACCAGCACGGCGACGTCATTTGTTCCGGCCGTGGCCAGACGATCCGCCCCGCCTGATCGCAACGACAGACAAGGAAACATGGCATGAGCACCAGCTTCGAGAACCTCACCGTGGGCGACACGATCGACGGCCCAAAGTTCGACGTCTCGCGCGAATCCATCCGTCTGTTTTGCGACGGGTCGCTCGACTACAACCCCCTGCACCTCGACGACGACTACATGAAAAACAGTTTCGGCAAGACCAATTTCGGCGGCATCATCATGCACGGCATGAACAATTTCGGGCTGATCACCCGGATGCTGACGGATTGGGCCTATCCTGCCGGTGCCATTCAGCGGCGCCTGGAGACGCGCTGGCTCAAGCCTGTCAAGCCCGGGGACACCATTCAGCCGCTAGGCGTGGTGAAGTCCAAGCAGTCGACGCAGAAATCGCGTTGGGTGCTGATCGACGTACTGGTCCGCAATCAAAGGGGCGAGCACGTCGCGGCCGGTGAAGCCATGATCGAATTTCCGACATCCGGTTCAATGGCGGCCTGACCGGAGCACAAAGCCCCGATCTCGGCGTCGATCTCGCCCAGCCTTTGCGACAACCATAACAAGACGAGCGCATTTCGACCGCTCGACGGGAGGACTTCATGAACTGGATGGCAAGGGCGAGAACGCTCTGGCTCGCTATCGGCCTGGTGCTGCTATCGTTGACGATCCCGCTGGGCTTGGCATCAGCCCAGCAGTTTCCTCCGAGCCAGATCAAGATCGTCGTGCCGTTCCCGGCTGGCGGCACCACGGACATTCTCGCGCGCTTCATCGCGCAATACCTCGGTGACAAGCTCGGCGTTTCGACCATCGTGGAAAATCGCGCCGGCGCGTCCGGCACCATTGGGTCCGAGACGGTTGCGAAAGCGCCCCCCGACGGCAGCGTGTTGCTGATCACCGCGACCCACCACGTCATCAATCCGAGCCTGTTCCGCCAGCTGCCCTATGACACGCAGGTGGCCTTCTCACCCGTGGCCGTGGTCGCGAGCGCGCCGAACGCACTCGTGGTCTCCAAGGAGTTTCCGGCGAGAAACGTCGCTGAGCTCATCGCGCTGGCGAAGAAGGATCCGGGCAAGCTGTCGTTCGGCTCCTCCGGAATCGGGGGCGCCAATCATCTGTCCGGCGAACTTTTCAAGCAAATGGCGGGCGTCGACATCGTCCACATCCCCTACAAGGGAGCCGCGCCCGCGATGAACGATCTGCTTGGCGGCCATATTCCGATCATGTTCGACACGCTTCCAACCGTGCTTCCGGCCGCCTCGGCCGGCAACATCCGCGTCCTCGCGGTCACCAGCATGACGCGCGCGGCGGCGCTTCCCGACGTTCCGACGCTCGATGAAGCCGGCGTCAAAGGTTTTGAAGCGACCGCCTGGTTCGGCATGTATATGCCGGCGGCGAATGGCAATCCTGCCTATTCCAGGCTGGTCGAGGTCATGAGCGAAATTCTGGCCTCCCCGGCAATTGCCGAGAAGTTCGCAACACAGGGGGTCACTCCCGGCAAACTATCGGGCGCTGAATTCACCCGTTTCGTGGATGCCGAGATCAGGAAATGGTCGGCTGTCGTCAAGCAGGCCAACGTGCCGCTCGAATAGGCGCGCGCAAGAACCACGCCTCCGTCAGCAGGCGAGAAATTCAGGGCCACCTGCGTTGGAATAGGGCAGCGCGGCTTAGCTCTCCGCTTTCTGATCCAACGCAAGCCGCGAGAACCGGAAATTGCAGTGGCTGGCACCGCCCGCGAGCGTCTGCGTCCTCTCCAGGCGGATGCCTCGCGCTGCGTAGGCGACGAAATCGAGCCCGCAAATATTCGGCAGGATCTCCTTGTCGCCATGGCGCGCCGCGAGTTTGCAGAAGCCGCAGGCCTTGTAGTTGATGCCGAATTCAAAACTGTCACCCGCATCGGGCTCGACGAAATCGTAGACGAAATCTTCCGGAAATTCGGTCTGATGGCTTTCACTCGCGCTTCTTGCCGCCTGCTCGCGTAGCAAGGCCTGGTTCTCCGACGACATGAACTGACGGCCGGACGCGAGACGTTCCGCTTCCGATACGGTGAGCAATTGCGCCTTGTAGGTTTCCCGCTCGATCTCGCCGATCACAGGCAGCGGCACGCCGTGGCGCCGCAGCACCCGGCTGATGGCCATGAAGCCCATCAGACGCATGAAGAAATCGCTCATGCGGCTTGCCGCGCCGCCGACATAGGGCATTTGGGTGAGCACGATTTCGAATTCGTCCATCACCTCCCGCCTGATGCCTTCGATCTCAGAAAGCTGCGCGCGCACACGCAACATTGCTTCGGCCAGGTCGAGCCGCTCGCCCATGGCGGCCTCCATGGCACCGCGATGCGCTTCGTAAAACGGATGGATGATCTCAGCCATGGGACACCTGATATGATTGGCTTATTGCAAAGTCGGCCGGTTTCACTCCGCGGCGATCGCCTCGATCTCCAGCAGCCATTGGCTGTCGACGGTCTCGACGATCACGACCGTCAGCGCGGGCTGGTGTTCGCCCAGCATCGCGCGACGAATGGAGCGGTTGGTCACGAGTTGATTGCGGTCGGTCAGGAACGTGTTGACCTTGACCAGATGCGCGATCCCAAGGCCGGCGGCAGCGAGCACCTCGATCAAATTGCGCCAGGCCTGCTCGCACTGTGCCTCAAAACCGTCAGGCACGGTGCCGTCGGATCTCTGGGGCACCTGGCCGCTGATGAACAACAGGCGGCGATGCTGCATCAGTTCAAGTCCCATGCAATAACCGCCGGCGGGAGCATGGACCGTTGCGGGATTGTGACTGACGATGTGAGCTGGGGGCATTGGGTTTCTCCGGATTGCCGGTTCGACCGTACCCGGCGCCATCACCGCTTCGCAAAGCATCATTGCTGCGGTTCAGCGCAAGAAAATCTATTGCAAGGCCACAGCCCATCAGTGTCAAAATGGAGCCCGATGACCTACATCCTTCCCCCACTCAACGCGCTCCGCGCTTTTGAGGCCGCCGCGCGGCATCTCAGCTTCAAGCTGGCCGCACACGAGCTGCACGTGACGCCCGCCGCCGTGGGGCAGCAGGTGAAGGCGCTGGAGGCGCGCCTCGGCGTGCAGCTGTTCGAGCGGCTGCATAAGCAGCTCATCCTCACCGTCGCCGGTCAGGCCTATCTGCCCGGGGTCTCCGAAGGCTTTCGCCACATTGCGGAGGCGACCTCGCAATTGAGACCGGCAGGTGCGGTGCTGCTGCAATTGGGAGTCCATGGCAGCTTCGACCTCCGCCGCCTCGATCTGGCAGCGTTTCGCAGCACGCATGCGGAGATCGGCTTGCGGGTGCTGCATCCGGCCGGCCTGCACGAATTGGTTGAGGGTAAGGTCGATCTGCTGATCGCCCGGGGCCTCGGCCACCATCCCGGTTATCGCTGCGACCGGATCGATGAGGGATCGGGTTTGGGTGATTGGCTGATTGCGCCTGAGGGTACCGCGGATTGCCCGGAGATCGTCAGTTTTCGTGCGTGGCTGCGGGGCTTGGCGGCTGAGAACGCGCTCGGAAATCGTCGCCCTCGACTAGTCGGCGTCAGACGATAGGCTCGACCGACAATCGACAGCCTCGCCGCGACGCCATTTCACATGTCGTTGGCGGATATCGCTAGCACCAGACATCATAGGTTCTGGAGAGCCGAAGCCGTCGACCGCCTCCGTCGCGTCAGGTCGAAACCGATTCCGTTCCACGCCTCGCGTGCCAACCAGATTTTCCCTCAACACGACTGCCGCCCATGCACTCCACAAGATAGTCCACGAATACTCGGACGCGAGCAGGCATGTTCGGCCCGCCGACGAAGACGGCGTGGAAGATCTCCTTGTCACCAGGATTGAACGGTTCGAGAAGCGGGACCAGGCGCCCCTCCGCGATCGCGTCCCCGAGACTGAAATTGCCGACACGGGCGATGCCGACGCCGTCGAGCGCCAGCTGGCCCAGTGTCTCGCCACTGTTCGCCTCGATGGCGCCTCGCACCTTCAGGGCGAAGTCGACTCCGTCCCGGCGGAACGGCCAAACCGGCTCGGCCCGGCGAAAACTGAAATTCAGGCAATTGTGGTTGTAGAGGTCTTCCGGGGTTTCGGGCACGCCCCAGCGCGCCAGGTAGTCCGGCGAGGCGACGATGGTTCGGCCGTTCTCGCTGAGCCGCCGCGCCGTGAGCGCGCTGTCAGTCAGCGGACCGCCGCGAACCGCCACATCCGCCTGCCCCGCAGCGACGTCAACGATCCCGTCGCCAAGATTGATGTCGACCACGATGTTCGGATAGCGGCGCACGAACTCGCCAAGCAGAGGCACGATGCAAAGACGCCCGTGGGAGACCGCAGCGCTGACCCGGATGCGGCCGCGCGGCGAACCCTGGTCGGAGATCGCCTGCTCGGCTTCGTCGAGATCGGCGAGAATGCGGCGGGCCGCGCTGAGATAGGCGCGGCCTTCCGCGGTCGGCGTCAACGCGCGCGTCGTCCGCAACAGCAAGCGTACGCCGAGCCGCTGCTCGACCCGGTCCAGAGTGCGGCTCACGGCCGACGGCGTCAGTCCAAACGCGCGGCCCGCAGCCGAGAAGCTGCCACCGTCGATGACCGCGCAGAACACTTCCAGTTCCCGGGCACGGTCCGCGGTATCTGCTGCCACCTTTGCGCTCCAGTCAAAAATGCTTGGCCTGGATACTAGCTAATCCCAACGATCTTCCTCGTCTAGCTTTGCGTCTACGAAAAAGGCCAACACAGGAGATCGCCCATGAACGTCCCCGACCAGCTTCGCCGGTTTGCCCTCACCGGAGCCGCGCTCGCCATCCTGGCCGGCACCGCCGCCGCGTCAGCGGCCGACGGGCCCACGGATTTCCCGAATACCTTCCACACTGAAGAGGTCGCGACCAATGGCACGACCCTCCACGTCCGGGTCGGCGGGTCTGGACCGACGGTCGTGCTGCTGCATGGCTATGGCGAGACCGGAGACATGTGGGCGCCGCTCGCGACGAACCTTGCTCGCAATCACACGGTGATCGTGCCCGATCTGCGGGGCATGGGCCTTTCCGCCCGCGCCGAGGCCGGTTTCGAGAAGGTCAATCAGGCGGAAGACATCGTCGGCGTGATGAACACGCTGCAAGCGCCGCGCGCTGACATCGTGGCGCACGACATCGGCAACATGGTCGCGTTCGCTCTGGCCTCACGGCACGCCGGGCGGGTGACGAAACTGGTGCTGATGGATGCGCCGGTGCCGGGCGTCGGGCCGTGGGAAGAAATCCTGAAGAACCCGTTGCTGTGGCACTTCCGGTTCGGCGGGCCGGATATGGAGCGCCTGGTGGCCGGCCGCGAGCGGATCTATCTCGACCGGTTCTGGAACGAGTTCTCAGCCAATCCGGCCAATTTCCCGGAGGCGTCCCGAGCCCACTACGCGCAGCTTTACGCCGCGCCGGGGCGCATGCACGCCGGCTTTCGCCAGTTCGCCGCCTTCGATCAGGACGCGATCGACAACCGCGCCTGGCTCTCGGCGCACGGCAAGCTGCTCATGCCGGTTCTCGCGATCGGGGGCGGGGCATCCTTCGGCCCGGCAATGGCGGCGGTGATGCAGGCCGGCGCGGTCGACGTGCAGGAGCGGGTCATCGGAGGCTCCGGGCACTGGCTGATGGAGGAGCAACCCGCGGCTACGTCGGCCGCGATCGAGGCCTTCCTCAACGAACGGCCCATCGCCGCGGAGAACGGGCACCTGGGTCAGACCGCTCTGACGCTGGAGCAGACGCAGGCAATGCCGCAGTCCGGCGCAGGCGCCGGCACCTCTGGAGTTGCTGCTATCCGTACCGTGCTGCTCTCGGGCGACCCCGCCAAGGCCGGCCCGTATGTGCTCGAAATTCACGTGCCGCCGAACACCGCGATCGCACCGCACACCCACCGCGACGACCGCTTCGCCACGGTGATTTCCGGCACCTGGTACTTCGGTTACGGCAGCAAGGTTTCCGACGCGCCGGTCAGGCCATTGACGGCAGGCGGCCTCTACACCGAGCCCGGCGGCGTTGCGCACTTCGCCTTCACACGGGCCGAGGGTGCGGTCGTCCGTCTGACCGGGATCGGCCCCAGCGACACGGCTTTCGTCCCCCCGCCCGCATCCCACTGACCTGCTCCAGAGCACTTCAAATCCAAGGAAATTCCGATGACGTCCTTTCCCACCATCCGCGATCCCAAGACCGACCGGCTTTTGACCCCGCATAATGCGGCTTTGGTGATCATCGACTACCAACCGGTTCAGGTCAGCTCGATCCAATCGATGCCCAAGCGGACCCTCGTCGCCAACATCACCGCGGTGGCCAGGACCGCGAAGCTATTCGCCCTGCCGACGGTGATCGCTACCGTGAATGTCGCCACCGGTCGCAACCAACCCACCATCCACCAGATATCGGATGTTTTTCCGGATGTCGTGCCAATCGACCGGACCTCGATCAACGCGTGGGAGGACGCGGACTTCGTCGCCGCAGTCCGCAACACCGGCCGCAACAAGCTGATCATGACGGCGCTCTGGACCGAGGTGTGCCTCGTGCACCCGGCGCTGGACGCGCTACAGGAGGGTTTCGAAGTCTATCCGGTGGTCGACGCGGTGGGTGGCACCTCCCGCGAGGCGCACGACGCCGGCCTGCTGCGCCTGGTCCAAGCCGGTGCCCAGCCCACCAGCTGGGTGCAGCTGATCTGCGAACTGCAGCGGGACTGGAACCGCGCGGCAACAGTGACCGGCTTTTCGGAGATCCTGTTCGCGGTCGAAGGCCACTGATCATGATCATGGAGACCGTCGACGCTGCGATGATCGAGCGGACCAACGCATCGCAGAAGCCGCCGGTTATCTTCATCCATGGCCTGTGGTCGAATCCCAGCTCGTGGGACCGATGGGCCGAAATGTTCGAGGCCGCCGGCTATGCTCCGTTGGCGCCCGGATGGCCGGCGGAGCTGGGCGGCGCCGCGGCACCGGAAACCATCGGCGAGGCCGCGGCGCATTTCGCCCGCATCGCCGGGGCGCTGGACCGCCGCCCGGCGCTGATCGGCCATTCGTTTGGCGGGCTGATCGCGCAGACCCTAGCCGGGCGCGGGCTTTCGGCTGCGACGGTGGCGATCGAACCGGCTCCGTTTCGCGGGGTGCTGGAGCTGCCCGTCTGGACCGAGGCTCCCGTCGACGTCGAGGCCGCCGGGCGTGGACCGCTGCTGACGATCTCCGGCGAGCGCGACCACACCGTGCCGCCATCGGTCACCCGCGCCGTCTACGAACGGCAGAAGCGCAACAAGCACCCTGTTACCGAGTTCGTCCAACTTCCGCGACGCGACCGCTCGCTGCCCATAAACAGCGGCTGGCGGGAGGTGGCGCAGACGGCGCTGACATTCGTGAGACGCTTTCTATGCCTTCTATAGCGTTCAGTCGCTCGTGTTTGAGGGCAGCTCAACTGCCGCTTCTGGCCACGCAGCGGAGGGCTCACCAAGTTTTCCGCTTCGGTCGCCGCACTCCTTCCTAAAAATGTTCGCCCTCGGTCGACACCAACGCCGCCTGCCCCGCAATCTCATCCGCTCGCCAGCATCTCACCGCGTGCCCGTCGGCTCGCGTCTCCAGCGCCGGCCCCGGCTCGCTCCGACACACCGCCTCCGCATACCGGCACCGTGGGCTGAACGCGCATCCATTCGGCGGATTGAGCGGGTTGGGAAGGTCGCCACCTGTCGTCGCGAGCGGCGCATGACGCAAGGGATCGGGGATGGCGGCGATCAGGGCTTGCGTATAGGGGTGCGCAGGCCGCTCGAAGATCTCGCGCCAGTGGCCGTTCTCGACGATGCGGCCGAGATACATCACGGCGACCTTGTCGCTCATGTGTTCGACGACGCCGAGATCGTGGCTGATCATGATGTAGGAGAGGCCGAGGGTTTCCTTCAACTCCAGCAGCAGATTGATAATCTGCGCGCGGATCGAGACATCGAGCGCCGAGACGGGTTCGTCGCAGATGACGATTTTTGGATTGAGGATCAGCGCACGAGCAATGCCGATGCGCTGGCGCTGGCCGCCCGAGAATTCATGCGGATAGCGATCGGCCTGCTCCGGCCGCAGGCCCACATGCCGCAGCATCTTCGCGACGCGGTCCTCGATCTCGCTCTTGGCCGTCACGCCATGCACACGGAGGGGATCCTCCAGCGTGCGGCGAACGGTCTGGCGCGGATTGAGCGAGGCGTAGGGATCCTGAAACACGATTTGCACGATGCGGGCCAGCGCCTTCCGATCGCCGGATGGCCTGTTGGTCACGACCTGTCCGTCCAGCACGATGCGGCCGCGCGTCGGCGTCAAGAGGCCAAGGATCGACAATGCGACCGTGGACTTGCCGGAGCCGGACTCGCCGACGAGGCCGAGGCATTCGCCGCGCTTCAGGGTAAGATCGACGCCGTCGACGGCACGGAGCAGCCGACGGCCGCGCCCCAGCAGGCCGCCTCCGAGCGGAAAATGGACGGCGAGATCCCTGACGCTGAGAATGACATCGTCGTCCGGCCGTGTCTCACCCAACCTGTCATGCGGCTCATGCATGGTGATGACACCTGACCAGACCGCCCGCCTCCAGCAAATCCGCTCCCGGCGCGGTGGTCCGGCAAATATCGGTCGCCTGCGCGCAACGCGGATTGAACCGGCAGCCATCGGGGAAATTCGTGATGGCCGGGACCACACCCGCGATCTCCGTCAGCCGGCTGCGGCCAAGGGCTGCGCGACTGCCGAGCCGCGGCAGCGAGGCGACCAGGCCTCGCGTATAGGGATGGGAGGGCGCCCGGAAGATGTCAGCCGAGCCGCGCTCCTCGACGATGCGGCCGGCATACATCACGGCCACGCGGCGACAGACATTGGCGACCAGCCCGAGATCGTGGCTGATCATCAGGATTGCGGTTCCCCGCTCGGCGCACAAATTCCGCATCAGCTCGATGATCTCCGCCTGCACGGTCACGTCGAGTGCCGTGGTCGGCTCGTCGGCGATCAGGAGATCCGGACCGCAGGCGAGTGCGATGGCGATCATCACGCGCTGGCGCATGCCGCCGGACAGCTGGTGCGGGTAATCCTTCACGCGCCGCTCCGGCGCGGGAACGCGGACGCTTGCCAGCGCCTCGACTGCCAACCTGTCGGCCTCCCGCCAGCTCTTGCCCTTGTGCAGCACGAACATCTCGGCGATCTGCCGGCCCACCGGCGAGACCGGATTCAGCGCCGTCATCGGCTCCTGGAAGATCATGGCGATGCGATTGCCGCGCAGGTCCCGTTGCCTTGCGGCTGAAAGGTGCTGGATCTCCCGCCCCTCAAACCGGATGGTACCGCCGCCGATCGACAGCGGCTGCC
Source organism: Bradyrhizobium sp. WSM1417 (assembly GCF_000515415.1). NCBI lineage: Bacteria > Pseudomonadati > Pseudomonadota > Alphaproteobacteria > Hyphomicrobiales > Nitrobacteraceae > Bradyrhizobium > Bradyrhizobium sp. WSM1417. The sequence goes on from NZ_KI911783.1 coordinate 5,240,147, forward strand.
GCAACAGGCCGATCAAGGCGAGCGCCGTGATGCTCTTGCCGCAGCCGGATTCACCGACCAGGCCGAAGGTCTCGCCGCGATCGATGCGGAATGAAATACCCTCGGCCGCCGCAACGCGCCGCGATCCATCGTCGAGATCGATGCGCAAATCCTCGACTTCGATCAGCGGCGCGCCGGTCATGTCCGCCGGCTCCGCGATTGCGGATCGAGAATGTCGCGCAGGCCGTCGCCGAGCAGATTGAGGCCGAGCACCGTCAGGAAGATCGCGAGGCCGGGAAACACCGAGAGCCACGGCGCCGTCGTGATCTGGTCGCGGGCATCCGACAACATGCTGCCCCAGCTCGGAAACGGCGGGCGGACGCCGAGGCCAAGAAACGACAACGCGGCTTCGGATAGGACCGCGCTGCCCATGCCGAGCGTGCCGATGACGACGATCGGCCCCAGCATGTTCGGCAGCAGCTGCGTGATCATGATGCGCAGATCGCCGTAGCCGAGCACGGTCGCGGCCTGCACATAGCCCTGGCTCCTCAGCGACAGCGCCGAGGCCCGCGCGATCCGGCACGTGAAGGACCAGTTGGTCAAGCCGAGTGCGATCAGAAGGCTGGTCAGGCCGGGACCGAGCACCGCCATGATGGCCAGCGCGAAGATCAGCGAGGGAATCGCGAGCATGAGATTGGTCAGGCCGTTGACGACATCGTCCCACCAGCCGCCCCAATAGCCGGCGCTCAGGCCGAGCGCTACGCCGATGACGCTGTTGATGAGCTGCGAGACGATGCCGACCGTCAGCGAAACGCGCGCGCCATAGACGACGCGGGAATAGATGTCGCGGCCCTGGTCGTCGGTGCCGAACCACCAGGTCCAGCTCGGAGGCTCTTCCGCGTTCAGCAAATTGGCGTCCAGGACAGGATCGGTATGCGCCAGCCAGGGCGCGAGCAGGCCGACCAGGATCGCAAGCGCGAACAGCGCGCCACCGATGACGAGATTGGCGCGGAGCTTCATGCGTATCTGATCCTGGGATCGATCACGCCGTAGAGCACGTCGATCAGCAGATTGATGGCGAGAAAGGACAGCACCACGACAAGAATGGAGCCCTGCACGGCCGGGATGTCGCGCTGCAGGACACTGTCGACCAGCAGCGAGCCGATGCCCGGCCAGGAATACAGCTTCTCGACCACGACCGCCTGCCCCATCAGCGCGCCGAACTGGAGGCCGACGGTGGTGAGAATGATGACGAGCGCGTTGCGCATCACATGCCACTTCACGACGCGGGTCTCGCTCATGCCCTTGGAGCGCGCGGTGCGGACGAAATCCGCGGTCATGATCTCGAGGACCGCAGCGCGTGTGGTCCGGGCGAACAGCGCCATCGGCGAGACGCCGAGCGTCACGGCAGGCAGGATCAGGTACTTCAGTCCGCCATCGCCATAGCCGAAACTCGGCAGCCAGCCGAGCTTCAACGCAAACAGATACATCAGCACCAGTCCGAGCCAGAATTTGGCGATCGAAAGGCCTGATACCGCCACGACCATGGCCAGCGTGTCGACGATGCCCCCCGGCTTCAGCGCCGCGATGAAACCCAGGGGAACACCGATCACGACAGAAAACGCCATGGCCGTGAAGATGAGCTGGAGCGTCGGCCATATCCGTTTGGCGATCATGAACGTCACAGGCTCCCGCGTCCGGAACGAGGTGCCGAAATCACCGGTCGCAAGCTTGGCGATGTAGGTGCCGAAGCGGACATAGACGGGATCGTCGAGCCCGAGCTGCTTCTTCATGCGCAGCTCGACCTGCGGATCGGCATCGTCGCTCATCGACGAGACGATGCTGCCGGGAACGACGCTGAACAGCACGAACACCAAGGCCACCACGGCGAGCACGGTCGGAATGGTCTGCAGGAGACGGCGGAACAGGAAGGAGAGCATCGGCACTTTTCCTCTCTCCCTCCGCCGCTCATGGCGACGGAGGGAGCGCGAGAGCGCGTGTCACTTCGCGGGCGAGGTCTCGTCGACCCAGAGGTCTTCGACGTTCTGATGGGTGAGTTCCGTCGCGTTCAGCTGAATTCCCTTGAGCCACGGCTGCACCGCCATGACGGCCTTGTTGTAGTTGAAGAACCAGACCGGCGCCTCTTCGTAGAGAACAGCATTGGCCTTTTGCAGCAGCTGGGTACGCTTCGCAGCGTCATCGGACTGACCGGCCTCGTCGATCAGCTTGTCGAACTCGGCATTCTTGAAGTTCATGTAGTTGCAGGCCGACTGCGGTGTCGCCGAGTGGAAGCATTTGAGGGCGGCCTGGGGATCGGGTCCGGTCGCCTGCGAATAGACAAACGCCTGGTAGTCGCCGCTGCGAACCACCTCCGCCAGCACCGCGGTTTCGACCTGCTTGACCTTCGCCTTGATGCCCACCCTGTCCAGCATCGGGATCACGGCCGAGACGATCGGCAGACCCCAGCTCTCGTTCTGGCTGGTGGTCCATTCGAATTCGAAGCCCGAGGGATAGCCGGCGTCAGCGAGCAGCTGCTTGGCCTTGGCGGGATCGAAGGCGTAGGGCTTCAAGGCCTTGTCGTAGGCGGAAGAGGTGAGCGGCAGCCAGCTGGTGGCGCGATAGGCCTTGCCCTTGACCAGCTTGTTGATGATCAGGTCGGTGTCGATCGCGTAGTTGATCGCCTGCCGGACCCGCTTGTCGGCGAACGGCTTGAACGCGGGATTCATCCCCATGTAGCGGGTGAAGACCTCGGCGACTTCGACCACGGTGCCCTTGAGGTCGGCGTCGTTCTGATAGGCGACATATTGCGCCGGTCCCAGCACCGAGGTGTCGATCTCCTTGTTGCGGAAGGCGACATCGCGGGCCGCGGCCTCGCCCATGACCGACACGATGATCTTGTCGGCGTAGGGCTTGCCGGGCTTGTAGAACCGGTCCCAGCGTTCCAGAACGATGCGCGATCCCGGCACGTGCTCGACGAATTTGAAGGGCCCTAGACCGATCGGCTTCTGGAGAAAGCTCTCCTTGGCGGCTTCGTCGGCGGGATAGATCGACGTGATCGCGTTCCAGAAGTAGAAGCCCGGATCGACTTTCTCGGTCAGCTTCATCTCGATGGTGAAGTCGTCGATCTTCTTCAGGCCGGAGATCTCCTTGGCCTGGCCCTTCTCGACCGCCGCCGCGCCCTCGATCACGCGGACATAGCGCGCGCCGGGATAAGCCTTGGTGCCGTCCATGATGCGGTTGTAGGTCCAGATGACGTCGTCGGCCGTCATCTTGCGGCCGTTGTGGAAATAGGCGTCGTCGCGCAGCTTGAAGGTGTGAACGAGACCTCCGCCCGAGACGACGTCCTCCTTGGCAAGCTCCAGCACCGGCTTGCCTTCCGTGGAATTCCAGATGTACAGCGACCGGTGCAGGGCCTTGGCGTAGATCTCGTCCTGGGCGCGCTGCGTGGTAAGAATGTCCAGGCTGGTGAAACTCGAGCCATAAGGCGCGGTCATGCGGATGGTTCCGCCCTTGCGCGGGGTCTGGGCCTCCGCCGAGGCCGCCAGTGCCAGCCCCAGACCCGCGACGATCGCCACTATCCTGAACATCATGGTCCCTCCGACAACGCAAGCCGTGCTCTGGTCCGAGAGTTGACCATCCACGGCGGGTCGAGCGCAAGCGCCTTGAAGGGGTTGACGTATGCGAGCGTCGCGCGGGCCTCGCCGATTTGCGAAGACGCCCGCTAGAACTCCGGCTGCCAGTCGCGCAATTTTCGCGCCGCACCAGTGACGTCCGCGATGGTTGGAAACACCCCCGCCTCCAGCATCATCGTCCTTGCCAGCCTCACGGCGCGTGCTTCGCTGACCGCGCGCCGGCGCGGATCCTCGATCAGCTCGAAATCGATATTGTGGGCGAGGCCGAAAATGCGGCGGATGGTTTTTGCCGCGGCGAAGCCGACCGTGTCCGCGAACAGCCGCTGCATGTAGGCCTGCCGCTCGGCCTCCAGCCGTGCCGCGCCTGTCTCGCCGGCGAAGAGCGAGGCGGGATAGGCATCGCCTGCGGCGCCGGCGCGCCAGAGCTCGAGGAACTTGCGCGCGAACACGTTCCAGACCTGCTCGACCGTCTCCAGCACCCAGGCCTCGAACGCACGCCGCTCGCCCGGCGAGCGTTCGTGGCCGGCGGAGGCAAAATAGGCCATCAGCAGGTTGGCCAGCACGGCGCCGACATCGAAACCCATCGGGCCGTAGAATGCGAATTCGGGGTCGATCACCCGCGTCTCGCCGTCCGTCACCATGATCGAGCCGGTGTGCAGGTCGCCGTGGAGCAGCGCCTCGGGGCTCGCCATGAATTTGAGCTTCAGCCGGGAGATCGCGACATGCAATTCCATGTCCTCGCGCAGCTCTACGGCGAGCGCATCGAGATATGGCGCGGTCCAGCGGTTCTGCTCGGCGATCCGGTAGGGATCGGTGAAGATCAGATCCTCGGTGATCTTGCACAGCGCATGGTTGCCGGCGAAGGCTGCGATGCCCTGCTTCTTCTCGGCCGCCGATAGCGCGAGGTCGGAGGTGAAGAACAATGTCCGCGCCATGAAGGTGGTGATGTCATCGACAAAGCGCGGATATCGCGTCCCCGCAACCATCCCCTTACGCATGATGATATGGGGCTCGAGCAGCTCCATCACCGTCAGCGCCAGGGCCTCGTTGTGATGCAGCAGCGCCGGCACGAGGCCGGGCGCGAGCTCGGCCTGCCGCGACAAAGCAAGATATTCGTAATGCGCCCGGGACAGCGGCAGCGGCCAGCTCTCGCCGACCAAGCGGACATAGGGCAGCGCCTGCTTCACGGCGACGCCGCCGCGGCTACCCTTGACGATGAAGACGAGATTGAGATTGCCGTCGCCGACTTCCGTGATCGACCAGGAGGCCGGCTCGCCGCCGAGGGTCGCAGCGATATCCGCAACGCCTGCGAGATAATCCCGCAACGCCGCCTCATGCAGAATCCGATAATCCCCTGCCCGGTCTCCGGTCATGACGATCCCATCCCATATAGGGGCCGGATCGTTACTCCCGCTCCAGGAAGCTCGAGCCGATCTCGGCCTTTCTTTTGATCGGATCGTAATCACAATAGACGCTGTCCGCCACCAGCGTGTAGCTGGCGCTGACGGTGTATTTGTCTGTTTTGACCGAGTTCAGGCCGATCACCGCGGTGCTCTTGCCGCCGTTCCACTTGAACGGCGTCGAGCTCTTGGCCTGCTCGCAGGCGACCACGGCCTCGTTGAAGACGTAGCCCTCGACGAACGCCTTCAGGGTGCGCACCTGCACGGCCATCTTCCACTCGAAATAGCCGATGGCACCGAGGCCGGCGACGATCAGCACCAGAAGCGCGACGACGATCCGCTGAAAAGTCATTGGTCCCCCAACAAAGCCAACCAAACATTCTTAGAACGGCATGCCCATCAATTTCGACAGGCGTTCGATCGAGAGATAGCCGGCATGATAGGCAACCATGGCGATCCCGTAGATGATCGCCGAGATGATCGTGGTCCAGATCAGCTTGCTCCTCATGCGCGTCAGGATCGGCGCGCCGGGGTCGCTGCCCGGCACTCCGACGCCGTCCTCGTGCTGGCTGCGCACGCCGAACGGCAGCGTCAGGAACAGCGCGACCCACCAGATGACGAAGTAGATCGCGATTGCGGTTGAGATCTGGATGGCCATGGCTTCGGCCTATGCCTGCTCGATTTCGACCAGCGCGCCGGAAAAGTCCTTCGGGTGCAGGAACAGCACCGGCTTGCCGTGGGCGCCGATCTTCGGCACGCCGTCGCCGAGCACCCTTGCGCCCTCCTTCACCAGCGTGTCGCGCGAGGCGATGATGTCGACCACCTCGTAGCAGACGTGGTGGATGCCGCCGTCGGCGTTGCGGTCGAGGAACTTTGCGATCGGCGAGGCCTCGCCGAGCGGCTCGATGAACTCGATCTTGGTGTTGGGCAGCGTCGCGAACACGGTGATGACGCCATGCTCGGGCAGCGCGACGGCCTCCGAGATCTGGGCCCCGAACGCAGCGCCATAGATTTTGGCGGCCTTGACGGCGTCCTTGGTCGCGATCGCGACATGGTTGAGCCGGCCCAGCATCGTTCTTCTCCCGTTACACTGTCAGGACGTGTACCAGACAGGGGGGCTTTTTGCCCCAATGTTCGTTGATCACGGAGCGGACAGCGCGTCGCACCGACTCAGCCAGTGCATCCGCGTCGCGACGGCGCGCCTTCGGCAGGCCCTCGACGGTGGAGACCACGGCGTCGAAGACGATGTCGTCGAAGGGCTCGCCCGCTTTGTTCTTCTCGGGGATGCCGACCAGTTCGACCGCGGGATCGTCGGCAAGCTCGCCCTGCTCCGTCATGACGATGGCGACAAAGGCGCAGCCGGAGAACGCCATGCGGCGCCGCTCGATCACCGCGCGGGACTTGGAGTCCTCCAGAATCGTGCCGTCCTTGTAGAGACGGCCCGCGGGCACTTGCCCAATGATGCCGGGATCGCCGGGGCCGAGCTTGACGAGATCGCCGTTGCGGCAAACCAGCACGCGCGGCACGCCGGCGGCACGCGCTAGCTTGGCGTGCTCGTTCAGGTGCAGGGCCTCGCCATGGACCGGGATCAGGAGCTGCGGCCTGGTCCAGGCGATCATGTCGCGCAATTCGTCGCGGCGGGGATGACCGGAGACATGGACCAGCTGGTCGCGGTCGGTGATGACCTCCACGCCCTGCAAGACCAGGCCATTGATGATGGCGCCGACCGCCTTCTCGTTGCCGGGAATGGTGCGCGAGGAGAAGATCACGCTATCGCCGCGGTTGAGCGTGATCTCGGGATGGTCGTCATTGGCGATGCGCGCCAGCGCGGCACGCGGCTCGCCCTGGCTGCCGGTGCAGAGCGCCAGCACCTTGTCCTGCGGCAGATGACCGTAGACGTCGGGGGAGCGGAAGCTCTGCACGCCATCGAGATAGCCGGTCTCGCGCGCGACCTGCACGACGCGTTCCATGGCGCGGCCGACCACGACGACCTCACGGTCGGCGGCTTTCGCGGCGATGGCGACGGCCTTGAGGCGCGCGACGTTGGAGGCAAAGGTCGTGACCGCGACGCGGCCCTTGGCGGCCTTGACGAGCTCGGTGATGGATTTTGCAACCTCGGCTTCCGAGGGTGAGCGGCCGTCGCGCACGGCGTTGGTGGAATCGCCGATCAAGGCGAGCAGGCCCGCATCGCCGAGCTCACGCAGCCGCTTTTCGTCAGTCGGGCGGCCGATGATCGGGGTCGGATCGATCTTCCAATCGCCGGTGTGCAGCACCGTGCCGACTTCGGTGTGAATCGCCAACGCATGCGACTCCGGAATCGAATGCGCGACCGGAATGAACTCGACGTTGAACGGGCCGATATCGACGCGCCCGCCTGACGGCACCACCGTCACCGGGATCTTCGGCGCATTGCGCTCGGCGGCGCACTTGGCCTCGAACAGCGCGGCGCTGAACTGGGTCGCGTAGATCGGGCATTTCAGCTTCGGCCACAGGTCGATGATGGCGCCGAAATGGTCCTCATGGGCGTGGGTCAGCACCAGGCCCATCAGGTTCTTGCGTTCCTTCTCCAGGAAGCTGACATCCGGCATGATCAGGTCGATGCCCGGCAGATGCTCCTCGTCGCCGAAGGAGACGCCGAGATCGATCGCCAGCCAGGCCCGCTGCTGGCGGTTGCCGAGGCCGTAGATCGACAAATTCATGCCGATCTCACCGACGCCGCCGAGCGGTGCAAATACCAGTTCTTCAGGCTTCGCCATCACGCAGCTCCAACGGAGGCGGCCGTGCCGAAGAACACCTCGCCCGCGGCCACCGGCACGCGCCGGCCCTCCGGGGTGCGGACGATCAGGCAGCCGGTGTCGTCGATCGTGTCAAAAATGCCTTCCAGCGTCATCACTCCCGTGTGGATCGCGACCCGCTCGCCGAGGCCGGCAGCGCGCTCCAGCCACAATTTGCGAATTTCGGCAAAGCCGCGACCATTGTCCCAGATACCGCGGAATTCCACCCAGGCGTCCGAGAGCGCCGAGAACAACTCCTCCGCGCTGATCTGGACGCCGAGCGCGGACAGTGACACCGCCGGTGTGGGCGTGCCCTCGGGCGCGGCGACGACGTTGGTGCCGATGCCGACGACGATGGCAAGACGCTCGCCGATGGCTTCGGCCTCCAGGCCGATGCCGACCAGCTTCTTGCCGCCGGCCAGCACGTCGTTCGGCCATTTCAGGGTGTAGCGGAGACGGCCCTCGCCGAGGCGCAGTGCAGCCTCCAGGCTGACCTTCTCCAGCGCGGCCTCCTCGGCCAGCCCAGCCGCAAAGCCGATCGTCGCGGCGACGGAAGGGGCGACGTCGAGGACTTCGAGGACGCTGGCTGCGAGGTTACCCTTCGGTGCGATCCAGGCGCGTTGGCGGCGGCCACGGCCGGCGGTCTGCTCCGACGTCACGAACCACATCGGGCCGCGTTCGCCGCCCCTCGCGCGCTCGATCGCCTCGGTATTGGTCGAGCCGGTCCGTTCGAAAGCTGCGAGCTTGTAGCCCGCCGACGCCGCACGAGGACCGAGCGCGAATGCCATCCTAGAACAGCGACTTGGCGGCGGCGGAAGCGACGCTCACCACCGGGCCCGCGAACAGGGCGAACAGGATGTTGAACAGGCCCGCGACCGCCAGCACCGTCTTGACCTCGACGCGCACCGGATCGACCTGACCGGCCGGCTCGTCGAAATACATCGTCTTGACGATGCTCAGATAGTAGTAGGCGCCGACCACGCTGGTCAGCACGCCGATGACGGCGAGCGTGAACAGGTTCGCCTTGATGGCGGCGACGAAGACATACCATTTGGCAAAGAAGCCGGCGAGCGGCGGGATGCCGGCGAGCGAGAACAGGAGCATCGCGAACATGAAGGCGAGCAGCGGATTGGTCCGCGACAGACCTGCGAAATCGCTGATCTGCTCGACCGGCTGGCCGTTGCGCTTCATGGCCAGGATGATGGCGAAGGAGCCCAGCGTCATCGCGACATAGATCACGATGTACATCAAGACGCCCTGCGCGCCCTCGACCGTGCCCGCCGCGAGGCCGACCAGGGCAAAGCCCATATGGCCGATCGAGGAATAGGCCATCAGGCGCTTGATGTTGCTCTGGCCGATCGCGGCGAACGAGCCCAGCGCCATCGAGGCGATCGCCACGAACACCAGGATCTGCTGCCACTGCGAGACGATGCCCGGGAATGCTGTCAACGTAACGCGGGTGAAGACCGCGAGCGCGGCCACTTTCGGCGCCGAGGCGAAGAAGGCTGTCACGGGCGTCGGCGCGCCCTCGTAGACGTCGGGCGTCCACATGTGGAACGGCACGGCCGAGACCTTGAAGCAGAGGCCGGCAAGCAGGAAGACCAGGCCGAACACCAGGCCGACATTCGAGATCGTCGCGGACGCCGCGATGCCGGTGAAGGCGACGGTGCCGGTGAAGCCGTAGATCAGCGAGGAGCCGTAGAGCAGCATGCCCGAGGACAGCGCGCCGAGCACGAAGTACTTCAGGCCGGCTTCGGTCGACTTGGCGTTGTCGCGGTTGGAGGCCGCGACGACGTAGAGCGCCAGCGACATCAATTCGAGGCCGAGATAGAGCGAGATCAGGTCGCCGGCCGAGATCAGCACCATCATGCCGAGAGTCGAGAGCAGCACCAGGATCGCGTATTCGAAGATGCGGCGCGACGGATCCGACAGGAACTCGGTCGACAGCACCAGCGTCACCGCCGAGCCGATCAGGGCCAGGATCTTCATGAAGCGGGCAAAATCATCGACGATGAAGCTGCCGCCGAAGGTCACGTGCTTGCCCGCGGGCAACATGTATTCGAGCACGCCGACCACGATCAGGAGCAGCACCGCAAGCGTCGTGACCGTCTTGGTGGTCTCCTGCCCGCGATAGGCGCCGAGCATCAGGAGTGCCATGGCCCCGACCGCGAGCACGAGCTCGGGCAGCACCGGCGCCAGTTGATAACCTGCAGTCTCAAAGCTCATGGCGATATCCTGACCTGCCCGCTCACTGGAGCAGTGCGGCGGCCTTCACGGCCGTCACAGCGGTGTTGTAATTATTGACGAGTTGCTGGACCGAGGCCGCCGACATGTCGAGCACCGGCTTCGGATAGATGCCGAACAGGATCGTCAGCGCGATCAGCGGGAACAGCGTCAGGCCCTCCCGGAAGGTGAGATCCTTCATGCTCGCCAGCGACGGCTTGACCAGCGCCCCGAACACGACCTTGCGGTAAAGCCACAGCGCATAGCAGGCCGACAGGATCACGCCGAAGGTGGCGAAGAACGCGGTCGGGATCGAGACCTTGAAGGTGCCGAGCAGCGTCATGAACTCGCCGACGAAGCCGGAGGTGCCGGGCAGACCGACATTGGCCATGGTGAAGACCATGAAGGTCAGCGCGTAGAGCGGCATCCGGTTGACGAGGCCGCCATAGGCCGCGATCTCGCGGGTGTGCATGCGGTCGTAAACGATGCCGACGCAGAGGAACAGCGCGCCGGAGACGATGCCGTGCGAGATCATCTGGAACACGCCGCCGGCGACGCCCTGCATGGTGCCGGCGAAGATGCCCATGGTGACGAAGCCCATATGCGCCACCGAGGAGTACGCGATCAGCTTCTTCATGTCCTCCTGCATCAGCGCCACCAGCGAGGTGTAGATGATGGCAATGACCGAGAGCGTGAACATCAACGGCGCGAAGTCATGCGAGGCCAGCGGGAACATCGGCAGCGAGAAACGCAGGAAGCCGTAGCCGCCCATTTTCAGCATGATCGCAGCCAGGACCACCGAGCCTGCGGTCGGCGCCTCGACGTGGGCGTCGGGGAGCCAGGTGTGCACCGGCCACATCGGCATCTTCACCGCGAACGAGGCGAAGAAGGCAAGCCACGCCCAGGTCTGCAGTGAGCGCGGCACGGCGGTGTGCATCAGGGTCGGGATGTCGGTGGTGCCGCCGTTCCAGTACAGCGCCATGATGGCGAGCAGCATCAGGACCGAGCCGAGCAGCGTGTAGAGGAAGAACTTGAAGGACGCATAGACCCGGCGCGGACCGCCCCAGACGCCGATGATCAGGAACATCGGGATCAGGCCGCCTTCGAAGAACAGGTAGAACAGCACGAGATCGAGCGCCGAGAAGGTGCCGATCATCAGCGTTTCCAGGATCAGGAACGCCATCATGTATTCGCGGACGCGGTTGGTGATCGCCTTCCAGCTCGCGATGATGCAGAACGGCATGATGGCGGTGGTCAGGATCACCAGCGGCAACGAAATGCCGTCCACACCCATGTGATAGGTGATGCCGGTAGCAAGCCAGTTCGCCTTCTCGACGAACTGGAAGTCGGCGCTCGACGCATCGAACCGCATGACCAGGATCACCGACACCGCGAAGGTGATCAGCGTGGTCCACAGCGCGATCCAGCGCGAGTTGCGCCTGCTAGCCTCGTCATCGCCGCGGCTGAGATAGACGATCAGCGCGCCGACCAGCGGCAGGAACGTCGTGACGGATAGAATTGGCCAGGTCGTCATTTTACTGGCCCCCAAAGCCGAACATGAACCAGGTGATCAGGCCGGCGGCACCGATCAGCATGGCGAACGCGTAGTGGTAGAGATAGCCGGTCTGGATTTTCACGACGTTGCGGGTGACGTCCAGCACCCGGGCAGAGACGCCGTCGGGACCGAGGCCGTCGATGATGAAGCCGTCGCCCTTCTTCCAGAGCTGGTAGCCGATCCACTTCGCCGGACGGACGAAGATGATGTCGTAGAGCTCGTCGAAGTACCATTTGTTGAGCAGGAACTTGTACAGCATCGGCTGCGTGTTCGCGAGTTCGACCGGCAGATAAGGCCGGCGGATGTAGAACAGGTATGACACCAGGAAGCCCAGCACCATCATCACCGTCGGCAGGAAGGCGATGGTCTCGGGGATGTGGTGCATCTCCTCGATGATGTGCGGGTTCATCTTCACGGATTCGCGGAAGAACTCCTCGATGCCGTGACCGGCGAACAGCTCCTTGAACGGGAAGCCGGCCAGGATGGAGCCGACCGCCAGCACACCGATCGGGATCAGCATCCAGATCGGCGCTTCATGCGCGGCCTCGTAGTGGTGATCGTCATGCGGCTCGCCGTGGAAGGTCTTGAAGATCAGGCGCCACGAGTAGAACGAGGTCAGGCCGGCCGCGACGACCGTCATCAGGAAGCCGTACATCGCGAACGGATTGTGCGAGGCGTAGGCCGACTCGATGATCGCGTCCTTGGAGAAATAGCCGGCGGTCAGTGGGAATCCCGTGAGCGCGAGCGTGCCGACCACCATCACCGCGTAGGTGTAGGGGATCTTGCGCCACAGGCCGCCCATGTTGCGGATGTCCTGCTCGTGGTGCATCGCGTAGATCACCGAGCCGGAGCCCAAGAACAACAGCGCCTTGAAGAAGGCGTGCGTGAACAAATGGAACATGCCGACCGAATAGGCCCCTGCTCCCATCGCCACGAACATGTAGCCGAGCTGCGAACAGGTCGAGTAGGCGACGATGCGCTTGATGTCGTTCTGGACCAGACCGATGGTCGCCGCGAAGAACGCCGTGGTGGCGCCGAAGAACATCACGACGGCCTGCGCGTTCGGCGCGAGCTCGAACAGTGGCGACAGGCGCGCCACCATGAAGACGCCGGCGGTGACCATGGTCGCAGCGTGGATCAGCGCCGACACCGGGGTCGGGCCTTCCATCGCGTCCGGCAACCAAGTGTGCAGCAGGAACTGCGCCGATTTGCCCATCGCGCCCATGAACAGCAGCAGGCAGGTCAGGGTCAGCGCGTCGGCGTGCCAGCCGAGGAAGTCGATGGTCTTGCCGGTCAGGCCCGGCGCGGCGTGGAAGATGGTCTCGAAATCGGTCGAGCCGGCCAGCAGGAAGATCGCGAAGATGCCGAGCGCGAAGCCGAAATCGCCGACGCGGTTGACCACGAAGGCCTTGATGGCGGCGGCGTTCGCCGACGGCTTCTGGTACCAGAAGCCGATCAGGAGGTAGCTCGCCAGACCCACGCCTTCCCAGCCGAAGAACAGCTGCACCAGGTTGTCCGCGGTCACCAGCATCAGCATCGCGAAAGTGAACAGCGAGAGATAGCCGAAGAAGCGCGGCCGGTTCGGGTCCTCGTCCATGTAGCCGATGGAATAGAGGTGCACGAGCGAGGACACGGTGGTCACCACCACCAGCATCACGGCGGTGAGCGTGTCGACCCGCAGCGTCCAGTAGACCTGGAGATCGCCGGACAGGATCCACGGCAGCAGCGGAATGCGCATGTCGTGGTGCATGAAGCCGACATCGACCAGCGTCATCCAGGACAGCGCCGCCGACACGAACAGCAATGCCGTGGTGATCAGCTCGGCGCCGCGCGAGCCCGCCGCGGGCGGCTCGGACACGTGGTGGTCGTCGTGACCGTCGCCGGGTTCGTGATGAGTTTCGTGAACGACCGACGCATCCTCGTTGATCGTGTCCGACGCATGGGCGTGCGCGCCATGGCCGTGATCATCGTGATGCTCGACCGTGTCGCCCGAGGGGTTGCGGGCATGCGCGCCGAACAGCGCGATGAGGCCGGCCAGAATGGCGCCCAGAAGAGGCAGAAAGACGATTGCCTGGACCATGATTTAATCTTTCCGCATGATCTGGTCGGAAAACCGGTGTCCACTTTTCCGGATCATGCGATCAGCCCTTCATCAGATTGACGTCCTCAACCGCGATCGAGCCGCGGTTGCGGAAATAGACCACCAGGATGGCGAGACCGATCGCGGCTTCAGCGGCCGCGACGGTGAGCACCAGGAGCGCGAAGACCTGCCCGACGATGTCGCCGAGGAAGGTCGAGAACGCCACGAGGTTGACGTTGACCGCGAGCAGGATCAGCTCGATCGACATCAGGATGACGATGATGTTCTTGCGATTGAGGAAGATGCCGAGGATCCCGAGCGTGAACAGGATCGCGCCGACCGCAAGATAGTGTCCGAGCCCGATCGTCATTTCACCCACTCCGCCGCGTCAGAATCCTGGAGCCCCTGCCCCGGCGCCACCTTGCGTATCGCCATCGCTATTTCGGGCGTGCGCGCGTTCTGAACGTTGATGTCCTGCCGCTTGACGCTCGCCTTGTGACGCAGTGTCAGCACGATAGCGCCGATCATCGCGACCAGCAGCACCATGCCCGAGAGCTGGAAGTAGTGGATGTACTTGGTATAGAGCACCAGGCCCAGCGCCTCGGTATTGGAGACGTTGGCCGGGATCGCCGCCGTGATCGTCTTGGCGACGCCGGGGTTGATGACCCAGAACCCGACCGTGAGCAGCAGCTCGAACAGGAAGATGCCGCCGATCACGAGGCCGACCGGGAGGTACTCGATGAAGCCCTCGCGCAGCTCGAGGAAATCGACGTCGAGCATCATGATCACGAACAGGAACAGCACGGCGACGGCGCCGACATAGACGACGATCAGGATCATCGCCAGGAACTCGGCGCCCATCAGCACGAACAGGCCAGAGGCGTTGACGAAGGCCAGGATCAGGTACAGCACGGAGTGCACGGGATTGCGCGAGACAATCACCATCACCGCCGAGGCGACGCAGACGCCGGCGAACAGATAGAAGAACAGCGCGGGAAGGATCATGCTCTCATCTCACCGGTACGGCGCATCGAGCTCGATCGCCTTCGCGATCTCGCGTTCCCAGCGGTCGCCATTGGCGAGCAGCTTGGCCTTGTCATAAAACAGTTCCTCGCGGGTCTCGGTCGCGAACTCGAAGTTCGGACCTTCGACGATGGCATCGACCGGACAGGCTTCCTGGCAGAGGCCGCAATAGATGCACTTCACCATGTCGATGTCGTAGCGCACGGTGCGGCGGGTGCCGTCGTTGCGGCGCGGGCCGGCCTCGATGGTGATGGCCTGCGCCGGGCAGACCGCTTCGCACAGCTTGCAGGCGATGCAGCGTTCCTCGCCGTTCGGATAGCGGCGCAACGCATGCTCGCCGCGGAAGCGCGGCGAGATCGGGCCCTTCTCGAAGGGATAGTTCAGCGTCGGCTTCGGCTGGAAGAAATAGCGCATGGCGAGGAAGAACGCCGAGACGAATTCCGACAACAGGAGCGAGCGTGCAGTGGCGTTGATGTTGATACCCATGACGGCCCTCACTTCGGCGCGATGCCGGCAAAGTGCAGCACACCGGCCACCACGATCACCATTGCCAGCGACAACGGCAGGAAGACCTTCCAGCCGAGGCGCATCAGTTGATCGTAGCGGTAGCGCGGCACGATCGCCTTGGCCATCGCGAACAGGAAGAACATGAAGAACAGTTTCAGCGAGAACCAGATGATGCCCGGCACCCAGTTGAAGGGCGGCAGGTCCACCGGCGGCAGCCAGCCTCCGAGGAACAGGATCGTCGCCATCGCGCACATCGTGGCGATCGCGACATACTCGCCGAGCATGAACAGAAGATACGGCGTCGAGCCGTACTCGACCATGAAGCCGGCGACGAGCTCGGATTCCGCTTCGACGAGGTCGAACGGCGGGCGGTTGGTTTCCGCCAGCGCCGAGACGTAGAAGATCACGAACATCGGGAACAGCGGCCAGACGTACCAGTTCAGGATCGTGAGCTGCGGCAACCCGATCAGGCTGGCGAGGCCGCGGACATGCTGCGCCTCGACCACGGCCGAGAGGTTCAGCGTGCCGGCGCAGAGCAGCACCGTGATGATGACGAAGCCGATCGAGACCTCGTAGGACACCATCTGCGCCGCCGAGCGCAGCGCCGCCAGGAACGGATATTTCGAGTTCGACGACCAGCCGGCCATGATGATGCCGTAGATCGACAGCGACGAGATCGCGAAGATGAAGAGGACGCCGACATTGATGTCGGAGATCACCCAGCCGAGATTGGTCGGGATCACCGCCCAGGCGGCGAGCGCGAGCACGCATGAGACCAAGGGAGCAAGGAGAAACACGCCCTTGTTGGCGCCGGACGGGATGATCGGCTCCTTCAGCACGAACTTCAGGAGGTCGGCGAAGGATTGCAGTAGGCCCCAGGGACCCACCACGTTAGGGCCGCGGCGGATCTGCACCGCCGCCCAGATCTTGCGGTCGGCGAGCAGGATGTAGGCGATCGCCACCAGCAGGACGACCAGCACCAGGACGCTCTCCGCGATCATGATGATCAGCGGCCAGAGGAACCCGGTCCAGAAGGCGCTTTCGAAGAATTCCATCAGCTCACTCCGCTGCGGTCAGCATCTGCCCGGAGGCAAGCCGCGAACACTCCGCCATCACGGCGGACGCACGCGCGATTGGGTTGGTCAAATAGAAGTCCTCGACGAGCGGCTTGAACGGGGCCTTCTCCGTCGTGCCGCCCTTCCCCGCGAGCTTCTTGATCTGGTCGGCCGCGCCGGCCTCGATCTGGTCCAGACGGATCAGATGCGGCACAGCCTTGAAGATCGCCTGGCGCAGGGCCGAAAGCGAGTCATAGCCGAGCTTCTTGCCGAGCGCCTCCGACAGCGCGCGGACGATCGCCCAGTCCTCGCGGGCCTCACCCGGCGGGAATGCGGCCCGTCCGGTCATTTGCACGCGGCCTTCGGTGTTGACGTAGATCGCGGACTTCTCAGTATAGGCGGCTGCCGGCAGGATCACGTCGGCGCGATGGGCGCCGCGGTCGCCGTGGGTGCCGATATAGACGACGAAGGTGCCGTCTGACGGCTTGATCTCGTCCGCGCCGAGCAGGAACAGCAGATCGAGCGTCCCGAACGTCGTCATCTGCACTGCGTTCAGCCCGCCCTGACCGGCGACAAAGCCGATGTCGAGCGCACCGACGCGCGAAGCGCTCTCATGCAAGACACCAAAGCCGTTCCAGCCGTCCTTGAGCGCACCGACGTCGAGCGCGAGCTTGGCGGCGGCGCCGAGAATGGCGGCGCCGTCGTGGCGCGAGGCGGCGCCAGCACCGACCAGGATGATCGGGTTCTTGGCGTTCTTCAGCACGTCCATGAAGGAGTGCTTGCCGGCCGCGAGCTCACCGAGCGTGTCGGTGCCTGCGCCGAGGTGATCATAGTCGTACGTGAGGTCGGGCTTGGCGCCGATCACGCCGACCTTGAAGCCGCCGGCGCGCCAGCGCTTGCGGATGCGGGCGTTGAACACGGCCGCCTCTTTCCGCGGATTGGCGCCGATGATGAGCAGCGCATCGGCCTGCTCGACGCCGGCGAGCGTCGGATTGAAGATATAGGAGCCGCGGCCGAGCGCGGGATCGAAGGCGTCGCCGCCCTGCACCGCCAGATTGGCCGAGCCGTATTTGGCCAGCAGATCCTTCAGCGCGAACATCTCTTCGACGCCGGCGAGGTCGCCCGCGATCGCGCCGATCCGCTTGCCGTCGGTGCGCGCCGCCTTGGAGGCAATCGCGGCAAAGGCCTCGGGCCAGCTCGCCGCGCGCAGCTTGCCGGCTTCGCGGATATAGGGCCGGTCGAGGCGCTGGGTGCGCAGGCCGTCGACGACGTGACGGGTCTTGTCGGAGATCCACTCCTCGTTCACGGCCTCGTTGACGCGCGGCAGGATACGCATCACTTCGCGGCCGCGGGTGTCGACGCGGATCGCAGATCCCACGCCGTCCATCACGTCGATCGACTGGGTCTTGCCGAGCTCCCACGGGCGCGCGGCGAAGGCATAGGGCTTCGAGGTCAGCGCGCCGACCGGGCAGATATCGACGAGATTGCCCTGAAGCTCCGACGTCAGCGCGTGCTCGAGATAGGTCGTGATCTCCATATCCTCGCCGCGGCCGGTCGCGCCCATTTCGGGGGCGCCGGCGACTTCCGCCGAGAAGCGGACGCAACGGGTGCACTGGATGCAGCGGTTCATCGAGGTCTTGACCAGTGCGCCGAGATATTTGTCCTCGACCGCGCGCTTGTTCTCGGCGAAGCGGCTGGTGTCGACACCGTAGCCCATCGCCTGGTCCTGCAGGTCGCACTCGCCGCCCTGGTCGCAGATCGGGCAATCCAGCGGATGGTTGATGAGGAGGAATTCCATCACGCCTTCGCGCGCCTTCTTCACCATCGGCGAACGGGTGGAGATTTCCGGCGGCTCGCCCTTGGGACCCGGACGGCAATCGCGCACGCCCCAGGCGCAGCTCGCGACCGGCTTCGGGCCGCCCTTCACCTCGACGAGGCACATCCGGCAATTGCCGGCGATCGACAGCCGCTCGTGATAGCAGAAGCGCGGAATCTCGGCGCCGGCCGCCTCGCACGCCTGGAGCAGCGTGTATTCGGCGGGGACATCGATCTCTTTACCGTCGATGATGAGCTTGGTCATTGTCTCTACTCCGCCGCGACCATGTTCACGGGATCGCGGACGCCGGCATCGTCAATGTCGGCCTTGTGCGAATATTGGTCGATGCGCGCTTCGATCTCATGACGGAAATGCGCGATCAGGCCCTGGATCGGCCACGCCGCCGCGTCGCCGAGCGCGCAGATGGTGTGGCCTTCGACCTGTTTGGTGACTTCCAGCAGCATGTCGATTTCGCGCTTGTGGGCGCGACCGTCTGCCATGCGGGTCAAGACGCGCCACATCCAGCCGGTGCCCTCGCGGCACGGCGTGCACTGGCCGCAGCTCTCGTGCTTGTAGAAATAGGAGATGCGGGCGATGGCGCGGATCAAATCGGTCGACTTGTCCATCACGATCACGGCCGCGGTGCCGAGGCCCGAGCGCAGCTTGCTCAAGGAGTCGAAATCCATCGGCGTGTCGATGATCTGCTCGGCCGGCACCATGCGCACCGAGGAGCCGCCGGGGATCACGGCCTTGAGGTTGTCCCAGCCGCCGCGGATGCCGCCGCAATGCTTCTCGATCAGCTCACGGAACGGAATGCCCATGGCTTCTTCGACGTTGCAGGGCCGCTCGACATGGCCGGAGATGCAGAACAGCTTGGTGCCTACATTGTTGGGACGGCCGATGCCGGCGAACCACGCCGCACCACGGCGCAGAATGTCCGGCGCGACCGCGATCGACTCGACATTGTTGACGGTGGTGGGGCAGCCATACAGGCCGACATTGGCCGGGAACGGCGGCTTCAAGCGCGGCTGGCCCTTCTTGCCTTCGAGGCTCTCGAGCAGCGCGGTTTCCTCGCCGCAGATATAGGCGCCGGCGCCGTGGGCGACGTAGATGTCGAACGGCCAGCCGTTGACATTGTCCTTGCCGACCAGCTTGGCCTCATAGGCCTGGTCGATCGCCGCCTGGAGATGCTCGCGCTCGCGGATGAACTCGCCGCGGACATAGATGTAGCAGGCATGGGCGTTCATCGCGCAGCTGGCGATCAGGCAGCCCTCGATCAGGAGATGCGGATCGTGCCGCATGATCTCGCGATCCTTGCAGGTCCCGGGCTCGGATTCGTCGGCGTTGACGACGAGATAGCTCGGCCGGCCGTCGGTCGATTCCTTGGGCATGAACGACCATTTCAGGCCGGTCGGGAAGCCGGCGCCACCGCGGCCGCGCAGCCCCGACGCCTTCAT
This sequence comes from Bradyrhizobium sp. WSM1417, assembly GCF_000515415.1. Lineage (NCBI taxonomy): Bacteria > Pseudomonadati > Pseudomonadota > Alphaproteobacteria > Hyphomicrobiales > Nitrobacteraceae > Bradyrhizobium > Bradyrhizobium sp. WSM1417. The sequence continues at coordinate 5,259,648 of NZ_KI911783.1, forward strand.
CTCATTGATGATCCAGTCACGGCCCTTGTCGATGATGTTCTTCGTGCCATCCCAGGCGCCGCGGCGCCGCGCGCCCTCGAGCCCCCAATCGTGGAGGCCGTAGAGGTTCTTGAAGATGCGGTCCTTGTCCTCGAGCATGTCAGTGCTTTCCGATCAACGGTTGGCTTGCTTGTAGGCAAGCCCGGCGGCGCAGACGGCGAAGGTCAGCGCCCAGAGCAGACTGGATTCCAGCGTCGCGTTGAGGGCGAAGCGCTGAAGCAGGAAAATGAACGTGGCCGCCACGGCGGAATGCATCGCGACGAAGCCCCACTTCTTCACAACACTGCTCCCTTCAACTGGCGGCGAGAAATCACGCATCAGGTGATTTCCTTCAGCGTGGTCGGCCCACCGGTCGGCGCCGAGAACTGGCGGCCGTTCTGCGGACCGGGCTTGGGCGGATTGCCCGACGCAAAGCCGTCGAGCACCTTGCCGAAGCTTTCCTTGGTCAGATCCTCATAGGTGTCCTTGCCGATCAGCACCATCGGCGCGTTCACGCAGGCACCGAGGCACTCCACCTCCTCCCAGCTGAAATTGCCGTCCTTGGAGAGATGGAAGGGCTCGTGATGGATGCGGTGCTCGCAGACGTGGATCAGATCCTCGGCGCCGCGCAGGCGGCACGGCGTGGTGCCGCAGACCTGGACGTGGGCCTTCTTGCCGACCGGGGCCAGCTGGAACATCGTGTAGAAGGTCGCGACTTCGAGCACGCGGATATAGGGCATGTCGAGCATATCGGCGACCGCGCGGATCGCGGCCTCCGAGACCCAGCCGTCGTGCTGTTCCTGAACGCGCCAGAGAATGGCGATGACGGCCGAAGCCTGGCGCCCGGCCGGATATTTCGCGATCTGCTGCTTGGCGAACGCGAGGTTCTCCTCCGTGAACGCAAAGCTCGCGGGCTGGACTTCCTTCGGTGCTAATCGGCGAACGGACATCTCTTCAATCTCTCACTGCATGCGGCGCGCGGTTTTCGCATTCAGGGCATTGATCCTGTCCTGCCAGAATGCGCTTGCGGTGCCGAAAACATTGTAGCCGACGTGGGTCGAGACCTTGATGCGGTCGAGGATCGACAGCTCGGTCACCGTCTCCATACGCCTTGTGCTGGGATCATAGACGATCAGCTTCAGCGGGGTGTGTTCGAGGATGTAGCGCGAGACCGCATGCGAACGGTCGCTGCCGTGCTCCTCGCACATGATGACGCTGTCGGCCTGGAGCAGCCGGGCGCCGCCCTTGATCGCCTCGATCTCGACGCCTTCGACGTCGAGCTTGATCAGGTACTTGCCGGTGCCTGCGATCTTGCCGTCGTCGATCAGATTATCGAGCGCGATGACCGGCACGTCCTCGCCGCCCGCCGACGCATCGCCGGCGATGCTGAAGGCCTCGTGCTTGGTGCCTGACAGACGCGCGGTGCCACGGGCCGCACCGATCGCGCATTTCATGGTCTCGAAGCGGCTGCCGTTGATGCGGGCGTTGTTGGCGAGCTTCGGATGGTTCTGCCCCGACGGCTCGATCGCGATCGCCTTGTGCGAACCGAACGGCTTGCTCGACACCAGCACCGACCAATAGCCGTAATTCGCGCCGCAATCGAGCAGCGTGTAGTCGACGTCGATGGAGTCTGCGAACAACAGCTCCAGCTCGTCCTCGTAATTATAGGAGCGGTTGAGCAGCTTGCTCCAATAGCCGTCGCCGTAGGGAAATTCGAACACGGCGTCGGGGTTGAGCTTGATCGCGATGTTGCGCTCGGGCAGCGTCTTCCGCAGCAGATTGGCGCAGGCGATGTAGCCCATATGCGAGAAGTGCGAGGAGATCTTCGATCCCGTCACCAGCGCCAAGGCAGCCGTCCGCTCCCACAGGTTGGCCCCTTCAAGGGCCCCCGAGGCGCGGTCAAACTGGATCGGCGCCTGCGCCATCACCGATCGACCTCTCCGAACACGATGTCGAGCGAGCCGAGGATCGCCGAGACGTCGGCGAGCAGATGACCGCGGCAGATATGGTCCATGGCCTGGAGATGGGCAAAGCCCGGCGCGCGGATCTTGCACTTGTACGGCTTGTTGGTGCCGTCGGAGATCAGAAAGACGCCGAACTCGCCCTTCGGCGCCTCGACCGCGGCGTAGACCTCGCCGGCCGGCACGTGGACGCCTTCGGTGTAGAGCTTGAAGTGATGGATCAGCGCTTCCATCGAGCGCTTCATCTCGCCACGGCGCGGCGGCGCGACCTTGTTGTCTTCGACGACGACGGGACCCTTCCCTTCGGCTACGTTCAGCTTCTGGATGCACTGCTTCATGATGCGCACGGACTGGCGCATCTCTTCCATGCGGATCAGATAGCGGTCGTAGCAGTCGCCGTTCTTGCCGATCGGGATGTCGAAATCCAGCTCGGCGTAGCATTCATAGGGCTGCGACTTGCGCAGATCCCAGGCCGCGCCCGAACCGCGCACCATCACGCCGGAGAAGCCCCACTCCCAGGCTTCCTTCAGCGACACGACGCCGATGTCGACGTTGCGCTGCTTGAAGATGCGGTTGGCGGTGAGCAGCCGGTCGAGATCCTCGACCACTTTCAGGAATGGGTCGCACCAGGCGTCGATGTCGTCGACCAGCTTCTGCGGCAGGTCCTGATGCACGCCGCCGACGCGGAAGTAGGCTGCGTGCATGCGGCTGCCGGAGGCGCGCTCGTAGAACACCATCAGCTTTTCGCGCTCTTCGAAACCCCACAGCGGCGGGGTCAGCGCGCCGACGTCCATGGCCTGCGTGGTGACGTTGAGCAAATGCGACAGGATGCGGCCGATCTCGCAATAGAGCACGCGGATCAGCTGCGCGCGGCGTGGCACCTCGATGCCGAGCAGCTTTTCTGCAGCCATGCAGAAGGCGTGCTCCTGGTTCATCGGCGCGACGTAGTCGAGACGGTCGAAATAAGGGATCGCCTGCAGATAGGTCTTCTGCTCGATCAGCTTTTCGGTGCCGCGGTGGAGCAGGCCGATATGGGGATCGACGCGGGCGACGACCTCACCATCCAATTCAAGCACAAGACGAAGAACACCGTGCGCAGCCGGATGCTGCGGTCCGAAGTTGATCGTAAAGTTGCGAAGCTGTTCGGGTTGCTCGTTCATGTTCAGACCTTCGGCCCCGCTTTTTCATCGCCCGGAAGGACCGGATAGTCGGCGCCCTCCCACGGGGACAAAAAGTCGAACTTGCGGAATTCCTGGTTGAGCCTGACCGGCTCGTACACCACCCGCTTCTCCTGGTCGTCATAGCGGACCTCGAGGAAGCCGGTGGTCGGGAAATCCTTGCGCAGCGGATGACCTTCGAAGCCGTAATCGGTCAGGAGGCGGCGCATGTCGGGATGGCCGACGAAGATCACGCCGTAGAGGTCGTAGGCTTCGCGCTCGAACCAGTCGGCGCCGGGAAACACCTCGATCAGCGACGGCACCTGCGTGGTCTCGTCGGCCTGGGCCTTGAGCCGAACCCGCGCGTTCAGGGTCGGTGACAGGAAGTGATAGATCACGTCGAAGCGTTTTTCGCGCGACGGATAATCCGCGGCCGTGATGTCGGTGAAGTTGATGAAGCGGCAGTTCGGGTCATCGCGGAGGTACTTGACCACCTCGACGATCTTGCTGACCTCGACATCCACTGTGAGCTGGTTGAAGGCCACCGAATGACCGATGGCGGCGCCCGGAAGCGCGCTAACGATCGTCTGCCCCAGGGCGTCGAGCTTGGCGTCGTCCATGACGTAAAACCTTAGCGTTCGATGGTGCCGGTGCGGCGGATCTTCTTCTGCAGCAGCAGCACGCCGTAGAGCAGCGCTTCCGCCGTGGGCGGGCAGCCCGGCACGTAGATGTCGATCGGCACGATCCGGTCGCAACCGCGCACGACCGAGTAGGAATAGTGATAATAGCCGCCGCCGTTGGCGCAGGAGCCCATCGAGATGACGTAACGCGGCTCGGGCATCTGGTCGTAGACCTTGCGCAGCGCCGGCGCCATCTTGTTGGTCAGGGTCCCCGCGACGATCATTACGTCCGACTGACGCGGCGAGGCGCGCGGCGCGAATCCGAAGCGCTCGACGTCGTAGCGCGGCATCGAGACCTGCATCATCTCGACCGCGCAGCAGGCGAGACCGAAGGTCATCCACATCAGCGAGCCGGTGCGCGCCCAGGTGATGAGGTCATCGGTTGCGGCGACGAAGAAGCCCTTATCGGACAGTTCCGAATTGACCTCGAGGAAGAACGGATCATTGGCCCCGACCGGCTTGCCGGTCGACGGGTCCAGGATGCCCTTGGGGGCCGGCGCGAGAACCGGACCGGCGGATGACACAGGGTTCAATCCCATTCCAGTGCGCCTTTCTTCCATTCATAGGCGAACCCGACCGTCAGCACGCCAAGGAACACCACCATGGACCAGAAGCCGGTCGCGCCAAGCTTGCCGAACGCCACCGCCCAGGGAAACAGGAACGCCACTTCCAGATCGAAGATGATGAAGAGGATGGCGACCAGATAGAAGCGGACGTCGAACTTCATGCGGGCGTCGTCGAAGGCGTTGAAACCGCACTCATACGCCGACAGCTTTTCCGGGTCCGGCTGCTGGAACGCCACGATGAACGGCGCGATCAGCAGCACTAGGCCAATGAGGCCCGCTACCCCTATGAAGACGACGAGTGGAAGATAGTTCTGCAGAATGCCGCTCATTGACGAGCCCTTTTTCCCGCAGCCTCGGGACAGCCACGGATTCGTCCAGTTTGGAATTGTTCTGAGCCTTAGCGCAGTGCACCAATGGGCGCAAGACACGCTCTTTTTAGGCCCTTTGTCGCCCTCAGAACGGTGGAAATCCCGGAATCACCCCGCGGCTGGTATGGAGCAGATCGATCGCCCCAGCAAGGGCGCCCCGATCAGTCCACACGCGCTGGGCCGTGACGTCCGTTGTTGGGAAGGCTCACCTTATCTAGGCCGCGACGCAGCAAAGTCCAGATCACAACGAGGACAGGCGCGCCCACCATCGGAGAGCGATCCGGGAGCCATGCATCACGATCGGACCCGGGCTCGTCTGGCGAATGCGTCGGGTGGGCGGCGCCCGCTTCCGCCGCGGCGGAGAAATCAGTGACGAGCGCGGCGGCAACGTGGCTGGGTCGTCGCGCGCCGCGCTCGCATGAGCTTCGGGCCGGGGGGCATGACCCGCGAGCTCATCGATCTCGTGGTGGAAGCCGGGTGACGAGCCGGTCAGGCTCTCACGATGGCCTTCCCTCGCCTGTTCTCGTCATTTGCCTCACCATTTGTAGGAAATGCTGGCGGTGACGCGCCGGCGGTCGCCGTAGAAGCAGGAGGACGCCGCCGCGCAGCTCGCGACATAGACCTTGTCGGTCAAATTGATCACGTTCAGCGCGGTGCGCCAGTTCTGCCACTCGTAATGGAGCGCGAGATCGCCGAGCACGACCGCGGGAACCTCGAGGGTATTGGCGGTATCGGCCCACGACGAACCGATATAGCGGACACCGCCGCCGAAACCGAACCCCGCGAGCGGCCCGTCCTTGAAGGTGTAGTCCGCCCAGCCGGACACCAGGAGCTCAGGCGTGTTGGTCGGGGTCTTGCCGACCAAAGACGGGTCCAGGTCCCTGCTGTTGAACAAATGGTAGGCCGTGAACGAGCCGATCAGCTTCAGCTCACGCGTGGCGTTCGCCACCGCTTCGAGCTCGATGCCGCGCGATGTCACCTCGCCGGTCTGGTTCTGCAAGGTCGTGATAATAGGATCAGTGGTGGCCACGTTCTGGCGCTTCAGGTCGAACACCGAGGCGGTGAAGTAGCCGTCAAATCCCCTCGGCGCGACCTTCACCCCGATTTCCGCCTGCTGGCCGGTCTCCGGCAGGAACAGCTGGTTTTGCGCGTTGAGGCCGATGATTGGGTTGTAGCTCGTGGCGTAAGACACATAAGGCGCGATGCCGTTGTCGAAATTGTAGATCAGCCCGGCGCGCCCGCTGAACCTGCTGTCGTCGCGGCTGGCAAGCGTGGCGCCGGTATCACGGCCAGCCTGCGTCGTCTCGACCCAATCGTTGCGGCCGCTCAGCACCAGCGTGAAGTTGCCGAGCTTCATCTGGTCCTGAAGATAGGTGCCGGCCTGCTTCTGCGTGATCTGGAAGTTGCGGAACGGCGCGCCCGTCAACGGAATGTCAAATCCATAGGCGGGATTGAAGACGTTGATCGAAGGAACGGTGCCGAAGTTGAAAGCCTGATAGTCGTCGATCTGATAACCCTTCAAATCGACCCCGAACAGCATCGTGTGCCGCACCGCGCCGGTGTTGAAGCGGTACTCCAGCTGGTTGTCGAGATTGGCCTGGTTTGCGGTGTTCTTCGCATACCAATTATAGCGACCGAGACTGGCCGTGTTGATGTCAGCCCAATTGTTGCCGACGTAGCCGCGATAGGTCACGTCGACATGGGCAAACCGCGCATTCTGCCGGAACGTCAGATCATCCGTGAGATTGCGCTCGAACTGATAGCCCAGCATCTCCTGCTCGCGCGTGAACTTGTCGACGCTGGGATCACCGGCGAAAAAGCTGGTCGGGATCTTGCCGAACCGAGCGTTGGTCACCGTGCCCTCATAGGGCAGGAAGTTGATGCCGCGGGTTTCCTGCCGGGAAGCTGAAGCCAGCACCGTGAACGTCGTGTCGGCGTCCGGCTTCCAGGTCACCGACGGCGCGATGAAGTAGTTGTTATCGGGCGTGAAATCGACCTGCGTCGGGCCGTTTTGGACCTGGCCGACGACGCGGTAGAACAGCTTGCCGTTCTCAGGGCTCGTCGCGACCGGGCCGCCGACATCGAAGCCGACATAGGCGTTGCCGAAATTGTTGACGCCGGTCTCGATGAAACGGACAGGCTCCGCCGGCGGCATCTTGCTGATGACGTTGACGATGCCGCTCGGGCTCGATCCGCCATAGAGCACCGCAGACGGGCCGCGCAGCACCTCGACCCGCTCCATGTTGGGCGTCTGAAGCTTCCAGCTCGCATAGGACGTGTAGAACAGCTGCATGCCGTCGAGGAACAGTCCGACGTCGTCAGACTTGAAGCCGCGGATCAGCCACCAATCGTTGCGCGTGTCCGCGCCGAAGGTCCCGGCGCGGACGCCGGCAGTATAGCGCAGGACCTCGTCGAGCTTGTTCGCCTTCTGGTCGCGGATCTGCTCCGCGCCAATCACCGAGACCGCCTGCGGCGTCTCCATGATCGGCGTGTTGGTCTTGGTGCCGGACGAGCTGCGACCGGCGACGTAGCCGTGCACCGGGCCGCGCGGGGTTTCGACGAAACCGACATCGCGCTGCGGCTGCGGCCTGCTTCGGTTGGCGGTCTGCTGGGATGATCGCGGCGCGCGGCGCTGGACGGAGGGCGCCGCCCGGCGGCGCGCTTCCGGCGCAGTGACGGTTACCGACGGAATGTTCTGCGCGCCACTCTGCGGAGGAGATTGTGCAAGCGATGCCTGCGGCAGCAAGACCCAAGCGGATGCGGTCGCCAATACGGCCGACCGCAGCATTCCAAGACTGTTCAACGCGCACCCCCAAAACTGCGTGTTTTGATTTGCGCATGCCGTCAGTCCCATGAGGGCATGCGCTTGCGGTGACGCTTAGGGGAGCGCGCACGAATTCCCTAATTGAAAGCCTCTTAGAAAGAGTCTTGGAAGGGTTCTTGGAAAGGTTCTTGGAAGCGATCCAACATGTCCCGGATTGCCGAAACGTCAGCGCGAAATCTTCTCGCTCTTGAGCAGCTCGGCGGCGATCGTCGTCAATAAATCGACCTGCTGCAACAACGTCTCGAACTCGGCTTCGCTCAGATGTTCGCGCAAACGCCGATTGCGCTCCTGCGCTCCGGCGACGATCGCATCATGCGCCGCAAGGCCCGTTGCGGTCAACGAGACCAGCACCTCGCGGCTGTCCTTCGGGTTCGCTGATTTCGCGATCAGCTTGCGCGATACGAGTTCCGCAAGCGCGCGGCTGATTTGCCCCTTGTCCTGGCCGACAGCTTCCGCAAGCCGCGCCACGCTCATCGGCGGCCGCCGGCCGAGCGAGGCGACCAGGCCAAACTCGACCGAGGACAAGCCGGCGAGACGCTTGTAGCGCAGGATGGCGCCGCGCTTGAGCAAATTGGCCAGCACCATCAGCCGCGACGACAGCATGACAGTGATCGGCGCCGGCGGATCGCTCGCGTCCGTCTCGGGCGACGACCCGCCCCTGCTCTCGATCTGGCTCATGATCCACCTCTGCCAAGAAAGCCGAGGCGTGCCAAGCTTTGGTAGCGCAACCTCCCCAGCCTGATCCGGATGCGACTAAGAGGCATTTGGAAATTCGTTGACATTGTCATCGACCTACCTTTGACTAGCTCAAAATGGCCATTGAGGCCGACAGCGGGAGGATCAGCATGACCATCACCCAGCGAGATCGCGATCTCGGCACGGCCTATGCGATGAAGCCGGCGCACACGCGCACCGAACTCACCTCGGTCGTGCGCGGCACGCCGATGGGCGAACTGCTGCGACGCTACTGGCATCCGGTCGGGCTCATCAGCGATGCCACCGACACCCCGAAAAAGGTTCGCGCGCTCGGCGAGGATCTGGTGCTGTTCCGCGACAGGCACGGCCGCGCTGGTCTGCTGCACGCCCGCTGCTGCCATCGCGGCACCACGCTCTATTACGGCAAGGTCGAAGAGGACGGCATCCGCTGCTGCTATCACGGCTGGAAGTTCGACACCGAGGGTCGTTGCCTGGAGCAGCCCTGCGAGCCCGACGGCGGCCAGTTCAAGGACAAGGTGCGCCAGCCCTGGTATCCGGTCGAGGAGCGCTACGGGCTGATCTTCGCCTATCTGGGCCCGGCCGAGAAACGCCCGGTGCTACCGGCCTATGAATGCCTGGAGGCCATGGACGACGGCGAGTTCGTGGAGGCGGACGATTCCTCGATCGGCGGCGGTGGTCCCGCGATCATCCCCTGCAACTGGCTCCAGCATTTCGAGAACGTGGTCGATCCCTACCACGTGCCGGTGCTGCACGGCTCGTTCTCGGGTCCCCAATTCACCAACATGATGGCATCGATGCCGGAGGTGACGTTCGACAAGACCCCGCGTGGGATCGCCGTGCGCTCGATCCGCAAGCAGGATGACGGCAAGGTGTTTTACCGCGTCACCGAGGCGGCGCTCCCCACCTTGCGCGTCGTGCCGAACCCGCGCGTGGCGCAATTCGCCCGCGTTGAGTCGATCGGCTGGACGCTGCCGATCGACGACACCTCGTTCCGCATCTACGTCGCCGGCCGCGTCAAGAACCCCGGCGACATCGGGCGCATGCGCTCGAAATTCAACGGCAAATTCTGGTGGGACATGACGGAGGAAGAGCACCAGCAGTTTCCGGGCGACTACGAAGCCCAGGTCGGCCAGGGACCGCAGACCATCCATTCCGAGGAGCATTTCGGCCAGAGCGACCGCGGCATCCTCTTGATCCGGCGCATGCTGAGCGAGCAGCTCGAGGCGATCGAAGCAGGCCGCGATCCGATCGGAATCTCCTTCGGTGTGAGCGCGCCTCCGGTCGAATTCGAAGCGGGGAATTACATCCGCGACGCGTGAAGCAGCCAACGCCAATGAAAGCTGGACCGACAACGATAACAAAGACTAATTGGGGGAAGCGATGGTCGATGTGACGTCACAAATGTCGGTGCAAACGGCCGCGACGGCAAGACCCCCGGCGCGGCGCTATTACGTGCTGGGCCTGCTCACGATCATCTACGCGCTGAACTTTCTCGACCGCACGATCTTCAACGTCCTGATCGAGCCGATCAAGAAGGAGTTTCAGCTCAGCGACACCATGATGGGCCTGCTCGCGGGCTTCGGCTTCGCGCTGTTCTACTCCCTGCTCGGCATTCCCATCGCGCGCGTCGCCGACCGGCTCAACCGGCGCAACATTGTCGCCGCCGCATTCGCGTTCTGGAGTGCGATGACGGCGCTGTGCGGCGCCGCTTCGAGCGTCACGTCGCTGGCACTGGCGAGGATCGGCGTCGGCATCGGCGAATCCGCAGGCTCGCCCGCCTCGCAATCCATCGTCGCCGACCTTTTCGCCAAGAACGAGCGTCCGCGCGCGCTCGGCATCTACGCCGTCGGTACCTATCTCGGCGTCTTCCTCGGTTATTTCGTCGGCGGCTACGTCAACCAGCACTATGGCTGGCGGATGGCGTTCTACGTCGCGGGCCTGCCCGGTATCCTGCTCGCTATTGTCCTGTGGCTGACGATCTCCGAACCGAAGCGCGGCGCCATGCAGGAGAATTTCGTGCCCGAGCCGCTCGGGCCGACGCTGCGTTTCCTGGCCTCGCAGCAGAGCTTCATCATCGTGCTGATCGGCTTCTGTCTCACCACTTACACGAACTACGCGACCGCGGCCTGGATCCCGCCGTTCCTGGCGCGCGTGCACCATCTGTCGAGCGCCGAGATCGGCACCTATGCCGGTACCTTCAAGGGGCTCGCCGGCATGGCCGGCACCCTGCTCGGCGGCTTCGTGGTGGCGCAGATCTGCCGCCGCGACGACCGCTGGAAACTGTGGGCGCCCGCGATCACCTCGGGCCTTGCCGGGCCGGTGTTCGCCCTCTGCATGCTGACGCAGGACTTTGCGATGATGGTCGCCATGCTGGCGCTGACCTCGTTCCTGGTCGGCTTCCATCTCGGGCCGATCTTCGCGATCGCGCAGACGGTGGCCAAGCCGAGCATGCGGGCGCTGGCCTCCGCCCTGATCGCGCTCACCGCCACCTGCTTCGGCCAGGGCGTCGGCCCGCTCGCCGTTGGCATGGTCAACGACGCCCTGAAGGGCGCTTACGGCGCCGACGCCGTGCGCTACTCCCTGCTTTCCGCGGCGGTCACGACCATGCTGGGGGCGCTCCTGTTCGTTTGGGCGGCGCGCTCGATCCGGGACGATATCGGCCGGGCGGCCGCCTGAGGCCGGTGAAGGCTGCAAGCCCGGCGAAACCAACCGGGCGTATTCATGAAACCATTTTGCGGAACCCGCGAAACCATCCGGAAACAGACGGTCCTTACAAGAAGAGCCATAGACGGCGGCAAAGCCCGTCGGGAGGCTCAGATGAACCACTCCATTCACTCTGCTGATCGTGCGACCCACCTCAAGATCGTCGTGGTGGCGCTTGTGGCCGGCATCACGGTGGCCGCCTTCGGGATCGCAGCTCGCACCAATGCCGATTACAGCCAGACCGCCCAGTCCGCGCACGTGATCAAGGCCGGCAAGCCGGTCGTGGTCACCAGCGCCGGGACGTCGGAGATCCGCTGACACGGCCCCACTCCGGGCTGACAGAGGCCGCCGCATGGCGGCCTTTTTCGTTTTCCAGAGCAATGCTTAGCCGAGACCTGCCGGTGAAGCGCAACATCCTTGACTTCACCCAGCCCCGCCTTTAAGTCCCCCCTCGTTCCGCGCGCTTTCAGCGAACCACGCGGGAGTAGCTCAGTTGGTTAGAGCGCCGGCCTGTCACGCCGGAGGTCGCGGGTTCGAGCCCCGTCTCTCGCGCCATTTTGGCAATTCCTTCATAGCCTTAGAACAAACTTCTACACCCCTTTCGCGGCTGTGACGGCGATTGCCGGCATCCGTCGAGAATTCGCGCCATAGTCAGCCCAAGCCCGAATCGTCTAGGCCTTCCAGGACTTGGAGGGATCCCCACACTTTAGCGGTTTTTTTTCCGGGGCCCCTGTGATTGAGGAGGCCAGATATGGCTAAGAAGGATTCCGCGAAGAAGGCTGCCGCTCCCGCCACCATCACCCTCAAGCACCTCGCCGCCGACATCGCGGAGAGCCAGGACCTGTCGAAGAAGCGCGCCGAAGCCGTTCTGACCGACATGGTCGACCTGATCACCAAGCACCTGAAGAGGGGCGACCGTGTCCGGATCGTCGGGCTTGGTATCCTCCAGGTTCGCAAGCGCGCCGCCCGCACCGGCCGTAATCCCGCCACCGGCGAGCCCATCCACATCAAGGCCAGCAAGAAGGTCGCCTTCCGCCCGGTCAAGGAACTGAAAGAGGCGATCTGACCACTCACGTTTCGTTAAGCCTGATCAGCGTTCCTCCGGCCTCACCGCGCCCTGCTTTTCTGGTATACCGCCTCTCTCCCCTGACCCGGCGGTTTGACCAGAAATGTCCTCCCTCACCTTTTCGCATACCGTGACCGAGCGCTTCCTGCGCTACGTCACCATCGACACCCAGTCCGATCCGGAATCCCCGAGCTCGCCCTCGACGGAGAAACAGAAAGATCTCGGCCGTGTGCTCGCCGCCGAACTGAAGGTCATGGGCGTCGAGGACGCGCATCTCGACGATTACGGCTACGTCTACGGAACGATCCCGGCGAACACGACGAAGAAGGTGCCGGTGATCTGCTTCTGCTCGCACATGGACACTTCGCCCGACGTTACCGGCAAGAACGTCAAGCCGCAGGTCGTGAAGAACTATCGCGGCGGCGACATCACGCTGCCGGGCGACACCAGCCAGGTGATCCGCTTCGCCGAGCATCCGGCCTTGAAGAACCAGATCGGCAACGACATCATCACCACCGACGGCACCACGCTGCTCGGCGCCGACAACAAGGCCGGCGTCGCCGAGATCATGGATGCCGCGCATTTCTTCATCAACAATCCGCAAGTGAAGCACGGCACCATCAAGATCCTGTTCACGCCCGACGAGGAGATCGGCCGCGGCGTCGACAATGTCGACATCAAGAAGCTCGGCGCCGAGTTCGGCTACACCATGGACGGCGAGAGCGCGGGCTGCGTCGAGGACGAGACCTTCTCGGCGGACGGCGCCACCATCACCATCAACGGCGTCAGCGCCCATCCCGGCTATGCCAAGGGCAAGATGGAGCACGCGATCAAGATCGCCGCCGCCATCGTCGAGCGCCTGCCCCGGGAAGGCTGCTCGCCCGAGACGACATCAGGCAAGCAGGGCTTTCTGCATCCGATCGGCATCGAGGGTGCGCTGGAGCAGGCGACGCTTTCCTTCATCGTGCGCGACTTCACCGAGGAAGGGCTGAAGGAGAAGGAGATCCTGCTGGAGAACATCGTCAAGGAGGTGATGAAGGATTTCCCGCGCTCGACCTACACATTCGAGGTGCGGGAGCAGTACCGCAACATGAAGCAGGTGATCGATCGCCACCCGCACATCCTCGAATACGCCATCGAAGCGATCCGCCGCGCCGGCCTGCGCCCGATGCGCACCGCGATTCGCGGCGGCACCGATGGCTCGCGCCTGTCCTTCATGGGCCTGCCCTGCCCCAACATCTTCGCCGGCGAGCACGCGTTTCATTCGCGTCTGGAGTGGGTCAGCCGGCAGGACATGGAGAAGGCGGTCCAGACCATCGTCCACCTCGCCATGATCTGGGAGGAGAAGGCCTAGCGCCTCTCGTCAAAAGGCAATATGGCCGGGATCGCTCCCGGCCATACTCCTGCAGGTTACGGCACCGGCATCGCGCGCGGATTGCGATGGAAGCGGTTCGAGCTTGCCATCCAGTTCGGCAGCGGCTCTCCATCGCGGTGCCGCCCGCCGGCCACCGCCGCAGCCCAGGCGACGGCAGCGCCGATCAGGGTTGCTGCCGCAACGGAGAAGGCGACGATGATGGAGTTACGGCGCGCCCGATTGATGGCCGTCCGCGAGTCTGCGATCAGCGCATCGACCCGGCGTTCCGAGTCGGGTGCCGCAAGTCCCGTCAGCGCGGCCACCTGCTGCACGAGGTAGGCCCGGTCATCGGTGCTGACGCCGCTGTGGCTCGACGACGTCATCAGGATGCGCCCGGCTTCGGCACGAGGTTCCCTGAGGTCGGTGTTGGGGGGCCGCCGCGGCGCGCGAAACAGCTTGTCCAGCTCGTAGCTCAACAGAGGCTCGGCGGCGGAGGTATTGCTTGCCGAACTGCGCATCGGCGAACGATCAATCGCAGCTGCGCCGAGCATCGCGAGCAGAGCGGCACCAAGCAGCACGGCGAGCGCCCAGGACATCAGGCCATGCAGCCCGTCCCGCCGTTCGCCGTCGTCTTCGATCGTTGTGATCGCCGGGGCTGGGCGCGTTGTCCGGCCGGCGACATAGCCGCCGAAGCCGAAGCTGATAATCGCCTGGATGATCAGATACAGCCCCGACAGCAAAGCCAGCGCCGCCGATGCATCGCGCCATGTCGGCGAGGCGGAACTGACGCCCAGGCCGACGGCGACTCCAAAGCCGACCAGGATGAACGACATTGCGCCGGCAGCCAAAGCGCCTGCGATCACCGAACTCCACTGGATGGTGCGCCGGTCGTCGGCAGCGACGCCGCCGCCTTCCATGATCTCTTCCCGTATGAGAGTTTCCATCGTCATCGCCGCTCTCTCAGCGCAGGCCGAAGAACGACAAGATCGCCATGACCACCACGATCAAGCCGATGAGATAAATCAATCCGTCCATGGTCCGTCCTCCTCGATTTCTCCTCGTCGCTAATCACAACGAAGAAAGAACGTTCCAAACTGGACCGAGCCTGCGGGAACGAACCGGCGCGATGCGGATTACCTGTGCAAGTCCCAAGGATGAAGTTTGTGAGCACGAAAGCCCTAGCCGGTCAGTCCCGGCTGGGGCTTTCTTTTTGAGCGGCAATTCCTGTCCTATGTTAACGACGCCGGCTCTCCGATCATCAAGGATGCGATTGGGGCGGAACCTCCGGATCGGGAGAGCCGCGTGGATCGCAGAACCGCGTGCCTTCATCAGGCAGATGCATTCCGGGTAAAGGCAATCGCCGATCCCGAGAACCACGACCAGTGGATTGATGAAGCCATCAAATGGCTGGAACGGGCCATGGAAGCGGGCTGTCGCGCCGTCGTCACGCTCGAAGCCGGCGATGCTGGCGATATAGCGGACGCAGCACGTGGTGCGGCAGCCGATGCTCGACTGAGCTTGATCACGCGCCAATGAGAAGCACCGGCGTCTTCGCGGCCGCTGCGGCAATTGTTCCAGGGACGTAACAATGTTGCGGGTCGACACTGTTCCCGCCCCCATGCTAGGCGGGGCGCAGACCGCAACCAGAGTGAAATCGTGCTCGCGAACCGCCAGCCCTCAGGATCATGCCGGCCGCGCAACTGGCGCGGGCTGCTGTCTGTGCTGATCGCGATTGTCTACCTGCTCGCGGGCGCTCTGCATGGTCTGCACGACATCGACGTCACCACGCCCGGTGGCGGCTCGGGGATCAGCGCGGTCCTTGACGGCTCCACAGATCACAACGAGCACAAGGCCGTCGGCGGGCATCATTGCCATGGCTGCTTCTCGGTGACCGTGGCGCAGCCGGCGCCACCGGCCGGATCGATCGGGCTCGTGTCCGCATCGCGCCCGCAACGCGTAGCCCGGCTCGCCGGCATTGTCCCCGATACCGACTCCCCGCCTCCCAAACAGATGGCCTGAACGGATTTGGTCGGGCGCCCCGCGCGCCCATTGGGTTCATCCTTTACAGGTCGGTTTCATGTTTTGCAGGGGAATGGCCGCGCGCCTGGCGTGCGCGGCAGCGTGTCTGATTGGCGGATTGGCGCTTGCGCCGTCTCACGCCCAGACTCTGACGATGCGCAGCGCGCTCTCGCGCGCGCTGGCCACGAGCCCGCGGCTGACCGCGGCGGAGCGCGATGTCGGCATCGCCACGGGCCAGCGCATCCAGGCAGGTGCGCTTCTCAATCCGGAGCTGACCTACGAACAGGACAATTCGTTCGGGTCCGGCACTTATCGCGGCACGCGATCGGCCGAGACCACGCTCCAGATCAGCCAGGCCTTCGAGCTGTTCGGCAAGCGCGACGCGCGGATTGCTGCGGGCGTCGCCGGCATCGAGGTCGCCGCGATCCAGCGCAAGGCGGTCAGGCTGGAGGTGCTGTCGGAGACCGCGATCGCCTTCCTCAGCGTGCTCGGCGCGCAGCGGCGCATCCAGATCCTCGACGAGCAGATCAGCGCCATCGACCGGCTGACGCCGCTTTTGCGCCGACGCGTCGAGGCCGGTGCCTCCTCGCCGGCCGAGACCGGCCGTGCGGAAGTGGCATCCGCCCTGGTGAAGGCCGACCGCGAGCGCTTCAAGGCGACGCTGGCCAGCGCCCGGCGCGAGCTTGCGGTCCTGATGGGCGACGCGGCACCGAAATTCGGCGAGGTCTCCGGACGGCTCGATACCATGGGACGGCCGCCGACATTCCAGTCGGTCGTCGCCGCGATCGATGCCAATCCGCAGCTGGTGCGCTGGACCGCGATCTACGCCCAGCGCAACGCCGAGCTGTTGCTGGCGCGGCTGCGGCCCTATCCCGACGTGCGGATCGCCGCCGGCTGGCGCCATTTCAACGAGACCAATGACGACGCGGCGCGCCTCACCGTCTCGGTGCCGATCCCCGTGTTCGACCAGAACCAGGGCAATATCCTTTCGGCGCAGGAAAGCCTTGCCAAGACCAAGGCCGAGCGCGAGGCCAACCGCAACACGCTGATCGTGGTCGCCGGCCGCGCCTACGACTCGCTCCAGGGCTCGCTGCGCGAGCTCGCGGTGCTGCGCGAGAGCGCCATTCCCAAGGCCACCGAAGCCTCGGACGCCATCGCGCAAGGTTACGGCCAGGGCCGCTTCAGCCTGCTCGAAGTGCTCGACGCCCAGGCCAGCGTCACCCAGGCGCGGCTGCGCGAGCAGGAGGCGCTGCAGAATTTCCACGCGGGGGTCGCGACCATCGAAGGCCTCGTCGGCAATCCCTTCACGCTGGCGCGGGAGAGCGCACGATGAAGACGTCCTCCACCATCCTCGTCGCATTGTTTGCCGCCGCGCTTGGCACCGCACTTGGCGCTTACGGCTATTCCCTGCTCCGCCCGGCCAGGGTCGAGCAGGCCGAACACGCCGCGGACAAGAAGCCGGAGAAGCCGAACGACCATGTCGAACAGGACGAGCACGGCGCCGACCGCATCCGCATCTCCGACGTCAAGCTTGCAGCCGCAGGCGTGACGCTGGCGGAAGCCGCGAGCGTCACGCTGACCGACACGCTCGCCTTCAACGGCATCCTGCGCGCCAACCAGGAAGCCGTGGTGCAGGTGACGCCGCGCTTTCCCGGCGTCGCCAAATCGATCCAGAAGCGCATCGGCGACAAGGTCGGCAAGGACGATCTGCTCGCCGCGATCGAGAGCAACCAGAGCCTCACCGTCTACGAGCTCAAGGCGCCGCTTGCCGGCACGGTCATCGAGCGGCAGATCTCGCTCGGCGAATACGCCTCCGAGCAGAAGCCGGCCTTCGTCGTCGCCGATCTCACCACCATCTGGGTCGATCTGTCGATCTATCGCCAGGATCTGCGGCGCGTTCGCCTCAACGACGAGGTGCTGATCGATCCCGACGACGGCCGCGGCGAGATCAAGGGCACCATCTCCTACATGGCCCCGATCGGCTCGAGCGAGACCCAGACCGCGCTGGCGCGCGTGGTGCTGGCAAATCCGGACGGGCGTTTGCGTCCCGGCCTGTTCGTCACGGCACGGCTGATCCTCGCCGCTCGCAACGTCGCGGTCGCGGTGCGCCGAAGCGCGATCCAGACCCTGGAGAACCGGACCATCGTGTTCGTCCGCGAGGATGGCGACAAGATCGAGGCGCGTCCGGTGGAGCTTGGCGATTCCGATCCGCGCCACGTCGAGATCAAGGCCGGTCTATCGGCCGGCGAGCATTACGTCGCGGAAAACAGCTTCGTCGTGAAGGCGGAGATGGGCAAGGGCGAGGCCGAGCATGATTGAGCGTCTCATCGCGGTCTCGCTGCAGCAGCGCTGGCTGGTCCTGCTGCTCGCGCTCGGCGCCGTCGCCTTCGGAGCCTGGAATTTCCAGCGCCTTCCGATTGACGCCGTGCCTGACATCACCAACGTCCAGGTCCAGATCAACACCCGCGCGGCCGGCTATTCGCCGCTGGAAACCGAGCAGCGCATCACCTTCCCCGTCGAGACCGCGATGGGCGGGCTGCCCAAGCTCGACTACACGCGCTCGCTGTCGCGCTACGGCCTGAGCCAGGTGACGGTCGTCTTCAAGGACGGCACCGACATCTATTTTGCCCGCCAGCTCGTCGGCGAACGGATCCAGCAGGTAAAGGACCAGCTTCCGGCCGGCGTCGAGGTCGCGATGGGACCGGTCTCGACCGGGCTCGGCGAAATCTTCATGTACACCGTCGAGGCCAAGGCGGGCGCCAAGACCCAAGGCGGCCACGACTATTCGCTGACCGATTTGCGCACCGTGCAGGACTGGATCATCAAGCCGCAGCTTCGCAACGTGCCGGGGGTGATCGAGGTCAACACCATCGGGGGCTTCGAGCGGCAATTCCACGTGCTGCCCGATCCCGGCAAGCTGATGGCCTACCGGCTCGGCTTTCGCGACGTCATGACGGCGCTCGCCGCCAATAATGCCAATGTCGGCGCCGGCTATATCGAGCGCAACGGCGAGCAGTATCTGGTTCGCTCGCCGGGCCAAGTCGGCAATGTCGGCGAGATCAGGGACATCGTCATCGGCTCGCGCGGCGGCAATCCGGTCAGGATCAGGGATATCGCGACCGTCACCGAAGGCCGCGATTTGCGCACGGGAGCCGCGACGCGCGATGGCGAGGAAACCGTGCTCGGCACCGCTATGCTGTTGATTGGCGAGAACAGCCGCACCGTGGCGCGCCGTGTCGCGGCCCGGCTCGAGGATATCGCTGAATCGCTGCCCGACGGCGTCGTGACGCGGACCGTCTACGACCGCACTGATCTGGTCGAGGCCACCATTCGCACGGTCGAGAATAACCTGCTGGAAGGCGCGGCCCTGGTCGTGGCCGTCCTGTTCCTGATCCTTGGCAATATCCGGGCCGCGCTCGTGGTGGCCTGCGTCATTCCGCTGTCCATGGCCATGACGGTCACCGGCATGGTCGAGACCAGGGTCAGCGCGAACCTGATGAGCCTGGGCGCGATCGATTTCGGCATCATCGTCGACGGCGCCGTGATCATCGTCGAGAACTGCCTGCGTGTGCTGGCCGAGGCCCAGCGCGAGAAAGGCGGGCTGCTCACGATCTCCGAACGGCTGCGCGCGATCCGGCGCGGATCGAGCGAGGTGATCAAGCCGAGCCTGTTCGGAACGCTGATCATCGCGGTGGTCTACCTGCCGGTGCTGACGCTGACCGGCGTCGAAGGCAAGATGTTCACGCCGATGGCGCTGACGGTGCTGATGGCGCTGGGCGCCGCGGTGCTGTTCTCCATCACCTTCGTGCCGGCGGCGGTCGCCATCTTTGTCACCGGCAAGGTGTCCGAACACGAAAACCTGTTCATGCGGCTGGCCAAGCGCGCCTACCTCCCCCTGCTCCGGCTGGCGATCGACCATCGCCTCGGCGTCGCAATCATGGCCGCCATCATCGTGGTCGCAAGCTGCGTTGCCGCCGCGCGCATGGGCGGGGAGTTCATTCCGAGCCTGGACGAAGGCGACGTTGCGCTGGCCTCGATCCGGATTCCCGGCACCAGCCTGACCCAGTCGCTGGACCTGCAAAAGGCGCTGGAAAAGCGCATCAAGCAGATTCCGGAGGTGAAGGAGTTCTTCACCCGCATCGGCACCGCGGAGATCGCAACCGACCCGATGTCGCCGGCACAGACCGACGGCTACATCATGCTGAAGCCGCGCGCCGAATGGCCCGACCCGGGCAGGCCCAAGTCGGAGGTGATCGAGGCCATCGACCTTGCCGCCAACGACATCCCCGGCAGCGCCTATGAAATCTCCCAGCCGATCCAGTTCCGTGTCAACGAGCTGATCTCCGGCGTGCGTAGCGACGTCGGCGTCAAGGTCTTCGGCGACGACCTCGACATCCTGCAAGGCGCGGCAAAACAGGTGGAGACCGCGATCCGCGGCATCCGCGGCGCCAGCGACGTCAAGATCGAGCAGGTCTCGGGCCTGCCGATCCTCACCGTCCGCCTCGACCGCCAGGCGCTCGCCCGGTACGGGCTCAGCATCGGCGAGGTGCAGGGCATTGTCGAGATCGCGGTGGGTGGCAAGTCGGCCGGCAAGCTGTTCGAGGGCGACCGCCGCTTCGACATTGTCGTGCGCCTGCCGGAACATCTGCGCGGCAATCTCGAGGCGATCCGGGCGATCCCGATCCCGCTGCCGCCGGGTGAGGAAGCAACAATCGGTGCGCCGATCCGAACCGCATTGCCCGCCCCGCCCCTCGCCCAGATGCGCTATGTGCCGCTGTCGTCGGTTGCCACCGTCGATGCGACGCCCGGCCCGAACCAGATCAGCCGCGAGAACGGCAAGCGGCGCATCGTCGTCACCGCCAATGTCCGCGCGCGCGATCTCGGCTCCTTCGTCACCGAGGCCGAGGCGGCCGTCGCGGAGAAGGTCAAGCTGCCGCCGGGCTACTGGATCGGCTGGGGCGGACAGTTCGAGCAATTGGTCTCCGCCACCAAGCGGCTGACGCTCGTGGTGCCGGTGGCGCTGCTGCTGGTGTTCCTGGTGCTGTTCATGGGCATGGGATCGGCGGCGGACGCGGCGCTGGTATTCTCCGGAGTGCCGCTGGCATTGACCGGCGGCGTCATAGCGCTGCTGCTGCGCGGCATCCCGCTGTCCATCAGCGCCGGCGTCGGTTTCATCGCGCTGTCGGGCGTCGCTGTCCTCAATGGGCTCGTCATCATCGCCTTCATCGAGCGGCTGCGCAGCGAGGGGCACCCCGTTGCCGACGCCGTGCGCGAGGGCGCGCTGACACGCCTGCGTCCAGTGCTGATGACGGCCCTCGTCGCGTCCCTCGGCTTCGTGCCGATGGCCCTTGCCACCGGGGCCGGTGCCGAGGTGCAACGGCCGCTCGCGACCGTGGTGATCGGCGGCATCATCTCCTCGACCGTGCTGACGCTGCTGGTGCTGCCGGCGCTTTACGTGCTGTTCCGCCGTGACGGCGCTGCCGAAACGCCTACAATGGCGCCTAATTTGGCAGCTACCGGGGAGCGCTAGAGGTGGGCAGCCACGACCATCACGGCCATCATCACCATGATCATAGCCACGGCCATGATCACGATCATGGTGGCCACGCCCATGTCCATGCGCCCGCTAGTTTCGGCAAGGCATTCGCGATCGGTATTTCGCTCAACACCGCGCTGGTCGTGGCCGAGGCCGTCTACGGCTATATCGGCAACTCCACCGCCCTGCTTGCGGACGCCGGCCATAATCTTTCCGACGTGCTCGGCCTGGTCGTGGCCTGGTGCGCAGCGATCGCGGCGCGGCGCGCGCCCAGCGGCCGCTTCACCTATGGCCTGCGCGCCTCCACCATCCTGGCGGCGCTGGCGAACGCGGTGTTCCTGCTGGTCGCAACTGGCGCGATCGGCTGGGAAGCGTTTTTGCGTCTACGTGAACCGGAGCCCGTCGCCGGCATCACCGTGATGGTCGTTGCCGGCATCGGCATCCTCATCAACGGTTTTACCGCCATGCTGTTCGCGCGCGGGCGCAAGGACGACATCAACATCGAAGGCGCCTATCTGCACATGGCGGCCGACGCCGCGGTCTCGCTCGGCGTCGTCATCTCGGCGGCGTTGATCATCTGGACCGGCTGGCTCTGGCTCGATCCCGTCACCAGCCTCGCCATCTGCGCCACCATTCTCTGGAGCACCACCAGCCTGCTCCGCGGCTCCATCGACATGTCGATGGCGGCAGCGCCCAAGGGCACCGATATTGCCGCGATCAAGATCCTTCTGCTGGAGCGGCCCGGCGTCACTGCGATCCACGATCTGCACGTCTGGCCGATCTCGACCACCGAGACGGCGCTGACCTGCCACCTCGTCATGCCCACCGGCGCCGGCGATGCGTTCCTGATGGAGACCGCGCAGATGCTGAAGAGTTCCCACCGCATCGGCCACACCACCCTTCAGGTCGAGACCCATCCCGACAACGGCTGCGCACTGGCGCCGGATGATGTGGTGTGAGGAAGCCGCGTTGTTGCGTCCCCGCGCTGCGCTCGCAATGACGGGGACAGAACGGCGCCTACGCCGCCTTCGCCGTCACGATCCAGATCGCGCCCTGGAGCGCCACGCTCGACCCCTTCAGGAACGGCGCGAGCATTTCGCGGATCGAGGCTTTTGCCGCGGCATATGTCTCCGGAGAATGGCCCTGCAGCGCGCGGCTGGCGGGGCCGATCTGGAGCGAGCCCTCGACCGCGGCATCGAGCCCGCCACCGATCGCGACATCCATCGCGAGATTGTGTGGCTCCATCGCGA
The DNA here is from genome assembly GCF_000515415.1 of Bradyrhizobium sp. WSM1417. Taxonomy (NCBI): domain Bacteria; kingdom Pseudomonadati; phylum Pseudomonadota; class Alphaproteobacteria; order Hyphomicrobiales; family Nitrobacteraceae; genus Bradyrhizobium; species Bradyrhizobium sp. WSM1417. The sequence goes on from NZ_KI911783.1 coordinate 5,281,867, forward strand.
CGTCGACGAAGCCCGCGCCTTTCAGGATGCGCGTCACGCGCTCTTCCGAGGCGAAGGCGAACGGGCCCGGCTCTTCCGGCCCGACCGGCGGCATCTTGGGCACGTGTTTGTAGACCGCCATCAGCGGCGCCATCATCCAGGGATTTTCCTTCGGCTCGCGCCAGCAGGCAAATGCCAGCCGCCCCGTCGGCTTCAGCGCGCGGCGAAGGTTGGTGAAAGATGCGATCGGGTCAGCGAAGAACATCACGCCGAACCGCGAGGCCAGCAGATCAAAATTCGCCGGCTCGAACGGATGCACCGTCGCATCCGCCATCACGAAATCGAGCGGCAGGCCCTTTGGCGCAAACGCACGCGCCTGCGACAGCATCGGTTCGGAGACGTCGAGCCCGAGTGCGAAGCCATCAGGCGCGACCGCCTTGGCGAACGCGAACGTCGTCGCGCCGGAGCCGCAGCCGACATCGAGAACGCGCTCGCCCGGCTTCGGCTTGGCGCGGGCGATCAGCACATTGGCAATGGGTCCAAGCAGGCTCTCCTGCGCCGCATGGCGATCGGCCCAGCGCTGCCCGCTGGGGCCATTCCAGTAGGCGATCTGGTCGGCGTTCTGCTCGTGTCCGCTCGGCTGTTCCATCGGGGCCTCTGTCGTTTTGTCGGTCGTGATACCACGCCGGAAGGTCATCAAGCGGTTCAAATGAGCACGGTTTGCGATGCGGCCGCCTCTTGCTCCAACACCCGAGGGGGCGCTAAAGAGGCGCCGTGGGGCGGTTAGCTCAGCTGGTTAGAGCATCTCGTTTACACCGAGCGAGGTTCTGGCACAAAAATCCTGTCGTTTCAGGGACTTTTGACCGGCAAAAGCCTTTGCGCCCATGATTGCGCCCAAGAAACTGGGCGAACACTACGGCGGGCGGTTAGCTCAGCGGTAGAGCAGGTGCTTTACACGCATCTGGTCGGGAGTTCGATCCTCTCACCGCCCACCATCATTTGCCGATCCCTTGAGGCTGCGCCATGAGCAGCGCGCCTCGCATCCATCACGACAACCACCGCGGTGATCAACTGCACCTGGACGAGATCGTCCAGCGCGACAATGACGGACTTTGGCAAATCGGGTTGTGCGCCGAAGCGCCTGGGCCGTTTCCCTCGCGCCGGTGCGCTGAGGCTGTCGCCCGCGCGCGGTCCCGAGCACCGCCCTGACGCACAAACGGCCGCCCTTCGATCAGAAAGGGTGGCCGCTGGAATTGCGCTGATCGGCCGTCCTGGCGGGAGGGTGCGATCCACAGAACTGAAGGACCCCAAAGATATGAAAAACGGCATCCCGGCGCAAGAGCGCAAACACCCCACGTTACGCGACGCCATCACAGCCCATCACCAGACACCGTCCCGCGCCGCTGGGTGGAAGCGCGACTTCGTCCGCATCATCGTCACCCACCCGAACGGCTATCCCGCGAGTTACGCCTCTGTGGCTGGTCGCCTGCTCGACTACTACGGCCCGCGCGGCATCTGCCGCTTGTATCTCAATACGCTCAGCGAGGATGCGCGGGTGTCTCGGGCAACGACCAAGCGCGCACTTCGGGCTTTTGACGACCTTGGCCTCGTGAGGTGGAAGCGGACCGGCCGATACTTGGTCTTTTCGTTCCCGATGGAGGACATCGTCGCCGAGATCGCAGCCTGCAATGAGCGGAACCGCGTCGACCGGATCGAGCGGCAGACCAAGCGAAGCAAGGCACGTGACATCGCACGCGCTGAGGTTGCGGCGACACCCTGCGTGCTGCCAAACGGTTGCGATGACAATGAGCCGTCTGATGGCGCAGCCGTGAGCCATCGCGATGGATCACCCGTGAGCCATCGGAACCCGGAGCAGATCGGAAATCGCGTCGTCAAAACAGAGAGTTGTGGCGAAGTGGAAGCATCCGAATTCTCAGAGGATGAACTCACAGAGGTGAACAAGAGGCTCGGCGATGAAGGTGATCCTGTAGGAATACCTCCATCTCCAACCAACAGTCTTGATGAGGAAGCAGGGCGTCGTCTCGAAGATGGCGATGATGACGATCCCGATAGCGAGGATGCCTGGCTTGATCGCGTTTTCGGCAGCGACCCGCCGCCGCTTACTCGGGCGGCGATCATTGCGCAGGATCGCGCGATCGCGCGGCAGCACGCGGCGGAGATGCGGCAGTGACCCCGCGAGCACCATCGGCAGAAATGTTGGCGTCGGCGGCCTACAACGCACTAGGCGGAAGCGCGCGGTCTGTGCTTCGAATTTTGCTCGAAGAATTTGCCGATGCCGGCGGGCAGCCGCCTGCATTGAGCGCGGCTTTCTTCGAGGCGGGCGGCGTTGTTGCGAACGCTCTGTCGACCGGCACTCGCGAACTGGTCGCGCTCGGCTTCATCTTGATCCAGACCTCAGGCACCGCAACCAGGGAGTTCGCGCCGAACGAAGGATGGCGTGCGGTTGTCGACCGAGCAGAAGCTGAGCGTCGCCTCGCCCAAGCGAAAGCCGCAGCAGCAGTTCGACAGCCTGCGCGACGACGTCCGGCTCCGTCGAAAGCGTCGGCCGATGATGGCGGTGCAGATCGCCGACTGCCGGAGGGCATTCGGCGCTCACGATATCCGGCGATGCCGTGGCTGCAAGGCGAGGCGTCGCGATGGAGATGCTGAAACAGCGCACGGGTGATCCTGGCAACCGCGCTGAGCGTCGAGCACGACGTGCGCGGGTGTCGAGGTTTGGTCGTGGGCGCAGGATGCTCGAAACAGCGTTGCTGGGCGCAAACGAGATCGGCCAACATCCACATGCCGAACTTCTGCGGAAGGCAGCGGCGCATTGGCGGACGAGCGGTCAATCGACGACATGCTTCGTCTGCGATGGCGCGTCACCGCATCCCGCAGCGCATCTGTTCGCCTGGTCGGGCGGAGCGCCGAAGCAGGCGGCTGTTGCCGGCATGTGCTGCGATTGTTGGGGGGAAAACGATCCGGTCGCAATCGATGTCGGAGCTTCACGCCTGTTGCGCCGGATCATACCGGCGGGCGTGTTCATTGACGTGCGGGAGGTGCAGCCGTGAGGCAGCTTCGTGCCGCCGACGTCGGAGATGCCGCGCCGCTCCGCCTGCGCGGACCTGGGCGCCGCACATCGGACACGCGAGCGTCGATCTACATCCGCAACGCGATGCTGGTTGAGGCAGCGGCGCTGTTCTGCGGTAGCACGTCATCCAACGCGGCGGCTCAGGCACTCCATAGGCAGCTTGCGCGCTATCACGAAGGCGCATGGCGTCGGCATCGCAGCGAAGAACACCTGCCGGCGGGGCTGGTGGGCAAGGTCACGGAAATATTCTGGCATGCGTTAAAGGCGCGCGACGCGGTGCCGGCTGCACGGTCGATCCGCCTCGCGCTTGATGCCGCGAAAAAAAGATGGCCGGGGGGCACATTCCTTGCCAACCGCGCGCGCTACGTTGACGGTCGAAGCAACGCAAGAGGCAGATGACATCATGGCACTATCATTCACACCGGCGCCGTTAGACGCCAGCAACAGCGTTTCAGGTTTTGTGCCGGGCCTGCCGCCGCCGGTCGACATCGTCGAGCTGCTGCCGCCGTCGGCGCGCCGGCTTTTGCTTGCGGTCCGCCAGCAGACTGAAGACGCGGCGCACGTGCTCCGGCCCTTGCTCGATCAATACGAAGAGCTGCGCGGCGAACGGCACAAGATCAACGCAAGGATCGCGCAACTGAAGACACCGCGCGGTCGATCCGGTCCGGGTCTGGACGACGACGACACGAGTGTGGTCGACGCCCAGCGCAAGCTCGACGCTGTCGATGCCGAGATGGTGCGCCTATCCGAATTGATCGCCGTCCGTCGCGCTCGCTTGCAGAACCTCGGGGCATTGCTTGCGAGGTTGGAAGGCTGGCCGAGAGAAGGCCGGCCGGGCGGCACTGCGATCGTCGCGGCCGACGAGATCGACACCGGGTCGATCATGAAGAAAAACGAGAGCCCCGTGGCCGCGCTCGATCGCATCCGTCACCGCTTGCGAGAGCTTGCCGCCGACCGGCACCGTGTTGAGTGCGCATCGTTCCCGTCTTCGCATGCGAAAGCACGCGCGCGGGCAATGATCGAGCAGCTCGCTGAGCGGGGCGCGGTGGACGTTGGCCCGTTGGTCGAAGCCGACCATGAGATTGTCTGGCCGTCGACAATGACGCGCTTAGGATTGGCCGCTGTGGCGGGCCCGGACGGAACGCGAGTGCTGGGTCACGCGATGGGCGAGCAGCTGGACACGCAGGCGCTGCTGGCATGGCTGCTCAGGGATGCCATAGTAGTACGCCTCGAAGCGGAGATTGACGCCGTCGCAGATGACGCCGCCGCTTTGCCGGCGGAGGCGCGGGCAGAGAAGCTGGCAGAGATCGCTTCCGACGTGCTTTCGGCCGAGCGTGCCGAAGCCGCGCTGGTCTGGGCTCTGCAACGCGCGGGCCAACCCATCGAGCACCGCGCCGACGCCAACCCGCTCGCCGTGCTTGGCATCCAGCTGGTCGCGGGCGCGCCCGCCGTTGCCGGGCCGGTCGGCATGGCTGCGGCGGCGATGCAACACGCACTGAAGATCTTTGGGGTCGAGCCGCCATCGGATGCCTCGTCGTGACGCAGAGCGGGCCGTGGATGCGCGTTTGGCGGTGGGCAGCCGGATGTATCCTTCGGTCGTTTGGGTCCTCCCAGCGCCAAAAAGGAACTCGGGGGACGCGCGACGGCCACCCTTCAGGATATTTGGCATTTTGAAAATCGACATTTCCGTTTCCGAGGAGAGGAACATTGCGAATTTCTACGCGGGAGCTTGCACTAGATTTAGGCGTGGGCGAGCGTCGTATTCGTCAGTTGGTGGACGAAAACATCCTGCCTGCCGCTATCGAGGAAGGTTTCGACCGCGATCTGTGTCGGCGGCGATATCGGCTTTTTGCCCGAGGCTCGGACGCCGATTGGCATCAGGTCTATGACGATGCAATCGCGCTTGCGGAAACAACCGAAGACCTGATTGAGGTTGGGCTCGGGTCGAGCGCGTCTCTTATCGACGTAGCGCGAGCGTGCCAAAGCGTTCGGGCCTTGATGGCACTCATGCGCTTCATCGCCGCAGTGCGGTCGGCAACACAGAGCGAGCGCGCGCTATTTCTAACGACGTGGGCCCGCAAGGAACATGAGATCCTCGCGGTGCTGCTCGCGCGCGCGCGCGAGTTCGCCGAGCAGCCCCAGGATCGAGGCAGTTTACGAGACGCAGGGCCATGCTGACATTGCGGTGCGTTAAGGAGATCTGGGTCCGTAGGCATCCACGCCGACCGGGCACGTCCTGTGGCACTGGCCGTTAGACACGCCTTTGTGGCCGATCAGCTGAAAATGGCGACAGGACAGCCGCGGGGGGCAGTGAAAGCTCAGCAGGGGACGGCTCAACAAGTGCTCCCCGGGTGCACTTCCGGCGGCCAAGTGGCCTTCAAGAGATCTCACCCTTGACTTTCCGTTGGGCTGGGAAGCACAATCATCCGTTGTTTTAAACTAATTTATATCGGGCGGGTTTATCATGGCTTCAGAGCCAACGCAGGCATTTCCGCATTTGGCGCCTACCCAAGCTGTCCGCGAGAGTTACGGCGAACTTTTTCTAGATCATCAGGTCCCGAACCGCCCAGCAAAGGAGGCGTTCGATAGACTTGTGGGAGGTACCGTTCTGCTCGCAGTCGCCCCCGTTGTGCTCGCCATAGCGATTGCTCACGCCTTTCTCGCGACTATCTTACCGTCCGAACGGGGCCCTTTGTTGATCAGTTACACCGCAGTAAGCCGGGGTCTGAAATTCCAGAAGTACAAATTTCGGGTGGTGCGAAGAGCTCACGTAGATAGCGCCGCGGCTTTAGCTCGAGATTGGCATGCCTACGCGGCAGAATGGGACCCAGCTCGTCGCACTTTGCTAGGTCACGTCTTGAAGAAATTTTATCTCGACGAGATCCCGCAACTGATCAACGTAGTGCTCGGCAATATGAGCCTCGTCGGACCTCGACCGCTTGCATTGCACCACTATGAACGTGATTGCGCTCAAGGCAATATTCAGCGGGCTGCAATCAAAGCAGGCCTGTTTGGTCCTTCTCAAGCCCTCAAAGGCACGCCGCGCTACGGCGAGCAGGACGATGAATACAAATATTTGCATGCAATGAAGAGCATGCCGCCTGGTCGACTGATCCTCTATGATCTTAGGCTAATCGGGTTGGGCATGCTGCGCGTCGCTCAGGGCAAGGGGCTGTAATCCTTGTCCCCGCCGATCCACATAATGACTTTCGATATTGAGGATTGGTTTCACGTGCTTGAACACGAAGAAACTGCTTCTCAAAAAGATTGGAATCGGTTCGAGTCCCGGGTAGAGAAAAACACAAACCGCATCCTCGAGGCCCTTGCTAGCGCGCAAGTAAAAGCCACTTTCTTCTGTTTGGGCTGGATTGCCAGAGCCCATCCGCAGGTAATCAGGTCCATTGTCGCAGCTGGACACGAGGTCGGATCGCACTCTGATTGCCATTTGCTTGTGAGTCAGATGACTCAAGGGCAGTTCAGCAATGATCTCCGAGCTTCCATTGCCTCGCTAGAGGACGTGACCGGACGCAAGGTTCGCGCCTATCGAGCTCCAGGCTTTTCCGTATCGCGCCGAACTGTATGGGCATTCTCGGCGTTGGCTGAGAATGGAATTGAATGGGATTCGTCCATCTTCGCTTGTTCCCATTCGCACAATCGGAATCCTGCTTTCAGCCTGACCGGTCCGGCTATTCTCGAAACGCGCGGCATGCAACTCAAGCTATTCCCGGTCCTGCCAGGCCGCTTGTTCGGCCGAAGCGTAAGTTTCTCGGGGGGAGGATACTTCCGATTGATGCCGTACCCTATAGTGAAACACCTTATGAGCGGTTGCGACTATGCTACGGCCTATTTCCATCCTCGTGACTTCGATCCGCGCCAGCCTCGCTTGCAAAATCTTTCCGCTTCGCGGGCATTCAAGTCCTATGTTGGCCTGAATTCAGCATTTTTGAGATTCAGACAGTTGCTGCAGCACTTTCAATTTACCGATCTCAGTGGCGCAAATGACCGCGTAGATTGGAGTGCCCGACCAACCATCAAATGGGAAGTTAGTTGATCAGCTTCGGAACCAGGAGGAATATTTGTTAGCTCGCCAATTGATCCGACACGGTGTGGCTCGTCTCGAACGAAGCGTTCGCGAACGCCTCTTCCGTCGCATTCGTTGGGATCTAACCAAGCCTGCTTTCGTCCAATGCTTCCTCACAGATCGATGCAATTACAAGTGTCAGTATTGTTCCCATTGGCGGATGGAGAAGTACGCCAACGAAATGACCTTGCAGGAGTGGCGACGCGCCATTCACGGCCTGACCCAGCTGGCTCGCCCGCTTGTGATCGATTTTATGGGCGGAGAGCCAACGATCCATCCAGATTTTCTCGAAATCATTGAGTACTGCCATTCCAAGCGCGTAGACTGGTTTATGACCACTAACGGGTCGACGCTGTCGAGGGCTCGGTTTGTCAAACGGCTTGTTGCTGCCCGTCCTCTCAAGATCGACATTTCCGTAGACAGTGCTCAAAGTGACGTACACGATGATGTTCGTGGCGTTCCTGGATCATTGTCGCGCATCGAGGACGGAATTCGGCTCCTTGTCGCGGAGCAAAAGAAAACGGGCTGTAGATTTCCCGTAAGGATCAAAGTGACTGTTCACCGGCGTAACGCGGCCAGTTTGACGCCGATGTTACAGTGGGCAGATCGCGTAGGGGCAACATCTATAGATTTCAATCCGGTCGGAGGCCTTTGGCGAGAAGAGCAACTGGCCGAATTATCTATGCGCGAGCAAGATCTGGAAGTGATCAAGGTTGAAATCGATAATCTGCTCCGCCTGAAATCGGACGGAGCGCCAATCGAGACTAGCAATGAACGCCTTTTGGGAATGGCAGATCATTTCAAGGGCACAACCGAATTTGGCCTCGCACCCTGCAGGGACCCTCTTAGAAACTTCATCATAAGGCCCGGCGGTGACGTCGTCACGTGCGGCTGCAATCCGGCAATTGGGAACGTGCGTGTTGAGTCTGCGAAGCGCATCTGGAACGGTGAAATGGCTACCAAAGCTCGTATAAAATCACTTAGCTGTTCTCTGAAAGTTGCCAAATCCAAAGGCAATAGCTCTTGCATGGCTGAGAAGTCGATGGCGGACGACTTGCGTCGCGCTCTTCTGCTGCTGGGATTCGGTTCAAGACGTGTCCATTGACTTAAGCACACTTTATCAGAAGACAAAGTGGGCCCTGCTGCCCGCGGTTCGCGCAAAGCGAATGGAAATGTTCTTCCGGATCATGCAACCTCGGTCTGGTGCCAGAATTCTTGACGTAGGAGGATTGCCGACCCTGAACGGCGTACCTGGCATCTGGCAGGAGCATACCGAACGGTTTCACATTACCCTCCTCAATCTTCCTGGCTCATTCGGCCGTTTCAGCGCCGACGAATTGGCAAACTATGATCTGATCGAGGCGGACGCTTGCAAGTGCGAGCTAACGCAGATGTACGATCTCGTTTTTTGCAACGCGGTTATTGAGCATGTTGGGAGCTTTCGACGCCAACAAATGTTCGCTGAGTTTATTCGGTCTACGGGTAAGAACTATTGGGTGCAAACTCCATCGCCGTACTTTCCTATCGAAGCCCACTGCGATATCCCATTTTGGTGGTTTCTGCCTCTTTCTCAACGTAAGCGAATGATTTGGAGGTGGTACCGAGAGGGGTATCCGTTCCTTGGGCGACAGATGTCGACGACCAGGCCGATCTGGTCAGGCGTTTTGGACGAGCTATTTCCGCGCTCGCGGTCGATCAACGAGTACTTTCTGGGTCTGCCGAAATCGCAGATCCGCTACCGCATGCAATGAGAAGATTGTCCAGGTTGTTTGTTTTCAGCATTGTTGTTTGTCTTCACCATTCGACCGCGCGCACTGTCCGGTCGTGCGCTTGACCGTAATGGTACGAGGAAACAGAAGTATCTGCGGTTTTCGGCCGGGAGCCTGCGGCCACGCCGCACCGTTCCGCACGCTGGCGGGGCGCACTGAAGGATGGCCGCCTAGCCGCCGGCCCGTGGGGGCTAACTTGGGGTTGGCATCGGGCCGGCTGCATCGGGGCGCAAGCACCCTGGAGCTTACGCGAGGCGATCCTATCGAGTTGGCTGTGCTGAGCAACCGCAGCTTTGGACGTAACAAAAAGACCGCCCGAAGGCGGTCTCTCTAACTCGGAATGGGCTGGCGATCAGGCTGCACGCAAGCCTAGACTCTTGCGCCTATAAGCGGTGAAGCCCACAGCGAAGAAGCCTAGGATCATCATTGCCCATGTGGATGCTTCCGGGACACCCGACGCTATTGCGACTGACGAGATACGGGCACTGAGTTGAAGGTGATTAGTAGACCAACTTTGCAAATCCGGGATATAAAACAAGAAAGGATTGTTGAAGGTCGTGGGATCGATGCCACCGGTCCATGAAAGAGAGGACTTGTCGGTCACGGCATTGCGAGGAGCTGTGCCGTAGTCTTGGAATACGATCTCGAAAATAGGAGCATGCGAATATGAGGTTGGGTCTCTGATAAAGGCGATTTGGTCGGCAGTAGGCGAATCGTTTACGTCAATCAGGTTTAGATTTCCGGCTGGGGCGTTAAATCCGGCGATCTGCATATTTGTAATAGCACCAGTATATTCGACGTAGCTGGTGTGCGTCGACGAGGTTGCTAAGCCCAGGTCGAAGGTCACATGAGCCGTGACCGTCTGGCCTGATATAAAGCCGGGCAGCGTAGTCGTGCTGTCCACAACCGCAGTTATGTCGAAGGTCACTGGGGACGCTACCGCTGCAACCGGGCTCAAGATGACCGCCGCTGCTGCGAGCGGAAACAAGACGGATAAGCGCATCTAAACAATTCCTTTAATTCAATTAAACAAAGGTGCATCTAGCCGATTTGTGTTCGCTGGACAATTGTCAGTTTGTCTCGATTGGCAGCGTAGCCGTGTGGATCGCGATCTGCCTCGTCTTTGGAGGACTTCGCGAGCTGGCCCGCCGTTCACGGTGGCCGCTTCCTTCATGACGGCTTTGGCTTGGCCCGAGAAGATTTGAAGGCAACGCGAAACGCGGTTGCGCCCGAGTTGGATCTCGAGCCATTCCGGCTATCCCTTCGTCCGTAAATAGCGCGCCGGCAGACGCTATAAGTGGTAGTGCCTTTGGGCAGAACCACTATAGGCTGCGAATAGCGAGAAGGGAAAAAATCAACTAATACGCGTACCTTTCCCGCCCTCACCGATTCTCAATATGAAAATTCGCGCGCATCAGCATCGAGGTCGCCGCAAGGGTGGCCGCTCCCTAAAGCTCGGAAAACAGACAATCCGATCTATGTCGGAGGAGCAGTTCGACCTAGAGCTTTCACGGGTTCCGGCGGGCGGCACGCGGGCTGCATGGAAGGAGGCCCACCGCATTCGGCGCGAACTCAAACAGCTTCGCAAAAGTGATTTCGTCGAAAAGCCTTTGATCATTCGGCAAGGCTTTCGTTCAAGTCCCGTCCTCGACGCGATCTATCCAGAGCGGAAGGTCAAATGGCTGCCGTCATGGCAGCGTCAACGGGAGGACAACGTTGACCTTGTTAATTTCTCGTTTCTTGATGATCCAATGGGAACGATGTCGACTTTGCGCAAGCTTGCAGAGTGCGAAGCCGATTGCAGAACATTCTCAATGAACTTCGAAGATGGACATTGCAGAGACATCGCACCCTATATGGTGCTCGGTCTGATCAGACAACGGATGCTTCCGGTTTGTCGTGAGGGGACCATCAGGCACGGTATAAATCGAGTAATCGGAGCCGTTCACCTCACGGAATATCTGAGGATAAGCACGCGTCCCGTCGGAGGTGACTCCCTAATTTTGCCCTTTCCTTTGCGAGAGCGTCGAGGACAAGGCGCCTCAAAGAAAGATAACTCCGCCTGGGCTGTGTCATCTGAGGAACGAGTGGATTCAAAGCTCGCGATCACCATTGATCAATGGCTTGGTGCGCTGTCTCCTCCGCAGCGCCTATCGCCGAGCGGGCGGGCGGACATCCTTACTCTAGCGGGCGAGATACTAGACAACGCTAAACGACACAGCGACCCCACCGAGGATGGAACGTGGGCAATTGCTGGTTTCATGGAGTCTCGGCGCAGAGATGATGGCAGCATGTCGCACGTCTGCCATATCGGCATCATCAATCCAGGATTAACTATATTCGAGACCCTTCAGCTCGCGCCTGAGCCATTGCGAGAGCGGATAGCTTCTTTTTCAGAACTGCACCTACCACGGTGGCCGGTAAGGCGGCGATATGACGAAGAAGCTCTATGGACCCTCTGTTCGCTTCAAGACGGCATTTCTCGAGCCAAATCAGACGAGACTCCCAATGGTTTTGGGATGCTCACGTTCGTAGAAGCCATGAATTCGCTAGGGAAGAGTTCACGACCTGATGAACAACCACGGATGACAATCATCTCCGGGTCCGCTTGTCTGACAGTAAGAGCACCCTATAGTATACCGACAAGGCAGCAGGCCGGACACCGGTCTCTAGCGTTGAACGCATCGAACAGCTTGCAAAATCCGCCCGATCAGGACTATGTTTTTTCACTTCCATACCGGTTTCCAGGAACTATCGTAACTGTGCGGTTTTGCATCGACGCGGACGAGTTGGTTCGGACGACATGACGCGATGGCTAAGATGTTAAATTTATCTCAGCTTTCAGGCGAGGGTGACACCTCCGTTCTGTCGGGGAAACAGCGCGGCCTGGCCGCGCGCAAGGAATTTAATCTCGACGCACTCGACAGCGGCGCCGAGGAATTGTCGGTTGTGCTCTCTCCAGAGCTAGAAGCTATAACGCCATCCTTTGTTTTGGGCATGTTCGGAAAAAGCGTTAAACACATCGGTGATGTGGACGCATTTTTTAAGAAGTATCACTTTTCGGCTGAGCCCCATCTGCTCGCTCAGATTCGAAGAGGTGCCGAGTATAGCCTACTCAAAGGTGATCCTCTTCCATTCTAATGCCAAGCAAAGAATGGTTTCGGACGTGGCTACTGGCGAGCACACTGCTGGTTCTGCCGGTTTGTGGTCAGGCTCAACAAAAACAGATTCCTACCCCTAAGCCTTCTCCGGTTCGCCCGTCCTCGGACGTATCAGAGCAGCCTTGGTATCTAGATGCTCGTTGGTGGGGAATTGGAGCCTCTGGCGCATTGTCGCTAGTCAGTCTGCTGCTGCAGTGGCGGTATCGCGTTGTCGATCGGCGGACCAAGGAAGCGTCAGATAGTTTCGATGGTGATATCCGCGGCCCGATCAAAGAGACCTACAAAGATTTGAGGACGCTTGCCAATCTGGCTGCAGTGGCTTCGGAAACGGACGACCAGCAAGTGCGCGGAGATGCGATCAAGAAGCTTCGATACGAAACCGCCTGCACGACGCTAAGCTTGTTTTCGATGGTTCTCAAAGAGGCCGACCGTCGGCTTTCACTCCGAGCAGAATTTTTGGATGTGAATGCAGATCTTGAAGATGCGCTCTATCTCGCCCTTGGCTCTATGACTAAGTGCGATAATGCTATCGAGCGGCGCGCCCTTCAAAAGAAAATTTCTGACGCCGTATCGCACGCCATTGTGGATTGCGATGCCAAGCTGAGGTTGCAACGTCAGGCCTTCCTTCGCACTTGGAAGTGAGGATCGGCCGCAGGCCGCCGCCCGATTGACGAAGCCGGCAGCTAGTAGCGGGTTCGTCAATCAGCACGCGGGCGGGAGCTTGACGAGAGCATGAGCGCCGGGGTCTGATCGCAACCCATGGGCAGCATCAGCACGACATCGACGAGCCTCGCGCGCATGGAGCGCATCTTGGCTGGTCGGAGGCAGGCAAAGCGGCCAGTTCGCGCTGGCGCAAGCTGTATTCAGTGCTGCGTCGGTTGGCCTGCTTGGCGGAGTTCGAGCATCGGGCCAAGTCTGGGTGCGCCCACCCATTCTTCAAAGGCGTTTGCGAAAGCGACGTTCTTATCTGATCCCGCGCGCGAGGCCCGGTAAGAGCGTTCTGCAAGTCATTGATCTTCTGCCATAAATCAGGCTCAAAACCACATTTTCTGGTGCACTTTCCGACCCTTAACTACAAGATGTTGACGAACTCCGGGTATACATGGTTTGTTCTCCTCGACGAGTGTCGGGAGCATTAAGAATGCCTGGACGACCAAGATCAGACGACGTCAGGCTGCTCTTGCAGTTGCCGCGAGACGTGAAGGCGTGGCTGAGGGAGCGCGCGTCCGTCGCGGGGACGAATGTCACCCGAGAGATCAACAAAGCAATCATGGAACGCATCGCGCGTGAGAGCGCGCGCGAACGGCGTGTTGGTGCCCAGAGGGCGAGATGACAGGAGAATTGAACATAGTCCTGGACCAGCTCAGGATAGCCAAGGCTCGCGTTGCTAGCGGTCACCGCTATCCGTGGCAGGCTGGTCGTGATCGGACTGAAGCCGAGCAGCGCGAGCGCGATTGCCACGAGGCAGAACGGTTGCGCCGTGTGCTTGCTCTACACGACGAAAAGTTCAAGCCGATCCCGCGCGAACCTCGCGGCCAAAACACGCTGGTCAAGCCAACCGCTGTTCCCGACAACATCGGGCCCGACACCCCGCTGCGGCTCGCCGCTGCGGCTACTCTGGCTTTTCCCGATGGATCGATGACCGGCAAGGCGCTGCAACGACTAGCGCGTGCCGGTCGGCTCAAGGTTGAGCGCATCGCCGGAAAAGACTTCACCACGCTTAACGACATCCGACAGATGAGGACATCACCATGTCGCGCCCCCGAAAGAGCGCAAGGCTCTGGCTCCGACCCGGTCGAGCAGATCGTGCCCCAACCTATGTCATCCTCGATGCAGGCAAGGAGTTTAGCACTGGATGCGGCGAGAGCGACCTTGCAGGAGCCGAGCAAGCCCTCCAAGACTATCTCCGAAAAAAGCACGATCCGGCACAAGCCATCCGCAACCGTGATCCCAATGCGATCAACATAGCTGATGCGATCAGCTTGTATTGGACCGGGCACGTCAACAGGGCCGGTAAGGCACTAGCTCGACCGCACGCGATCCGGAAGAAGCTGGACCGACTGCTCGACTTCTTCGGCATGAAGGTCGTTGGCGAGATCACGGGCCCACTTCAGGACGAGTACGCCGAGCGGCGATCAGCCGAGATCGCTGAGGACAGCGACAAGTTGCCATTTGAGTGCCAGTCGGCGCCGCGCCGCGAGTTGGAGGACTTGTCGGCAGCAATCAACTTTGCGCTGCGCAAGGCTGGCGGTGCTTCGCTGGTTTTCCGCCCGACCTTGCCGGACGATGTTGAACCACGTCAACGATGGCTGAGCCGCAATGAATTTGCGGCGCTGCTCTGGACCGCATGGCGCGCGAAGGGTGACAACGGGCATCACAGCGGCAAGCACGTTGCACGCTTCATGCTGGCGTCCATCTACACCGGGAGCCGCGCGGGCGACGTGACGAACGCCGCGCTGATGCCGACGATTGGACGCGGTCACATCGATCTTGAGAGTGGCATCTTCCAGCGCAAGCCGGCCGACAAGCGCGCAACCAACAAGCGACAGCCGACGGTCCCGTTGACGCCCCGACTGCTCGCCCATATGCGCCGCTGGGAGCGCAAGGGCTTCTCCAACCGGTTCGTGATCGAGTATCAGGGCAAGCCGGTGAAGTCGTTCAAGACCGTGTGGCCATCCCTCGTAGAGGCGGCCGGGCTGGCGACCGACGACCCGGCGCAGAAGGTGTTGCGTCATACGCTCCGGCACACGGCTATCAGCTGGATGCTGCGCAAGGGCATCCCCATCGACGTTGTGAGCGACTATTGCGGCGTCTCGGTCGCAATCATCAGGAAGGTCTACAAGCACCATCTGCCTGGGTCGTTCGACCCCGTGCTCGACGCGGCACACAGCTTAGGCCGCACCACGCCCATGAAACGCCCAAGAATGGCGCGAACCGAGAGTGAACAGGATGGATCGAAATGGCCGAAAATTGCTTGAGAAACAACGCGGCCGACGTTCCACGCATCGTTTACACCGAGAGGGTCCGCGGTTCGAATCCGTGACCGCCCACCAGCCGGCCCTCAATCCCCCGGGCGACCCGGCAGCAGTGGCACTGCGTCGATCCACACTGCCGCCGACTGGCACCAGATCTGCCTGACGGGCCGCAATTTGTCACGCTGGCGGATGCTGCCCCAGCGGATGCCCCAATCGTCCTCCTGGTCGCCCTCGCCGCTCGTGAACAGCGGGGAACCGCACTCGGCGCAGAAGTGCTGGAAGCGCATCCGACCGTTGTCGCCGCGCTTGCCGTAGATCCTGGGCGTGCCGGCGGTCAGCTTGACGTCGGTCTTGGTGCAGATCGCCGTCACCCGGAACGGCGATCCCGTTAGGGTCTGGCAGTCCCGGCAATGGCAGACCGACACCGTCTCGGGATCGATCTCCGCTTCAAAGGTGATCTGGCCGCAATGGCATTGCCCGTCGATGTGCATTGTCGTCATCCACTGCCCAAAACAAAATGCCCCACAACAAAAACGGCGCCCGAAGGCGCCGTTTTATCATGTTTTCGAGCTGCGATCTCAGTGAGCGGTCAGGCCGCCGGCGGCTTCGTCGCCGTCCGGCTTCACCGTCACCTTGGTGTCCTCTTCCCAGACGATCGGCACCGGCTTCTTCACCAAGGCCTTTGCAACGACGTCGTCGAGGCGCGAGACCGGGATGATCTCCATGCCGCCTTTGATCGCATCGGAAATCTCCGTGAGATCCTTGGCATTGTCCTCGGGGATCAGCACCGTCTTGATGCCGCCGCGGGCAGCAGCCAGCAGCTTCTCCTTCAGACCGCCGATCGGCAGCACGCGGCCGCGCAGCGTGATCTCACCGGTCATCGCGACATCGTGGCGGACCGGGATGCCGGTCATGACCGAGATGATCGCGGTGGCCATCGCCACGCCCGCCGACGGACCGTCCTTCGGCGTCGCGCCTTCCGGCACGTGCACGTGGATGTCGCGCCGGTCGAACAGCGGCGGCTCGATGCCGTAGACGATCGCGCGCGAGCGGACATAGGACGCCGCCGCCGAGATCGATTCCTTCATCACGTCACGCAGATTGCCCGTGACCGTCATCTTGCCCTTGCCGGGCATCATGACGCCTTCGATCGTCAGCAACTCGCCGCCGACATCGGTCCAGGCAAGGCCGGTGACGATGCCGACCTGCGGCTCGCTCTCGATCTCACCGTAGCGGTACTTCGGCACGCCGAGCAGCTCTTCCAGAGTCTTCTCGGTGACCTTGACCGACTTCTTCTTGGAGATCATCAGCTCCTTCACCGCCTTGCGGGCGAGTGTGGAGAGCTCACGCTCCAGGTTACGCACGCCCGCTTCGCGGGTGTAGCGGCGGATCAGAAGCAGCAGCGCGTCGTCGTCGATCGAGAATTCCTTGGAGTCCAGGCCGTGCTTGGACACCGCGTTCGGGATCAGGTGCTTGCGCGCGATCTCGACCTTCTCGTTCTCGGTGTAGCCCGCGATCCGGATGATCTCCATGCGGTCCATCAGCGGCCCGGGAATATTGAGCGTATTCGCGGTCGTGATGAACATCACGTTGGAGAGATCGTAGTCGACCTCGAGATAGTGGTCGTTGAAGGTCGCGTTCTGCTCGGGGTCGAGGACCTCGAGCAAAGCCGAGGACGGATCGCCGCGGAAATCGGCGCCCATCTTGTCGATCTCGTCCAGCAGGAACAGCGGATTGGACGACTTCGCCTTCCGCATCGACTGGATGATCTTGCCGGGCATCGAACCGATATAGGTGCGGCGGTGACCGCGGATCTCGGCCTCGTCACGCACGCCACCGAGCGACACGCGCACGAACTCACGCCCGGTCGCCTTCGCGATCGACTTGCCGAGCGAGGTCTTGCCGACACCGGGAGGGCCGACGAGGCACAGGATCGGGCCGGTCAGCTTGTTGGCGCGCGACTGCACGGCGAGATACTCGACGATGCGGTCCTTGACCTTCTCCAGCCCGTAGTGATCGGCATCCAGAACCGCCTGCGCGGCTTCCAGATCCTTCTTCACCTTGGACTTCTTGTTCCACGGGATCGACAGCAGCCAATCCAGATAGTTGCGCACGACGGTCGCTTCCGCGGACATCGGCGACATCTGGCGCAGCTTCTTCAATTCATGCTGCGCCTTCTCGCGCGCTTCCTTGGAGAGCTTGGTCTTGGAGATCTTCTCTTCGAGATCAGCGAGCTCGTCGCGACCGTCGTCGTCGCCGAGCTCCTTCTGGATCGCCTTCATCTGCTCGTTGAGATAGTACTCGCGCTGGGTCTTCTCCATCTGGCGCTTGACGCGCGAGCGGATACGCTTCTCGACCTGGAGCACCGAGATCTCGCTCTCCATCAGGCCCAGCACCTTCTCGAGCCGCTGCGTGACCGACAGCGTCTCCAGGATGCCCTGGCGATCCGCGATCTTGACGGCGAGATGCGAGGCGACGGTGTCGGCGAGCTTGGCGAAATCGGTGATCGCCTGCACGACGCCGACGACCTCGGCCGAGATCTTCTTGTTGAGCTTCACATAGCTCTCGAAGTCGGACACCACCGAGCGCGCCATCGCCTCGGCCTCGACCGACTTCGCATCGGTGTCGGCGAGCGCAATCGCGGTTGCTTCGTAATAGTCGGCGCGATCGGTGTACTTCTGCACGCGCGCCCGCTCGAGCCCTTCGACCAGCACCTTCACGGTGCCGTCGGGAAGCTTCAAGAGCTGGAGCACGCTGGCCAGCGTACCGGTCTCGTAAATGGAATCGGGTGCCGGATCATCGTCGGACGCGTTCTTCTGGGTCGCGAGCATGATCAGCGCGTCGTTCTTCATCACCTCTTCGAGCGCGCGGATCGACTTCTCGCGGCCGACGAAGAGCGGAACGATCATGTGCGGGAAGACGACGATGTCGCGCAGGGGCAGCACGGGATAGGCGTGCGTTTCGCCATGGACGATGGTTGGCCTGGGTTTTGGATTGGTCATGGCCTTTTCCTTTTGCTTTGCCCCCTTGCACGCAGCCCGCCATGCTCATGCGCAACCGCCACAAGGTGCCGAGGTGATCCACAAAACCGGTCGGTCCTTTTGAGGTTGGACCGGCCTGCCGGATCGGAACTGAGGCGAATCTTGAAGAGAATTTTTGCTCGCCGCCGACATTAGGTGGCTATCGACCCGGGGGGTGTCAAGTCATTGAAGACGCGCGCCATCAGGCGCTTACGCACGCAAATAAGCGACGCAACACCGGCTGCGGAAAGACTTTCCGCAGCCCTTACTTGAGGAGACGATAGGAGCGTTCCAGCGCCGCAAATCAGGCGCTGGCGTTCTCGACGGCGCGATCGGACCGATCGGCGTAGATGTAGAGCGGACGCGCCGTTCCTTCCACGACTTCGCGGGAAATCACGACTTCTTCCACACCTTCGAGGCCCGGCAGGTCGAACATGGTCTCGAGCAGGATCGCCTCGAGGATCGAGCGCAGTCCGCGCGCACCGGTCTTGCGCTCGATCGCCCTGCGGGCAACCGCGCCAAGCGCCTCGTCGGCGAAGGTCAGCTCGATGTTCTCCATCTCGAACAGCCGCTGGTACTGTTTCACCAGCGCGTTCTTCGGCTCGACCAGGATCTTCTTGAGCGAAGCCTCGTCCAGATCCTCCAGCGTCGCCACGACGGGCAGACGGCCGACGAACTCCGGGATCAGGCCGTACTTTAGGAGATCCTCCGGCTCGACGTGACGGAAGATTTCGCCGGTGCGGCGGTCTTCCGGAGCGAGCACCTGGGCGGCGAAACCGATCGAGGTCGAACGTCCGCGTGCCGAGATGATCTTTTCGAGGCCCGAGAACGCACCACCGCAGATGAACAGGATGTTGGTGGTGTCCACCTGCAGGAATTCCTGCTGCGGATGCTTGCGGCCGCCCTGCGGCGGGACCGAAGCCACCGTGCCTTCCATGATCTTGAGCAGTGCCTGCTGCACGCCCTCACCCGACACGTCGCGCGTGATCGAGGGATTGTCGGACTTGCGGCTGATCTTGTCGATTTCGTCGATATAGACAATGCCGCGCTGGGCACGCTCGACATTGTAGTCGGCGGCCTGGAGCAGCTTCAGGATGATGTTCTCGACGTCCTCGCCGACATAGCCGGCTTCCGTCAGTGTCGTCGCATCCGCCATCGTGAACGGCACGTCCAGGATGCGGGCGAGCGTCTGCGCGAGCAGCGTCTTGCCCGACCCGGTCGGACCGATCAGCAGGATGTTCGACTTCGCAAGCTCGACGTCGTTGTGCTTGGTCTGGTGGTTGAGGCGCTTGTAGTGATTGTGCACCGCGACCGAGAGGACCTTCTTCGCATGGTTCTGGCCGATCACGTAATCGTCCAGCACCTTGCAGATTTCCTTCGGCGTCGGAATCCCGTCGCGCGACTTCACCAGCGAGGATTTGTTCTCCTCGCGAATGATGTCCATGCAGAGCTCGACGCACTCGTCGCAAATGAAGACCGTGGGACCCGCGATCAGTTTGCGAACTTCGTGCTGGCTCTTGCCGCAGAACGAGCAATACAGCGTGTTCTTGGAGTCGCTCGTGCCGACCTTACTCATTCATGTCTCCGTCCGCGGTTCGATCCCGTCCGCTCGATCGCCCTATTCCGGCACGACAGCCGGTACAGTCCTTCAAATAGAGCAAATTCCGTACCAAAAAAGACCCTACGCGTTACATGCCGTGCGAATCACGGTCACTTGCTTCTCCGCGATCATAGCCGATCAGTCGTAGCGAACCATGCTGTCACCCGACTATCAAGAATTCGCTAATCGGGGGACGCCGGCTACCCGTGACAATACCGTGATTTCCGGTCTTGGCACGGGCGAAGTGATGGAAATCACCCCGGCGTTGCTGGATTGCCACGAAAAACAAGCACGAAAGCGGAACTTTCTGCCTGTCGCAGGGCGCAAAACTACATTTTGCGACGCGCGCACGTGTCCTTAACGTGAACGCTCCCTGATCGCGCCGGCGAGCCCGAAGGGTTCGCCGCCGCAGTAGTGCTACGGGGTCTTCGGCGCCGCGGTTTCCTCGGCGCGCTTGTCGATGACCCTGTCGACCAAACCGAACTCCTTGGCGTCGCTCGCGGTCAGGAACTTGTCGCGTTCCAGCGCGTCCTCGATCGCCTTGTAGGTCTGGCCGGTGTGCTTCACGTAGATCTCGTTGAGCCGCTTCTTCAGGTTCAGGATTTCCTGGGCGTGCAGCATGATGTCGGTGGCCTGGCCCTGGAAGCCGCCGGAAGGCTGATGCACCATGATGCGCGCGTTCGGCAGCGAGAAGCGCATGTCCTTTTCGCCGGCACAGAGCAGCAGCGAGCCCATCGAGGCGGCCTGGCCCGTGCACAGCGTCGAGACCGGCGGACGAATGAACTGCATGGTGTCGTAGATCGCGAGGCCCGACGTCACCACGCCACCCGGCGAATTGATGTACATCGAGATTTCCTTCTTCGGATTTTCCGCCTCAAGGAACAGCAACTGCGCGACGATCAGCGTCGACATGCCGTCCTCGACCGGCCCGGTCAGGAAGATGATGCGCTCTTTCAAAAGGCGCGAGAAAATGTCGTAGGCGCGCTCGCCACGGTTGGTCTGCTCGACCACCATGGGCACGAGGTTCATGTAGGTTTCAACCGGATCGCGCATGAGTCACCTAGGGTTTTGAAGAGGCGGACATCGCCAGGCCCGGCTGCCAGTCGGGCTGGATCTGCCGGAAGGCCGATGGACGTCCCGTGATGCAGGAACTTGGTAGACGAACTTGGTAGAAGCGGAAGGCGTAGCGACAGATATAGCCCAATTCGCGCCTGACAAGTGCGGAGCGAATTAAGGCTTAATCCGTGGGGCAGTTGAAGCTGATTCGTACAAAGAGGCCCAGCCGGCCACCTGGCTAGCTCGACCTCTTTGCTGATCATCCTTAATGCAAGGCTATCCTCAAGGCTCGCCTAGAGGGCCTCCTGGAGCCCTCAGGCGGCGGTCTTTTCCGCCTCGTCGTCCTTGTAGAGATCGTCGCGCGAGACCTTCTTCTCGGTCACCTTGGCAAGCTCGAGGATGAAGTCGACGACCTTGTCCTCATAGATCGGTGCACGAAGCTGGGCCAACGCTTGGGCGTTGCTGCGGTAATAGTCCCAGACCTCCTTCTCGCGGCCCGGCATCGAGCGCGCCCGCTCGATCACGGCGCGGCCGACCTCGTCGTCGGTCACGGAGATCTTGTTCTTCTCGCCGATCTCGGAGAGCACGAGGCCGAGCCGCACGCGGCGGTCGGCGATCTTGCGGTACTCTTCCTTGGCGGCGTCTTCGGTGGTGTCCTCGTCGGCGAAGGTCTTGCCGGCGGAGTCCATCTCGGCCTTCACCGAGTTCCACATCAGATTGAACTCCTCATCGACCAGCGAGGGCGGAGCCTCGAAGCGATGGGTCTCGTCGAGGCGGTCGAGCAGCGCGCGCTTGACGCGCTGACGGGTCGCGGTCGCGAACTCGGCGACCAGTCGCTCGCGCGCCGCTTCCTTCAGCTTGTCCAGCGATTCGAGGCCGAGCGTCTTGGCGAACTCGTCGTCGATCGCCAGATCCTGTGGCGCCTCGATCAGCGTCGCCGTGGTCTCGAACTCGGCCGGCTGACCGGCGAGCTTGTCGTTCATGTAGTTCTTGGGGAATGCCACCTTCAGCGTGCGGGTCTCGCCCGTGCCGATGCCGGTGAGCTGCTCTTCGAAGCCGGGGATGAAGGTGTTGGATCCGATCACGACCTGGATGCCCTCACCGGCGCCGCCCTCGAAAGGTTCGCCGTTGATGGTGCCCTTGAAGGCGACGGTGACGCGATCACCCGACTCGGCCTTGGCGCCCTCGCCCTTCGCGGCATAGCCACGGTTCGAATCAGCGATGCGCTTGATCGCCTCGTCGACGTCGGCGTCGGTGACTTCAGCGACGGGCTTCTCGACCTCGAAAGTCTTGAAGTCGGCGAGCGCGATCGACGGCACCACCTCGATCGCAACCGTGTAGGTCAGGTCGGTTTTGCCGTTGAGCAGCTCCTCGACCTCGGCCTGCTCGGTCGGCATGGTAATCTTCGGTTCGGTCGCCAGGCGGAAGCCGCGCTCGGAGAACAGCTGCGTGTTGGTGTCGCGGATGGTCTGGTCGATGGTCTCGGCCATCACCGAGCGGCCATAGACCTTCTTGAGGTGCGTGACCGGCACCTTGCCGGGACGGAAGCCGTTGATGCGGACCTTGTCCTTGAGATCGACGAGCTTGGCACCGGCCTTGGCGTCGAGATCAGACGCGGGAACGCTGATCTTGAACTCGCGCTTCAAACCTTCCGAGAGGGTTTCTGTGACCTGCATGGTGTCCAATCTTCTTCTCGTTCGGTCCCGGCGCGCATGCGTCGGGACGCTGTCATTAATCGATCCGGCGCGAGGCGAACGCCTCAACGCCGGTGGTTCATCGGACCGGCTTCCGGCGGACAAACATCCGCGCGGGAGCAGATCGCGTAATCCGTGCAAACGCTGAAAGCGCTTGGTGCGGGCGGAGGGACTCGAACCCCCACAACTTTCGTCACTGGAACCTAAATCCAGCGCGTCTACCAGTTCCGCCACGCCCGCGTAAATTTGCATCAAGACCGGCCGCGATGCCGCGGGCGGCGGGCTTATAGCATGTGCCCGCCTGTTCGCAGCAAAAAAATGGCCCGATCGAGGCAGGCTTCACCTAGGCACGACGGCTGGACTTATCCAGCACGGCGTGGTCCGGATCGGCCATGAAAACGCGGATCTTCGACCCGACGAGGCGCGAGGTTTTGGCCGGACTTGGAGCCGGGCTTGGCACCGGGCTTGGCGCCTCTGCGGCCGGGCTGATGGCCGGCGGCGCAGTCCCGGCCATGACCGCCCAGCTCGCGCTTCAGGCAAGGCCGGCGACGCTGGCTCTGAGGCCGGGGCAGCCGGCTACACCCGTCTGGGAGCTGGCCGCCGTCAGCCACCTCGGGGATGTCCGTCTCAAACGTGGCGACCGCTGCGAGGTGGTCTTCCGCAACGAGCTGCCTGTGCCGGTTGCACCAGTCTGGTACGGCCTTGGCGGCCCGGCCGCGGCCGACCCGCTTCGAGGACGCGCCCCAACGGCCCCGGACGCGACGGAAACATCAATTATTTCAGTCCCAAACGCGGGAACCCTGCTGGCCGACTTCCGGCTGTTCGAGGACGGCCTGAAGCAGCCCGCGCGCCCGCTTCCGATCATTGCCGCCGAGACAAACCCGGTCGCCGCCGATCGCGACGTGGTTCTCTTGATCGAGGAATGGCGGCTACGGCCAGATGGAACCGCACTTCCCCCGGGCCGGGACCCGAAGGAAACGACTCCGCTTTATACAATCAACGGGCAGACTTCATTCGAACTCTCAGCTGCGGCGAATGAGCGGCTGCGGCTGCGCTTTATCAACGGCTCGCAACGTTCTGTTCTGGCGATCAAATTGGAAAGTCACGAGGTCCAGGTGCTGGCCCTGGACGGACAGCCGGCCGAACCGTTCCAGGCACGCAACGGCGCGCTGGTGCTAGCCCCCGGCGGACGCGCCGACGCCTTCGTGGATGCGGCCACATCGGCCCCATTCCTGCTGCATGGCGGCAAGGAGGCGCGCCAGGTCGGCCGCCTGACGGTCTCCGGCAAGCTTGAGCGGCGCGCGCCGCTGTTGCCGCCGCAGCCGCTCCCTCCGAATGACCTGCCCGACCGGCTCGATCTGAGAGGCGCCCTGCGATTCGATGTCGCGCTCGGGGCGGCCGACGCCGGGTGGGTACGGCCCGCAAATTTCTCGACGTCCTCCGCCCCCGCCTTTCGCACCAAGGCCGGCCGCACCGTCGTGTTGGCCCTCAAGAACCCCGCCCCCGTCGCCACTGTCTTCCATCTCCACGGCCACCATTTCCGCCTGCTCGACAAGCTCGACGACGGCTGGAAGCCCTATTGGCTCGACACCCTCGCGATCGAACCCGGCCAGACCCAGCGCATCGCATTCGAGGCCAGAGGTGCCGGCCGATGGCTGATCGAATCCGTGGTAACGGATTGGGCCGCCCCGCGGCTGGTGCGCTGGTACGGGGTGGAGTGAGCTATCGGCCTGGACGCATCCAAAGATAGCGAGCGTCCGGTTCTTTCTCCTCGTTCCGCGCTCCATCGGTCTGCTCGATCATCGTGAACCCGCGCACTTCATAGAAGCGCCGCGCCAACGCGTTGCGCTGGAAGGTCCAGAGCTCCAGCCGTTCGCTGGGTTGCTTGGCGACATCGAGCAGTTCGGTGCCGAAGCCGCGCCCTTGAACAGCAGGAAGCACGTAAAGCTGCTCGACCCAGCCGTCACGGAAAGCGATGATCCCGCTCAGTACATCGGCATCGAAGCGGCCCCACACGCGGCACGTCGCGAGGACATGCTCCCGGTAGAACCAGCGGTCCTCGTCCGGCGTATGTAGCCCAACGAGCCAAGGCATCGCATGGTCGAATGCAGCCCGGTGAACCTGCGCCGCCGCGCCCATATCGGTGAGCGCGAGCTGCCTGAGCATTAGTACTCGATCCCCAGCGCATGATAGATCCGCCGGTGCACGGCCGGCAGCGTCTCGGTGAGATCCTCTGCGATCAGCCCCGGCCCGGCTTCGCTCCCCGCTTCGCCATGCATCCACACGGCGATGCTGGCGGCCTCGAATGCCGGCACGCCTTGCGCCAGCAGCCCTGCGATGATGCCGGCGAGCACGTCGCCGGCACCCGCGGTGGCGAGCCAGGGCGGTGCGTTGGCGGCGATGGTGGCGCGGCCGTCGGGCGCGGCGATCGTGGTGTCCGCGCCCTTCAGCAGCACGACCGCGCCGGAGCGCTCGGCGGCGGCGCGCACGCGCTCGATCTTCGAGCGCCCCGGATGTTTATTGCTGAGGTCGGAGAACAGCCGCGGGAACTCGCCCTCGTGCGGCGTCAGCACCACCGCCTTGTCCTGCGACGTCTTGATCGATTCGAACAGGCGCTCGGGATTGGCGGCAAAGCTCGTCAGCGCATCCGCGTCGAGCACCAAGCGCCGCTGGGCGTTAAGCGCCGTGTGGACGAGATCGCAGGTGCGCTCGCCGACACCCGCGCCGGGGCCGATGATGCAGGTGTTGTAGCGCTTGTCGCCGAGCAGCTCGCCGAACTCGATGGCGGTATCGACGGGGCGAACCATCACCGCGGTGAGCGCAGCCGCATTGATTGCCAGCGCATCACGCGGCGTGGCCAGAGTCACCAGGCCCGCACCTGCCCGCAGCGCCCCGCGCGCGGCGAGCCGCGCCGCGCCGGTCGCCGCCGCATCGCCCGAGACCGCCAGCACATGGCCGCGCGCATATTTGTGGCCGTCGATGCGCGGCACCGGAAAGGCCGCGCCCCAGAAGTCCGGATCGTTTTCGAATATTTGCGGCGCGATCTCGTCCAGCACCTGCGCGTCGATACCGATGTCGGCGACACGCACGTGGCCGCAATGCATCCGCCCCGGCAGCAGCAGATGCGCCGGCTTCTTCCGGAAGAAGGTGACGGTCTCAGCGGCGTTCACCGCCACGCCCAGCACGGCCGCGCTGGTGCCGTTGATGCCGCTCGGCAGGTCCACCGCGAGCACCGGCGCACCGTTGCCGTTGATCGCCTCGATCATCTCACGGGCCTCGCCCTCGACGGGACGGCTGAGGCCCGCGCCGAACAGCGCATCGACGATCAGCGCCGGTCGCCCGATCGCCTGCGGGTTGAAAGGAAGCACCGGGTGCTTCCAGCCCCGCGCGGCCGAGGCCGCATCGCCCTGGAGCTGGTCGCGCTCGCACATCAGGATCACCGAGACCTCGCGGCCTTGCGCGGCGAGCTCGGCGGCTGCGACAAAACCGTCCCCGCCGTTATTGCCCGGGCCGGCCACGATCAGGATCGGCCCCTCCTCCACCAGCGCGTGGGCGGCCTCGGCGACCGCCTGGCCGGCGCTGAGCATCAGCTTGAAGCCGGGGGTGCCTGCCGCAATGCTGAGCTGGTCGGCGCGCTGCATTTCGGCGTTGGTCAGAACTTCCATGCCACTTCCCTGTCCAAAAGCCTTTTCAAGAGGCACGTTCCGCACCAGACCATCCGACGGAACGACGATCTGCACAGATATTGAACCGTTTGCCTATTTCGTAGTCTGCGGTATTTTGTGCGGGTCGGCGCCACCTATCAGAGCTGCACGTTAAAAGGCTGATAACGCTCCAATAATCAGGGCATTTGCAACTTGGCATAGACCCTGCTTTCGCGGAAGTCGCTTCGGTTCGTCGTGCTCACTGGCATTTATCAGGGCGTGGCCGGCCGTTGTTGCCGGACTGGTCAGGGATCCCGGCATAGCGAAGACAAGATCGTGCGTTAAGAAAAGCGCATCCTGACGAAGACGTTGCTATTTGTTCGAAAGGCCGGGAGGCGCGCAGTGAAGAAAATCGAAGCCATCATCAAGCCATTCAAGCTCGACGAGGTGAAGGAAGCGCTTCAGGAAGTCGGCCTTCAGGGCATCACCGTCACCGAAGCCAAGGGCTTCGGCCGGCAGAAGGGTCACGCCGAGCTATACCGCGGCGCAGAATACATCGTCGACTTCCTGCCCAAGGTGAAGATCGAGATCGTGATCGGCGACGATCTGGTCGAGCGCGCGATCGACGCAATCCGCCGCGCCGCGCAAACCGGGCGCATCGGCGACGGCAAGATCTTCGTCTCCAATATCGAAGAGGCGATCCGCATCCGAACCGGCGAATCCGGGCTGGACGCTATCTGAGCCGGGTGCTATCCCGCATTTTGCGACATTCTGACAAGAAATAGGCTGCTTCGGCGGCCTCATTTTGTTTGTGCCTCGCGCGCCTCAAGAAGCGTGAACACGGTCGCTCGAAGTTTGGAAACCGACCCGCAGAGCCAAAAGGGGTATGCATGAAGACCGCCAAAGACGTCCTGAAATCGATCAAGGACAACGACGTCAAATACGTCGACCTGCGCTTCACCGATCCGCGCGGCAAGTGGCAGCACGTCACCTTCGACATCAGCATGATCGATGAGGACATTTTCGCCGAAGGAACGATGTTCGACGGCTCGTCGATCGCCGGCTGGAAGGCGATCAACGAGTCCGACATGTGCCTGATGCCCGATCCGGTGACCGCGACGATCGATCCGTTCTTCGCCGAGACCACCATGGTCATTACCTGCGACGTGCTCGAGCCGACCACTGGCGAGCCCTACAACCGCGACCCCCGCGGCATCGCCAAGAAGGCCGAGGCGATGGTGAAGTCGATGGGCGTGGGCGACACCGTGTTCGTCGGCCCCGAAGCCGAGTTCTTCGTGTTCGACGATGTGCGCTTCTCCGCCAACCCCTACAGCACCGGCTTCCGCCTCGACTCCTCGGAGCTGCCGACCAACTCCGACACCGAATATGAAGGCGGCAATCTCGGCCATCGTGTCCGTACCAAGGGCGGCTACTTCCCGGTGCCGCCGCAGGATTCCGTGCAGGACATGCGCTCGGAGATGCTCGGCGCCATGGCCAAGATGGGCGTGAAGGTCGAGAAGCACCATCACGAGGTCGCTTCCGCCCAGCACGAGCTCGGCATGAAGTTCGACACGCTGACGCTGATGGCCGACCACATGCAGATCTACAAATACTGCATCCACCAGGTCGCACACATCTACGGCAAGAGCGCCACCTTCATGCCGAAGCCGGTCTTCGGCGACAATGGCTCGGGCATGCACGTGCACCAGTCGATCTGGAAGGACGGCAAGCCGGTGTTCGCCGGCAACAAATACGCCGACCTGTCGGAGACCTGCCTCCACTACATCGGCGGCATCATCAAGCACGCCAAGGCGATCAACGCCTTCACCAACCCGTCGACCAACTCCTACAAGCGTCTGGTCCCGGGCTACGAGGCTCCCGTGCTGCTCGCCTATTCCGCGCGCAACCGCTCGGCCTCCTGCCGCATCCCCTACACCGCTTCGCCGAAGGCCAAGCGCGTCGAGGTGCGCTTCCCCGATCCGCTCGCCAATCCCTATCTCGGCTTCGCCGCGATGCTGATGGCGGGCCTCGACGGCATCAAGAACAAGATCGATCCGGGTCCGGCGATGGACAAGGACCTCTACGATCTGCCGAAGGAAGAGCTGAAGCAGATCCCGACGGTCTGCGGCAGCTTGCGCGAGGCGCTGGAAAACCTCGATAAGGACCGCGGCTTCCTGAAGAACGGCGGCGTGTTCGACGACGACTTCATCGACGCCTATATCGAGCTGAAGATGACCGAAGTCGCCCGCTTCGAAATGACCCCGCATCCGGTCGAATTCGAAATGTACTATTCGGGCTAAGCGACCCGAACGACCGCGACACACGAAAGGCGCCCCTCGGGGCGCCTTTTTTTGTGGTCATCGAGTTTCGTTCTGCGTCTGACTTCACTTCGTTCTCATAGAACGAATCGGAATCGAGAAAACCGCGCGCACCAATTCTTGATATCTGGTTTATTGCGCCCGAGAGATCGCAAGCGCTGTCGGTAATTCGTAGGATGCGTTCAGCGCCGCGAAATCCATCCTGGGCACTAGTTCTCGTGCCCGTTTGCGAAAATCGCCAATCCTCCGCCGCCGGTCGCAACGATCGATAGCCTCGGAATGCCGATGTTCCATCCCTCATAGCCAGAGGACACGTTGAGAATTTCCAAGAGGACATTGCCAGAAAACCAGATCGACAGGTCTCCTGTGTCCGAGCGGATTGCAACCCGCTCGATGGGCTTCTCTCCGAGAAGACTTAACGCTACTTTCTCGCCATCGAGCGGAGCCGCCAGACCAAACTGATGACCATCATCGCTGCTTGCGAAAGCAATTCCGTTCGCGTGGATAATCCGCCACGGACATTCGGCGCTCAGCCCTGAAGCGACAGCATCCCCGAAACTGAAATTCCAATCGAACTCTCGGCCCGTCACCCTTACGAGATGGCGCCCCCCAAAATGAGCAGTTAGGCTCTCACCGACATCCATCCCAATCTCCGTGACGTCCGACGCTCAGGTCCGCGCAGCACGATGGGTTTCGCTTCGGTCGCCCATCCTACGCGGACCAATCTGCCCCAACAGTCATACGGCCTCCTCACTGTCGGGAAAATTCACGCCGATCTTTCTCACCACTGGCGCAAACTTCAGGAGAGCCGCGCTCTCGGAGGTCGCCTCCACGCCGTCACCCGACAGCGAGTGGATTTGCTTCGCAGCGCTCACGATGACGATGGTTGTAGGCCTCGGTGCAGCCCCGCAGCCCCGCAGCTACGCCGCCGCGCGCTGCTTCGCCACCATGGCCTGACCGAACGCCTCGAACAGTTTTCGGTTGATCGGATTGTGCTGCGGGTCGTATTCGGCGTGCCATTGCACGCCGAGCGCAAAGGCCTTGGCTTCCGCGATGCGGATCGCCTCGATGGTGCCGTCCTCGGCAATGCCCTCGATCAGCACGCGCTTGCCGGGATCGAGGATGCCCTGGCCGTGCAGCGAATTGACCCTGATCTTGTTACAGCCGAGCAATTCTGCGAACGCGCCGCCCGGCGTCAGATCGACGTCGTGACGATCGGCGAACACCACTGTCGGATCGGGGTGGATCTCACCGTTCTCGAGCCTCGGCATGCGATGGTTCATGCGGCCCGGGATTTCGCGGATCTCGGGATGCAGCGAGCCGCCGAAGGCGACGTTCATCTCCTGGAGGCCCCGGCAGATGCCGAACAGCGGGATACCGCGGGCAACGCAGGCGACCGAGAGCGCCAGCGCCACCTCGTCGCGGTGGATGTCGTAGGGCTCGTGTGCCTCGCACGGATCGACGTTGAAACGGGTCGGGTGGACGTTGGCCCGGGCGCCGGTGAGCACGATGCCGTCGACGGTATCGAGCAGCGCGCCGATATCCGTGATGTCGGGCGACCCCGCGAACATCACCGGCAGGCCGCCGGAAACCTCGGCCACGGCGCGCAGATTACGCTCGCCGACCATCTGGACCTGAAATCGATTTTCAACGCGATGGGCGTTCCCGATCACGCCGACGACCGGCTTTCTCATCTCCCGTTCAGACCTCTCGCCGAAGACGATTCTCCAAACATGCCCTTGGGATGGAACAAATTCAACAGAAGGGTACGCGGGACGGCAATGCTATTTTCGCGCAAATGCCTCCCGGGCCTCGATCGCGCCGCCGAGGGGCAGGCCGGCGGCCTTCAGCGCGGTCGCCGCCGCGTCTCCCGGCGCGGCCAGCCAGGGCAGTTTCCTCTCGATTCCGCGCGTCACGGACTCCCCGAGCACGCCACCGAAATCGATCGGCCAAAGCCCGTTGGGCACGATTTCGGCGGTAAGGCCACGGAGTGCATAGCCGTCGCCCAGGACCGCCTCCGCATGGTCGCCGGCGACAAGGCGCGCGGTCGCAGGGTCGATGGGATCGCCAAAGCTCACCAGCACGGGCATCAGGTCCCCCTGCACCGCGACGACGCCGGTCTGCCGGTTGAGCTCGTTGAACGAGACGCGGTTGCCGCGCGCGGCGCCATAAGCGCGGAGCGCGACATAGTTGATGTCGTCGAGATCGAGCTTCGCGCCGTGCTGATGCGCCAGCAATGCCACCACATTCTTTCCCCGGCCGAGGTCGACGAACACAGCCTCGCCGCGCATCGTGGTGCGGCCGCCCCGGCTATAGCCGCGATCGGGGACGACGGACAGAATGCCCGACCCGGTCTTGATCCCGTCAGGCGTCGTCACCTCGACCGCGAGGCGATATTTGTGACCGGGCCGGTTGATCCGGATCTGGTCGCCTATCACGAGCACGGCGAGAAGGCCGAGCAGACCGGCCCACTTGCTGATGAAACTCAAGCGCCCTCACCTGTTCTTTCCTCATCGCTCTGCACCGTTCAAGCGCCAGCGTCAAACCAGCGCGTTGACGCGGTCTTGATCCGGATCGCGTTTGTCGAAAGAGTGCGGTGCGCACCGCGCTGAAAAGGACCCGATGTGACCATTCCCGCAGATGAACGACCCCGGACCCGCACCGATCTGGCCTGGTCGATCTCGGTCGGGGGCATCGGCATCGTGCTGTTCACGGCAATGCTGGTCTTCACCTGGTATTTTGCCGCTACCCTGCTTCTGATCTTCACCGGCATGCTGCTCGGCGTCGGTCTCAACGCGCTGACCAACGCGCTTGGCCGCCGGGTGCATCTGCCGCACGCGGTCCGGCTCGCGATCGTCTGTGCCGCGCTGGCCGTGATGCTCGCAGGCGTGGCCTATCTCGGCGGCGCCACCATTGCCGAGCAGGCATCCCTGCTGAGCAAGACGATCAAGTCGCAGATCACCAACGTGCGGTCCTTCCTAGAAAACCATGGGATCGACACCAGCTTCTTCGATCTCGGCAACGCTGCACCGGCTGCGTCCACCGATGCGACGCCGGCGCCCGCGGCGACCCCGGGCTCGCACGGCGGATTGCCGGGCGCAGGCGCGCTGGCCTCGAGCGGCGGCGCAATCGTGAGCCA
This sequence comes from Bradyrhizobium sp. WSM1417, assembly GCF_000515415.1. Lineage (NCBI taxonomy): Bacteria > Pseudomonadati > Pseudomonadota > Alphaproteobacteria > Hyphomicrobiales > Nitrobacteraceae > Bradyrhizobium > Bradyrhizobium sp. WSM1417. The sequence goes on from NZ_KI911783.1 coordinate 5,313,394, forward strand.
GACCTTCAAGCTGCTGCTCGGCACCATCAGCGCGGTCGGCAACATCTTCATCGTGCTGTTCCTGGGGCTCGCCTTCGCCGCCCAGCCCGCCGTCTATCACGACGGCCTGTTGTTTCTCGCGCCGGCCAGGCATCGCGCCCGCATCACCCTCATCATCGACGGCATCGGCGAGACGCTGGAGCGCTGGCTGATCGCGCAGATCGTCGTGATGCTTGCGGTCGGCGTGGTGACCTGGATCGGGCTCGTCCTCATCGGCATTCCCGGCTCGTTCATCCTGGGGATCCAGGCAGGCCTGCTCGCCTTCATCCCGACCGTCGGCGCCATCATCGCCGGCGTCGTGGTCGTGCTGGCGAGCCTCGCCTCGGGATGGATTCCGGCGCTGTCGGCCTTTCTCCTCTTCATGGGCGTGCACGCCATGGAGAGCTATGTGCTGACGCCGATCCTGCAGCGGCAGGCACTGGACATTCCGCCGGCCACGCTGTTCGCGTTCCAGATCCTGCTCGGCGTCGTGTTCGGAATCTGGGGCCTGGCGCTGGCGCTGCCACTGGTCGCCATCGCCAAGGTCGTGATCGACCACTTCAAGACGTATGAAGCGCCGCCTCTGGCTGAGGCGGCCTGAGCCGCCTCAGGTGGTGAGCACGGTTTCGGTGTGCTCGACCTCGGGAGGTGCCGCAAAATACTGGCCGACGAGGCCGCGCCATTCGGTGAAATTCTCGGAGCCGCGGAAATCGACGGTGTGGTTCTCGAGCGTCTCCCACTTCACCATCAGACGATAACGCTGCGGCTTCTCGATCGACTTGTGCAGCTCGAAACCATGGAAACCCTTGGAGCGGCCGAAAGCGGCCTTGGCCTTGGCGACGGCGGCCTCAAAGTCCTTCTCGCTGCCCGGCTTGACGTCGATTTGCGCGATCTCGGTGATCATCTGTTTCCACCCATTTTGTTCGATGGGCGTGTCTAGCGCAGCCCGCGACAAAGAAAAAGGCGCCGAAACGGCGCCCTGCCCGGTCCAAAAATGCAGATCACTCAGGCGAGCAGCAAAACGGTGCCCGCCACCATCAGCGCACAACCGGCGAACAGCGCGAGCGGCCAGTAGCTGCGGCCTTGCGTGTAACGCCCCTGGGCGCGGCGCTCGGTGATCAGCGCGCTCTCGTATTCGTCCGCGGTCGAGAACAGGCAGGCGAAGCCGCCGCGTGCCGAAGTCGCCGCGGCTTCGAGCGACATCAGGGCGGTCTGCGGGTTCTGTCGACGGATCGATTCCATGACCGCAATGGTAGGAATCGAATGGTAAACAGGGGATTACCGCAAAACCTCCTTTGCCTAGGCTGTCGCCGTCTGCGCCTTGGACACGCCGATCCGCGCGGCGCTCTGGCGGCGCCAGTTCTCCAGCGACAGCGGCAGCTCCTCCGCCGCCTCGACGCGGTTACGGCCGCCGCGCTTGGCCTGGTAGAGCGCCGTGTCGGCCGAGGCCAGCAGCACTTCGAGCTCGGTGCCGGCCGGACCGCCGGCGACGCCGATGCTGACGGTGGTGTCGACCGGGCCCTCGTCGACGACGACGCCGGAGGTCTCGAAGGCCTCACGCACGCGCTCGGCGACCAGCACGCCCTCCTCGAGCGAACACGGCAGCAGGGCGGCGAACTCCTCGCCGCCGATGCGACCCGACATGTCGCTGATGCGCAGATTGCTGACGACGACGGTCGAGAACAGTTTCAGCATCTCGTCGCCGGCGGGATGGCCGAAGCGGTCGTTGATCGACTTGAAATGATCGATGTCGAAGATCATCACGGTCACGGGACGGCCGGCCTTGGCCTCGCGCTCGATCACGCGTCCGCAGGCTTCCGAGAAGCCGCGGCGATTGAGCATGCCGGTCAGCGGATCGGTGGACGCGGCGGTCCGGTGCGCGGTGACCGTGCGCTCGGACACCAGCATGAAGATCACGAACACGGTGCCGACGGCATAGAGCACGAGTTCGACCGCGAACACGGTGACCCAGATGCTGGTGGAGAAGCCGGCATCGTTCGGGCGCAGGAAGCTGCCGAGCAGGATCGGCAGCATCAAGACGCAGCCGTGCATCACCGGCACCACGAAGGCCGGCCAGCGCCGTTGCAGGCTCTTGCGCCGCTCGACCCAGAGCTCGCTCGCCGTCAGCGCCGCATAGACCGAGACGATGCCGGCGCCGACGATCATGCGCAGCATGGATGCGGCGGGATCGAGCAGCGTGGCGGCAGCGGTCCAGGCGAGCGCGCCGACCAGGAGACCCGGCCAGTTCGGCTTGCGACCATGAAAGACGCGCGCCGCATTCCACACCATGCCGCAGGCGACGAAGCCGACTGCGTTCAGCGCAAGGTAAAGATGCGGGCCCAGTCTGTCGCCGGCCGCCGTCCAGAGCGCGACCGATGCGGCGCCGAGGAGATACGCAGTGCCCCACCATTTCAGCGCAGCGCTGTTCTCCTGCCTTCCGAAAAATACCATCATGGCGCCGAGCAGTGCGGCAACCATGGTGGCGACCAAATAGAGCGTGATGCTATCGAGCGACATCATGTCGGCCCCCTTCTAGACATAGCAGTTACGCGATCGGCTCAGCCGATTTGCGCGCCCTTCCAAATGCGACGCTATGTCCAGCGGGTTCCATTCAGGTTTTCATGCGAGCCCAAGTTTTCAGGAAACACGCCATCAATTTGCATACAAACGAACAGCAAAAAGGGCGCTGAAATCAGCGCCCTTTTGCATCTCATTGAAGCCGCTTTCGCGGCGAATGCGACCGAAGCGATTAACGCTTCGAGAACTGGAAGGACCGGCGGGCCTTGGCCTTGCCGTACTTCTTGCGCTCGACCACGCGGGAGTCGCGAGTGAGGAAGCCGCCCTTCTTGAGCACGGTACGCAGCTCCGGCTCGAAATAGGTCAGCGCCTTGGAGATGCCGTGACGGACGGCACCGGCCTGGCCGGACAGACCGCCGCCGGCGACGGTGCAGATCACGTCATACTGGCCTGACCGCGCGGCCACGGAGAACGGCTGCTCGATCATCATGCGCAGCACGGGACGGGCGAAATAGACCTCGACCTCGCGCGCGTTGACCGTGACCTTGCCGGCGCCCGGCTTGATCCAGACGCGGGCGACCGCGTCCTTGCGCTTGCCGGTGGCATAGGCGCGGTTGAACTTGTCGACCTTCTTCTCGTGCTTGGGCGCGTCGGGTGCCGCCGCTGTCTTGAGCTGCGAGAGCTGGTCGAGCGACTGGATGGATTCGGCCATGTTATGCGGCCCTCGTGTTCTTGCGGTTCAACTTGGCGATGTCGATCTTCTCGGGCGTCTGGGCCTCGTGCGGATGATCGGCGCCACCATAGACGCGGAGGTTGCCCATCTGGACGCGACCGAGCGGGCCACGCGGGATCATGCGCTCGACGGCCTTCTCGAGCACGCGCTCGGGATGCTTGCCCTCGAGGATCTGGCGCGCGGTGCGCTCCTTGACGTGACCGACATAGCCGGTGTGCTTGTAATAGGTCTTCTGCTCGCGCTTGCGGCCGGTGAGAACCGCATGCTGCGCGTTGATGATGATGATGTTGTCGCCGCAATCAACGTGCGGAGTGTAGGTCGGGAGGTGCTTGCCGCGCAGGCGCATGGCGACGATGGTGGCGAGACGGCCGACGACCAGACCCTTGGCGTCGATCAGTACCCACTTCTTCGTCACCTCAGCCGGCTTTGCCGAAAAGGTTTTCATGTCAGAGTTTCCGTGAACGGGGAGCATCGGCGCGAACACCGCACCGGACTGGGCGGATTTCTAGAGAACAGGGGCGCCGTGGTCAATGCCCAAAGGCGGAATTTACCTGTTCAATATCAGTAGCTTAGAAATATGGTATCGAGATACCTGCGAAAAGCTCAAGCGTTTGGAATGGAATAGGTCGAGGTGACATGCGCAATCGGATCGGGCGAGGTACCGGACAACAGCTTCACCTCGCCGACCGCGAGGCGCTTGCCGAGCTTGAGCAGCCGCGCCTCTGCCAGCACGTCCTGCCCGGGCTGCCCCTTGCGCAGGAAGTTGATGTTGAGATTGGTTGTCACCGCGAGCCCGATCGGCCCGATCGCCGACAACAGCACCACGTACATCGCGAAATCGGCGAGTGCCATCAGGGTCGGGCCGGACACGGTTCCGCCCGGCCGCAGCATCTTTTCGCTATAGCGCTGACGCAAAAGGCAGGCCTGACCGTCCGCGCTCTCGATCGTGATGTCGTCGCCGCTGAAGGCCTGGGGAAACTCGTTGCGGAGGAACTGCTCAAGCTCCGCCACGCTCATTTTCGCTAACGCCATGCTACCCCTCACCCTCGCTTCACGTCCCCTGTTACATTAAGTTATCTGCGTCATCCAATCGCAATAATCCAACCGGAAACGCTTTGATGTCCGTCCAGGCCGCCCGCGCCCCCTCCCCGCAACCACCGATCCTGCTGCGCGAGACCGTGGGCGCCATCGCGGTCCTGACCCTCAACCGCCCGGCCGCCCGCAACAGCCTGTCGGCGACGATGATCGCAAGCCTGGATGCCGAGCTCAACGAGATCCGGGACGACAAGGCCATCCGCGGTGTCGTGATCGCGGCCAACGGTCCCGCCTTCTCCGCCGGCCACGACATGAAGGAGCTGACTGCGCGCCGCGCCGACCCGGATCGCGGCCGTGCCTTCTTCGCCGAGATGATGACCGCCTGCAGTGCGATGATGCAGGCGATCGTGCACCTGCCCAAGCCTGTGGTCGCATCCGTCCAAGGCATCGCGACCGCCGCGGGTTGCCAGCTCGTGGCAAGCTGCGATCTCGCGATCGCCTCGGAAGCAGCACACTTCGCCACGCCCGGCGTCGACATCGGCCTGTTCTGCTCGACGCCGATGGTGGCGCTGTCGCGCAACGTACCGCGCAAGCAGGCGATGGAGATGCTGCTGACGGGCGAGCCGATCCCGGCCGCACGCGCCCGCGAAATCGGGCTCGTCAATCGTGTCGTCGCCGCCGGCACCGAGCGCGCTGCCGCCATTGCGCTCGCCGAACAGGTCGCGCTGAAATCCGCCTATACCGTCAAGCTCGGCAAGGAGGCGTTCTACCGCCAGGCCGAGATGAGCCTTGCAGACGCCTATCGCTATGCGGCAGAGGTGATGACCGAGAACATGATGGCGCGCGACGCCGAGGAAGGCATCGGCGCGTTCATCGAGAAGCGCACGCCGACATGGCGGGATGAGTAGTCAACTCCTCATCCTGAGGAGCCGCGGAACGCGGCGTCTCGAAGGATAGAGGCCCGACTGCGGCTTCATGGTTCGAGACGCGCGTGCCGCGCTCCTCACCATGAGGGTCAGAGAAAGAAGAAGATGAACCACGACGCCTATCCCGACAATTACATCCGGGGCATCCTCAACAACGTGAAAACGATCGCGATGGTCGGCGCTTCGCCGGCCAACGTGCGGCCGAGCTATTTCGCGTTCAAATATCTGGCCCAGCGCGGCTACGACATGATCCCGGTCAATCCCGGCCATGTCGGCAAGGAGCTGCTCGGAAAACCGTTCGTCGCCTCGCTGTCCGACATCGGCCGTCCCGTCGACATGATCGACATTTTCCGCAACTCCAGCCACATCATGCCGGTGGTCGAGGAAGCCCTCACGCTCGATCCGCTGCCGATGGTGATCTGGATGCAGTTGGGGGCCCGCGACGATGCGGCGGCGCTGAAGGCGGAATCGGTCGGTATCAAGGTGGTGATGAACCGCTGCCCGAAGATCGAATATGGCCGCCTGTCGTCGGAGATCTCCTGGATGGGCGTCAATTCACGCACGCTGAGCTCCAAACGTGCCCCGGTGCCGACGCAGGGCATGCGGCTATCCCTCAATCGGATGAGTGTCGGCGGCGGCGACACCGCGGCATCGGACCGCGCCGCCAAGAACAAGAGCGAGCAAAGCTGACGCAGTTGCAAAGGTTTCATTTCGCGAACGCGACAATGCGTAGCACGATCGTTCCGATGTGAAGCCGCGTCTTGACGGCAGCCGCGGCGCCAATCAGCATGCCGCGCGATTTCAGACCACGAGAACAGGACGCCCTCAATGAGCGATCGCCTTCCGGGATTTTCGACCCTCGCCGTGCATGCCGGTGCACAGCCCGATCCCACCACCGGTGCGCGCGCGACTCCGATCTATCAAACGACGTCGTTCGTCTTCAACGACGCCGACCATGCCGCCTCCCTGTTCGGCCTGCAGGCGTTCGGCAACATCTATACCCGCATCGGCAATCCCACCAACGCCGTGCTGGAAGAGCGCGTCGCGGCGCTCGAAGGCGGCACGGCCGCGCTTGCGGTGGCCTCGGGCCATGCCGCGCAGGTCGTGGTGCTGCAGCAACTGCTCCAGCCGGGCGACGAGTTCATCGCCGCGCGAAAGCTCTATGGCGGCTCGATCAACCAGTTCACGCACGCGTTCAAGAGCTTCGGCTGGAACGTGGTGTGGGCCGATCCCGACGACATCGCGAGCTTCGAGCGCGCGGTGACGCCGCGCACCAAGGCGATCTTCATCGAGTCCATCGCCAATCCCGCCGGCAGCATCACCGACATCGAGGCGATCTCGACGGTGGCGCGCAAGGCGGGGGTCCCGCTCATCGTCGACAATACGCTGGCCTCGCCCTATCTGATCCGTCCCATCGATCACGGTGCCGACATCGTCGTGCACTCGCTGACGAAGTTTCTCGGCGGCCACGGCAATTCGATCGGCGGCATCATCGTCGACGCCGGCACCTTCGACTGGTCGACCGGCGGCAAATATCCGATGCTCTCCGAGCCACGGCCCGAATATCACGGCATCCGGCTGCAGGAGACATTTGGCAATTTCGCCTTCGCGATCGCCTGCCGCGTGCTCGGCCTGCGCGACCTCGGACCGGCGCTGTCGCCGTTCAACGCCTTCATGATCCTCACCGGCATCGAGACATTGCCGCTGCGCATGCAGAAGCACTGCGACAATGCGAAAGCGGTTGCCGAATTCCTCGCCGGCCATCCGGCGGTGGCCGCGGTGAACTATGCCGGCCTTGCAAGCGACAAGTACAACCAGCTCGCGCGCAAATACGCTCCGAAGGGCGCCGGCGCCGTGTTCACCTTCAGCCTGAAGGGCGGCTACGATGCCGGCGTCAGCCTGGTGTCGAAGTTGCAGCTGTTCTCGCATCTGGCCAATGTCGGCGACACCCGCTCCCTGGTGATCCATCCGGCCTCGACCACGCACAGTCAGCTCGACGACGCTGCCAAGATCAAGTCCGGCGCCGGCCCCGACGTGGTGCGGCTCTCGATCGGCATCGAGGACAAGGAAGATTTGATCGCCGATCTGGAACAGGCGCTGGGCGCGTAGCTGTCCTGGACCATCCGGGGCGCTTCGGTGTGCCCCGGAAGTCCGGCTCCAGTTAACAGTCATTAACCATATCTGCCGCATACATCGTCACTGGATCGCCTTTTTGATTCGGAGCCGACGATGCTGCGCTGGATGGTGCCTGCCCTTACGGCGATGCTGACGGTCTCAGCTGCGATTGCTGCCGATTTGCCGGCCACGCCCAAGCGGCGGGCCGCCGTTCCGTCACGGGAGCCGCCGCAGGTCTATGTCGAGACGGATCCGGATGCGCTGATCTCGCCGGCCTATGGCATCGGCAGCTACATCCGCAATTTGCCGGGGACCCCACTGCTGCCGGGCTCGCACACGCTGCCGGGCTATTACGGCCGCCCCTGGGATTACGATTACCAGGGCGCGTATTACGGCGGGAAGCAGGTCGATTATTTCTGGCGCCTGCCCTATTCGTGCGGCATCTACGGCTATTGCTGAAGAAGAGATCCGATCAGCCGGCCTGACCGACGGGAACCGCGCGCGGCTGCGCTTCGGTTGCGCCACGCGTCGCTAGCCGCTCGGTCTGCGTCACCACAAGCGTCAGCACCACGATCGCGACCGCCTGATGCGCGAGCGCGAGGTCAATCGGCACCTGGTTGAGCAGCGTGAGGATGCCGAGCAATGCTTGCAGGCTGACCGCGGCGAACAGCAAGAGCGCGCCGCTCGCCGCAGATCCCGCGCGTGAACGCACCGCATCGAACGCGTGCAACGCCGCCAGCGCGAACAGCGCATAGGCCGTCATGCGGTGCTCGAACTGCACCGTCAGCACATTGTCGAACATGTTGCGCCACCACGGCGTCTCGAACCACAGCCGCTCACCTGAGGGAATGAACGCGCCGTCGATCTGCGGCCAGGTGTTGTAGGCGCGGCCGGCGCGTAGGCCCGCAACCAGCGCACCGAAATAGATCTGGATGAAGGTCACGACCAGGAGCAAGGCGCTCGTGAAGCGCAGCCGCGAGGGTGCTGCGATCGGCGGACGCTCGGCGAGCCGCCGCACCGTCCAGACGATGCCGGCGAAGATCACGAGCGCGAGCACGAGATGCGTCGCCAGCCGATATTGCGACACCTCGACGCGCTCAGACAGCCCCGAGGCCACCATCCACCACCCCACCGCGCCCTGGAGCCCGCCGAGCCCGAACAACAGCCACAGCCGCCGCTTCAACTCGCCGGACAGACCGCCGCGCCAGAGGAAGAACAGGAATGGGAGCAGATAGGCGACGCCGATGAAACGGCCGAGCAGCCGATGGCTCCATTCCCACCAGAATATCTCCTTGAACTCGGACAGGCTCATGCCGGCGTTGAGCTCGCGATATTGCGGGATTTTCTTGTAGGCCTCGAAGGCCGCCGTCCACTGCGCTTCCGAGAGGGGCGGCACGCTGCCCGTGACCGGCTTCCACTCGACGATCGAGAGCCCGGATTCCGTCAGCCGCGTCGCGCCGCCGACCAGCACCATCAGCGCGATCAGCGCAGCCACCGAGATCAGCCACCAGCGCACGGCGCGATGCGGCTCGGACGGGGCGGAAATCGTCGTCATGCGAGGCAAAACCAGAGCTTGAACGGGACTGCGTGCCCCTTATAGTCCCCCGCTCCCGCAGCGCAAGTTACGCGAAAGCCGCGATATTCCGCCATGACGATCCGCACCCGCAAGTTCCTCGGCACCATCCTGCTCCTGGTGCTCGCAACCGCCTGGGCCCTGCTCGGCATGGCGCTGGCGCAGATGCCGTGGATCGCCGAGTCCGGCTGGCGGCAGGCGATCTATTACGTGGTGGTCGGCATGGGCTGGGTGCTGCCCGCGATGCCGATCGTGAGCTGGATGCAGCGGCCCGACCGCGCGAAAACTAGCTCGTAGTTCCGCCCGTCGGCTTCACCGGCGCAAAAGCAACCCCCGACACCAGCACCCGCATGATGCGCAGCGAGCGCACCCGGCCATCCCAGGAAACGCGCGGCAGCGCGCGCAGATTGGTGCGTCCCTCCGCGTCCACCACGCCCGGGATCGTCGTCACCGCGCTGGCAAAGCCGGCCTCCTCCGCCATGATGACATGGCTGCGCCGGAACGAGGCGCGATCGCCGAACGGAAAGGCGAGATGCCGGATGTCGCGATCGAACGCCGCTTCCGCCACCGCCTTGCCCATCGTCATCTCGCGCAGCGCGGCCGCATCCTTCATGTTGGCGAGAACGGGATAGTTCACGGTCGCACTGCCGATCGTCACCAGCGGGTCGGCCGCAAGCCTCACCAGATCCTCCCAATTCATCGATGCCTCGCGTGAGAGCGCGGCAAGGTCGACCCGGTAGCGCGTGCAGAGGTCTGCGATCGCAGCCGACACATCCGCCGGCGGCAGCGAGCGCAGCCAGGCATCGAGGAACGAAAACAGCGCCTGCTTCTCGGCGTTGCCAGTCACAGTGAAGCGCTGCTCCTTCTCGCCCATCATCAGGCTGACACGGCTCTCGCGCGCGATCACCTGTTCGAGTCCGAGCCACCAGGCCTCACCGACGCCGTCGGGAAATGCCGTGGGCACATAGATCGTGAAGGGCACGGCGTGGCGCGCCAGCACCGGATAGGCAAAGTCGATCAGGTCCTTGCCGGCGCCGTCGAAGGTGAGTGCCACGAAGCGCCGGTGTTCCGGCAGCGTCACCGCGCGCCGGCAGACCTCGTCCATGCCGACAAAATCATACTTCCACCGCTTCAGTGCGCGAATGGCGCGATTGAGGAAGTGGGGCGTGATCTCGTTCTCGCGCAGCGGCTGAAACCCGCCGCGCCGCCGCGGCCGCACATGCGCAAAGCGCAGGATGGCGCCGGCACCACGGCTGCGTAGCGCAGCCTGGCCCGTGAACCAGGTCAGCTCGAGGCGCAGCCGTTCCAGCCATCTGTCGTCGGATGCCAATGTCCCACCTCGCGCCCGTCGGCGGCCGTTCCCCCTCTTATAGTCATTACTCTTTGTTGACATTTCTTTGCAAAGGTCGGCCACAGGCCGAATTACGCATATTTTTGATTTCTCGACAGGTTCGCGAATGACCATGGCTGCGGCGATGCAAAGCCGGACGGCAGAATTGCCAGCGCGGTCGAAAGCGGGCCGCATCGCGCATGTCGATATCGTGACCGATCTCGGCGCGGCCGAGGCCGTCTGGCGCGCCTTCGAGCAGCCCGGTCACCTCTTCACGCCCTATCAGCGGTTTGATCTGCTCAGTCCCTGGCAGCGTCTGGTCGGCGAGCACGAACGCGCCCGTCCTTTCATCGTCGTCGCCCGCGACGCCGAGCATCAACCGCTGCTGCTGCTGCCGCTCTCGCTGCGCCAAAACCACGGCGTGCGCACGGCCTGCTTCATGGGCGGCAAGCATACGACCTTCAACATGGGCCTGTGGAACGCCGAATTTGCAGCGCAGGTCGCCATCGGCGATCTCGACGCGCTGTTTGCGCCGCTTGGCGAGCATGCCGACGTGCTCGCATTGACGCAGCAGCCGCTGCACTGGAACGACCAGCAGAACCCGTTCGCGCATTTGCCGCGCCAGAGCGCGATCAACGGCTGCCCTCTGCTCACGATGGAGCCGGGCGGCCCGCCGGCATCGCGGATCAGCAACTCCTTCCGCCGCCGCCTCAAGAGCAAGGAGAAGAAGCTCCAGGCGCTCGCCGGCTATCGCTATCATTCGGCGACGACCGACGCGGACATCACCCGCCTGCTCGACTGGTTCTTCCGCGTCAAGCCGGCGCGGATGGCCGAACAGAAGCTTCCCAACGTCTTCGCCGAGCCCGGCGTCGAGCAATTCGTCCGCAGCGCCTGCCTTGCGCCGCGCGGTGACGGCCGCGTCATCGACATCCACGCGCTCGAATGCGACGAGGAGGTGATCGCGATCTTCGCCGGCGTCGCCGACGGCCAGCGCTTCTCGATGATGTTCAACACCTACACGATGTCCGAGCACGCCCGCTACAGCCCCGGGCTGATCCTGATGCGCTACATCATCGACCGCTGCGCCGAGCGCGGCTACCGCTCGCTCGACCTCGGCATCGGCTCGGACGAGTACAAGCGGATGTTCTGCAAGGACGACCAGGACATCTTCGACAGTTTCGTTCCGCTCACGTCACGCGGAAAACTCGCGGCGATGGCGATGTCCTCGCTGAGCCACGGCAAGCGGCTGGTGAAGCAGAATCAGATGCTGTTCGACCTGGCCCAGCGGCTGCGGCGGGCGTTCGGGTAGCTCTCGCCATTTGCACGACTGCCCTCCCTTCTCCCCTTGTGGGAGAAGGTGGCGCGAAGCACCGGATGAGGGGTTGTATCAGCAAATCAAAATGCGAGAGGCACGCGCGGAGAGAGTAAGAAACGCCTACGCCGCCACGACGCGCGGCGCGTCCCTCGCGTCCGACGGCTGCACGGACCTGCTCAGCATCGTCACTTCGCTGAAGCCGACGGCGCCGAGCTGCTCGCACATCAGTGCGCGCGCATCCGGCGCCATCGTGGCGTCGGGCACCACGACGGCGCGGGCATTCGCCGTCAGGAGCTCGGCCGGGAGGTCGGAGGCACTGCCGGCATCGAGCAGCACGTGGTCGTAGGCGCGCAGCAGCGCGTCGATCGCGAGCGTCACGCGCGGCGACTGCAACAGGCTGCGATCGAAGCCGGGACGGCCGGCCATGACCAGATGCAGCCGCGAGAGCTTGTCCCGGGTGATGATCTGCGCGAACGACGCTTCGCCCTGCATCAGTTCGGCAAGGCCGGGCGCCGAGGCATCGACGGACACGGCGGCCATGGTCGGCGAGGACGCGGCGAGATCGACCACGACGACCCGCGCATCGCGCGCGAGATGCCGGGCCAATGTCAGCGTCGACAGCGTGATGGCTTCGCCGCTCGCGGTGCCGAGCACCGTGACTTTCTTCGCCACGGCCCCGGCGGCGCGCAGGCTGTCGGCCAGGTGCTCGATCTCTGCGAACTCGGTGACATCGGCATCGGCCGTCATCTCCGGCTGAAGCGGCGCCGGTTCTGCCATGACTGTATCGAGGACCGGATCGACGAAAGGCTCGACGACCGCCGGTTGAACGATTTGTTCCTGGCGAGCCGACGCCCGCGTGAGCGCTGGCGTGAACACCGCGACCGCACGGGGCGCAGTCTGGCGCAACAATTCTCCTGTGACGACGACGCCGGACGAGAGCAGCAGTGTCGCGATCGTCGCGATCAGCACGATCGGCAGCTTCTTCGGATAGGCCGGCGTGTTCGAGACGACGGCGCGCGAGATGATGCGGCCATCCGTCGGCGCGGTGTCGATGGTCTCGCGGGTGTTGGCTTCACGGTACTTCGCGAGATAGGTTTCGAGCAGGTCCCGCTGTGCCTTGGCCTCACGCTCGAGGGCGCGGAGCTGCACGTCCTGGCCGTTGGTGGCCGTCGCCTGCTTCTTGAGCTGCTCGAGGCTTGCGGACAATTCCTGAACGCGGCCGCTGGCGGCGCGCGCGTCGTTTTCCAGCGTGCGGGCGAGCTTGGCGGCCTCGTCGCGGATCTGGGTGTCGAGATCGGCGAGCTGCGCCTTCAATTCCTTGATGCGCGGATGGTTGCCAAGCAATGTCGAGGATTGCTCGGCCAGCTGCGCCCGCAACGCCACGCGCTGCTGCGAAGGCGTGCGCATCGATTCCGAGTTCAAAATTTCCGACGATTCGATCGGCTTGCCGCTCTGGATCATTTCGCGGATCAGGCGCGCCTTGGACTCGGCATCGGCCTTGAGCGCGCGCGCATTGTTGAGCTGAGTGTTGACCTCGCCCATCTGCTGGTTCGACAGTGTCGTGTTGTTGGTGCCGACGAACAGGCTCGACTTGGAGCGGAAGTCCTCGGCCTTCGCTTCGGCTTCGGAGACATTCCGTCGCAGCTCGTCGATCCTGCCGGCATACCACTGGCTGGCGTTTCGGGCCTGATCCTGGCGCGCATCCTGCTGGAGCACGAGATAGCCATCGGCGATCGAATTGGCGACGCGCACGGCGAGATCGGGATCGGCAGACTGGAATTCGATCACGATGACACGCGACTTGTCGACGGCGTAGGCCTGAAGGCGCTCGTAATAGGCGTCGAGCACCCGCTCTTCCGGCGTCATCGAGAACGGATCGCGGCCGATGCCGACCAGCGCCGCAAGCGATTTCAGCGGCGAAATGCCTTGCAGCACCGGATCGAACTCGGGCCGCTCCGCAAGCTTGTTCTTCTTGATGATCTCGCGCGCGAGATCGCGCGACAGCACGAGCTGCACCTGGCTGGTGACGGCTTCGGCGTCGAGCGCCTGCCGTTCCTCGGCGCGATCGCTGTTGGGGCGCAGAAACACGTTCTCGCGGCCGTCGATCAGGATGCGGGATTCAGACTTGTAGCGCGGTGTGATGAGATTGACGATCGCGATGGACGCGACGAGCGCCAGCACCGTCGGCACAATGATCCAGCGGCGCTTGCGCGCCAATGCCGCACCGAGCGCGTGCAGGTCGATGTCGCCGGGTTCGACGGGCGCCGGCCGCGGAGCAATGGGCGCAGGCTTCGCTTCAATCCGGGGCTCGAGTTCGGCCCGCTTGGCTGCGACCTTCGAGACAGCCCGCTCGACCACCGCCTTGTCCTTGCCGGCACGCCAGAACGCTAAACGCATCGAACACTCCCGCAGGCGCAACGCCACGAACCTACCTCAACCGGGGTGATTACACTCCATTAAGGTTGCCGCTGGGTTAATCGCGGCGTGCCGCACCTCGCACACGCATGTCCGTCACCGTTTGTTAACCACGAGGGCTCTTAATCCGTCTCGATATTTCGTGAGATTGTTCGAGCATTCGCCGTCGAGCGCTGGTTTTGATCATGCCCCCCTCTCCCGACCAGCCGCTTCGCATCCTGCACGCCGTACGCGCTCCGGTCGGCGGCATCTTCCGCCACATCCTCGACGTCGCCAACGGCCAGGTCGATCGTGGCCATCATGTCGGCATCCTCGCCGACAGTCTCACCGGCGGTGAGCGTGCCGACAAGGCCCTTGCCGAGCTCGCACCGCGGCTGAAGCTCGGCGTGCACCGGATGGCGATCCGCCGCGAACCCTCGCCCGACGATGTCCTGGTCTGGTTCCGCTTGCGGCGCCTGATCGCCACGCTCAAGCCCAACGTCATGCATGGCCACGGCGCCAAGGCCGGCGCTTTCATCCGGATGCGGCGACGATCCGACGACACCATCCGCATCTACACCCCGCATGGCGGCTCGTTGCATTATCCCCTCAACACCCTCAAGGGCGAGTTTTACGCGCGGCTCGAGCGTACGCTGATGGACGCGACCGACCTGTTCCTGTTCGAAAGCGCGTTTGCCCGCGACACCTATCAGCGCATCGTCGGCAAGCCGAAGGGCGTGGTGCATTGCGTCTTCAACGGCGTGACGCCGGAGGAATTCGAACCTGTCGTCATGGCCGACGATGCCACCGACCTCGCTTATGTCGGTGAGTTCAGGCACATCAAGGGCGCCGATCTGCTGGTCGACGCGGTGGCGCGCCTGCACGAGGGCGGCAAGAAGGTCACGTTGACGCTCGGCGGCGATGGCGAGGAGACCGCGGCGCTGAAAGCGCAAGTCGAGCGGCTCGGCCTCTCCAGCGCCATCCGCTTCATCGGTCACGTCAAGGCACGTTACGGCTTCTCCAAGGGGCGGCTGCTGGTCGTTCCCTCGCGTGGCGATTCCATGCCCTATGTCGTGATCGAGGCCGGTGCCGCCGGCATTCCGATGATCGCATCCAAGATTGGCGGAATTCCCGAGATTTTCGGCGCGGAGAACCCGGCGCTGTTTGCGCCCAGCAACGCGGAGGCCATGGCGGAAGCGATTGCCACTGCGCTCGACAATCCGCAGGGAACAGCGCAGCGCGCCTCGTCCCTTCGCGAGCGCATCTCCGCGCATTTCTCCCAACAGGCGATGGTCGATGGCGTGATCGCGGGCTATCGCGACGCATTTGCCAATCATTAACCATCCTTAAGGCCGCTTTAGAGAATCTTCCGATTTGTCCGATAATCCAAGGGCCAGGGGATGCTCGCCCGAGGCGCAAGGACGCGGCCCGCGGGTTTTTGGAATGGACGTGGACGCCCGTGGAACCGCTCAACGCACGCTCGATGCTCGATGCCGCGACCAGCGCCGCGGCGAAGCCGGCTGACCGGCCCTTTGTGGAGCGGCGTCAACGGCTCTCGCCCGCCGCGCTCGACGTCGTCAACCAGAAGGTCGCCCGCGCCTATTCACCGATCGTGATCACCGGCTTCGTACGCCTCGCCGATTTCGCGCTGCTGAGCCTCGTCGGCATCGTCCTGTATCTCGGCTATGTGATGCCGCACGCCGGCGCCTTCAGCTGGATCTATCCCGCGCAGGTCATCGCCGTCGCGGTTTCCGCCGTGATTTGCTTCCAGGCTGCCGACATCTACCAGGTGCAGCTGTTCCGCGGTCAGCTCCGACAGATGACGCGGATGATCTCGTCCTGGTCGTTCGTCTTCCTGCTGTTCATCGGCATCTCCTTCTTCGCCAAATTCGGCAGCGAAATATCGCGGCTGTGGCTTGCCGCCTTTTACGTCCTCGGGCTCGCCGCGCTCCTCTGCGAGCGTCTGGTGCTGCGCTCGCTGGTGCGCGCCTGGGGGCGCGAGGGCCGGCTCGACCGCCGCACCATCATCGTCGGTTCCGACCGCAACGGCGAGCAATTGGTCGAGGCGCTGAAGGAGCAGGAGGATTCCGACATCCACGTGCTCGGCGTATTCGACGACCGCAACGACAGCCGTGCGCTCGACACCTGTGCCGGCGCGCGCAAGCTCGGCAAGGTCGACGACATCGTCGAGTTCGCCCGCCGCACCCGCGTCGATCTGGTGCTGTTCGCGCTACCGATCTCCGCCGAGACGCGCATCCTGGAGATGCTGAAGAAGCTCTGGGTGCTGCCGGTGGACATCCGCCTCTCCGCACACACCAACAAGCTGCGCTTCCGCCCCCGCTCCTATTCCTATATCGGCGAGGTGCCGACGCTGGACGTGTTCGAGGCGCCGATCACCGACTGGGACCTGGTGATGAAATGGCTGTTCGACCGCGTCGTCGGCGCCCTCGCGCTGCTCGTGGCCTTGCCGGTGATGGGATTGGTGGCGCTGGCCGTGAAGCTCGACAGCCCCGGCCCAGTGCTGTTCCGCCAAAAGCGCTTCGGCTTCAACAACGAGCGCATCGACGTCTACAAGTTCCGCTCGATGTACCATCATCAGGCGGATCCGACGGCCTCGAAGGTCGTGACCAAGAACGACTCGCGCGTCACCCGCGTCGGCCGCTTCATCCGCAAGACCAGCCTCGACGAGCTGCCGCAGCTCTTCAACGTGGTCTTCTCCGGCGATCTCTCTTTGGTCGGCCCGCGTCCGCATGCGGTGCAGGGCAAGCTGCAGAGCCGCCTGTTCGACGAAGCCGTCGACGGCTATTTCGCCCGCCACCGGGTCAAGCCCGGCATCACCGGCTGGGCCCAGATCAACGGCTGGCGTGGCGAGATCGACAATGAAGAGAAGATCCAGAAACGCGTCGAGTTCGACCTCTATTACATCGAGAACTGGTCGGTGCTGTTCGATCTCGTCATTCTGCTGAAGACGCCGATCTCGCTGCTGACCAAAAACGAGAACGCGTATTGAGTTGATCTTTTCTGTCATGCCCCGGCTTGACCGGGGCATCCAGTACGCCGCGGCGCCAGCCGAGTCCGCAATAGACGCCGCGGAGTACTGGATCGCCCGGTCAAGCCGGGCGATGACAGCGGTATTTGTGAGCGTACCAGTTGCGTAAACGTATGAGCGTATGATGGCGTATGCGGCAACAGCCGGGGAGATGAATGCAGCGGTTCGCGCTGCGCCCGGCGTGCTGGCCCTCCAGCGCGCGCTGGTCTGGCTGGTCGGCGCCTCCGGCGCGATCGTCTTCATCGAGCCGAGCCCCTACGAGATCGTGACGCTGCTGGCCACCGTCACCTTCTTCGCCACCGGCCTGCGTCTGCGGCTCGCTCTGATGCCGCTGGTGCTGATGCTGGTCCTGCTCAATATCGGCTACACGATCAGCGCGATCCCGCTGTTCGAGCAGTCCGAGGTGGTGAGCTGGATTGCGACCTCCTGGTACATGGCGGTGACCGTCGTGTTCTTCGCCATGGTCACGTCGGAGGACACCGCGGCCCGGCTCGACATGCTCCGCCGCGGGCTCGTGGTCGGCGCGATGGTCGCTTCGCTGTTGGCGGTCGCCGGCTACTTCCACCTCGTTCCCGGCGGCGATGACCTCCTCACACTGTACGGACGCGCGCGCGGCACCTTCAAGGACCCGAACGTGCTCGGCGCCTTCCTGATCCTGCCGGCATTGTTCTCGCTGCAGAGCGTCGTCTCCGACAAGTTCGGCAAGGCGTTCCGCAACGTCATCGCCTTCGGCATCATGTCGCTGGCGATCCTGCTCGCGTTCTCCCGGGCCGCCTGGGGTGGGCTGGTGCTGACATCCGCCTTCATGCTGGCGCTGATGGTGCTGACCAGCCGCACCAACGCGCAGCGCTCGCGCATCATCGTCATGGCCATCCTGGCCGCGGTGCTGGGCCTCGCGCTGATCGCCGTGTTGATGTCGTTCGACTCCACCGCCGAGATGTTCAAGCAACGCGCGAGCTTCGACCAGAGCTATGACGAAGGCAGGTTCGGCCGGTTCGGCCGGCACATCCTGGGAGCGGAGATGGCGCTCGACCTGCCGTTCGGCATCGGCCCTCTGCAATTTCACCGCTTCTTCCCCGAGGACACCCACAATTCCTATCTCAACGCCTTCATGTCGGGCGGCTGGCTGTCCGGCATCTGCTATCCCGCGCTGGTCTTCACGACGGTCATCATGGGTGTCAGGCACATCTTCGTGCCGGTGCCCTGGCAGCGCGCTTATCTCGCAGTGTTCTCCGCCTTCGTCGGCACCGTTGGCGAAAGTTTTGTGATCGACACCGACCACTGGCGGCACTTCTGGATGATGCTGGGCGCGATGTGGGGCATGATCGCGGCCGCGCAGATCTACAAGTCTAGGGCTGGCGACGAAGCTTCTTCAGCTTGAGATCGGGGCGTTTCTCCGGCGGCGTGTCGAGCAGGCCCTTCAGCGCCGCGGTCGCCGCCAGCACGCCCTTATAACCCTCATTGGCGAAGCGCAGCAGCAGGCGCAATTCCTGGTCGGAATAGCTGCCAAAAACCTTCTCCATTGCCTGCTGCATCGGCACGTAGAACTGGCCGAGCCTCTCTATCGCCTCCGGCACGACGGCAATGAAGACCTTGCGACGGTCGGCATCGTCGCGCTCACGACGCACCAGGCCTGCCTTTTCGAGCCGGTCGACCACGCCCGTAATGGCCCCCGTCGTGAGCCCCGTGACTTCGGCGAGCCGGCCGGCGGTGACACGGCCTTCGAGATACAGGATGTCCATGCATTCGAGGTCGGAATTGGCAATTCCGGCGACGTTCGCAACGGTCTGGCCATAGAGCACGCCCTGCGCGGACGACCTGCGCATCGCCTCCTCGAGCTCCTGCAGCAGCGCGGCGCGCGCTTTCGTCCTTGACAAGGCAGACCTCGTATCTTAGTGGGTAGATATCTTAGCAACTAAGAGATTTAGCAACCGTAATTCTCATAGCACCACGGAAACGTCGGGAGCAAGCCATGTCCTATCGTCCCCGAAAGGCCCTGATCATCGGCGCCGGCATCGCCGGCCCCGTGACGGCGATCCTGCTGCGCCGCGCCGGCATCGAGTCCGCCATCTACGAGGCTTGGCCCTATTCGAAAGGCATCGGCGGCGGCCTTCAGATCGCGCCGAACGGCATGCAGGTCATGGACGAGATCGGCCTTTCGAACGAGCTGATCAGCCGCGGCTCGATCGCGGAATCGTTCGACTTCTATTCGCAAGCCGGAGAGCGGCTCGGCTCGATCAATCGCGACATGGCGCGCCGTTTCGGCCAGCCCGCGGTCAATGTCTGCCGCGCCACGCTGAACGAGATGCTGATCGACAAGGCCTGGTGCGCGTGCGTTTCACTCTATTTCGAGAAGCGCCTGATCAAGATCGAGGATCGCGGCGACCAGCCGATCATCGCCTACTTCGCCGACGGCACCACGGCTGAAGGCGACTTCCTGATCGGCGCCGACGGCGTGCACTCGGTGGCGCGGCGCCAAGTGGTGCCCGACGGGCCGCAACCGTTCGACACCGGACTGATCGGCTTCGGCGGTTTCGTGCCGCACGCCGTCCTCGACGGCCGGCCGATCGGCCGTCACGTCGAGACCACGTTCGGGCAGAGCGGCTTCTTCGGCTACGGCTATTGCAGTCCCGATCCGAACGACGGCGTGATGTGGTGGAGCACGCAGCCGGCGCACGGCATGGACGCGGCGATGTTTCGCGCGCTCGACCGTGCAACGCTGAAGCAGCACCTGCGCGGCTTCCACCGCGGCTGGCACGATCCGATCCCTGGCATCATCGAGGCAGCCGAGAACATCGTGGTCACCGACACGCTCGACGTCGCCACCCTGCCGACCTGGTCGCGCAAGCGCTCGCTGCTGATCGGCGATGCCGCCCATGCGACCAGCCCCCATGCCGGCCAGGGCGCCTCGCTCGCGCTGGAGGATGCGATGCGGCTCGCCCGGTTGATGCAGCAAGGCCAGGAGCTCGGCGCCACCTTCCAGGCCTTCGAGGCCGAACGGCGCCCGCGCACGGAAAAGATCGTCGCCATGGCCCGCCGCAACGGCAACAACAAGCGCGAATTCAGCGCCACTGGCGCGTGGATCCGCAACCAGATGATGAAGTGGCTGCTGCCGCTGGGCGCAAAGAGCATGGATTTCATGTACGCGTATGACGCGCGGGCTGTGTAGCTTCTTTCTCTCCCTCGCCCCGTTCTTACGGGGAGAGGGTTGGGGTGAGGGGCTGCTTCCGCGAAAGCGGTGAGAGTTGGACTCGCGGAGAGTCCCCTCACCCGGAATTTGCTGCGCAAATCCCGGCCTCTCCCCGCAAGCGGGGAGAGGCGAAGAAAGCGCCTAGCCTTCCACCTCGAACGTCAGCCCGGCGTTCTCGACCAGCCGCTTGATCAGCTTGTGCTGCATCGCCGCGCCCGGCGTCCAGAAGCCGGCCGCGACGTCGGTCGTGTCACGCAGCATGCAGATGGCGCATTCGGAGATCATCTTCGAGGTCGAGCCGTAGCCGGGATCGCGGTCGCCGGTGACGCCGGCGCGGACCATGCGGCCATCAGGTGCGATCGCGATATAGAGCAGATCGAACAGACCGCTTTCACGCTCTTCCTTCGACGGCCCCTCGCCCGGCTTCGGTGCGTCGGGGCCGGTCTTGCCCGCATTGGCAGCCATCACGAGCTTGGCGTTGGCCTCGCCCTTCTCGCCGGGACCGGTCAGGACCATCTCGTCGTAGATGAAGTCCTGGCCGTAGGGGAATCCCATCAGCATGTTGGAGCGGTGAACGTTGCGCGTGTTGATCAGCGCCATGGTGAACGGCGCCGCCCACGATTGCAGATCCTCCTCGAAGGCCAGCCTGTTGCCTTTCGGCTGCTTCGGGCCGGTGAAGCCGGGCGTCAGCGCAAAATGGTCGTTGAGGATGGCGACAAGGCTGAGATCCTTGGCCACCGCATCGAAGGTCGCCTTCGCGCTCGCGGCGGTGCCGCCCGAGAGCGTGCCGCGCATGTCGCGCACACGCCCTTTCACCCGCGGGGCCGGCGCGCCGAAGACACGTTTGGCCTCTTCCTGGACGAAGAACGTGCCGAGCTCGAACGGCACGGAATCGTAGCCGCACGAAAACACGATCCGCGCGCCGCTCTCTTTCGCAGCCGTCTCGTACTTGTCGATCATCTGGCGCATCCAGATCGGCTCGCCGCAGAGATCGAAATAGTCCGTGCCGGTGGCGACGCAGGCGGCGAGCAGTTCCTCACCATAGAACTGATACGGGCCGACGGTGGTGATCACCGACATCGTCCGTTCCGCCATCGCCTTCAGCGAGGCCGGGTCCGACGCATCCGCGACAATAAGCTCTGTATTCCCGGGTGCGCCGATCGCATCGCGCACCGATTTCAGCTTGCCGAGGCTGCGGCCCGCCATCGCCCATTTGAGCGAATGGTCGCTCTTGTAATGCTGGGTCAGGTATTCGGCGACGAGCTGGCCGGTAAAACCGGTCGCGCCATAGACGACGATGTCGAATTTCGCAGAGCTCATGGTCGGCCTTTACTTTACTTCTTCGCGTAGCTCACGCCCATGCCGGCACGGACGTCGCTTTGAATCCCGTAGGGCGGGATCGGATAACGCAGGCCGTTCTTCGCCAGCGCCTTCATGCCCACAACCGCCTTGGCGAGATGTTCCGGCTTCAGGGCCATCAGCATCTCCTCGTCCGGCACGCCGCCATAGCGCCGTTCGGCATAGCATGGCAAGGACAGGCTGGGCTCACCGCTTTTGAGCGCCCTGCCCCAGGAATCGGCGCAAGCGGTCTCGCCGACCACGCCCCATTCGAACTTCTTGTAGCCGGTATATTGCAGCCCGTTGATCAGGATGATCATCTGCCCCGGCGTCGCATAGACGAGACAGATGTCA
This sequence comes from Bradyrhizobium sp. WSM1417, assembly GCF_000515415.1. NCBI lineage: Bacteria > Pseudomonadati > Pseudomonadota > Alphaproteobacteria > Hyphomicrobiales > Nitrobacteraceae > Bradyrhizobium > Bradyrhizobium sp. WSM1417. Next base: position 5,335,281 of record NZ_KI911783.1, read on the forward strand.
GGCGGGTCGAGCCGGCCGCTCGCCAGCGGGCTGACTGCGAGCGCCTGATATTGCCCGAACGGAACCACGTCCAGCGCCTCCTGGCGCTTGCGCGCGTCCTCGGCCGTGCCGTGCCAGACCCCGACATAGTTTTCGCCCGCGAGCCATTTCTCGTCCTGCGGTGCAAGGCCGATCACCGCGCGGCACTGTGCGCCGACGAGATCGTCGGCCGTGATGCCGACGGTCCAGCCCAGACGCGCCGCCATGCTGACGATCTGGTCGGTGGTGTGGACCGCGTTCGGCCGCCGGATTTTCGGGATTGCCTCCATGTCCGCGGTGCGCGCGAACAGCTTCATGCCGATCACTGTGGTCTTCAGCCGCAGCAGGCCGTTGAGATCGGCGACGAGGCCGGCAAGATCGATGCTGTCTGCACTCTGCTGTTGCATGGCGTCCTCCGGCCGGCAGTCGCGCGCCGGCGCTGTTATTGTTCTTGAACGGTTCTAGTCCTTCGCCGGTCCCGGGAGCAACTCGCCAGTCCGGCCCATCAGGCGGTAGGCGACGAGCCCGATCCATTCGCGCACGGCGACCTCGGTTCGGCCGAGCCCGTCCGCGCCGACTTTGGTGAAAGAGAAGAGATCATCACGCCCGCCCATTCGCCAGTCCACGGGATAGGCTTCGACGTCAAACCCCGCCTTGCGAAAGATCCCCATCGAACGCGGCATGTGAAAGGCCGACGTGACCAGGAGCCAGCGTTCGCCCGGTTTGGGCGCCACCAATTGTTTGGTGAAGATGGCATTCTCGTAGGTGTTGCGAGAGTCGCGCTCGAGGATCAGGCGCTGCTTCGCGATGCCCAGATTCTCCAGGATCGGCGCGGCGTAGTCGGCCTCCCGGGAGTCCGTCGAAACCAGGTTCGCGGTGCCCCCGGTGAAAACAATCCGCGTGTTCGGATAGCGGCGCGCGAGCTCGGCCGGCGCAAACAGGCGATCGGCCGCGTGCGCGACGACTGGTGTGCGGTGCGCCGCCGACAGATCGGTGTCGACAGAGCCGCCGAGCACGATGATGCCGTCGGGCGCGCCGCGCGACGGATCCCACGGCGGAAAACGCGACTCCAGCGGATAGAGCAAAAGGTTGCCGAGCGGCGAAAACGCGGCGAGCGCCAGCAGGATCAGCGTGGCCGCGGCGAGCTTGCGGCCGAATGCGGCAAAGCGCGTCGCCATCAGGACCACCGAGACGATCCCGAGCTCGATCATCAAGTTGATCGGCAGCACCGCAGTGCCGAGGGTCTTGGACAGGACAAAAAGCAGGGGAGCCTCGCTGGAATGATCGTGACTGGTGCGCGCGGGCTTGACCCGCCCGTCGATCTTCAGAAAGCTTCTTGGAAGAGGATCGATTGCCTGGTCAAGCCCGGCCGTCGCACATGGGAAGCTCAGAGACAACCGACCAGAGGCGGCCAATGACCCATCACCACCTGCATTCCAGCCCCGAGACCTGTCATTGGGGCTTCTTCGAAGCCGCCCTCAAGCCCGTCCTCACCATCGCGAGCGGCGACGAGGTCACGGTCGACACCATCAGCGGCGGTCCGGACATGCTGCCCGACGGTAGCAAGTTTCACATTCCGCCCGAGATGCACGCGGTTCATGCCAAGAACGAGCGCATGCTGCCCGGCCATATCCTCACCGGCCCGATCGCGGTCGAGGGGGCCGAGCCCGGCGACGTCCTCGCGGTCGAGATCCTCGACGTCCAGCTCCGGCAGGATTGGGGCTGGAACATGATCAAGCCGCTGTCCGGCACCCTGCCCGACGATTTCCACGAGACGCGCATCCTGAACATCCCGCTCGACCGGTCACGGATGGTCGCCCGCATGCCGTGGGGGCTCGACCTGCCGCTCAAACCGTTCTTCGGCGTGATGGGCGTTTCGCCGCCGCCGGCCTGGGGCCGCATCTCCTCGCTGGTCCCGCGCGCCATGGGCGGCAATCTCGACAACAAGGAGCTTGGCGCCGGCGCGACGCTGTACCTGCCGGTGTTCGTCCCGGGCGCGCTGTTCTCCTGCGGCGACGGCCATGGCGTGCAGGGCGACGGCGAGGTCTGCGTCACCGCGATCGAGACCGCACTCCAGGGCCGCTTCCGTCTGACGCTGCGCAAGGACCTCAGGCTCGACTATCCCCGCGGCGAGACGGCGACGCATTACATGACCATGGCGATGGACCCCGACCTCGACCAGTGCGTGGTGCGGGCGCTGCGCGACATGATCGTCTTGCTCGGCGAGAGGCGCAATTTGTCGCGCGAGGACGCCTATACGCTGTGCAGCCTGGCGGCCGATCTGCGGGTGACCCAGACCGTCAACGGCTCCAAGGGCATCCATTGCATGATCGAAAAGGCGATCGTGCACGGCTGAGCCGACCTGCCACGCCTGACCTGTCGATGCCGCGCCGCGGCCTGCCTTCTCGCGCGGCGTGCCTTGTCACGCCTGATTTCCCCCGCGATTCCAACAGGCTGAACAGTCGCCGCACGCTGCATTTGACTTCCGCCGCCAAACCTAAATAGAGTCTTAATCGTTACTTTTATGTACCCGAGTAAGAGGCTAGCGTTCGTCCATGGCCACCGAAAAAGCCGAGACTGACCGCATTCCCGTAACCTTGGCGCTCTCGACCATCACCTATCTGGAGAAGCTGGTGAGACAGGGCACCCACGGCACCAGCGTTCCCGGCGTCGCACGTACCTTGATCGAGGAAGGCATTCGTCTCGCCATCAAGGACGGGCTTTTGTCGATTCGCGACAATGGCAGGACGTGAGCGCGCGCCGAACGTGAGGCGGACGGATCTCGAGAGGCGGATGGCCGACATCTGCAACCTGGGACCGTTACAATGCCTGTTCTCTCACCCACCTGGACCGACGAACGCATCGAACTTCTGAAGCAGCATTTCGAGGCCGGCCTCTCCTGTCGCGAGATCGCCGCCGACATCGGCGTCAGCCGCAATGCCGTGATCGGCAAACTGTCCCGCCTCAATCTGACGCGCGGCCGGACCATCGACGACCGCAAGGTTCAGGACAGGGGCTTGGCGCCTGCGCGCACATCGCGGACCGTTCCGCGCCTGCAATACGAGATGCTCGCCACGATCTACGGCCAGACCGGTGCGCCGATGGTCGCCGCTCCGATCGACGACGCCAATCGCTGCTCGCTGCTCGAGCTTGCCGAGAACCGCTGCCGCTGGCCAATCTCGACGCCCGGCGCGGACGATTTCTGCTTCTGCGGCAACTCCGCGCCCGACGGCCAGTCCTATTGCGCCGGCCACAGCCGCCTCGCCTACCGGCCGAATTCCCGCGCACGCGTCATGCGCGGCTAAGCCGAGTCCTGGAGGCGAGTCCTGAAGCCGTGTCCCAAAACGAAAAACCTCCGGCAGGGCATTGCCGGAGGTTTCTGGAGGTTTAGCATCAAGTCAGAGCCGCAACTTTCGTCATCGGCTGATAACTATATAGCTTAGTAACTCAGGTAAGTAAATAAATTTGGGCCGATCGAATCGCATGGCTCGTCTTCGTCGCCCGCACGGGCCGCGGGATTTTCCGAACGCCCGTTTCGCAAAAAGCTCGCCTCGTAAAAAAAGCCCCGGCGGTGTCCCGCCGGGGCTGCGTCATATTCGAAGGTCTTGAGCTTACCAGTTGCGCTGGGCGCGAACCAGCAGGCTGTAGGTGTCCTGGTCCTTCAGCTCATAGGCCGCTGCAGGCTTGGCAACGCTGGTGAGCGCCGGCGTCGTGATCACGCCCGAGTACTTCTGATCAAGATGGCTGTAGGTGAAGTCAGCCGAGAAGGTCAGGTTCTTGACCGGGGTCCAGCGGGTGATGACACCGATCTGGCCGATGTTGAAGTCCGGGTTGCAGGTGCCGGTCAGGGTCGCGAACGCGGCGCTGCCGCAGATCATGCCCTTGGCCGTGCCGCTGTAGTTGACGGCAGCCCACGCACCATAGAGCGCCGAGTTCCAGTACGGGCTCCAGTTGTGGGTGTAGGCACCACGGAAGCCGTAGGTCTTGGTCAGCTCGAGGCCGCTGCCGGGTGCGAACACCGCGTCAGACACGCCGGCGAAGCCGATGCTCTGATAGGCGCCACCCGAACCGCCGAACATCGAGTAGTTGGTCGCTGCCAGCTCCTGGAAGTTGTAGCGGCTCGCGCCGTCGGTGTAGACGCCCGAGATGTTGATCACGTCCCCGGCGCCGGTCGGGATGTTCTTGATCCCCAGAGCCAGCTGGACGGCCCAGCCCCACTTGTCTTCAGGATGACCGGTGGCTTCGCTCGCGCCGTAATAGGCGACATGGTTGTCGTGCGCCGCGACCGAGGCCTGGAACAGGCCCCAGGCCTGGTCGACACGGAGGGTGCCGACGAGATCGGGGGCGCGGGTGCCGCCGAGATCGTTGGAGCCGTAGGCACCGCCGAGGACGCCGGTGGTGGACATGCCGGCCGTATTCCAGAGGGCGGTCTGGAAGACCTGCGTCTGGTCCTGGGCCGAGACGATCGCCGTCACGCCCTGGCCGAGATCGGCGGTGTAGGTGAACTGGGCAACACCGTTGGTGCTGCCGCTGCCGCCGACGAGCTGGTCGAAGTTGTTGCCGGGATAGTTGATCCAGGGCGCGTCGAACTGCGACACGGCCTTACCCATGGTGAAGCCGGCGAACTGGATGAAGGCGTAGTAGACGCCGAGCGCGCCGCCCGAGATCCCCCCGTCGGTGCCGTTGATGGCCCCGCCGCTGGACCCGATCAGACCCGTGCCTGCGGCGTTGACGCCGAGCGTGCTGCTGTACTGGGTGGCACCCGTTCCCGAACCGGCGCCGACATAGTTGCCGGTCGTCCAGGTGAAGACCGCATCGAAATAAGTGCGGACAACGCCGTACTCGGTCGCGGTGCGCGTGTCGATGTTGAGATCTTCACGAGCGCGCATCGAGTAATAGTTCGTCAGGCGGTTGTTCGCCGCGAAGACGTTGTTGTACTGGGCGCTGTAATTGCCGCCGGCATTGAGCGCCACTTCGGCACGCAGATAGCCGCCCAGCTTGATGCAGGTGTCGCTGCCCGGGATGTAATAGAAACCCGCGCCGTAGAGCGAGCAGACCTTCACGTACTCGACCGCCTTGGCCTTGACCGGAAGATCAGCCGCCTGAGCTCCGCCGACGGCGATCAGACCCGCCGCAGTGCCGAGCAAAAGGCTCTTCACCACTTTCATATTAAAACCTCCAAGTTGCTCATGTTACGAAGACCGGACCGTGAGGCCCCCCAGATCCCCGTTTTTCAAATCCGCTCGGCCGCTTTGCGCTTTCGGACACACCCTCTTTCGACGCGAGGGCCGTGAGCAAACCACCTGCAACGGGACGATCGAGTACCCCCCACCGTCACGACGCAATATGCCTGCGCCGTTCACTAATCAAAATACCTTATTTGATCAGGTTTGTGGTTTCCCCAAACCTGTGCCCAGTGCGCAACACCACGGCGACGCGATTCCATGAGCTGATCATCTTTGTAGTTTTAGTGACGAAATTACCCTGCTCTGCACTTGCGTCAGAGCAGGCTTGCGTGGACTATGGCTTGCACGACACCGGCCGCATACAAATCAGATCACGGGAGTGACGCTGTGTCAGCGACGAGGAAAGAAGGGGCGCGCCTCCGCTCCATCGGCAATCTGGATATCATCAGGCGCTTCACCTGGGAGATATCGTCGATCAACATGTATCTGGAGGAGCTGCGTCAGTTCTGGGCGAGAACGCTCGGCATCAGCGGCCCGCAATGGCTGATCCTGATGGCGATCTCCGACCTCGACAAGGACGACGGCATTCCGGTCAACGTCGTCTCGAAACTCCTCCACGTCGATCCGTCGTTCGTCACCACCCAGTCCAAGCTGCTCGAGAAGAAGGCCCTGTTGCGCCGCCGCCCCTCGCCAACCGACGCGAGGGTGGTGCGGCTGTCCCTGACCGAGAAGACGCAGAAGCACCTGGCGAGCCTCAACGAGCAGTACAAGACGATCAGGGAATTCGTGTTCCAGGAGTTCGACGAGAAAGAGCTGACGGAATTCACCACCAAGCTCGCGATGTTGAAGACCCGTCTCGAAAAGGCCTGCGTCCGCCTGACCCTCGACTTCTGAGGCGACGTCCTCAGATGCGCCCCGCGGCGCCGAGCCGCGACTCGAGCCAATCGAAGATGTATTCATTGGCGAGGCTCGGATTGTCCGCATGGCCCTGCGCCGCGCCCGTTTCGGCCGCGGTGAACACCTTCAACATGACATCCGAACGGCCGAGCCGGGACGTCTGGACGATCTGACGCGCCCGATCAGCCTTGAGCCAGCCGTCCTCGCCGAGCGTGATCAGCACCGGACAGTCGGCGCTAGAGGCCATCAGCGGAGCGTGCGGCACCGGAACGATGCTGACGTCGCTCATCGCGAATCGGCTGGCAAAGAACGCCCGCTCGTGCAGATCCCACAGGCCGCCATCGCAGACGGCGGCGGCAAGCCGCGGCTCCTGCAACACCGCGCGCGCCACGAAGGAAGAGCCCCAGCCGTCGGCGACGATCGCGACGCGTTCGAAATCGACCTCGCTGCAGGTCTCCAGATAGTCCATGACGCACGGGATCGCGCTCTCGAGATCCCGGCGGCGCAACAGCGCGTCGAGACAATCGTCGCGCTGGTCGCCGAACAGGTCCAGCGCCAGCAGCGAGAAGCCGCGCTCGCGCGCGTGCGGCGCGAGCTTGAACAGAAACTCCTCCTTGCGGTGGCCGGGCTCGCCGATGCAGATCACGGTCGGAGCTCGCACACGTTCCGACGGCGCGTACGCGGGCAGGAAATAGCCCTGCAACGAATGTCCGTCGAGCCAGGGGATCGTCATGACCTCGCCGGCCGGATCGCGCGCGGCGAGGAAGCGGCGGGCGCAATCCTGCATCGCGAGGACCGCGACCCAGCGGCGCTCGTCCGCTTGATCGAGCGGCATTGCGGCCGCGCTGTAGTAATTCATGGCGCGGAGCCAGTTGCGCTGCGCGGTCGCCCTGTGACCTTCCGCGAACGCGGCCTCGGCACGATGCCGATTGGCCTGCGCCAGCTTCTTCCACTCGCGATGCCAGGACTGGTCTTCGCCCCGCTTCAGCTGCCGCGCGATCATCAGGCATTCGGCGATCGTGGCGCCGCCCTCCTGGGCCGCGGTCAGGAGCCTCGTGAACTCAGCGGAGATGTCCTCTCGCTCCGGGCAAAGGATCCAGTCGTCGGAGAGGCATGCGGGTATCATCGTGAGCTACGCTCTGGTCATCGCCTTACACATGTTGAGTAAACTATTTTGGTTCCCTGACCAAGCTGCCGTGCGCCGAATGAGAGCCGTTCGACATCACCATCGCTTGAACGAATGGGGCGTGTCGCATGCGTGACATTCCAATTCGTCATGAGTGGCCGAACACTGGCAGAAACGCCGGCAGCGAACTGGCAAGAGGTGGCACGCGAAATTGCCTGCGCGCCTCTTGCCATGATGCTCATCATACCTATATTCGCGCGCGCTCGGCGGCCGCCTCAGCCGAGACGCCAGCCGACCTCCTGCGTAAAACTTTCGTAGAAGGATCTTTCGTAGGCCTGCTCCGGTGTGGCGCGCACGCGCTCGTCGAGGCGCTTTGCATCCTCGCCCACGAGAATGCGCCATTGCTCCGCCTTGACCCCGTCGAGGATGATCCTGGCGGCCTGTGCCGCCGTCGTCGGCGCGTCCTCGAGGAAGCTGCGGGCGCGCTCGGCGAACGCCGCCTGGATGTCCTCGTCCGCCATCTTGTCGGCATCCGGCACGCCGGCCGCGACCATGCGCTTGCGGGTCAGCGCGACCTCGTCGGCGTTGAGCCGCTCCGAGCCGTCGGCGCTCTGCACCTTGCGCGAATTGGAGACGATCGAGGTGCCGATATGGCCGGGCATCACCACCGAGCATTTGACGTGCGGCGCGTGCAGGCGGAGGTCGTTGATCAGCGCTTCGGTAAACCCCTTCACGGCGAACTTCGCCGAGCTGTAGGCGGTGTGGGACTGGTTCATGCCGATCGAGGCCCAGAAGCCGTTGACGCTCGCGGTGTTGACGATGTGGGCCTCGTCCGCCGCGACCAGCATCGGCAGGAAGGTGCGGACGCCGAGATAGACCCCGCCCCAGCAGATGTTGAAGGTGCGCTCCCACTGCTCGCGGGTGTTGGTGAACAGGCTGCCGCCGCCACCGATGCCGGCGTTGTTGAACAGAAGATGGATCCGGTCGGTCTTCTGCTGCTCGGCGAGCTCGTCGCGGAATCGCTTGAGATGATCCTCGATCGAGACGTCGGCGACATGGGTCGTGACGCGCAAGCCCTGCGGCAGCTTCTCCACCTCGCACAGCCGCTTGGTCTCGGCCAGCGCGGCTTCCGAGACGTCGCACATCGCGACATTGCAGCCCTCGGCGACGAGCTGCCGCGCGAGCTCGCGTCCCATTCCCGTGCCGCCCCCGGTGATGACGGCGATCTTTCCTGCAAAATCCTTCATGGGACTTTCGGCCCCTCCCCTTGTCGGTATGTTTCTTCACAGCTAGCGCCGTGCGCATCGGAGCGCGCACAAAATGTAGCAGCGCCGCATCCGCAGGTAAAAGCGGATCGGCGCTGCCATGTTCACCACTAATTTCAGGGCGTGGACTATTCAGCCGCCTCGACGCGCCCGTTCAACGCGCCGAGCCCGTCCAGCGCCTTGCGGATCGCCGCCTGCTGCGCGCTTGAGGCCTCCGGCATCGGCGCGCGCGGATAAGTCCTGGGCAGGCCCTGCAGCGTCTGCGCATAGCGCGTGCAGGCCGGCAGATTATCGGCGATCACAGCGTTCCACAGCGTCAGCAGCTTCTTGTGCAGGTCGAGCGCGCGCGGATGATCACCCGCCTTCACCGCATCCCACAGCGCGACGGAGGCATGCGGCGCCGCGGTCAGGATCGCGGCGATCGAGCCATGAGCCCCCAATGTGTAGGACGGATACATCAGCGCATCGACCGCGCTGTAGATCAGCTTGTCAGGCGCCATCATCATGAGGTCGGCGAACAGCTTCAGGTCCCCCGCGCTCTGCTTGACGCCGACCACCAGCGGCACCTCGGTCATGATCCGCGTCAGCAGCGCCGGCGACAGATACGACCACGGCACCACGTTGTAGATGATGATGGGCATGCCGGTCTCATCAGCCATGGCGCGGAAATGCGCCACCATCGCCTCGTCGTCCGGCTTGAACAAATAATGCACCGGCGTGACCTGGAGCGCGGCGACATTCATGTCGCGCACCAGCTTGCCGCGGCGGATCGCATCGCGCGTGGAATCGACGATGATGCCGGCGATCACGGGAATGCGCCCCTTCACCGCCGCAACCGTCGCCTCCATCAGGTCGCGATATTCCTCGTGATCGAGCGTGTGCCCCTCGCCGGTCGAGCCGCCGGCTGCGACGCCGTGCGCGCCGGCGCCGATCATCCAATCGACCTGTGGCGCCACAAGCGTGTAGTCGATCTCGCCATCCTTCCGGAACGGCGTCGTCATCGGCGGGATCACGCCGGTCGGTCGTGCCTTCATGGTCTGCCCTCGCGTTTCCATATCCCTTGTGGCGGCCCCACTCTTTTGGCGGGTGGCCACGCCCTTCCGAGCCTACCGGCTGCACGCGGCCTGTGAAGCGCCACCGGCGCGGCGCTGCCCCCGGAATTCGACATCCCTGCGCTGATCTCCCGCCCGGTTCTCCGTATTTGCCCGGCTTCGGTTTAGGGGCAATTTTTTTACAATCCGAATCGCTAAATGGAGTCCGGACGCTGGGTCGAGTCGGCCAGGCCAGCGTGTTGTTTGCGTCACAGGCTCTGGCACTCCGCTTGCATCCTCTTCGTGGTCAGAAACTACCGATGAGGTGACTGGAATGTTCGTGACCGTCGTTGCCGTGCTCTGCCGGCTGAGTGCAGCCAGCTCAGGCAGTTGCATCGAGGAAATCGTGACCGACAGCAACATGACGCCCGAGATGTCGATGATGCAGTGTGCGATCGGCGCACAGGCCCCATTGGCGAAATGGATGGGCGAGCATCCGATCTACCACGCCAACTGGCGGCTCGATCGCTACAAATGCGTTCCGGGTCGCTACGAGATCAAGGGCCACGCGTAAGACCCCGCAAAACTACTGATACCAAGACGACGGACCAAGACTACCAACGAGGAAACGCCCCGGAGGCCGACTGGTCTTTCCGTGCGGGCACCGACAGCGCCAGACCCCATCGCGGCGGCGCCCTTTGTGACAACGATCACGCAGCCCCTAAAGCCACTTCCCGCGCGATGATTGCACGCGCTCGCCGCTTCACGCGTTTTGTCTGCATGGCAGCTACGGGGCCAGCAGCAGGACTGCCCAACTCTCGCTCTTGGCGGCATCGTCCCTCGCGCCTTAGATTGCGCCGGGGTGACCTCAATGAAGAACAAGGCCGAATGCAGAGCGATCGATGAACCGCTACCGCCCGAGTTTTTGGAGGCACTTAACCTTTGCACGAAACTGATATCTGTCCGCGCAACGGGGGACCCGGACCGCCTGACGGCGGCGAACGACAGCCTGAGGGCCGACCTTCTTGGTGACCCGCCCGTGCCAACTCTCATATCGGCCGCTGATCAGCCTGTTGTCACTTTGCTTCACTCTTTCCTTGAGCTGATGCAGGTACCAAACCATTTCAAAGCTATGGCGACAATGGTGCGCCTATATCCGTGGGGAGGAAAAATCTCCCGGTCGCAGCATATGGAGAGCTGTTACTACCTTATCGTCCACGAAACCTACATTTTAGAAGAGCGCCTGAAGGCATTCACAAAAGCTTTGATCGAATGCGCCACGTCGCAATCGTTTGAGGTGGATCTGTCATCTGCCCACAAGTATGCAATCAAGTTGCACAACGCGTTTTTCGGGGAGATGGTGGCTGCGAGAGGAATCCATGTGCATCAACGTTCTTACGTTCCCAGGGAGATAAAGCGCCTAGGGACGCTAGAATTGCTAATGCTTAATCCGTTGAATGATCCCACAATAGACGCGGCGCTTTGGCGATTTCTGCATCGATTAGCCTTTCGCGACGCCCGCAAAAAATGGATCAAGAATGCCGATGATGCATCAAAAGCTGCGCAATACGTAATTGGGCATTTACTCGTTCAAACACAGCTGGTCTGGCGAACGGTAATGCAGGAAGAATTGAATAAGTTAGAGCCGATCGGAGCGTCGACTAATCTCTAGATCCTGCAATTGACCTTACCGCAACACGATACATCGCCAGAAGCGATGGGAATTAAAAAGTGGAGACGCAACGAGGCGCGGAGAATTACGCTGACAGTCCACTCATTTGATCGAGACACAGGTGGTGGAATATTCGAGGTAGGTGGCCCCGCAAAACGTGTACCTCTAGGAAAGCCGACGTTCCCTAAGCTCCCGAATATGCCGTCCGCTTGCGACCGCCCTCTCTGCGCCCAAGTTGGTCGTATGGCGCGACTTCATGCCTGCCTCCTGAACGAGTTCTCTATGCTTCTGGCTGCAGAGATAGGCCATCACTCCGGCAATGTTCTGCTTGTCTGAACTTTGATCAGACAATCGCGCCAAGCTCTTGCGCCGCAGACAATCCTCGTGTGCGAGTTCGTCACGAAGGACAGCGTGAGCCGGTCAGTTCTCTCTGCCAGCCGGTCGCCTGCCGGCGTCGGCGACGCGGTCAGTGTGAACATGCCGAGCAGAGCAACACGACACCGGAGCTGGCACGAGATGACATTATGCTCCTGTTTTGCCCGACGCATCAAATCGCTTCGGAAAAACCTCATCCCGCCGATGACTTCGCTACTGTGCATGGGGTTGTTTTCGGCATTTTGATTTTCCAGCCACCAAGCAGCCATCCCTCCGATCGTGGCCCATGCGTCACCGGCGGCAGCTGGCTCCGCGCCGCCCCTCAATCCAGCCGACAGATGCTTTGAGAAAAAATGGTCGGAGCGAGAGGATTTGAACCTCCGACCCCTAGTCTCCCAGACTAGTGCGCTAACCGGGCTGCGCCACGCTCCGAACGTCGTTCCATTAGCTAGGATCGCCGGTTTGCGCAAGGCGAGGTCACACCATTTTGCTGCCTCCGCCGAAAGGCACCGGAACTGCCCCAACGCCGAGGAGATCCGGCGTCAGGCGTCCTTGAGCGCCTGATCCAGCATTTCGCGGCAGGCGATGAGCTCGGCGAGCACCCGTCCGAGGCGCTCGCGGTCGATGGCGCTGGGGCCGGCGGGCGCGGCGGGGGTGCCGCCCTTGCGGAAGGTGGTGAGGATTTCCTCGTCGTCGGTCTCGGAGAAGCGGAAGTCGATGCCCTCCTCCTCCTCGCCCTGGTAATCGTCATCGTCGCTGTCGCGGGCGCCGCGGACGCCGGTCTCCTCCTCGGGCTCCATCAGGCTGGCGCCGACGGCGTCCTCGATGGCGCCGAACGAGACCGCGGCCGCGCTGTCGGCAAGGCCCTGCACCGATTTGACGCCGTGTTCTTTCAGGATCCGCTGCACCCCGCGGATGGTGTAGCCCTCGCCGTAGAGCAGGCGGCGGATGCCCTTGAGCAGGTCGACGTCGTCGGGGCGGTAATAGCGACGGCCGCCGCTGCGCTTCATCGGCTTGATCTGGGAGAAACGCGTCTCCCAGAACCGCAGCACGTGCTGCGGAATGTCGAGTTCCTGCGCTACTTCGCTGATGGTTCGGAACGCATCCGGCGCCTTGTCCAAATGCCAAATCCTTATCCGGAGGGCGGATTACGCCTCGGGTTGCGCCTTGCTGGCGTCGCCATTGGTGCGGTGCTGGGCATTGATCCGCTGCTTCAGGATCGCGGACGGCTTGAATACCATGACCCGGCGCGGCGAGATCGGCACCTCGGTGCCGGTCTTCGGGTTGCGACCGATGCGCTGACCCTTCTTGCGGACCATGAAGGAGCCGAACGAGGACAGCTTCACCGTCTCGCCTTTCTCAAGGCAATCGGTGATCTCCTTCAGCACGAGTTCCACGAAGGCAGACGATTCCGTGCGCGACAGCCCCACCTTCTGGTAGACGGCCTCACACAGATCGACACGCGTTACGGTTTTACTTTGATCGGTCATCGCCCTGCCCCACATCACGGCGAACAATTGTTGTCTGAAATTATGAGCTTACGATACGGCGGTCAACAGCGCTCATCAATGCAGGCGCATCGATAATCCGCGCTGATTCGGGCAAAATTTTATCGACTGTGGCTTACCAGCGCACCAGCGCGGAGCCCCAGGTGAAGCCGCCGCCCATGGCTTCGAGCAGAACCAGGTCGCCGCGCTCGATGCGGCCGTCCTTGCGCGCCACCGACAGCGCCAGCGGGATCGAGGCCGCCGAGGTGTTGCCGTGAAGGTCCACCGTCAGCACCACCTTCTCCGGCGCGATGTGGAGCTTGTGCGCGGACGCGTCGATGATTCGCTTGTTGGCCTGGTGCGGCACGAACCAGTCGATGCTGTCGGCATTGAGCCCGGTCGCCTTGAAGGCATCGACGATCACGTCGGTGATCATGCCCACCGCGTGCTTGAAGACCTCGCGGCCCTCCATGCGCAGATGGCCGACGGTCTGGGTCGAGGACGGGCCGCCGTCGACGAACAGCTTCGCCTTGTGACGGCCGTCTGAGCGCAGATGCGTGGTCACGATCCCGCGGTCGGTTGCGGCATTGCCCGGCTGCTCCTGCGCCTCCAGCACCACCGCGCCGGCGCCGTCGCCGAACAGCACGCAGGTGCCGCGGTCGGTCCAGTCGAGGATGCGCGAGAAGGTTTCCGCCCCGATCACCAGCGCGCGCTTGAAGGCGCCGGTGCGCAGGAAATTGTCGGCGGTGGCGAGCCCGAACACGAAGCCCGAGCACACCGCCTGAAGGTCGAAGGCCGCGCCGTGGTTGATGCCGAGCCCGTGCTGGACGGCGACCGCGCTCGCGGGGAAGGTGTTGTCAGGCGTCGAGGTCGCGAGCACGATCAGGTCGATCGACTGCGCGTCCACGCCGGCGTCGGCGAGCGCAGCCTGCGCCGCCTTCAGCGCCAAGTGCGAGGTGAACTCGCCCTCGGCCGCGATATGCCGCTCGCGAATGCCGGTGCGTTGCACGATCCACTCGTCGGACGTGTCGATGCGCGCCGCCAATTGGGCGTTGGTCACCACCTGCTCCGGCAGATAAGAGCCGCAGCCCAGCACGACCGAACGAATTTGAGTCACGAAACAGCCTCCTGCGCGGCCTGCACGGAATTGAGTGCACCACCTTCGCGGTTGAGCATCTGATTGATCTTGTTGAGGAGATCGAATTTGACCATCTCATAGCCAACATCAATCGCATAGGCAAAGCCTTCGGCAGCGATTCCGCCATGGCTCTTGACCACGATCCCGTTCAATCCCAGCAACACGCCGCCGTTGGATTTGTTCGGATCCATCTTGTTGCGCAGGGCCTGGAAGGCGTTGCGCGCAAAGAGATAGCCGAGCTTTGAGAGCCAGCTCCGCTTCATCTCGTCCCGGAGCAATTCCGCCATCTGCCGTGCGGTTCCCTCCGCGGCCTTCAGCGCGATGTTGCCGCTGTAGCCTTCGGTGACGATGACGTCCGCCACGCCCTTGCCGATGCCGTCGCCTTCGACGAAGCCGAGATAGTCGAGCTCGGGCAGGTTCCTGGCGCGCAGGATTTCGCCGGCCTCGCGAATCTCTTCGTGCCCCTTGATCTCCTCGACCCCGATATTGAGCAGGCCGACCGTGGGACGCTTCTTGTTGAACAACACGCTGGCCATCGCTGCGCCCATGATGGCGAGCGACACCAGATGGTGGGTATCGCCGCCGATGCTGGCGCCAAGGTCGAGCACCACGGAATCGCCGCGCCTGGTCGGCCACATGCCGGCGATGGCCGGACGGTCGACGCCCGGCAGCGTGCGCAGGTGGAAGCGCGACATCGCCATCAGCGCGCCGGTATTCCCGGCCGAGACCGCGACATCCGCCTCGCCTTTTTTCACCGCATCGATGGCAAGCCACATCGAGGAGGTCCTGCGGCCGCGCCGCAGCGCCTGGCTCGGCTTTTCCTCGCCGCTGACCGCGACATCGGTATGGATGATCCTCGAGGCGGCCTTCAGCGCGGGGTGGCGGTCGAGCTCGGGCTCGATCTTGGCGCGGTCCCCGATCAGCAGGAATTCGATCTCGCGATGCCTATTAAGCGAGATGGCGGCGCCTGGAATGACCACGGCGGCGCCGGCGTCGCCCCCCATGGCGTCAAGCGCGATGCGAACCTTGCTTGGCATAAAAGTCCTGGAAACCTGGTCTGGTGCGGTCTTGAACGAGCGGGGCCGCAAATGGGTTCGCCACGAACATGGCGGTCGGTCAAGCGCCACGCCGCGCCCGGACCGGGGCGCGACAATAGCGTTTTGTTGTCCCGAAACAACCTCTTGCCCCCAGCCTTTTGCATTGGGGACGATCCGGGCGCAGACGGCCGAATTCGCAAGAAGTGCATCAAAATCAAACAGATAATCGAGCTTTTCAAACCACTGCCGCAAACATCTCGCCCGGTCGCAAAGCGGTCCTCTGGAGAAGGCGGCACCTATTTGTCTTTCTTCCCGTCCTGAAGTGCCTTCAGGACCGCGAAGGGGTGGTCCTCCGGATCGGGGGCGATGACCTCGGCCTCAAACACGACCCCCGGCTTGCGCGGATAGGGATCGACCGCCAGGAACAGGACATCGGTGGCAAGTCGCCCGAGGTCGATGATGCCATTGACGATCGCCTCAGGCGGATCGGCGACCTGCTCCTGATCGTCGTGCCCCTCCTCCATCAGGTCGGCGAGGCGGCGGACCTCGGCCTCGGGGGCGAATATCAGGTCCACTTCCTCGTCGATGTCGCTCTCCATCGGATCAAGCGTGACCACACAGGTCTGGCCGATCCGAGCCCGGACGTGCCCCGTGACCTGGATCCGATTGCCGCTTTTCGGCACGACATCGAAATCGGCCTGGACCGAGACAACCTCGCGCAAGCCTGCCGTCTCAGCCATGGCCTGCCGCTCGGCGGCCGAGGCCTCGAGCTTGCGATGCAGGCCGGTGTCCGGGATCTGGGCAACGATGATGGGCACCCGCCAGGGATCGGGCCCGGATGCTGGTATCGGTCGGGTCATGGCGTGACATCCTCAGGGAGCGCTGGGGGAAACTTGAAAGACGCGGCCAACACTGCGGCCTCGCCGGTCTGGGCGAGGTCGGCCTCGGCAGCCCTGGCATAGGCCGCGAGCCGCCGCGCCTGATCCATGCCGGCCCCATTCAAGATATTCTTGCAGACCGCCGATGCCAGCGCCTCGCCGCCGCTTTCCATGGCCTGATCGTAGGCCTGGACCCGGCCGTAAAACGCCTCGCCGAAGGCCCGCATCCGCTTCGGCACGGTCTGGTCGCCGATCCCCATCTCGCGCAGATTGTCGTCCATGTCCTCGCAGAAGCGGTCGAACAGCGCCTGCGACAGCTCGGTGGCGCCTTGTCGGGGGGCGCCCTGGACCGTGCGGAGGCGGCGCAGCAGCAGCCAGAGGTGCAACAGCAACAGATCGAACCGCCCGTCAACGGTATCCGGCACGCCCAAGTCGCGGTAAAATATGGGTTCTCGCGCCTGCGTCACGATCATGCCATAGATGGCTTCAATGGTGCCCGAGGCTAGGCGGGGTTTCCTGAAGTGATTGAACGGCCAAAGCATTGTGGTTTCCGCAAGCGGGCGCGCGCGTGTTGCATTCAGAGCCTCCGCCCGGTACTTCAGCGCCTCGCGCGACGCAAGGGGACGGAATCAGTTCCGCTATGACGATAACGAACCAGACCAGCCTGCGTGCAGACAAGCGGCGCGGCCTTCAAGCACGTTGGCGCGGCTTGCGCCTGTTCGCGGCCGCGGCCCTGGTCGGCGCTGCGCTTGCGGGCTGCACCGGCGAGCAGTTCCAGAAGGGTTACATCCTGCCGCCCGGCGCGCTGGAGCAGATCCCGATCGGCGCGAGCCAGGACCAGGTGCTGATCGTGATGGGCACCCCCTCCACCGTCGCAACCCTGGACGGCGAGGTGTTCTATTACATCTCGCAGCGCTCGGAGCGCGTGGTCGCCTTCATGAATCAGAAGGTGGTCGATCAGCGCGTCATCGCGGTCTATTTCGACAAGAACCGGCGCGTGCGCCGGCTTGCGAATTACGGCCTGCAGGACGGCAAGATCTTCGACTTCATCAGCCGGACCACGCCGACGTCGGGCCAGGAGATGAGCTACCTCACGCCTATCTTCAAGCTGCTCAGCTTTAACTGAGCCTTCAGCCTGCGGCTTCGTGCGGCTTGCCGTTGCGCGTCCTGTTCCATACGCTCCCTCCAAAACAAGCTGCAGGGAGTGGATTCGTGCCCAATAAATTGCTGTCCCGCCGTCGCGTGCTCACCGGTGCTGCCGCCCTCTCGGCCGCAGCGATCCTGCCGCGCTCGAGTCTTGCGGACTGGAAGCCCACCGAAAACGTCCGCCTCGTCGTGCCGGCTGCCGCCGGCGGCTCGACCGATGTGATGGGTCGGCTCCTGGCCGCGCATCTGCAGACCGCATGGGGCCAATCGGCCGTGGTGGAAAACCGCTCCGGCGGCGGCGGTACGATCGGCACGGCCGAGGTGGTCCGCGCCAAGCCGGACGGTCACACCATCCTGATCGGCAATCCCGGCCCGAACGCGATCGCCTACAGCATCTTCAAGAACCTCACTTACAAGCCGGACCAGCTCCAGCCAGTCTCCAACATGATCCGGATCCCGAACATCGTCTCGGCTCATCCCAAGACCGGCATCAAGTCGATCGCCGAGCTGGTCGCCTATCTCAAGGCCAATCCGGACAAGCTCAGCTACGCCTCCTCCGGCGTCGGCCAGAGCCCTCACCTCACAGGCGCCTGGTTCCTGCAGCTCACCGGCCTGAAGATGACGCATATCCCGTTCCGCGGCGCCGGTCCCGCGCTCCAGGCGGCGCTCGCCGGCGACATCCAGATCCTGTTCGACAATCTCTATCCGAGCCTGCCGCAGGTGCAGAACGGCACCCTCACCGGCCTCTGCGTCACCACGACCGAGCGCAGCGAGCTCGCGCCGAACCTGCCGACCATGCGCGAGAGCGCGCCGGAGCTTGCGGCTTTCGACGTCTCGTCGTGGTTCTCGGTGTTCCTGCCGAAGGGTGTGCAGCCCGCCGTTGTCGAAGCGCTCAACCTGCAAGTGAAGGCGATGCTCGAGCGCGACGACATCAAGAAGAACATTGTCGCCATGGGCGCCCGCGCCGACTACGGCACGCCCGACCAGTTCGCCGCCTTCGTGGACGCCGAGACGAAGAAGTTCGCCGGCATCATCCAGAAGGAAGGACTGCAGATGGACGTGCAGTGACGGGGTCGGTCTGGGGCGCCGGGGCTTTGATCCAGTTGAAAACGAGGAGCACCGCCGCCGCCAGCGCAACCGCCAGGAGGGTGCGCGGCTGAAGCGAGCCTGATCTCCTGGCGCCGGTTTGCGCTTTGCCGCAGCTTGGACAGAGGATCGTGCCCATCGGCATATCGCTGCCGCACTGATTGCACCTGGTCATCTCGAACTTCATGGTGCCTAACCTCTCCAGAAGAATCGCCGCATTCGGCCGGCAGCCGACAAAAAACCCGCGGCTTGCACCGCGGGTTTGTCGCAGGAGAGCTGCCTCTGGTTCAGTGCGCGAGCACCGCCAGCAGCAGCAACGCCACGATGTTCGTGATCTTGATCATCGGGTTCACCGCCGGACCTGCGGTGTCCTTGTAGGGATCGCCGACCGTGTCGCCGGTCACGGCCGCCTTGTGAGCATCACTGCCCTTGCCGCCGAAATGTCCGTCCTCGATGTACTTCTTGGCGTTGTCCCAGGCGCCGCCGCCCGAGGTCATCGAGATCGCGACGAACAGGCCGGTCACGATCACGCCGAGCAGCATCGCTCCGACGGCCGAGAACGCCGCCGACTTGCCGGCCGGCCCGCCCCCCGCGATCGCATAGATCACGAAGTAGACGAAGATCGGTGACAGCACAGGAAGCAGCGAGGGGATGATCATTTCCTTGATCGCCGCCTTGGTCAAAAGGTCGACCGCCTTGCCGTAATCCGGCTTGTCGGTGCCTTGCATGATGCCCGGCTTCTCGCGGAATTGGCGCCGGACCTCCTCGACGATCGCGCTCGCCGCGCGGCCCACGGCGGTCATGCCCATCGCGCCGAACAGATACGGCAACAGACCGCCGAACAACAGGCCCACCACGACGTAGGGGTTGTTGAGCGAGAAGTCCGGTTTGACGCCGGCGAAGTAGGCGTGGTGTGCGGAGTCCGCAATGAAGAACTTGAGATCCTCGTTGTAGGCCGCGAACAGCACCAAGGCGCCGAGACCGGCGGAGCCGATCGCGTAGCCCTTGGTCACCGCCTTGGTGGTGTTGCCGACCGCATCGAGCGCGTCGGTCGACTTGCGAACCTCCTTCGGCAGGCCCGCCATCTCGGCAATGCCGCCGGCGTTGTCGGTCACCGGGCCGAACGCGTCGAGCGCGACGACCATGCCGGCGAGCGCGAGCATCGTGGCGGTCGCGATCGCGATGCCGAACAGGCCGGCGAGGCTGTAGGTGACCAGGATACCGGCGATGATGACGAGCGCGGGCAGCGCGGTCGATTCCATCGAGACGGCGAGGCCCTG
Organism: Bradyrhizobium sp. WSM1417; assembly: GCF_000515415.1. Lineage (NCBI taxonomy): Bacteria > Pseudomonadati > Pseudomonadota > Alphaproteobacteria > Hyphomicrobiales > Nitrobacteraceae > Bradyrhizobium > Bradyrhizobium sp. WSM1417. Next base: position 5,354,903 of record NZ_KI911783.1, read on the forward strand.
GATCACGTTGGTGCCGTGGCCGGTTACCGAGGCCTGGGCGATCGACTTCACCGGACGATAGTCCGTGCCGGTGTAGTATTCGGTTATCCAGATGATCAGCGCGGTAACGGCGAGACCGACCACGCCGCACTCGAACAGCGCCATGCCGGTATAGTCGACGCCGGCGAGCTTGCCGAAGCCGATCAGGTAATAAATCACGCCGGCGATGCCGACCAGCGACAGGACGCCGGTTGCGATCAGGCCCTTGTAAAGCGCGCCCATGATCGACTGGCTCGGCCCGAGCTTCACAAAGAAGGTGCCGATAATCGAGGTGATGATGCAGATGCCGCCGATGGCGAGCGGCAACGTCATCATGTCGGCGAGGATCGGCGTCTTGGCGAAGAAGATCGCCGCCAGGACCATGGTGGCGACCGCGGTCACCGCATAGGTTTCGAACAAATCGGCGGCCATGCCGGCGCAGTCGCCGACATTGTCGCCGACGTTGTCGGCGATGGTGGCCGGGTTGCGCGGATCGTCTTCGGGGATGCCGGCCTCGACCTTGCCGACGAGGTCGCCGCCGACGTCCGCACCCTTGGTGAAGATGCCGCCGCCGAGACGGGCGAAGATCGAGATCAGCGAGGCGCCGAAGCCGAGCGCCACCATAGCGTCGATGACGACGCGGCTGTCAGGCGCAAGCTTCAGCGAATGGACCAGGAAGCCGAAATAGAGGGTCACGCCGAGCAGCGCGAGACCCGCCACCAGCATGCCGGTGATGGCGCCCGCCTTGAAGGCAAGCTCGAGACCACCCGCGAGCGACGTCGTCGCCGCCTGGGCGGTGCGCACATTGGCGCGGACCGAGACGTTCATGCCGATGAAGCCGGCCGCCCCCGACAGGATCGCACCGATGGCAAAACCGATTGCTACGTAGAGCCCCAGGAAATAGGCAAGCAGCACGAAGATGACGATGCCGACCATACCGATCGTGGTGTACTGACGCCGCAGGTAAGCCTGTGCGCCTTCGCGCACCGCTGCCGCGATTTCCTGCATGCGCGGAGACCCCGCATCCGCGCTCAACACCGAAGACGTCGCCCAGATCGCGTAGACGACGGAAAGCACTCCGCAGAGCACAATCAACCATAATGCTGTCATGTGATTTTTTGCCTCAGATCCTTGATGAACGTACCCCCGGCGCCTTTTGTTTTTCCGTCGTGCGGTGCGGCGCCTTGATTTTGAACAAGGCCGCTCCTTGCCCGAAGGCGCGGCCCTAGTCGGTCACGACCTTGCCAAAATCAAATTGAGGGTGCAACGCCGGATGAGCCGAAAAAGCCGATCTCGGCAAGTATTTAGGCCGGTCCGGGGTCGCCCGTTTGCCACAGAACAGGCAAGCGGCCTACCGAAGGGACCGAGCCCAGCCGTGGCCATGCCTAGGCCGCCGACCTCACAGGATGACGGGATGAGGACGCGATCTCGAAGGTCTGGCCATCATCCGTCCTCCGCGTAGTCGAGACCTTGATCTCATAGACGCCACCGTTCGGACCAGGCTCCAAACGAACTGCGATCGTCTGGTCGGGTGTCACGGGACCAAGCGCCACATCCTGGTCAGGCAAAACGAGTGTCGCCAGCTCGTTGACGAAAACGACCACATGCATGCCCTTCGGCATGTTCTTCGTCGCCCATTGCCGCAAGTGATCGTGATAGGGCTGTCGGCTCCATGCCGATGGCAGGCCCGGATCGACCTGGATCTGGATGTTCCGGCTGACCGGATGGATGGTGACCACCATCTTCGCCTGATCGGGCTTCCATTGCGCCGGCATCGCCGCCTCCGTTCGCCAGAGGCAATTGAATTCCGCGCACTGGTCCGGCAGGCTGTCGTGGATCTTGCAGCCACGCCCGGGCTTGCACTGCCCGCACCACTTGCCGGCAGGCTTCTGGATCTCAGGAATGTTGTAGACCTTGCAGCAGAGCGTGCAGCTTCCACATTCCCTGCCGGGAACGGGCTGCAACTTGCTCGCGGTTGAGGCCGCTGTCATCCGAATCAAATCCGCCGATTGCGATTTCCGATAGTACCCGGTTGTCCCCAAAAAGCGGAGAGACTAGACGCGCCTGGCCGCACCAGAGCCTAGAAATGGCTATAGGATAGGCGGCGCAGTGTGATGTCGCGGCCTTGTGCGCCCGTCCATCGCGGCGCTCGTTGGCCGGCGATGATGGTGCCGATCGCCGTGACGGGGACACCAGCCTGCTCGGCCTCCCGTGTGAAATCGGCGCAGCGCGATTCGGGAACGGCGCACAGAACTTCGTAATCGTCCCCGCCGGACACGAGCCTTTCAAGGCCGACAGCGGACATCGCAGCGGCTGGTGACAGCGGAACATGGTGCGCCTCGACCAAGGCGCTGACGCCGGAGGCGGCGCAGAGCTTGGCAAGATCACCTGCCAGACCATCGGACACGTCCATCGCTGCGCTGGCATGGGCGAGCACTGCCCCGGCCAATGCATTGCGCGGCCGAGGGAGGCGATAGCGATCGATCAGATAGTCCTGCGCGGCCCGATCTGCCGTCAGCATGGCCCCCATCGTCCCGCCCGTGAGCACATCGAGGCCAAGCGCGGCGTCGCCGATCGTGCCCGTGACCAGGATACGGTCGCCCGGCTTCGCGCCGGTGCGGCCAACCATCCGCCCCTGCGGCACGCGGCCAAAGGCGGTGATCGAGATCATCTGCGGCCCGGGCGTCGACACCGTGTCGCCGCCGAGCAGCGGACAGGCGAAGGTCTTGGCATCCTCGCCTAGCGCATCGGCGAACGGCCTGAGCCAGGCGTCTTCCTTGCTGCGCAGCGCCAGCGTCAGCACGAAGCCGGCCGGCACGGCCCCCTTGGCGGCGAGATCGGACAGGTTCACCCGCAGCGCCTTGCGCGCGATGGTATCGGGCGGATCGGTGGCAAGATAATGCACGCCCTCAACCACCGCGTCGGTGGTGACGACGATGTCGCTGCCGAGCGCCTGCAGGATGGCGGCATCGTCCACCAGCCCCAGCGCGCCGGGATCAGTCGCCAGCGGCTTGAAATAGCGCGCGATGAGGGAGTCTTCGGCGGAGGTTTCTGGTGCGTTCGTCATCGGCGCTAGCCCCAAACTCCACTGTCATCGCCCGGCTTGACCGGGCGATCCAGTACGCCGAGACGCCCGATATCCATTACCGCTGCCGCGGCGTACTGGATCACCCGCCTTCGCGGGTGATGACAGCGGAATGTGTAATTACCCCCGCCCGAACTCGTCACCGCGAAACTGGCGGCCGATCTGGTCGAGCACCGCGTTGACCATGCCCGTTTCCTCGCGGTCGACGAAGGCATTGGCGACGTCGACATATTCGGACACGACGACGCGGCCCGGCACGTCCTTGCGGTGTTCCAATTCGTAGGCCCCTGCCCGCAGCACCGCGCGCAGGATCGCTTCGATGCGCTTCAACGGCCAGCCCTTCGACAGCGCCTCGTCGATCAGCGGATCGAGCTTCTTCTGGTCGCGCACGACGCCGGAGACGACGTCGCGGAAGAACGCCGCTTCCGCCGGCAGATATGTATCGCCCTCGACCTCGTTGCCGAGCCAGTGGCTCTCGAACTCCGCAAAAATGTCGTTGATGCCGGCGCCGCCGATATCCATCTGGTACAGCGCCTGCACGGCTGCGAGCCGCGCCGCACCGCGCCGGTTCGCCTTCTTCTCCGTGCCAGACGGCGGCTTCTTGTTGTTGTCGGCCATGATCAAGCCCGCGCCAGCCGGCGCTTTATGCGCAGCATCGCAATCGCGGCCCGCGCTGCATCGCCGCCCTTGTTCAGCTCGCTGGCGCGCGCCCGCGCCCAGGCCTGCGCCTCGGTGTTGACGGTGAGGATGCCGTTGCCGAGCGGCAGCTTGCGCGCCACCGCCAGGTCCATCAGCGCGCGGGAAGATTCCTGCGAGACGATCTCGAAATGGATGGTGTCGCCACGGATCACGCAGCCGAGCGCGATCGCGGCGTCGTAGGGCTTGCCATTGGCGGCCGCGGAATCGATGGCGATCGCCACCGCCGCAGGAATCTCCAGTGCGCCGGGAACCGTGATGACGTCGTGGGTCAAACCGGCCGCCTTCAGCTCGGCCACCGCGCCTTCGAGCATCGCGTCCTGGAGATCGTCATAGAACCGCGCCTCGACAATCAGCGCGCGCGCGCCGGAAATGTCGGTCTGGTCCTTCAGGGGTGCGCGCCGCGCGTCTGCCATCGTCAAATCCGTTCCACAGGGGTTGGCGCTATGTAGTCGCCACCAGCGGGTAAGCCAAGTTTAAAGACGCCGTCACTTCATTTCCGTCAGCCGCGCCGCATAGCGGGCCATCAGGTCGACCTCGATATTGACCTCATCTCCCGCCTTCCAGCCGCCGATCGTCGTGACCGTCAGGGTGTGCGGGATGATCAGCACCGAAAAGCTCACGTCCTTCACCGTATTAACCGTCAGCGAGACGCCGTCGAGCGTGATCGAGCCCTTGGTCGCGATGAACCGCGCCAGCTCCCGCGTCGTGGAGAGCTCGAACCGCGCCATCTCGGGCAGGTCCTCGCGGCTGACGAGGGTCGCGATGCCATCGGCATGGCCGGCGACGATATGCCCGCCAAGCTCGTCGCCGATCTTGAGCGCACGCTCGAGATTGAGCCTGGTGCCGACCTTCCAGTGCTTTGCCGTCGTCAGCGCCAGCGTCTCGGCCGCGGCATCGACGTCGAACCAGGTCCTTTGAGCAGACTCTTTGCCGCCTTCGACGCCGGAAGCAACCACCGTCAGGCACACGCCATTGCAGGCGATCGAGGCGCCGTCGGCAATGGTGGTCTGGTCGTAGCGGCAGGCGATGCGCAGCCGGTGCAGCTGGCCTTGCGCCGTCGGCGTGAAGCCGATGATCTCGCCGATATCGGTGACAATGCCGGTGAACATTACGCGCGCTCGTAGATGGTGAGAGTATCCTTGTCGAAGGTCTCGCTAGCATGAACCTTGTAGGCCTGCGACTGCGTGATTTTCGACAGGGGCAATGCAGCGAGCGCATCCACCCCGTCGGCGCCCACCGCCTCCGCGCCGCGGAACAGCCAGATCTCGTCAACGAGGTCGGCGGCGATGAAGGAGGCCGCGACGCGGCTGCCGCCCTCGACCATCAGCCGCGTGATGCCCTTGCCGGCCAATGCATGCAGCACCGCCGCAAGATCGAGCCCCGAGGCGTTGCCGGGCGGCACGCGGATCACTTGCGCACCGGCCGCACCGAGCCGCGTGGCGGCCGCGGCCTCCGCGAGTTCAGAACCCACCACCCACAACGGAATCTCGCGCGCGGAGCCCACGAGCTTGCTTGCGCCGGGAATGCGCAGACTCTGGTCGAGAACGACGCGCACCGGCGAGCGCGCCGCCATGCCTGGCAGGCGGCAGTCGAGCTGCGGATCGTCCACCAGCACCGTGCCGATGCCGACCAGGATGGAGTCGCTCGAGGCGCGCAGGAGGTGCACCCGGTTGCGTGCCGCCTCCCCGGTGATCGCGACCGGCTTGCTCCCGGCCGCGCCGATCTTGCCGTCGGGCGAGACCGCGAGCTTCAGGATCACATGCGGGCGGTGATCCCTGATGCAGCGGAAATGCCCGGAATGATCGAAGGCGGCTTCGCGCGCGCACAGACCCACATCCACCATGATGCCGGCGGCGCGCAAGCGCGCGTGACCCTGACCTGCGACTTCCGGGTTGGGATCCTCGATCGCGGCCACCACACGCTTGATGCCGGCGGCAATCACGGCGTCGGCACACGGTGGCGATTTGCCGAAATGCGAACACGGCTCCAGCGTGACATAGAGCGTGGCGCCGCGCGCGGCCTCGCCTGCGCGCCGCAGCGCTTCAGGCTCGCCATGCGGCCGTCCGCCAGGTTGGGTCCAGCCGCGGCCGACGATCACGCCGTCCTTGACGATGACGGCGCCGACGGCGGGATTGGGCCAGGTACGTCCCTGCCCGCGCCTGCCGAGCGCCAGCGCAAGCTCCATGAAGCGCCGGTCGGCATCCCTGGACTCGCGCGCCTTCTGCGCGAATTGATCCTCCAGGATGCGAAAGATCATTTGCGGATCGCGGCGAGCCGCGCTTCCTCCTCACCGGAGAGTTCGCCGAGCACGTCGGCGAAATCCTTGGCCTCGCGGAAATTGCGGTAGACCGAGGCGAAGCGGACATAGGCGACGTCGTCGAGCGTGCGCAGATGCTCCATCACGGTCTCGCCGATCACCTCGGAGGAGATTTCAGCCTCGCCGCCGGTCTCGAGCTCGCGCACGATGGTGGAGACCATCTTCTCCACCCTTTCAGGCTCGACCTGCCGCTTGCGCAAGCTGATCGACACCGAGCGCATCAGCTTGTCGCGATCGAACGGCACGCGGCGACCGTTGCGCTTGATTACCGTGAGCTCGCGCAGCTGCACGCGCTCGAAGGTGGTGAAGCGGAAATTGCAGGCGACGCACACGCGCCGCCTGCGGATCACGGAAGAGTCCTCGGTCGGACGCGAGTCCTTCACCTGCGTATCGAGACTGTTGCAGTTCGGGCAGCGCATCCGTTGACCTTGACCGGTTGTCTTGGACCTTACTGATAGATCGGGAAACGGTCGGTGAGCGCCTTGACCCGTTCCTTGATCGCGGCCTCGACCAGCGGCGCCTTGCCGTCGGAGGATTGCGCGATCGCGTTCAGGACTTCGGCGATCATGCCGCCCACCTGCTGGAATTCGGCGACGCCGAACCCGCGGGTGGTTGCCGCAGGCGTGCCCAGCCGAATACCGGAGGTGACAAACGGCGACTCGGGGTCGAACGGAATACCGTTCTTGTTGCAGGTGATGGCAGCGCGAACCAGCGCCTTCTCCGAGGCGTTGCCCTTCAGGCCCTTCGGCCGGAGGTCAACCAGCATCAAATGATTATCGGTGCCACCCGAGACAATGTCGAACCCGTGGCCCTTCATCGCCTCCGCCAGCGCCTTGGCGTTCTCGACGACGTTCTTGGCATAGACCTTGAAGTCCGGCCGCAGCGCCTCGGCGAAGGCGACCGCCTTCGCCGCGATCACATGCATCAAAGGTCCGCCCTGGAGGCCCGGGAAGATCGCCGAGTTGAATTTCTTGGTCAGCGCCTCGTCATTCCACAGCATCAGGCCGCCGCGCGGCCCGCGCAGCGATTTGTGCGTCGTGGTGGTGGTGATGTGGGCGTGCGGCACCGGCGAAGCATGCACGCCGCCGGCGACAAGACCGGCGAAGTGCGCCATGTCGACCAGGAGATACGCGCCGACGCTGTCCGCGATCTCGCGGAAGCGCTTGAAGTCCCAGGCGCGCGAATAGGCCGAGCCGCCGGCCACGATCAGCTTCGGCTTGACCTCCTCGGCCTGCTTGGCGACCGCGTCCATGTCGATGATCTGGTCCTCGCGGCGCACGGTGTAGTGCGCGGCCTTGAACCACTTGCCGCTCATGTTGACGGGGGAGCCGTGGGTGAGATGGCCGCCGGCGGCGAGATCGAGGCCCATGAAGGTGTCGCCGGGCTGAAGCAGCGCCAAGAACACCGCCTGGTTCATCTGGCTGCCGGAGTTCGGCTGCACGTTGGCGAAGTTGGCGCCGAACAGCTTCTTGGCGCGATCGATCGCGAGGTTCTCGGCCACGTCGACCCACTCACAACCGCCGTAGTAGCGCGCGCCCGGGTAGCCTTCCGCATATTTGTTGGTCATCACCGAACCCTGCGCTTCCAGCACGGCACGGCTGACGATGTTCTCGGAGGCGATCAGCTCGACCTCATGACGCTGGCGGCCGAGCTCGCCCTTGATGGCGGCTGCGATTTCCGGGTCGGCCTGCTCGAGCGAGGCGGTGAAAAACGAATCGGGCGCGGAGGCGGTTTTGGCGAAGGTCATCTTGCGAATATCTCCACCGCCGCAGCCTTTTGGCGGGCTACGGGCGGGTCTGGTGTGGCGATCGGAAGCGGCGAGCGCGATCTACCACATCGCCCGCAACAGGCCAAGTAGTTGCGGGTCGGACCGGTGATTTATGCAAGATATGGTGGGACTGGAGGATTTGGACGACGGGGCGGTATCCGGTCGTCCATGTCCTGAAAGGCCCGCTTTGGGCTCGAATGGCCGCGCGGGTGCGAGCGGCCAGCCTCGGGCTCGAATGGCCGCGCGGGTGCGAGCGGCCAGCCTCTACAGCCCGGTATACCCCGCCTTCACGGGATCCACGCTGCCGTCGAGCTGCCGCAGATAGGTGAGGCCGCAAACCGTCAACCTGTGGGTGTTCTTCTCGCCGGCTTCCATCAACGTGTTGAGGTAGTTAGTCACCTTTTCCCGCGCCTCCGCGCTCGCCGCCGACGTGCGGTTGGCGAGCAAATCGTAGGTATGCATGATCCGGTCGATGGCAGCTTCCATGGCACCCTCTGGTTCTTGGCGATTTTCTTGCCGCGTTTGGGAGTTGAGATCAGGCAACCGCTTTGGCCTCGGACTGCGCCTCGAACCTGACGATGGCCTTGTTGGCCAGCCTGATCTTGTTGAATTCGCCGTGCTGGAGCAGCTTGATGACGATCTCGAGCAGGCGTTCGTCGGTAACGAGGGTGTCCCGGATCGCGCCGGAGCGGCGAAGATAGTTCGCGGCGATGGCATAGGCCTCGCTCACGAGTTCCACGTTCATCACCCCAACGCCACGCTCGACCAGCATCGTCCGCCCTCCGATCGAAGGGGATAAGCGCCGAACCGGGAACTCGTTCCCTGCGATCGGGGATTTTTTCGCAACCGCGAAATGGAAAAACGCACCGGTCCGGACACAGCCGGGCCGGCGCGCTTGGGGAAGCTCAGGCACGTTGGGAGGCTTGCCGGTCTTGTTGCGGGCCGGCTTGGCCTTGTCCCGTCGAAAAGAACTCAGAGGCGATACAGGATCTGGTCGGTCCAGAACCGCTCGAGGCGGTGCAGCGACTTGTTCAGGGTCGAGAACTCCTCGCCCGAGATGCCGCCGACCTGCTCGACCGTCTTGACGTGCTTCTGGTACAGCGAGTCGACGATGCGGCGGACTTCCTGGCCCTGCGGCGTCAGGCGGATGCGCACCGAGCGACGATCGACGCGCGAGCGCTGATGGTCGAGGAAGCCGAGCTCGACGAGCTTCTTCAGATTGTAGGAGACGTTGGAGCCCAGGTAATAACCGCGCGTGCGCAGTTCGCCCGCGGTCAGCTCCTTGTCGCCGATGTTGTAGAGCAGGAGCGCCTGCACCGAGTTAATGTCCGCACGACCGCGGCGATCGAACTCGTCCTTGATGACGTCGAGCAGCCGGCGATGCAGCCGCTCCACCAGAGTCAAGGCTTCCAGATAGAGCGTCTGCACCGAACCCTGCTGGCCGGAGACGCGCTCTGCGGTATCTGCCGCAGTTGCGACGGCTTTCATCATGACACTTCCCCTGTTGTCGTTTTTATCGACACTCATTCGACGAAACTTGTGTCCCGTCTGATAGGTGCAACTTAAGGGGCTCGTTTGAAGATCGGCTTAAATAAGAGAATAAAGAGATCATGAATTTAAGACAGTGAATTGCGGATTAAGCCTGTGCCACAAGCACTTTTCGCAATAGTCTGTTGACTCTCGCAAGGTCCTGTTCACCCTCCGTCCGCCGCGATTGTCGCATTCCAGAACAGCCCCGCCCCGTTTCGAAACGGCCGCGTAACAGCTGTGGCGGAACACGCTGGTTAGCGAAAACTTACGTCGAATTTTACGCAACCAACCGTCAACCAAGCGGGCACAACTGCGCCCTCGTGTCCCGGACCAGCACAGAGAAGATCCGGGTCCCAGGGGACACGAACGAGTTCGTGGAGAGATGGGCCCCGGCTCAGCGGCGCATCACTGCGTGCTGCGCAGCGTCCGGGGCACGAGAGAAAGAGTGATCGTTGAAATCGACTTCGCCTATGGCGGCCGTTCGCGCGCGGCCATCCAGGCGAGCGCGAGATAGGCGGCGAGCATGAAGGCTTCGACGCCGACCACAATCAGGCTGCCGCCGTAGATGCCGGGGAACATCAGTTCGATCACCGCCATCGACACCACGGTCGTCAGCCACACCACAGCGCCCCAAGGTGTGGCGAGCCAGAGACCAACCGCAGCAACGAGCTCGATCACGGCGAAGTAGATGGTGGAGGCCTGCCAAGCCATCGACTGGTTCTCGAACGCTTCGTCCTCGCCGCCGACGAAGCCCGTCACCTGCGCCCAGTGATAGAGACCTTTCAGGATCGAGAGCAGCGCCATCACCCGCAGGAACAGCACGAGCCGGCGCGTCCAGACATTGTCGTCGGACTCAGCTCGCTCAGACGAGATCGCCGCCACCGACATTGCGCTGTCTCTGGCATTGTCTCGGACGGCGTCCCTGGCACTGTCGCGGGCCGCATCGCGGGTGGAGATCTCGGACATGCCCCCTTCTGGCTGCTTTGCCCCGCAAAATCAATCGGCTGCCATCTTTTGCGACAGGTCAAGCCGCGGTGACGGGAACCATGCAAGCTGGTATAAGAATAATTCTAGCCGGAGGAAGAGTGATGGCGATCAAATACGGACGTCCGATCGAATTGCGCGAGGTCTCGCGCCGGGATGGCACTGGGGCCTCCCCTGCCCTCGATCTGACCGTCCGCCCGCGCCGCAACCGCAAGGCCGAATGGGCCCGGCGCATGGTGCGGGAGAACGTGCTCACGACAGACGATCTGATCTGGCCGCTGTTCCTGATCGACGGCAACAACAAGCGTGAGCAGATCGCCTCGATGCCGGGGGTCGAGCGTCTCAGCGTCGACCAGGCCGTGCGCGACGCCGAGCGCGCAATGAAGCTCACCATCCCGTGCCTCGCGCTGTTTCCCTACACCGATCCGTCCCTGCGCGACGAGGAGGGCTCGGAAGCCACCAACCCGAACAATCTGGTCTGCCAGGCGGTGCGCGCTATCAAGAAGGAGTTTCCGGAGATCGGTATTCTCTGCGACGTCGCGCTCGATCCCTTCACCAGCCACGGCCATGACGGCCTGATCTCCGACGGCAAGATCCTGAACGACGAGACGGTCGCCGTGCTGGTGCGTCAGGCTCTGGTGCAGGCCGAAGCCGGCTGCGACATCATCGCGCCCTCCGACATGATGGACGGCCGCGTCGCCGCGATTCGCGAGGGCCTGGATCGCACCGGGCTTCTTGACGTGCAGATCATGGCCTATGCCGCAAAATACGCCTCCGCCTTCTACGGCCCGTTCCGCGACGCCATCGGCTCGGCCAAGACGCTCACCGGCGACAAGCGCACCTACCAGATGGACAGCGCCAACACCGACGAGGCGCTCCGCGAGGTCGAGCTCGACATTTCCGAGGGCGCCGACATGGTGATGGTCAAGCCCGGCATGCCCTATCTCGACGTCGTCCGCCGCGTGAAGGACACGTTCGCAATGCCGACCTTCGCCTACCAGGTCTCCGGCGAATACGCGATGATCGCGGCCGCCGGCAACAACGGCTGGCTCGACGGCGACCGCGCCATGATGGAGAGCCTGCTGGCCTTCAAGCGCGCCGGCGCCGACGGTGTGCTGAGCTACTTTGCACCAAAGGCGGCGGAGAAGCTGCGCGCGCAGGGGTAGCCCCCAAGGTCGTCCCGGCGAAGGCCGGGACATCTGTCTCTTTATCGTCGTCCTGGCGAAAGCCAGGACCCATACCGCGTGATCTATCGAGAGCACGCGGTATCGATACCGGCGAACGTACCAACTTCCAGTCTTCGCCAAACTTCTTCCCGGGGTAATGGGTCCTGGCTTTCGCCAGGACGACACCGAGGGTGTGCCACCACCACCTCCGCCGCCCCCGAATCGCCGGAATATTTCGGCTTGTTAATCTCGGCGCCCTTGGCACGCGGACGGCCTGTTCCCATGTCCTGCCACGGGAGTTTCCCTCGGGAGAACGGTCATGTCGTATTCGGACTCGGGCAATGCCTGGCGCAATGACGGTGGGGCGCAGCCGCATGCCTACGATCCCTATCTGCACCCGGAACTGTTCCGCGGCGTTGCGACGCGGCGCGTGTTCGCTTTCCTGATCGACATGGTCGTGATCTCGGTGCCGGTGATCCTCGGCTACCTCTTCATCGCGGTGTTCGGCGTGGTCACGCTCGGCATCGGCTGGGCGCTGTTCTGGCTGGCTTGGCCTGCCTCCGTGATCTGGGCCATCGTCTATTACGGCGCTTGCATCGGCGGTCCGTCGTCCGCGACGATCGGCATGCGCGTGATGGATCTAGAGCTCCGCACCTGGTACGGCGCGCCCGGTTATTTCGTGCTGGGCGCCACCCACGCCGTGCTGTTCTGGGTGACCGTTTCGTTCCTGTCGCCCTTCGTGGTGCTGGTTGGCCTGTTCAACGGCCGCAGGCGCTTGCTGCAGGATTTCGTGCTGGGAACGGTCGTGATCAACAATTCCGTTCGTGCGCCGGTGCCGCAAGGCGCGAGAACCTACTGATCAAAGGACCTACTGATCAGCGACCTTTCGATCAAGGACCCGCTGATCAACCAACCTGGATCAAGAACCTGTCAACCTGGACCCGCTATGCTGACCGACCTGACCTGCCGAGCAGACCGATTGACCGGGGGCTTTCGTAGCGCGATGCTGATGTACATTTTGGAGGCCCACGACGTCCCTTGACCCAGCACTCGCGCGACACCCCACAATTTTACCTCACGGCGCCCTCCCCCTGCCCCTATCTGCCGGGCCGGCACGAGCGCAAGGTGTTTACGCACCTCGTAGGTGAGCGCGCCGGCGACCTCAACGACCTTCTGACCCATGGCGGCTTCCGTCGCAGCCAGTCGATCGCCTACCGGCCCGCCTGCGACCAGTGTCGCGCCTGCGTCTCGGTCCGGGTGATCGCCAACGAGTTCCGCCCCTCCCGCAACTTCCGCAAGGTGATTGCGCGCAACGCCGACATCATCGGCGAGCAGCGCAGCGCGGTGCCGACCTCCGAGCAATATTCGGTGTTCCGCGCCTATCTCGATTCCCGTCACCGCCATGGCGGCATGGCCGACATGACCGTGCTCGACTACGCCATGATGGTCGAGGACAGCCATGTCGAGACCCGCATCATCGAGTACCGCAAGCGTGGTCCCGACAGCGGCATCACCGGCCGTGGCGAGCAGCTGATCGCGGTCGCACTGACCGACGTGCTCAGCGACGGCCTGTCGATGGTCTATTCGTTCTTCGAGCCGGGCGAAGTCAGCCGCTCGATGGGTACGTTCATGATCCTCGACCACATCGCCCGGGCTCGCCGGCAAGGACTGCCTTACGTCTATCTCGGCTATTGGATCGAAGGCTCGAAGAAGATGGACTACAAGGCCCGCTTCCTGCCGCAGCAGCGCCTCGCGCCGTCTGGCTGGCTGCGCATCGACGCGCAAGGCGACGCCGCGTCCGAGCCGCAGGATTGATCCAGCACTGCAACCGTGGGCGAGATCGGTCGTTGTACTGCACCGGGTCGGTGGATACGGAGGCATTCTTGTCGAGCAAGGCCTACGAATTACTCGAGCGAGCGATTGTCGAACGACGCCAGGTGCTCTGCTTCTATCAAGGCCACGTGCGCGAAATCTGCCCGGCAATATTGGGCCACACCGATGGCGACGAACGCACGCTCGCCTTTCAGTTTGCTGGCGGTTCCAGCAAACGATTGCTGCCTGGAGGGCAATGGAAGTGTTTGAACGTCGCCGAAATGAGCAATGTCGCGCTTCGTTCTGGAGAGTGGCACGGGGGCACTAGCCACCGCAAACGCCAGGAATGTGTGAAAGACGTAGACATCGATGTGAACCCGCGCAGCCCCTACAAGCCGCGACGTCGCCTCAGGCGCTGATCGTTCACCCGAACAGCGTATCCACCAGCAGCTTCACGTTCAAAACCACGATCACGCCCGCCACGATCCAAGCGATCGCCGCGACCCACGCCGGGATTACGAACTTGCCCATCTTGCGGCGGTCCGAGACGAACCGCACCAGCGGGATCACGGCGAAGGGCAATTGCATCGACAACACGACCTGGCTGAATACCAGCAGATCGGCCGTGCCGCGCTCGCCATAGATCGCGGTGACGACGATCACGGGAATGATCGCGATGCCGCGCGTCAGCAACCGGCGCGCCCAGCTCGGCAGGCGCAGGTCGAGAAAGCCTTCCATCACGATCTGGCCGGCGAGCGTCGCCGTCACGGTTGAATTCAGGCCCGAGGCGAGCAGCGCCACCGCGAACAGCGTCGAGGCGATGCCGAGCCCGAGCAGCGGCGACAGCAGCTCGAACGCCTGGCCGATCTCGGCGACATCGGAATGGCCGCTCTTGTGGAAGGTCGCGGCCGCCACGACGAGGATCGCGGCATTGATGAACAGCGCCAGCATCAGGGCGATGGTGGAGTCCGTCGTCGCCCATTTGATCGCCTCGCGGCGGCCCTCGTCGTTGCGCTCATAGGCGCGCGTCTGCACGATCGAGGAGTGTAGATAGAGATTATGCGGCATGACGGTCGCGCCGATGATGCCGATCGCGATGTAAAGCATCTCGGGGTTGGTGAAGATCTCGGTCTTCGGCACAAATCCCTTCAGCATCTCAGTAACGGGCGGTGCTGCCGCCGCTAGCTGGACCGTGAAGCAGACCGCGATCACGACGAGCAATGCGATGACGAAGGCTTCGAGGAAACGGAAGCCGCGGTTCATCAGGATGAGCAGCAAGAAGGCATCCAACGCAGCGATCAGCGCGCCGCCGATCAGGGGAATGCCGAACAAGAGTTTGAGCGCGATCGCCGTGCCGATGACCTCGGCGAGATCGCAGGCGATGATCGCTGCCTCGCAGGCGAGCCACAGCATGAAGTTCACCGCCGGCGAATAGGTCGCGCGGCAGGCCTGCGCGAGGTCGCGGTCGGTGACGATGCCGAGCCGTGCCGCCAGCGATTGCAGCAGGATCGCCATCAAATTCGAGAGCAGGATGACGGAGAGCAGCGTGTAGCCGAACTTGGACCCTCCGGCGAGATCGGTCGCCCAATTGCCGGGGTCCATGTACCCCACCGAGACCAGATAGCCCGGGCCGACAAAGGCGAGCAGGCGCCGCCACCACACCCCCGCGATGGGGAGGGCGACCGAGGCATTCACCTCGGCAAGGCTCTTGGTCGCAGGCGCGTCATTGCGCCAGCCGGCGGCGTCTCGGGTCAGATCGGGAGAGCGAGCATCCATGGGGCGAGAATACCGAAGTCGAGCCTTATTGCAACTCATTTGCAACTGCATCTAGCCGTATCGGTCCCTCGGCGGCCGCTATGTGCCGCCCCTGTCGGGAAGCGGGTGGGTTTGGCCGTCCTCCGAGGCGGATAGTGGCTCCGACTCGACTTTGCAGGAAATGAGCCATGTCAAATCCCCCGCGTCTCCCCGAGACATTCAACCGCCTCGCTTGGTCCAATTTGGCGGCACAGTCGGCCGAACAGATCGCGCTGGCCGCGGCCCCTATCGTCGCGGTGCTGACGCTCGGCGTCGCCGAAGGCCAGACCGGCCTGCTCCAGACCGCCCTGACCCTGCCCTTCGTCCTCTTCGCCATTCCGGCCGGCCTGCTG
The DNA here is from genome assembly GCF_000515415.1 of Bradyrhizobium sp. WSM1417. NCBI lineage: Bacteria > Pseudomonadati > Pseudomonadota > Alphaproteobacteria > Hyphomicrobiales > Nitrobacteraceae > Bradyrhizobium > Bradyrhizobium sp. WSM1417. The sequence continues at coordinate 5,370,429 of NZ_KI911783.1, forward strand.
GCCGACCGCATCTCCCGCCGTTCGCTGATGGCGGGTGCCGAGGCGTTGCGGGCTGCAGCCCTTGCAGCGATCGTGCTGCTGCTCGCGCTCGGCGCGCTCAATCTGCCGCTGCTGGCGCTGCTCGGCTTTGCCGCCGTGTGCGGCACCGTCGTCTACAGCGTGGCCGCGCCGGCGCTGGTGCCCTCGCTGGTGAGTTCGGACCTGCTACCGGCGGCCAATGCGCGGATCGAGCTCGCACGCACCATCGCCTTCGCCAGCGGCCCTGCGCTCGGCGGCGTGCTGGTCGGGTGGTGGGGCGCGAGCCCGGCCTTCGGCTTTGCGGCCGCGCTGTCCGCGATCGCCGTCGTGCTGCTCTCCGGCATCTACGAGCCCGACCGCACGCCGGCCCCTCGGCGGCATCCGTTTCAGGACATCCGCGAGGGCGCGGCCTTCGTGTTTCACCATCCGCTGCTGCGGCCGGTCTTCATCACCCAGTTCATCTTCAACACCGGATGGTTTCTGCAGATCGCGGTGTTCGTGCCCTACGCCGTACGTCACCTCGGCCTGACCGCTGCCGGTATTGGCACCGTGCTGACGATGTACGGTGTCGGCATGGTGATCGGCGCGCTGTTGGCCACGCGCGTGATGAAGCGCATCGCGTTCGGCACGGTCGTCGGCCTCGGCCCCGTCACCGGCTTCGTCGCCGCCATGGTGATGGCGCTGACGGTGCTGGTCCCCTCGCCCTGGCTGGCGGCCTTGAGCTTCTTCCTGCTCGGCGTCGGGCCGATCCTGTGGGTGATCTCGACCACGACGCTACGCCAGTCCGTGACCCCGCCACGCCTGCTCGGCCGCGTCTCCGCCATCAACATCATGAGCTACGGCGCCCGCCCGATCGGCTCTGCGTTGGGTGCGATCGTCGGCGGTCTCTGGAGCGCGGAAGCCTGCCTCTATCTCGCCGCGGCCGTGTTCGGCGCGCAGGCGCTGGTGATCTGGCTCTCGCCCGCGGTGGCGCTGGACCGGCAGCCGGACATGGTGGGCGATGACGTGGTGGCGTGGTGTTAGCTGCACCGTCAGTGCGAGCGAAGCGAAGCAATCCAGAATCCCTCCGCGGAGACAGTCTGATCTTCCCCCAAAAAAGTGGACAGGGTTCAAGCCGATTTTAGCTCCATCTCGACCGGGCTGATATAGCCGATAGCCGAGTGCCTTCGGGTCTGATTGTAGAGCCTTCGACGTAAGCGAAGATGTCGCGCTCGGCTTCATTGCGGGTCTCATATTGACTGTGATGGATCAGTTCGGTCTTGAGCGTGTGGAAGAAGCTTTCCATCGGGGCGTTGTCGTAGCAGTCGGCTCTGCGGCTCATCGAAGGCCGAAAGCCGGCGGCTTGCAGCGCTTGGCGGTACTCGGTTGAAGCATATTGGATGCCGCGATCGGAATGATGGATCAGGCCGGCGCCGGGCTTTTGTCCCTTGATCGCCATTCGTAATGCGGCGAGCGGCAATTCGGCGCGTAGATGGTCGTCCATTGCCCAGCCCACGATGCGGCGACTGTACAGATCCATAACGGCGGCCAGGTACAACCATCCCTGGCCGGTCCAGACATAGGTGATGTCGGCGAGCCAAACCTGATTGCGCATGGCGGCCGAGAAGTTCCGGCCGAGCAGGTTCGGCGCGATCGGGAAGCCATGCCCGCTATCGGTGGTGCGGCATCGTCGCGGCCCGGCGGAGATGGCTCGAACGCCATGACGGCGCATCTGCCGCTCGATCCGGCCACGGCTTGCATGATGTCCCTGGGCTTTGAGCTCGACATGGATGCGCGGGCTGCCATAGCGGCCATGGCTCTCGCGATGAACCCGCTTGATGCCTTCCAGCAGATCTCGATTGGCCACGGCCCGAGGGCTTTCCGGGCGCGACCTCCAAGCATAGTAGCCCGCGGGCGAGACGCCGAGCACACGGCACATGATCTTAACCGGATAGTCCGCCCGGCGATCTTCGATGAAACGGAACCTCATGTCCGGGGTCCAGCAAAGATCGCTATCGACTTTTTTAAAATGTCGCGCTCCATGCGCAGCTGTTCGTTTTCCCGCTGCAACCGTGCGACCAGGTCAGCTTGGTCCGCCGACGGCACCGCCGCTTGCGATGTGGGCGCCACGGCGCTGCCGCCGGCTGCCACCGTGCTCCGATCCTTCACCCATCGGCTCAGCACGGAGCCGTCAAGCCCGAGCTCCTTCGATACCGACTTCGCCGAGCGGCCGCTCGACAAGACCAGATCGACTGCCTGCCGCTTGTACTCGTCCGAATAGGACCGTCGCTGCCGTTTCGCCATCTGACACCTCTCGCTGCCTAAGCTATAGGTGTCCACCGATTTAGGGGAGGCTCAAGTCTGGATTGCTTCGTCGCAAGAGCTCCTCGCAATGACGGAGTATGTTGTAACAGCTAGCCTATCCCGCCAGATACCGCTCGTAGCTCCCCGTCACCGGCTCGCTCGCGTCGACCTCGGGATCGAGCGTGTAGAGATCCTGCGCGCGGCCGATGCCACGCAACGCGTAGCGGCCGGTGGAGACGAGGTAGCGGCGGCCGGCGGCGTCAAGGCCCTTGTAGAACTCCGCCGAGGCCAGCAGCTCGCGATCGACAGAACGGCTCATCGAGGCGATGCGACTGACCTCGTTCACGGTCGGGCCGACCACGGTGAAATCAAGCCGGTCCTCGCTGCCGATATTGCCGTAGAAGACCTCGCCGACATGCAGGCCGATATAGGCGGACGTGATGGGACGGCCCTCGGCGCCCCGCCGCAGGTTCAGCGCCGCCACGTTCTTGCGGAACAAATGCTCGGCGCGCAACGCCGCGCGCCGGGCATGCGCCATGTCCTCGCCGGTGAACATCGCGAGGACGCCGTCGCCGATCAGCTTCAGCACGTCGCCGCCGGCATCGTGGATCGCATCGATCACGGCCTGCGCATAGTCGTTGAGGAACGGGATGATCTCGTCGGGGCCGATGCTCTCGCTGATTCCGGTCGAGCCGCGCAGATCCGAATACCAGAGCACGGCGTTGATGCGCTCGGTGACGCCGCGCGAGATACGTCCGCTCAAGACCTGCTCTGACGCATCGCGGCCGAGATAAACGCGGCCGAGCGTGCGCGCGATGTCGACCTGCTGCGCCGACTTGATCGCGAGCCCCAGCACCGGCACGAGATCGCGCAACGCCGCGAGTTCGGCGTCGGCGAAGCCGCTGTCGCGTCGCGTTGTCCAGGAGGAGTAGAGGCAGTCCATCTGCCCGAGCGCTCCGGTCTCCCCGAAGCGGTGCACAAAGGCCAGGAAATGGCGATGACCCGTTTCGGCGAGTTCGCCGATCTGCGAAAAATCGAGCGAGGGCGCGTCGGCGAGGTCGATCACCATCTCGTCGTGACCATGCTCGAGCAGATGATAGAACACCGACCGGCGCCAATTGTTGGCCGCGTCGCCCTCGGCCGTCGAGCCGTATTCGACCACGTCGCTCTCGTTGCTCGGCGTATCGCTCCAGCGAAAGGCGCGCCCCTCGTAGATCGGGTGCAGCGTATCGATCACGACAAGCCCACGCGAGAGTTCCAGCCCCTCGGCGCGGCAGCGCTCGCAGAAGCCGCGCAGCAGTTCGGGTTCGGGCAGGCCCGTGAGCCCCTGGCCGGCCAACCAGTTCATCAGCGCAAGGCGCGAGGTCAATTGCATGCGCCATTATGCCGTGCATTCGTGACGAGCGAAAGGCGGCGCGCGGACCTTGCGTCAAGGCTCCCACCTGCGGCGGGTCGCATATGTCGCGGACGCTGTTGACGCGCTCCCGCCTCGGGCGGCAAATGCGAACGATGACACCGCCGATCAGAAATACGGGGATATGAGCCAGCGCCAGCTTCCGATCATCCTGGCGCTCGGTACCACGCAGACCCTGGCCTGGGCCTCGAGCTACTATCTGCCGGCGCTGCTCGCCGATCCCATGGCGCGCGATCTCGGCATCTCCTCCAACTGGGTCTTTGGCGCGTTCTCGGCCTCGCTGGTGATCTCGGCGCTGCTCGGGCCGCGCATCGGGCGACAGATCGATCTGGTCGGCGGCCGGCAGGTCCTCTCGGTGTCGAACCTGACGATCGCCGCCGGCCTCGTTCTGCTCGGCCTCTCGCAATCGGTGGCGGTGATGGCGATGGCCTGGCTCGTGCTCGGCATCGGCATGGCGATGGGGCTCTACGACGCCGCCTTCGCCGCGCTCGGCCGCATCTACGGCACCGAGGCGCGCAGGCCGATCACCGGCATCACGCTGATGGCGGGCTTTGCATCGACCGTCGGCTGGCCGCTCACCGCCTGGGGCCTCGCCCATATCGGCTGGCGCGACACCTGCTTTGCCTGGGCCGCTGCCAATATCCTGATCGGTCTGCCGCTCAACTTCTTCTTGCTGCCGACGATCAAGGGCGCCAGGCAAGCCGCGGCGACAGCGGTGAAGCCGCATCTGCCGCTCGACCGCACCATGGTGCTGCTCGCCTTCATCTTTGCGGCGGTCTGGACCGTCACCGGCGCGATGGCCGCGCATTTCCCGCGCATCCTGGAGACCACCGGCGCGACGCCGGTCGAGGCGATCGCGGCCGGTGCGCTGATCGGCCCGGCGCAAGTGGCCGCGCGGGTTCTGGAGGCAGGCTTCCTGAGCCGCTTTCATCCGCTGTGGTCGACGCGGCTCGCCTGCCTCACCCACCCGATCGGCGCCGTGGTCGTGGCGATCTTCGGCGGCGCCGCGGCCAGTGCGTTTGCGCTGTTCCATGGCTCCGGCAACGGCATCCTGACCATCGCGCGCGGCACGCTGCCGCTGTCGATCTTCGGCCCCAAGGATTTCGGCTATCGCCTCGGCATCATCGGCGCGCCGGCACGGATGGCGCAGGCCGTGGCGCCGCTGGCCTTCGGCCTGCTCATCGACGTCATGGGCGCCAAGGTGCTGATCGTCTCCTCCGCGCTCAGCCTCTCGGCACTGGCCGCGCTGTTCATGATCCGCGCGCAACCGCGGCCGGATTGACCGGGCCGGAGCTTTCGCGCACAAGCGGAGCATGACCGAAGACACGCGCCCGCCCCGCACATTCAAAGGCCTCCTGCGCTGGGCGACCACGCCGCCGCAGGCTTGGGGTGTCTATCTCCTCGCCATCATCCTGGTCTGGCTGATCTCCTTCTACGCCGGCTCGCTGAAGCCGAGGAAGACGCCGGACGCGAGCCCGCCCGCCGTGACTGCACCGCGCAGCTAGACCGGCTTCGTTTCACTGGTCGCGATCCAGATGCCGGCGAACACAGCGACCAGCCCGATCAGGAGATTTGGCGTGATCGGCTCGCCGATCAGCAGCGCTGCCAGCAAGGTGGCCGCGATCGGGTTGACCGTCATCGTGTTGGCGACCCGGGTCGGCGTTGCCCGCGCCAGCGCCATGACCCAGAGGATGAAGGCGAGCGCACCGCCGCCGATGCCGAGATAGACGCCGGCAATCCACTGCGCCGTCGTGAAGTGCCCGAGCGCTGCGAAACTGCCTTTCACCAGACCCGCGAGCACCAGCACGACGGCGCCCGCACCCATGCCGACCGTGAGAAAACCGAGCGGGCTGGAGCGCTGCATTAGCGGCCGCGACAGCACGTTGTAGAACGCCATGCAGAACACGGCACCGGTCATGATCAGCTCGCCGCGCCAGGCCTCGGGCGGGCTTTGCGCCAGACCCGCGGCCAGCGCCGCCGCCACGCCGAGCACGGCGATTCCGACACCAATGATCTTGCGCGCCGTCAGCCGCTCGACGCCGAGGATGGCGCCGACCACCATGGTGTGGAGCGGCAGCGTCGCCAGCGCGAGACTGGCGCGCGCGGCGGTCGTGTAGGAGACCGCGATGTTGTAGAGGATGAAGAACAGGCCGAAAAAGCAGATGCCGAGCAGCGCCACGGCCGGCCAGTCGGACCGCCGCGGCCAGCGCACGCCAAGCATCAGGGCACATGGCAGCAGGCAGAGAAAGCCGATCCCCCAGCGCAGGATCGCGAGCAGGATCGGATCGGCGCCGCCGACCAGATAGCGGGTGATCGCCGCGGCCGTGCCGCCAAGGCTGCTCGACGCCAGCGCGATCGCAACCCCGGCCCACTCACCCACAATCGTCTCCCGTTGCGGAGCCTGCTGAGGGCGCTAGCACGCCCGTGCTGCCACCGTAGTGGCAACAGGGGCGTCGCGGGAAGCTAGTCGTAAAACTGCGGCGCCATCTTCTGGCTGTCGCGCTGGACCTTGTCGTGGTTGATCCAGAGCTGCGCCTTCTCCTTACTGAGCGTGTCGGCGATCTTCTGCATCGAGGCTGCGCTCTGGTCCTTGTTGGCGTTCATGCTGGGCACACGGCGGTTGTCCCAATTGTCCTTGAAATGCACCGCATCGCCCGACAGCACGACGGCGCCGGACTTCGGCAGCTTCACCAGCAGCGATTGATGTCCCGGCGTATGGCCGGGCGTCGACAGGATGGTCACGCTGCCGTCGCCGAACACGTCCTTGTCGCCCGCAAGCAGCTCGACCGGATGTGACGGCTTGAAGCGCGGCTCGTTGTTGGCGCCGGGCCAGTCATACTCGGCCTTCTGCACGTAAAGCGTGGCCTGCGGGAATAGCTCGACATTGCCGGTGTGGTCGGGATGGGTGTGCGAGACGGCCATCATCTTGACGTCGTCCGGCTTGAGGCCGAGCTGTTCGAGCTGGGCGGCAAGCGTCTTCGGCCGGCGCCAGGTCACGGCCTTGGGATCGGCTGGCGTAAGGCCGTTCGGCATTGCGGCGACTGCGTCGGCGATGCCGGTGTCCCACAGGAACCAGCCCTTGGCGTGCTTGACGAGATAGCAGCTGTCGACGAAGTCCATCGTCTTGCCCTCGTTGAGGCCGGGCGTCCAGCGCGAGATGTCGCCGGCGGTGCCCTCGCCGCAATTGAGCACGTAAAGTTTTTCAACACCGGTCTTTTCGGACTGCGCGAGCACCGCATGACCGGACAGAACGAGTGCAGCGACGGCGACAGCGAGCTTGATCTTTGGCGTCATTCGTTCCTCCCTTGCAGCCATTGTCGGCTGTGACCGAGGGTCAACCCCGGCCACTTCGCAGAATTCCCGCAGACCGCTTCAATGCGGGCAGCCTTTAGTGCGCACAGGTCTCGACCTCGACCGTGACGTGGCTCAGCCCCTTCAATCCGGCGAGCCGCTTTTTGTAGACCGCCGGCTGCTTCGGCTTGTCCGACACCACGGACACCAGCACGGCGCAATGGCCGGGGCCGACCTGCCACAGATGCAGGTCGGTGACGCGGTCGTCACCGATCTCCATGCGCGCCCGGATCACACGCTCCAGCTTCTCGTCGGCGCGCACGTCGAGCAGCACCGCGCCGGACGTCTTGATCAAGCCGAAGGCCCAGCTTGCGATCACGGCACTGCCGATCAGGCCGACCGCCGGATCGGCCCAGGCCCATCCCGAATACATGGCGACCACGAGCGCGGCGATCGCCAGCACCGAGGTCGCCGCGTCCGCGATGACGTGGACATAGGCCGCGCGGAGATTGTTGTCGTGATGATGGTGCTGGTGATGATGATCATGGTCATGATCATCGTGATCATCATGCGCATGGCCGTGATGGTGGTGATCGTGGCTGCCGCGGAGCAGCCAGGCACTGGCGAGGTTGACGCACAGGCCGAGAGCCGCGACCACGATCGCCTCGCCATAGACGATCGGCACCGGATTGATCAGCCGCAGCACGCTCTCATAGGCGATCTCGACCGCGATCAGGCCGAGGATGATCGCGCTGGCAAAGGCGGCGAGATCGCCGAATTTGCCGGTGCCGAAGCTGAAATGCGAGCTCCCCAGGTGCCTCCGCGCAAAGCGATAGGCGAACGCGGCAATCCCCAGCGCCGCCGCATGCGTGCCCATGTGCCAGCCGTCGGCGAGCAGCGCCATCGAGCCGAACAGCGAGCCGGCGACGATCTCGCCGACCATCATGACCAGCGTCAGGACGACGACGAGCCAGGTGCGCCGCTCGTTCTCGTCGTGCTTGTCGCCCAGAAAGGCGTGGTCATGGGTCCATTGCTCGACGGAATGGGAATGCATCGCAAAGTCTCCGAAAGGTCCGGGCCGTTGACCCGCAATATAGACCTGCGGGGTCCCGGACAAAATCGGGCGAAACGAGCCGATTGACAGATAGCTGCTGTTTGGATGTAATGAAGTCCATGGGGATTTGAGCGATCTCCCCACGAGGCGACATGCCCAAGTATCGCGTCCCGTTTGTTCTTACGAGGGCGCATCATGTCTTCCTACACGACGATATCATCTGAAAAAATGGCGCGGCTGATCGGCACGGCAAATGCCCCGGTCCTGATCGACGTGCGCACCGACGAGGACTTTGCCGCCGACCGGCGGCTGATCCCGGGTTCGATCAAGCTCAGCCACGAAAATGTTCCCGACTGGGGCGCCAACTTCGCCGGCCGTTCCGCGATCGTGTCGTGCCTGCGCGGCGAAAAGCTCGCGCAGGGCACAGCGGCGTGGCTCAGGCAGCTCGGCGTGCAAGCCGAGACGCTGGAGGGCGGCTTCGAAGGCTGGAAGGCCGCAAAACTCCCGCTGGTCGACACCCGCAAGCTGCCGCCGCGCGACGCCAAGGGACGCACCGTCTGGGTGACGCGGGCGCGGCCCAAGGTCGACCGCATCGCCTGCCCCTGGCTGATCCGACGCTTCGTCGATCCCACGGCGGTGTTCCTGTTCGTGGCGCCTTCGGAAGTGGTGGCGGTCGGGCAACGCTTCAACGCAGCCCCCTTCGACATCGAGAACGTGTTCTGGAGCCACCGTGGCGAGCTCTGCACCTTCGACGTGATGATCGAGGAGTTCGGGATTGCCGCGCCGGCGCTGCTCCGGCTGGCGACGCTGGTGCGCGGCGCCGACACCGCGCGACCCGACCTCGCGCCGGAGGCCCCCGGCCTGCTCGCGGCTTCGCTCGGGCTGTCGCGGATGTATGATGACGACCTCGAACAGCTCGAGGCCGGCATGCTGCTCTACGACGCCTTCTACCGCTGGTGCCGCGACGCGACGTCTGAGACCCATAACTGGCCGACCAACAAGGCAAAGGCTTGATGGATACCCGTACGACCGAAACAGGAGCTGATGCCGGTCACGGCGTCAGCTTCAGTGAAGCCTTCCGCGTCTGGCTCCGCGTCGCCTGCCTGAGCTTCGGCGGGCCCGCGGGCCAGATCGCGGTGATGCACCGCATCCTGGTCGAGGAGAAGAACTGGATCTCTGAAGCCCGTTTCCTCCACGCGCTGAACTACTGCATGCTGCTGCCAGGGCCGGAGGCACAGCAGCTTGCGACCTATGTCGGCTGGCTGATGCACCGCACCGCCGGCGGGCTGATGGCGGGCGGTCTGTTCATCCTGCCCGGCATCATCGCCATCATGGGCCTGAGCTACGTCTACGCCGCCTATGGCAATGTCAGCTTCGTCGAGGCGCTGTTCTTCGGCTTGAAAGCCGCCGTGCTCGCCATCGTCGTCGAGGCCGTGGTGCGCGTCGGCAAGCGCGCGCTGAAGAACCGCATCATGATCGCGCTTGCCGCGATCGCCTTCGTCGCGATTTTCTTCTTCGCGATCCCCTTCCCAGTCATCATCATCGCCGCCGGCATCATCGGATATATCGGCGCCAAGCAGGGGCGTCCGGAATTCGCGCCGGCCGGTCACGGTCCTGCCGGCAGCAGCGCCGTAATCGACAGCATGCTCGGCGACGCTGTACCCGAGCATGTACGCCCCAACACCGCGCGCGCGATCCGGGTCGGCGCGTTGTGGCTGGCGCTCTGGCTGGTGCCGGTGATCGCGCTGTTGCTCGCTGTTGGACAAGACAATGTCTTCAGCCACATTGCGCTGTTCTTCTCGAAGATGGCGCTGGTCACCTTCGGCGGCGCCTACGCCGTGCTGGCCTATGTCGCCCAGCAGGCGGTCGAGCACTATCACTGGCTCAAGCCGCACGAGATGCTCGACGGTCTCGGCATGGCCGAGACCACGCCGGGTCCTTTGATCATGGTGCTTCAGTTCGTGGGTTTCATGGCCGCCTACCGCGACGCCAGCGGGCTGTCGCCGATGCTCGCGGCCACGCTCGGCGGGCTGCTCGCGACCTGGGTCACTTTCACGCCCTGCTTCCTCTGGATTTTCGTCGGTGCCCCCTATGTCGAACGACTGCGCGGCAACAAGGGTCTCGGCGGTGCGCTCAGTGCGATCACGGCTGCCGTCGTCGGCGTGATCCTCAACCTCTCGATCTGGTTCGCGCTGCACACGCTGTTCCGCGACACCGTGCCGGTGCACGCGTTTCCGTTGGACTTCGACATGCCGGTGCTGACGAGTGTCGACCTCCCCGCGCTCGTGCTGTCCATCGCGGCCGCGACCGCGATCTTCCGTTTCAAGCTGGGTATGCTCACGGTGCTGGCCGGCAGTTGCGCTGCGGGCGTGGCGCTGCGGCTGGCGGGGGTGATCTAGGAAGTGGTCTCCCTGGCAGACTGATGACAGAAGCGTAGCAGGGTCGGCAGTAACCGCGCGCAGAAGATTGAAATTGTCCAGAAGCCTCGGCATGGATTCGCGGGAAAGAGCGAGCTTGGCCGTATTGATCGCCGGTTCCTTTCTCGCGTTAGGAATTCTTTTGCAATTACGGGCAATATTCCCCCACGCAATTAGAGGTAGGTGGCGGGATGCGCGATCGGTTGATCGAAGATGACAGACTGCTGTCCGCCGTCACGAGCCAAACCACCTTGGCGACCGCGCTCCTTGCGGCGCTCGCGATGAACCTTGTGGGCCTGAGTTGCAGCTTTGAGCTATCGGCCGATACGGCCGTGCTACTGACCTCGTACGTGTTTCTCACTGTCTATGTCAGCTTTGTTCGACCCAACGCGGAACTCGCGGGCGTTCTCATCTGCTTTGGTCAGCTCGTTGTCGTCATTCTCATGGGAATTTTATTGACCTACGCCGCATCCGCATTGCCACTGCCTTATCGCGATGCAGAACTACACGCCATAGATCGCTGGTTCGGATTCGATCGAGCCAATTATCTCGCCTTTTTGAGCAGGCACGATGCGCTCCGCGACGTCCTGTCCTTCGCCTACAACTCCATGATGAAGCAAAACATCCTGGTGTTGGTCGCCGCCATTCTGACCTGGCGGCTTGATAGATTGCGGTTATACATCATTGCATTTGCAGTTGCCGTAACGGCGACCGCAATCATCGGAGGCTGCATTCCGGCCGCGAACGCAATGATCTATTTGGATGGGGTTTCCAAGGAATTCTCGACCTTGCCGGAGGGCGGGCACAGCTATTTCCCGGTTCTCGACGGGCTTCGGAATGGAACGCTGCGGATTATCGACTTTCGGTCCGTGGAGGGGTTGATCTCCTTCCCCAGCTTCCACACGGCGAACGCTATTTTATTTGTTTGGGCTCTTTGGCCGATCCGCATCTTGCGCTTGGTGCTCGTGCCTCTGAATCTTCTTCTCATCGCGGGCACGCCCCTCTGCGGCGCACATTATGCCGTAGACATCGTTGGCGGCCTTGCTGTGGCATGCGGAGCAGTCGCTGCAACGAACTGGCTCATCCATGCCCGTCGGATCGAACATCAAGAACGGCTCCTTCTCGCGCAAGGCTGATGCTCTAGCTTCGCATCCACGCCCCTGCCGGCCATTTGCCCCTGGAGGCAAAACACCTGCAGTCTCGACCGATCTGGCGCTGTCAAGCCCCGCACGCGCAAATATTCCACTTTACCGAAATTCGGATTTAGCGTAAAAGCGACACACCCTGGCCCGAGACAAGGGGCGGATCGCGATCGTCACGAACCGCGGGCTGGGCAGCGATGGACGCGACGGCGTCGGGCACAACAGGCATTGCAGGGCGGCTTCGGCTGTGAGCAATGGCTTTCGTGCCTACGACACGGCGCCGACAGCGTTTTCGCATGGCTTCGGGTGCGAGCACACGCCAGCACCCGAAGTCCCAGCGAGGACGTGCGCGGACGAACAAGTCGTGTGGTCCTGACGCCCGGGGTCTGTGCGTCAAGTTCTGCGGTGATGTGGCGGCCCGACCGGGCGCGCGCATCAGTCATCTGCATGGCGACGGGGGCAATAGTGCATCGCTCCCCGAGGAGAGCACGAAGGACACGTTAAAACCATCGCGCAGGGAAGGCCGGGCGATCCGGCGAACCTGTGGTCCACCCCGTGTGCATTTCTATTGCCCACGGACCTGCGGGTGCCAGCCGGCGCCCGGCCTTCCCTGCGCCCTTGTCTCAACGAGGGCAATGCGACGAAGCAAGACTCGGGCGGAACGCGCCGCGAGATCGCGAACTCTCGTCCTCTGTTCGACACGTTTAACCGAGCGGTGGCTGGGCGAACCTCATCCTCGGTGTCGTCGCCCGGCTTGACCGGGCGACCCAGTACTCCGAGACGATCGCAATTGAGAAGAGAAACCGCGGCGTACTGGGCGGATTCAATGGGTCGTCGCAACACTTCAGCAAGGGAGGTTGCGATGAGGCACGGTGTTCGAGCGGGTCGAGCTCAAAAGGCCCTACGAGAGGGTTATAAGCCTTTCTGGTCTGCAATTGCCTCGGGGCGGTCAAGCGAGGATGCTGCGGTGGAGGCCGGGGTATCTCCTGCGGTCGGAGTCCGCTGGTTCCGGAGGGCGGGCGGTATGCCGCCGACACATTTATCGCAATCGTCAAAACCTGCATCGGGGCGTTACCTCTCGTTCGCTGAGCGCGAGGAGATCGCCATTTTGCGCGCGCAGGGTCATGGGGTGCGAGCGATCGCTCGTCAACTCGATCGCCCTCCATGCACGATCTCTCGTGAGCTCCGGCGCAATGTGGCGCGGCGCCACGGCGCTCCAGAGTACCGAGCGACCACGGCACAATGGCACGCTGATCGGTCCGCCCGACGGTCCAAGCTGGCGAAGTTGGCAATCAATCCGGCCCTGAGGGATTATGTGCAGGGCAGGCTTGCCGGTATGATCGCCAAACCGGACGGAGAGCTCCTCGCCGGCCCGAACGTCGTGTGGAAGGGACGCCGGGCTGTGCATCGGCAACACCGCCGCTGGGCGAGGGCATGGAGCCCGGAACAGATTTCTCGGCGACTTCGGTTGGATTTTCCCCAGGATGAGACGATGCGCATCAGTCACGAAGCGATCTATCAGGCGCTTTATGTGCAGGGTCGAGGGGCTTTGCATCGCGAACTGACGGCCTGTTTGCGCACCGGGCGGGCCTTGCGGATGCCGAGAGTACGCGCCCGTAGGGGCAGAAGCTTCATTTCTTCTGAGGTCATGATCAGTCAACGTCCGGCGGAGGTCGCCGATCGAGCTGTGCCGGGCCACTGGGAAGGTGACCTCATTATCGGGCTTGGAAATTCTGCGATCGGCACCTTGGTGGAGCGCTCGACCCGCTTTACCATTCTGCTGCATCTGCCGCGCATGACGGGCCAGGAGCAGGAAACTCGCGTGAAGAATGGACCTGCACTCGCCGGGCACGGCGCTGAGGCAGTGCGCGACGCCATTACCCGGGCAATCGTCACCATGCCCGAGCAACTGCGTCGGTCGCTGACCTGGGATCAGGGAGCTGAGCTGGCTCAGCATGCGCGTCTGAGGATCGACGCTGGCGTGCAGGTCTATTTCTGCGACCCTCACAGCCCTTGGCAGCGCGGGACCAACGAGAACACGAATGGGTTGCTGCGCCAGTACTTCCCAAAAGGGACCGATCTCAGCATGCACAATGCTGGTGACCTCGAGGCCGTGGCTCACGCACTCAATACCAGGCCCAGGAAAACCCTTGGCTGGAAAACACCGGCGGAAACTCTCGACCAATTGCTACGAGTGCGCGATACACAGCGTGTTGCGACGAACGGTTGATTCCGCCCTGGATGCCCAGGTCAAGCCGGGGCATGACAGCCTAGCGCTTTCGCATCAGTTCCAAGGTGGAAAGATTGGAACGGTGAGAATTCGCCAAGGTTAGCTCCCACTGCCGAAGACTCCACTTTTTGGATGAGCCATGACCGATCTATCCATCGATGCGCGGCTGCTTGCCCCTGACAATGACCGGCACGGTGCCAATTTCACGGTCGTCGTTATCGCGGCGGCGATTCTTCTGGCGGGCGCCGCGGCCTTGTCAGGCACGATCTCCTGGCAACAGGGATTGTTGTTTCTTCTCGGAGGCGCACTTGGCCTGACATTGTACCATGCCCTGTTCGGGTTCACCTCGGCCTGGCGCGTCTTCATTGTCGCGCGACGAGGCGCCGGCCTCCGTGCGCAAATGGTCATGCTGGCGCTGGCAACCGCCCTCTTCTTTCCGGCCCTTGCGCAAGGCACGCTGTTCGGCGTTGCCGTGCATGGCGAGCTCGGCGCGGTGGGCGTGGGCATGTTGACCGGGGCGTTCCTGTTCGGCCTTGGAATGCAGCTTGGCGGCGGCTGCGCGTCAGGAACGCTTTATACCGCCGGCGGCGGCAACACGCGCATGCTGGTGACCTTGGCGGCCTTCATCGCCGGATCGACGCTCGGTGCATTGCATCTGCCGTGGTGGAGCGCGCTGCCGAACATCGGCGCCGTCTCGTTGATCGAACGGCTCGGATGGTTGCCGGCGCTCGTGCTCTGCTGGGCTGTGATGGCTGCGATCTATCTCATCACCGTCAGGGCCGAGATCGGCCGGCACGGCGAGCTCGAGCCGGGAGCGCGGACGAAACTGCGCGGCGCGCGCCGCTTCATGCAGGGGCCGTGGCCGCTCCTGTGGGGCGCGATCCTGCTCGCGATCGGAAATTTCGCCACGCTATATCTTGCGGGACGTCCCTGGGGCATCACCTCCGCTTTCGCGCTCTGGGGATCGAAGATCCTGATGGGCCTCGGCGTCGACGTCGCGTCATGGCCCTACTGGCAGGGCGCGCGCGCTCCATCGCTGCAGCAAAGCGTCTTCGGCGACATCACCTCCATCATGGATTTCGGCATCATCCTGGGAGCGTTGCTGGCCGCTGGCCTCGCCGGCAAATTCCATCCGACATGGCGCATCTCCGCATCCTCGCTCCTCGCTGCCATCATCGGCGGCCTGCTGCTCGGGTATGGCGCCCGGCTCGCCTATGGCTGCAATATCGGGGCTTATTTCAGCGGGATCGCGTCGGGCAGCCTGCATGGCTGGTGCTGGCTGGTCGCGGCTTTTCTCGGCAACATTCTGGGGACACAGCTGCGACCGCTGTTCGGCCTGGCCGTCGAGCGATAGGTCTTGGTCTGCACGCCGGCGATCGATGCTCGACTAACGCATCATCATCCGCGCGATCGCCTCCCCAATCACCACCGTCGTAAAATGCGTGTTGGCCCGGCAGTCCGACGGCATGATCGAGGCGTCGGCGACGCGCAGGCCGGAGATGCCCTTCACGGTGCCGTCAGGATTGACCACGCCGTCGGCGTCGTTGACGCCGGTCATGCGGCAACTGCCGGCGGCATGCTGGATGTCGCCGGTCTCACGGCGCAGCAACGCATCGAGCTCGTGATCCGGCAAGGCCGCAGCCTGCGGCAGCGTCAGATCCGTGTCGGCGAGCCGGATCCAGTCGGCGATGCCCGCCAGCCCGGGCTGGGAAGTGATCACGGCAAGCCGCCTCACCGCATCCATCATGCGCAGCATGTCGCGGGAATCGGCCAGCATGTTCTCCTCGACGACAGGATCGATCGCAGGGTCGGTCGAGGCCAGCTTGAGCGTGCCACGAGAATACGCGTTGAACAGCCCGGCGCCGATCGCGCCCGGCACGCCGATGCCGCGGTGGTTGAAGGCGATCAGGATCATGTCGCGCTTGCCGCCGTCGGCGAGGCCTGACGAATAGGTCACGCAGCAATTGGTGTGGCGGGTGTCGGGATCTGTGGGCCGCAGATTTTCGTGGAGCTGGATCGTGGCGCGAAACAGCGGGTGGTCGAAGAAGTGCTTGCCGACCGGCAGGTCGCGCTCGACCGCGATCCCCATCGCCTTCAGCTCATCCGCAGGTCCGATGCCCGAGCGCAGCAGGATCGCCGGACTGTGGATGGCGCCGGCGCACAGCACGATGTGGCGCGCGCTGATCTCGTGGGTGCCCTGCCCCTCGATGTGAACACGGAGGCCGGTCGCCCGGCCGTCGCTGATCAGCACGCGATCGATCAGCGCATGTCCGCGAATTTCCAGATTGGCGCGACCGCGCGCGGGCTCGAGGTATCCCTCGTTGGTGGTGATGCGGCGGCTGTCGCGGCTGTTGATGGGATAGCAGGCGACGCCCTCGCCATCAGCGCCGTTGACGTCGGCGCACCAGGGATACCCGCTCGCCAGCGCCGCATCGCGCAGGCCGCGATCGATCGGCCCCCATTTGTC
The DNA here is from genome assembly GCF_000515415.1 of Bradyrhizobium sp. WSM1417. Lineage (NCBI taxonomy): Bacteria > Pseudomonadati > Pseudomonadota > Alphaproteobacteria > Hyphomicrobiales > Nitrobacteraceae > Bradyrhizobium > Bradyrhizobium sp. WSM1417. The sequence continues at coordinate 5,386,745 of NZ_KI911783.1, forward strand.
CGGCGGCGCCCGATAGACCGGCAGCGGTCCGCCGCGACCGTGGCAGGCCTCGTCGCCGAATTCCAGATCATCCTCGATCACCGAGAACAACGGCATGACGTCCTTCGCCGACCAGCCGGTGCAGCCATGGGCCGCCCATTCGTCGAACGCATCGGCGACGCCGCGGATGGCGATCTGGCCGTTCATCATCGATGAGCCGCCAAGCCCCTTGCCGCGCCAGTAGAAGCGCGGCTCCTGGCCGGCCACACGGCGCGTCAGAAGATCAGGCCACTGCCATTTCTCCTGGTACTCGCGCTTGTGGATGATCGGGATGGGATTTGGCGTCCTCACTTCCCAGGGCGCCTCATCGGCGCGCCAGTCCAGACCCGCCTCGAGCAGCAGGACGCGCCGTGCGGGATCCTCCGAGAGCCGCGCCGCAACAGCGGCGCCGGCGGAGCCGCCGCCGACAACAATGACATCGTACATCGCGCTACTTCTCAACGTTCCAGAACACCGAGATGGCGGACGGTATCAGACCGTGCGCACCGGCGGAACCAGACTGTCGCCCGACTACCCGATCACCCTGCCGAACTTGTTCGACTTCGGGAATCCCTTCGGGGCGAGGCGGCCGGCGTCACCGCGGTTGCCGCGCCACTCGGCGAGCTCCTTCATGGTCGCAGAGAATTCGCGGCCAGCGGAGTCTTTCCAGGTCACGCCCGCCTTGGCGTCGAACACGGCGACGTCGGAAAGACCCCCGTCCTTGTATTTCTGCAGGCGCGCACCACGGCCACGCGGCATCTCCTGCATCTGGTCGAGCGGGAAAAGCAGCATCTTGCGGTTCTCGCCAATGACCGCGACGGTGTCGCCGAGCACCTCGGTGACCGTGCGCGCCTCGTTCGGCATGTCGACGTTGAGGACCTGCTTGCCCTTCTTGGTGGTGCCGACGCAATCGTCCTCGTTGACGACGAAGCCCTGGCCCTCGTGGCTCGCGACCAGGAATTTGCGTCCGCCCTTGTTGACGAACAGCGTGACCGGCGCGGCCTCCGGCTCGAGATCGATGAACTGGCGGATCGGCTCGCCATGACCGCGGCCGCCCGGAAGTTTTGCGACATCGAGCGAGTAGAACTTTCCGTTGGTGGCGAACAGCAGCAGCTTCGAGGTCGTTTCCGCGAAGAACGCGAATCCGAGCTTGTCGTCCTGCTTGAAGGCCAGCCCCGAGAGATCCTCGACATGGCCCTTCAAGGTGCGGATCCAGCCCTTGTCGGAGACCACCACCGTCACCGGCTCGCGCTCGACCAGAGCCTCCTCGATCGCGGCGAGATCGTGCTCCGGCGCATCCGCAAAGGTGGTGCGGCGCTTGCCGAGCGGAGTCTTCGGTCCGAACATGTCGCGGACCTTGCCGACCTGCTCGCCGACCTTCTTCCACTGCTCGGGTTCGGACGCCAGCAATCCCTCAATGCCCTTCAGCTCCTTGCGAAGATCCTTGTCCTCGCTGCGGATCTCCATCTCCTCGAGCTTGCGCAGGCTTCGCAGCCGCATGTTGAGGATGGCTTCGGCCTGCACCTCGGTGAGCTTGAACGCCTTGATCAGCGCCGGCTTCGGCTCGTCCTCGGTGCGGATGATCCTGATCACTTCGTCGATGTTCAGATAGGCAATCAGCAGGCCGCCGAGAATCTCCAGCCGGCGCTCGATCTCGGCCTTGCGATGGTTGGTGCGACGGATCAACACGTCGCGCAGATGGTCGAGCCATTCGCGCAAGCACTCCGCGAGCCCCACGACTTTGGGAATGCGGCCCTTGATCAGCACGTTGAGGTTCAGCGGAATCTTGTTTTCGAGCTCGGTCAGCCGGAACAGCGATTCCATCATCAGCGCGGGATCGACGTTCTTCGACTTCGGCTCGATCACGATGCGGACGTCTTCGGCCGATTCATCCCTGATATCGCCGACCAGCGGCAGCTTCTTCTGGTCCAGCAGCTCGGCGATCTTCTCGATCAGCCGCGACTTCTGCACCAGAAAGGGAATCTCGGTGACGACGACGACCCAGGTGCCGCGCGCGCCTTCTTCCTGCTCCCATCGGGAGCGGACGCGGAACGAGCCGCGGCCGGTGGTGTAAGCTTCAGCGATCGCCTGCTTGGAATCGACGCAGATGCCGCCGGTCGGGAAATCCGGACCCTTGACCCATTTCAGCAAGGCCTTGGATTTCGCATCGGGCTTCTCGATCAGATGCAGCGCGGCCTCGCAGAGCTCGGCGGCGTTGTGCGGGGGGATCGAGGTCGCCATGCCGACCGCGATACCCTGCGCACCGTTGGCGAGCAGGTTCGGGAAGCCGCCGGGCAGCACGATCGGCTCTTTCGACTGGCCATCGTAATTGGGGCGGAATTCGACCCCGTCCTCGTCGATGCCGTCGAGCAGAAGCCGCGCGACGTCGGTCATGCGCGCTTCGGTGTAGCGATAGGCGGCCGGATTATCGCCGTCGATATTGCCGAAATTGCCCTGGCCGTCGACCAGCGGGTAGCGCGAGGAGAAATCCTGCGCCAGACGCACCATGGCGTCGTAGATCGCCTGGTCGCCATGCGGATGGAACGAGCCCATCACGTCGCCGACGATTTTGGCGGATTTCTTGAAAGCCGTGCCCGGATCAAGCCGGAGCAGGCGCATGCCATAGAGGATGCGCCGGTGCACCGGCTTCAGGCCGTCGCGGGCATCTGGCAGCGCGCGATGCATGATGGTGGAGAGTGCGTAGGCGAGATAGCGCTCTTCCAGCGCCTCGCGCAGTGGCACCTCATGAATTTCGGCCGGTTCTTCCGGCGGAACGATTCGTTTTCCCATGCCGCCCGGTTAAACCGTGGAAGCGAATCGGGCAAGGATCGATTGGTTCCTGTGGGCGGCCTACTGGCCGGCCCAGCCTGCGGTGAAGGTCTGGGTGGGTGGCGCGGCTTTAGCCTGCGTCGTGGCCGGGGCACTGGTCAGGCACCGCCGCGCCGTCTCGATCTCGGCCTCCGTCGCGCCCTTGGACCGCGCCCATGCCTCTGCGGCTGCAGCGGAATATTTGGCCACATAAAATCTGACAACGGTGCAGGAGGCACGACGAAAGACGCCCGGCTGCTCACCCGCGAGAGCGTCCGGCGCCAGCGCGATCAGCGCTGCCGATATAACAAGTCCCTTGATCAGCATGAGCCTATCCCCGATTGGAACCCAAATGGTAAGTCCGGGGAACCCAGTTTTGTTCCAGCAGGGGCCGGCCTGTCGAGGCAACGCAGAGCCGCGCCAGGCTCATGGCGCGGAAATGGCGATCTTTGCCTGCTGCCGCGTCAGCGCGTTGATGAAGCCCGCCCGCGCGTCGGAATGGCCTTGCCCGCGTGGCTCCAGCACGTGGCGCAGCAGGAACAGGCCGGTCAGCCGAAAGCCGTCCTGGAGATCCTGATCGGTGAGGTCGCCCTGCACCTCGCTTTGGCGCAGGAACGGCGGCAACCGCAACAGGCGGTCGCGCCACGGTTCGCCCGCCCCGCGCGACACCGCGCCGCCGGATTTGGGCGAGACATAGATCAGGTCGTTGGTTTCTCCGGTCACCGCGCAGTTTTCCAGCGCCAGCCCGAAGCCGAGCTCGGTGAGCATCGCCAGCTCGAAATGGATCACGTGTACGGCGGCGCTGCCGATGTCGTCGAAATCGTCCAGCGAATGTTCGAGCAGCGCAAGGATGTTTTCGTGCGGATCGCGCTCCGGCAGCAACCGCGCGATCGAGGCGAGATGGGTGATGCCGTAGACGCCGTGGGATGACCCCAGCAGCGTCGCCGCCCGCAGCTTGAGGCCCTCGATGGCATAGGTGCCGAGATGCTCGTCGAGCCGTGCCCGCCACACCACGCTGAGGCTGTTGCCGGGCTGCAGCAGCGGCCGCATCCGAGAGCCGGCGCCGCCGCGGACGAGACCGAGATGGCGGCCGTGCGCACGGGTCAGCAGCTCGACGATAGCGCTGCTCTCGCCATGCCGCCGCACCCCCAGCACGATGCCTTCGTCGGTCCATTCCATCGGTGAAGTCTAGCGGATTCCGGTCTTCAATCGTAGGGCGGATTGGCGGGATTGCGCGCCGCCAATCCACCCGACGCCTTACGCGTTAAACCAGCCCTGCGCGTCGCCGCGGAACGAGAAATACAATCCCATCGCCGTCAGCACGCAGGAGATGATCTCGATGGCGCTGTCGAGTTCCATGCCCTTCTGGCCGATGATCTGGCCGAGCGAGATCACCGACAGCACGAGCGCTGCGGCCAGCACCCAGCGCGGCCAGTTCTTGCGCCCGCGCGCGGCCAGCCTGACGAAATAGACCAGCAGCAGGATCATGCCGCCGGCGAACAGCATCGACGTCATGATCATCTGCTCGGTCATCTCGGCGTTGGGCGTGCGGTCCTGCACCGCCACCGACAGGGCATCCAGCATCAACGATGCATAGAGCAACGCTTCGAAGCGCCGTACGTTGCTGGGTACGCTCATCGCTGACCGATCTTTTCTTGGTTATTCTTTGGGAAATTCCAGGCCCATCTCGCGATAGCGATCGGGATCGTCGCTCCAGTTCTCGCGCACCTTGACGAACAGGAACAGGTGCACCGGCACGCCCAGGATCTCGCCGATCTCCTTGCGCGAGTCCGCGCCGATCGACTTGATGGTGGCACCGCCCGCACCGAGCACGATCTTGCGCTGGCTTTCGCGCTCGACGAAAATCGTCTGCTCGATGCGCACCGACTTGTCCTTGCGCTCCTCCCACTTGTCGGTCTCGACGGTGGACTGGTAGGGCAATTCCTGGTGCAGCTTGCGAAAGATCTTCTCGCGGGTGATCTCGGCCGCAAGCTGCCGCATCGGTGCGTCCGACATCTGGTCCTCGGGATAGAGGAACGGCCCCGGCGGCACGATCTCGGCCAGCGTATGCCTGAGGTCGTCGACCCCGTCGCCGGAGATCGCCGCGATCATGAAGGTCTTTGCGAAGGCCATGCGCTCGTTGGCGGCCTGCGCCAGCGCCAGCAGCTTCTCGCGCTGGACCAGGTCGACCTTGTTGATGACCAAAATCTTCTCGTGCTTGACGCTGGCGACCTTGGTGAGGATCGCCTCGGCTTCCTCGTCGATGCCGGCCTTGGCATCCAGCAGCACGCAGACGAGGTCGGCGTCATGCGCGCCGCTCCAGGCGGTCGAGACCATGGCGCGGTCGAGCCGGCGCTTGGGCAGGAAGATGCCAGGCGTATCGACCAGGATGATCTGCGCGTTGTCCTCGATCACGATGCCGCGGATCAGCGCGCGCGTGGTCTGCACCTTGCGCGAGACGATCGTGACCTTGGCCCCGACCAGCGCATTGACCAGCGTCGATTTGCCGACGTTAGGCGCGCCGATCAGCGCCACGAAGCCGCAGCGCGTGGCAGTGGGCGCCTCGCCGCTTGCTTCAACCGTCATTGCCGCCGCCAACGCCTTCACGTTCGATCATCACTGAAGCTGCCACCTTCTCTGCCGCGCGCTTGCTGCCGCCGATGCCTTCCGCCGGAGCGAGTCCCGGCAGATCGACCGCGACGCGGAATTGCGGATCATGATGCGGGCCGGTGCGCTCGACCTCGCGGTAAACCGGCGTCGGCAATCCCTTGCCCTGCGCCCATTCCTGGAGAACGGTCTTGGGATCGCGCAATGGACGCCGCGGCTTGTGCATGCGCTCGGTCCAGTTGCGCTTGACGAAATCGGCCGCCGCCGCGTAGCCGCCGTCGAGGAAGACGGCGCCGATCACGGCCTCGCAGATGTCGCCGAGCACGCTCTTGCGCAGGCGCGCGTCGGCGCTGGAGCCGACCGACCCGAGCTTGATGTCGTCGAGCAGACCGAGCGACTTGGCGACATCGGCGCAGCTCTCCTTGCGCACCAGTTCGGCAAGTCGCTTGGACATCTCGCCTTCGTCGGCGTTCGGGAAGGCGTGATAGAGCATATCGGAGACGACGAGCCCGAGCACGTGGTCGCCGAGGAATTCCAGCCGCTGATAGCTGTCGCCGCGCTTGCGCCCGGACTTCAGCGCGGAGACATGCGTGATGCCTTGCATCAAGAGATTCGGATCGGCAAAGCTGTAGCCGATGCGTGCCTCGAGCCCCGCGTTCGCATCCGAGGCCCTGGCCTTGCTGCTCCGCACCCGCTTCTTCTTTGCAGGCGTCTTGTTTTCAGGCGTCTTGATCTCAAGGGCCTTGTTCTCAAGAGTCTTGGTCGCAGCTTCGCCGTCGGGGCCCGCTTGCGCCTCGGTCGGCAGGGTCGCGATGTCCTTGGCTTCGTCTTTCATCGGACGATTTTGAAGAAGCGATTCCAGCGCACCGCCCAGGGCCAGCGCCAGAACATCCAGGCATGCTCGCCTTCGGCGATCGAGAAGAAGATCATCTGGGCGCGCCCGATCAAATTCTCCTGCGGCACGTAGCCGACCTGGCCGAGGAAGCGGCTGTCGGTGGAGTTGTCGCGGTTGTCGCCCATCATGAAGAAGTGGCCGGTCGGCACGGTGTAGACGTTGGTGTTGTCGACGTAGCCGTTGTCGGCGCAGTCCAGCGTCTCGTAGGACACGCCGTTCGGCAGCGTTTCCTTCCAGCGCTTCACACGGGAGACGCCGCTGCCTTCGGCGCCGCAGGGGTCCTCGCCGACAAATTCGCTCATGCGCTGCCGCTCGACCGGCGTGTCGTTGATGTAGAGCAGCCCGTCCCGCATCTGGATGCGGTCGCCGGGCAGGCCGATCACGCGCTTGATGTAGTCGGTGGAATCGTCCTTCGGCAGGCGGAATACGACGATGTCGCCGCGGTTCGGGTCCGAGCCCCAGATCCGCCCCGAGAACAGCGGCGGCGAGAACGGGATCGAGTAGTGGCTGTAGCCGTAGGAATATTTCGAGACGAACAGATAGTCGCCGACCAGCAGCGTCGCCTTCATCGAGCCGGATGGGATGTTGAACGGCTGAAACAGGAAGGTGCGGATCACCAGCGCGATCAGGAGAGCGTGGATCACGACCCGGATCGTTTCGCCGACGCCGCTCTCAGTTTTCGTTCCTGAAGTCACGCTCATTGCTCTCTCAATTCCGGCGGGCGGTCACAGCGCGCCCTCCTCCCGCGAACAGCCTATCGCTCGCGGCCCAAGGAGATTGTCCTGATTCTGATAATGAGGGCCAATTCCGGCGTAAAGCCGAATTCGCCCAGCCTGATTTGCGTCCGCGGACTTTTAGACGGTTGTCGGAGGCCACGCAATCAAGGATCGCATCAAAACTGCATAAGCATTTGATTTTGAATGCGAATTATAAAATTAACGGAGCACCGTCAGGGTTTGGCCAGCGGCACGGCGGAAATAATGACGAAGGCCTGTGCCAACGGCCAGTCATCGGTGATCGACAGGTCGATCTGCGCCCCGAAGCCCTCCGGCGTCAGGGCCTGGAGCCGAGCCAGTGCCCCGCCGGTCAATTGCATGGTTGGCCGCCCTCCCGGCAGGTTGACCACCCCCATGTCGCGCCACCACACGCCGCGCCTGATGCCGGTGCCGAGTGCCTTGGAACAGGCCTCCTTGGCGGCGAAGCGCTTGGCGTAGGTTGCCACCACCATCTTCTCGTTCTTGGCACGCCGCTCCGCCTTGGCCCGCTCGGCCGCGGTGAAGATGCGGTCGAGGAAGCGCTCGCCGTGGCGGTCGATCACCTTGCCGACCCGGGTGATGTCGATCAGATCGGAGCCGATGCCGATGATCATGCCCGGCTCCGGCCGCGGTCCATCGCCGCGCGCATGCTGCGAACCGTCTCGGCGAGACCGACGAATAGGGCTTCGCCGATCATGTAGTAGCCGATGTTTAGCTCCATGATCTCAGGCAAGCCTGCGATCGTCTCCGCCGTCGCGTAGTCCAGCCCGTGTCCGGCGTGAACCTCCAACCCCGCTTCCTTCGCCAGCTTCGCCCCTGCCACGATTCGCCGCCATTCGGCCTCGGCCTTATCAGTGTGACCGTCGACAACGGCATCGCACCAGGCGCCGGTGTGGATCTCGATCACGGGCGCGCGCAGCCGCGCCGCCATCTCGATCTGGGCGGGATCGGCCGCGATGAACAGCGACACCCGGATGCCAGCATCGTTCAGACGCGCGATATAGGGCGCCAGCGCATTGTGCTGGCCGACGACGTCGAGCCCGCCTTCGGTCGTCACCTCCTGGCGCCGCTCCGGCACGAGGCACACCGCGTGCGGCCTGGTGGCGAGCGAAATGCGCATCATGTCGTCGGTCGCCGCCATCTCGAAATTGAGCGGCTTGGAGATCTCGGCTTTCAGCCGCGCCATGTCCTCGTCGCGGATATGCCGGCGATCCTCGCGCAAATGAGCAGTGATGCCGTCGGCGCCGGCCTCGATCGCCAGCAGCGCCGCGCGCACCGGATCGGGATTGCGGCCGCCGCGCGCGTTACGCAGGGTCGCGACATGGTCGACATTGACGCCGAGGCGGAGCGGAGGTGCAGGCATTCAGGACTCACGAAATCATGGGGATAGAACCAGGACGAAAGGCGTCTATCCATTAACACGTTCGGCGCGGGCGACGACCGCCTTCGCGCGCAGCTGGGCCAGGATCGCGCTCAAATGCTTGAGATCGTAGACTTCGAGATCGATCGTCGTCTCCGTGAAATCCGGTGAGCGGCGCTGCATGCTGATGTTGTCGATGTTGCCGTCGTGCTCGGCGATCACGGTCGCGATCTGCGCCAGCGCGCCGGGCTCGTTGACGTTCTCGACCTTGATGCGGGCCGGGAAGCGCTGCGGCGCGGAATCCTCGATGTCCCAGCGCACGTCGAGCCAGCGCTCCGGCTCTTCCTCGAAATCCTTCAGAGCCGGCGCCTGGATCGGATAGATGGTGATGCCTTCACCCGGCGTGACGATGCCGACGATGCGGTCGCCGGGCACTGCGCCGCCATTCGGCGCGAACTTCACCGGCAGGTCGGAATTGATGCCGCGAATCGGGATCGCGACCGGGCTGCGCGGCGGTTCGGACGACTTCTCCTTGAGCTTGCCCACAAGCCCCTTCTTGACGCCGTAGCGCGCGATGCGCTCCTCCTTGTAGTCGGGATACATCGCACGCGCGACGTGGGAGGCCTTGATCTCGCCGCGCCCCACAGCCGCCATGACGTCCTCGATCGAGGTCCGCGCGAGTCGCGGCAGCGCGCCCTTGAGCTTGTCGTCGGCGTATTCGATCTTGGCGCGCTCGAACAGGCGCTCGACGATGCGTCGGCCGAGACCGACATATTGATCGCGCACCGCGGTCCTGGTGGCGCGGCGGATCGCGGCGCGCGCCTTGCCGGTGACCGCGAGCGTTTCCCAGGCCGACGGCGGCGCCGCTTGCGCTTCCGAGGTCAGCACCTCGACCTCGTCGCCGTTCTGAAGCTCCGAGGACAGCGGCGCAAACTGGCCGTTGATCTTGCAGCCCACCGCGCTGTTGCCGACGTCGGTATGCACGGCATAGGCGAAGTCGATCACGTTGGCATGGCGCGGCAGCGCGATCAGCTTGCCCTTGGGGGTGAAGCAGAACACCTGGTCGTGGAACAGTTCGAGCTTGGTGTGCTCGAGGAATTCCTCGGGGTTGGCGCTCTCCGAGAGGATGCCGATGGTGTGGCGCAACCAGGCGAACGCATTGGACTCGCGCTTGAGAAATTCAGTCGGCGAGCCCACGCCTTCCTTGTAGAACACGTGCGCGGCGATGCCGCGCTCGGCGATCTGGTCCATCGCCTCGGTGCGGATCTGCAGCTCGACGCGCTGGTTGCCGGGGCCGATCACGGTGGTGTGGATCGAGCGGTAGTCGTTCTGCTTCGGCGTCGAGATGTAGTCCTTGAACCGGCCGGGCACGACCGGCCAGTTGGTGTGGACGATGCCGAGCGCGCGATAGCAGGCCTCGATGTCGTTGACGACGACGCGGAAGCCGAAGATGTCGGACAATTGCTCGAAGCCGACCGACTTGCGCTCCATCTTGGTCCAGATCGAGAACGGCTTCTTGCGGCGACCATAGACCCGCGCGCCCAAGCCCCGGTGGCGCAGATTGTTGGAGAGCTGGTCCTCGATTTCGCCGATCAGATTGCGGTTGCGTTCGGCCAGCGCATCGAGCCGCTGCATCACCACCGAATAGGCTTCGGGGTCGAGGGTCCGGAACGACAGGTCCTCGAGCTCCTCGCGCATTTCCTGCATGCCCATGCGCCCTGCCAGCGGCGCATAGATGTCGAGCGTCTCCTCGGCAATGCGCCGTCGCGATTCCGTCGGCACGAAGTCCAACGTGCGCATGTTGTGCAGGCGGTCGGCGAGCTTCACCAGGAGCACGCGGACGTCGTCGGCAATTGCCAGCAACAATTTGCGCAGATTTTCGGCCTGCTTGGCCTCCCGCGACACCAGCTCCAGCCGCTTCAGCTTGGTCAGGCCCTCGACCAGCGCGCCGATCTCGGGCCCGAAGATCTGGTCGATCTCGGCCCGCGTCGCTTCGGTGTCCTCGATCGTATCGTGGAGCAGCGCAGCCACAATGGTGGCGTCGTCGAGCTTCAGGTCGGTCAGAATCGCCGCCACTTCGAGCGGATGAGAGAAGTACGGGTCGCCCGAGGCGCGGGTCTGCGAGCCGTGCGCCTTCATGGCGTAGACGTAGGCGCGGTTCAGCAAATCTTCGTCGGTGTTGGGATTGTAGGACCTGACGCGCTCGACGAGGTCATATTGACGCATCATGCGTGCGCGAGGCTTCGCCGGGCGCGCCACCGGCGCAGTCGGGGCCACGGCAACCGATTCGGTTGCGGCCTGCATCTGCGTTGGTGTGCGGCGTCGATATACCATGCCGTCCTGCCTTCAAACGGACCACGACACAGCCCGTTGTATACATCTTAGCTCCGATCGCGCGCGTGTCCGATCAATTCGGTGACAGGGACAGGCGCGAACCGATGACGCTATGGTAACCACGAAAACGCCAACAAAAGCAAAGGCCCGAACAACGGTTCGGGCCTTTGATCAGATCACAAAGAAGTCGATGAGCGTGATGGGACGATTTACTCGTCTTCCTCGGGCTGCTCCTCGGGCGGTGCGAGGCCCTCGAGACCCTTCAGGAGCTCTTCTTCCGTCATGCGCTCCACGGCGACTTCGGTATCGTCTGCATCCACGCTTGCACCGGCGGAACCGATCAGCGGCACAGTGTCCGGCTCGGGCTCGTCGACCTCGACGAACTTCTGCAGCGAGTGCACCAGCTCCTCGCGGAGATCCTCCGGCGAAATCGTGGTCTCAGCAATTTCGCGCAAAGACACAACAGGGTTCTTGTCGTTATCGCGGTCAACCGTTAGTTGTGAACCAGACGAAATCATGCGGGCCCGGTGGGCGGCCAGCAGGACCAGGTCAAACCGGTTGTCGACCTTGTCGATACAATCTTCTACGGTGACGCGAGCCATCGACTGTCGCTCCGTTGTGGGTGGGACGAAATATGTGGATGAATGCCGGTAGTTATAGGGGCCGGGAGGGTTTCGCAAGGCCAATTTGTGATTTGGCCTCGCCAAACGGCTCTGCTACCCCCACATTGGGGCTGGGATGGGTGGTTTCCCGGGCCGCTGGGGACGGCGGCGCCGGGACTGTGCAAGTTGGCCATAACTATACCTTGATTGCCCCGACTTCTCCGGATTTGCGGTTTCGACGGGTTTCGGCGGGACTTTAGAAGTGCGCGGCTTGCTGTCGCCGCGCCAACAATAAACGATCAATCACGAACTCTACGCGAGCAAACTGAATGTCACCTTCCTCTTCCGACAAGATCGCGCTCTTCATCGATGGAGCCAATCTCTACGCGACGGCGAAAACTCTGGGCTTCGACATCGATTACAAGCGCCTGCTGAAGGAGTTTCAGAGCCGCGGGACGCTGCTTAGGGCGTTCTACTACACCGCGATCATCGAGGATCAGGAGTACTCCTCGATCCGGCCGCTGATCGACTGGCTCGACTACAACGGCTACACCGTCGTCACCAAGGCGACCAAGGAGTTCATCGACGCCTCCGGCCGCCGCAAGGTCAAGGGCAATATGGACATCGAGCTCGCCGTGAACGCGATGGAGCTCGCCGAGCACATCGACCAGATAGTGCTGTTCTCGGGCGACGGCGACTTCCGCTCCCTGGTCGAGGCCGTTCAGCGCCGCGGCGTGCGGGTCACCGTGATTTCCACGATCGCGAGCCAGCCGCCGATGATCGCCGACGAGCTGCGCCGCCAGGCCGACGTCTTCACCGACCTTGTCGAGTTGCAGTCCAAGCTCGGTCGCGACCCGTCCGAACGCCCCGCCCCGCGTGACCGCGGCGACCGCGAGGCGCGCCACCACGCTCCGCAGTTCCTCCAGCGCGCGACCACGATGGCGCCGGCGAGGGGCGATGACGACTTCGAGGAGTGAGGCGGCCCGGTCAAGCCGCCAGCCTCTCAGCCTCGTCCCCGACCGTGACTGTCCGCTCTGTCCGCGCCTGGTCGCCTTTCGCGAGGCGAACCGCGCGCGCGAACCATTGTGGCACAATGCACCGGTTGCGCCTTTCGGCGACATCAAGGCGCGCCTGCTGATCGTCGGCCTTGCGCCGGGAATGCAGGGCGCCAACCGCACCGGCCGTCCCTTCACCGGCGATTATGCCGGCGACCTGCTCTACGCGACGCTGCTCGAATACGGCTTCGCCAAGGGCAAATATCAGGCGCGTCCCGACGACGGCCTGAAGCTGGTCGACTGTCGGATCGCCAATGCGGTGCATTGCGTGCCGCCGCAGAACAAGCCGCTGCCGGTCGAGATCAGCACCTGCCGGCAGTTCCTCGCGGCGAATCTCGCAACGATGCCGAACCTGCGCGCGATCGTCGCCCTTGGGCGCATTGCGCACGACACCGTGCTCAAGCCGCTGAACCTGAAGGGATCGCAAGCCCCCTTCGGCCACGGCGCCGTGCATCAGGCCGGCGCATTCAGGCTCTACGACAGTTATCACTGCTCCCGCTACAACACGAACACCCGCGTGCTGACGCCGGACATGTTCCGCTCCGTGTTCGCGAAGGTGAAGGCCGACCTCGACTAATCCTTAGACGAGCCCTTGGCCGGATTGGCCTTCAACCAGTCCAGGACATCGCCGGCGTTTCGGTCGGGCGGAAACACCGGATAGAACACATGCGTGATCCTGGCGTCGTCAACGATCAGCGCGAGGCGCTTGATCAGCGTGAGGCCCGCGACCTCCATGGTCGGCAAATTCAGGGCGCGCGTCAGCACCAGCTTCTCGTCCGAGAGCACCGGGAACGGCAGATGCAGCCGCGAGGCCATCTCGGTCTGGTACGCGTTGCTCTGGCTCGAGAGGCCGAACACCTGCGCGGCGCCGGCGGCCTTCAGCTCTGCGAACAGATCGCGAAAGGCGCAAGTCTGCGGCGTGCAACCGCGCGCGCCCGGGATCATGTCCCAATCGTCGACCAGCGCGATCTTGCCGGGCTCGCCGGTGCGCGGATAGGCGAACAGCACGGTCCGGCCACGCAGCGCCGAGAGCGCGACTGACGTGTCGTCAGTGGCGAGCAGGCTGACCGGCGGCAATGTCATGCCTTTCAGGTGCACGGCGCTGCCGTCGTCCGCGGGTGCGGGAATCCGGGCCCAATCGACCTCGAGCAGGTTTCTCTGAGTCATCCCGCTATCCCCTCGCCCGCATCAGGCGGCCCTTCTCCCGGCTCCAGTCGCGCTTTTTCTCGGACTCGCGCTTGTCGTGCAGCTTCTTGCCCTTTGCAACCGCGAGCTGCAATTTGGCGCGACCACGCTCGTTGAAGTAAAGCTTGAGCGGGATCAGCGTCATGCCTTCGCGGTCGACCGCGCCCATCAGCTTGTTGATCTGCTTGCGATGCAGCAGCAGTTTTCGCGGCCGCTTGGGCTCGTGATTGAAGCGGTTGCCCTGGAGATATTCCGGAATGGTGGCGTTGATCAGCCAGATCTCGCCGTTCTTGGAATCGGCGTAGGATTCCGCAATCGTGCTCTTGCCGTTGCGGATCGACTTGACCTCGGTGCCGGTCAACGCAATGCCGACCTCGATCGTATCCTCGATCGCATAGTTGAAGCGGGCCTTGCGATTTTCCGCCATGACCTTGATCGGACGTTCGTTCTTGTCGGCCATGGAAGAAAAACCTGATCGAGATGCGCGAGGACGCTAACAGTTTGGATGAAGCGCGCGCGTCAAGACTTCTTGAGGAGATCGCGGATCTCGGTCAGCAGCTCGACCTCGGCCGACGGCTTCGGCGGAGCGGCAGGCCCTGCCTCGTCCTTGCGCTTCAACTTGTTCATGGCACGGATCACCAGGAACAGCACGAAGGCAATGATGATGAAGTTGATCGTCAGCGTGAGGAAGTTGCCCCAAGCCAAGACGGCGCCCTGCTTTTTCGCGTCCGTCAGATTTGCGGCGGTGACCTTGCTCGAAAGCGGCGTGAAGTAGTTCGAGAAGTCGAGGCCGCCGGTGGCCGCTCCGATGATCGGCATGATCACGTCGCCGACCAGCGACGTCACGATGGCGCCGAAGGCCGCGCCGATGATGACGCCGACCGCGAGGTCGACGACGTTGCCTTTCATGGCGAACTCGCGGAACTCCGTGAGCATCCGCGTGCCTCTTGCCTCGATCGCCATGAAAAGCTCCCCGTTCGGCTAGCGCATCAGTTGATGAGGCCAGCATGAACCATCGCGCTGCGCACGGCAACGCGGGTCGGTTCGGTGACCGGCACCATCGGAAGCCGCAGCGTCTCGTCCAGCTTGCCTAGCAGCGACAGCGCGTACTTGATCGGCGCCGGATTGCTCTCGATGAAGAGGTTGTTGTGCAGCGGCATCAGCTTGTCATGCAGCTTCAACGCGGTGACATGGTCGCCCTTCGCCCAGGCGGACTGGAACTCCGAGCACAGCCGCGGCGCGACGTTCGATGTCACCGAGATGCAGCCGTGGCCGCCATGCGCCATGTAACCGAGGATGGTCGCATCCTCGCCCGAAAGCTGGTTGAAGTCCTCACCCATCGCCGCGCGCTGCTGCGAGACGCGGACCATGCTGGCCGTGGCGTCCTTGACGCCGGCGATGTTCTTCAGCTCCCACAGCCGCGTCATGGTGTCGACCGACATGTCGATCACCGAGCGCGGCGGGATGTTGTAGATGATGATCGGAATCCCGATGGCGTCGTTGATCGCCTTGAAGTGCTGGTACATGCCTTCCTGGGTCGGCTTGTTGTAGTAGGGCGTCACGACCAGAACCGCGTTCGCCCCCGCCTTCTCGGCGTGCTGGGCAAGCTCGATCGCCTCCTTGGTCGAGTTGGAGCCGGCGCCGGCGACGACAGGCACGCGGCCTTTCGCTTCCTCGATGCACCATTCGACGACCTTCTTGTGCTCGTCATGGCTCAGCGTCGGGCTCTCTCCGGTGGTGCCGACCGGAACCAGGCCGTTGGTGCCCTCTGAAATCTGCCAGTTGACCAGGGAGCGAAACGCCGCCTCGTCCAGCGAGCCGTTCTTGAACGGCGTGACCAAGGCGGTGAACGATCCCCGGAATTTTGTCTTGGCTGCCATGGACTTCCTCCGTACGCGGCAATCTTGAGCGCAAGCCGCATTCATATCGGGTCTATCCCGCCGGTAAAAGACCCGCTCCCGTCTGACGCACCGTTTAGGCCGCGATTTTGCCGCGGTGGTGGTGCAAACCGGGCGAAGGTAAGCGGCTGTTGGTATTTTGTCCGCATATTCAATCAAATACAGCCAGATCTTGTACAGCTAGGTCTTGAGCCAATTGACTGATTCGGGGCGACGAAACGCCGTGATCTCATTTCCGCGCGCCGCATGGCGATCCACCGGCCTGATCGTGTGCCTGATGACAGGGCTGTCGGCTGGCTGCGCCGCCTGGGCCAAATCCAACGAGACAACGGCGGAAACCGCCAAGAATACCGCGAAGCCAGCCGCCAAGGACACCGCGAAGGGCGCGTCCAAGGGAACCGGCAAGGAAACTCCGAAGGACGCCGCCAAGGGGGCAAGCAAGGGCGCGACCAGTGCCCCCGCCAAGGATGCCGCGAAGAAGCCTGCCAAGGATGCGGGCAAGGATGCTGGCAAGAACGCAGGCAAGGAACCTGCGAAGGACAAGCTGAAGCCCACGGCTGCCGCGCCAAAGTCAACGTCGACTGCTGGCGGCTCGGTCCCGAAGACCGCCCCCACGCCGGCTGCGACGGCCGTCGTCAGATCGACCGCCCCGGCCCCGGCCAAGCCCGTCGCGGCTCCTGTCCTGGCTCCTGCGACCCGCCAGCATGCCGCCCCGCGCAAGCCGGTCACACCGGCCGCGGTTGCCGCGACCTCCTCGACGTCGCAAGCCGACAAGGACACGCTGGAGACCGTGATCGAGCTCGTGCGCAAGCGCAAGGCGGGCGACGCCACCAATGCCGCGGCCACGATCTCGGACCCCGTCGCGCGCAAACTCGCGGAATGGATCATCCTTCGCAGTGAGGACAATGGCGCGACCGTGGAGCGCTACCGCGCCTTCCTCTCCGCCAATCCGAGCTGGCCGTCGCAAACCTTCCTGCGCCGGCGCCTCGAGGCCGCGATGTGGGACGACAGGCGCGACGACCAGGTCGCGTGGTCGTGGTTCGAGAACGAATCGCCAGTGTCCGCCAAGGGCCGCTTCACGCTTGCCAAGGCGATGCTGGCGCGCGGCGACCGCGCCAACGCCGAACGTCTGGTGCGCGATGCCTGGCGCAGTGACCCGATGTCGGAAGACACCGAGAACAACGCACTCGACCAGTTCGGCGCGCTGCTGACGCCCGGCGATCAGAAGGCGCGGATGGACACGCTGCTCTACGGCAGCGAGAACGAGGCCGCATTGCGTGCTGCGAAGCGCCTCGGCGCCGGCTATGTCGCACTCGCCAAGGCCCGCATCGCCTCCCTCAAGAAAGCGCCGAACGCACGTGCGCTGCTCGACGCCGTGCCGCGCGAGCTGCACGGCGATCCCGGCTTCATCTTCAGCAAGATACAGCTGCTGCGCCGCGAGGAGAAATTTGCGGAAGCCGCCCAGCTCATGCTGTCGGCACCGAAGGATCCGGGCCGGCTCTACAATCTCGACGAATGGTGGATCGAGCGGCGCCTCCTGGCGCGCAAGATGATCGACACCGAGGAATTCCGCAGCGCCTATCTGATCGCGCGCGATGCGGCCCTGCCCTCGCGCGACATCTACAAGACCGAGCAGGAGTTCACCGCCGGCTGGATCGCCCTACGCTTTCTCAACGATCCCGCGGCCGCCACCCAGCATTTTGCCCGCATCGGGATCGGCAGCGTCAATCCGACCACGCTGGCGCGCGCCGGCTATTGGCAGGGCCGCGCCGCGGAAGCAGCCGGCCGCCAGCAGGAGGCGCGCAATGCCTACGCCCGGGCAGCCGAGCAATCCACCAGCTATTACGGCCAGCTCGCACGCGCCAAGCTCGGCCTGCCGCAGATCGAGCTCAACGCTCAGCCGCGCAGCCGCGGTGCCGAACGGCTGGAGATCGTGCGCGCCGCGCAGCTGCTCTACGAGCTCGACGAGCGCGAGATGGCGATACCGTTGCTCGCCGACATGGGCGAGAACGGCGATCCCGAAGCGCTTGCCGGGCTTGGCGAGCTCGCCCAGCGCCACAACGACGCGCGCGGCATGCTGCTGCTCGGCAAGGCCGCGCTCAATCGCGGCCTGCCGTTCGATTTCTATGCCTATCCCGTCAACGGCATTCCGCAGTTCACGCCGATCGGCCCCGAGGTCGAGCGCAGTATCATCTACGCCATCGCGCGGCAGGAGAGCGCCTTCAATCCCCGTGTGGTCTCGCCGGCACAGGCCTATGGCCTGATGCAGGTGACGCCGGACGCCGCGCGCTATGTCTGCAAGCGGCACGGCGGGACCTACGATCTGGCGCGTCTGAAGAACGATTCGGCCTACAACGCCACGCTCGGCTCGGCCGAGCTCGGTGGGCTGCTCGAGGACTATCGCGGCTCCTACATCATGACCTTCGCCGCCTACAATGCCGGCCGCGGCAGTGTGAAGAAGTGGATCGATCGCTACGGCGATCCGCGCGATCCTAAGGTCGACGCGGTCGACTGGGTCGAGCTGATCCCGTTCTCCGAGACACGCAACTACGTGCAGCGGATCATGGAGAACCTTCAGGTCTACCGCGCCCGCTTCGGCGGCGGCACGCGGTTGCAGATCGAGGCCGATTTGCGCCGCGGCGCCGGCAGCGTGGAATAGCAGCGTGCCTATGACGATTCGCTTGCGGCGATCTGATAACAAGGCATCAGCGCGAGGGGATAACGCGGTCAGCTCCCGGCGTTTGAGGCCGGGCCATCAGCATCGGCCGGAGTGCTCCCTACCGTACGGTGAGAAGCTGAACGAGAAGATCGTGCAGGGTGGATTGGGCGCGCCGAAATAAGAGAAGAAAAGAACTACAAAAATGGATCAGGCAATGTTGAGCGTCGCCCGTGCGGTAGAGGCAGGCGCGACGACGATGAAGGGCGTGATCGACGCCACCGGACTGTCCCGTCTCAAAATCGAACGTGCGTTGAATGCGCTGGAAAAGCAGAAGCTACTGGTCCGCGACGGCCAGGGCTTTCGCGGAACCAGCGCGACGAGGACAGCCCAGCCAGCCCGGCAATGCGGCTCGTGCAATGCCTGCTGCGATATCCTCGAGGTGGCCGCCGTCGACAAGCCGGTAAACCAGCTGTGCAGTCATTGGCAGGCCGGCACGGGATGCAGCATCTACGAGCGCCGTCCCCAGATGTGCCGTTCGTTCGTCTGCGCGTGGCTGCAAGGCCATCTCGACGACGACTGGTTTCCCGCGAACTCGGGCATCATCGTGCATTTCAGCCAGGACGCGGTCAACGTTACCGTCGACGACCATTGCCCCGATCGCTGGCGGGAGGAGCCCTATTTCAGCAAGCTCGCCGAATGGTCGCTGAATGGCATCAAGAGGATCGGAAACCGCGGCTACGCGACCCTCGTCGTCTCCGGTGCCGACAAGTTTCTGCTGCTCGGGCGAACCGTCGTTCCGGAGCCGACGCTGTTCGGCACCGCGTTCCTGCCGCTCACCGCCGACACATTTCGATTCTGGCGGGCGAAATCGCCGGAGCATCTGCAGCGGCTGCACGAGCGCATCGCCGAGATGGAGCGGATCAGGCAGGAATTCGGCTCCTGCGCCATTCCCTCGAATGAGGACGACGATCCGCAAGCGCCCTATCGGCCGGCTCTTCTGCGGCTGTCGCAGCACGCCTGAACTCCGACGTCGTCGACGCGGCTTAGTTCGCTCTATGCAGCTCGACTCGCGCTGGTTGCGGTCGAGACGGGCAGACCCCGTTGGACGTCGTGATGGCCAAGGATCTCAAGGACCTGCCGGCGACCCCGCCTCTTGCCGCGGCGGCTGAACTGGACTTGATCGCGCGATCCGAACCCAGCTCTTGATCAACCCAAAGCTACGCATCATTCCACACTCCGCTCGTCTTCAGAACATATCGGAGATCCGTGGTCCGCCAGATGCATAAAAAAGCCCCGGCGGTTTCCCGCCGGGGCTCTCTGTCAGGTCGTTAGACCGAACGTTACCAGTTGCGCTGAGCGCGGAGGAGCAGGGTGATGGTGTCCTGATCCTTGAGCTCGTACACAGCGGCCGGCTTGGCCGTGGCGCCGGCACCGGCGTAAGCAACGGTGCCCGCGTACTTCTGGTCGAGATGGGTCCAGTTCACGTCAGCCGAGAACGTCAGGTTCTTGACCGGAGTCCAGCGGGTGATGAGACCGACCTGGCCGATGGCGAAGTCAGGGTTACAACCCGTCACACCCGCGAGGCCACCGAACACGCCGCCAGCACCACCAGCGCCGCAAAGCGTGGTCTTGGCAAGCGTGCCGTACTGCGCCTGAGCGTAGGCACCGTAGATCGCGGTGTTCCAGTATGGATCCCAGTTATGGGTGTAAGCACCGCGGAAGCCCCAGGTCTTGACCGACTCCTGCGAGCTGCCCGTGACATACACCGTGTCCGGAGCATTGGCGAAGCCGACGCTCTGGTAGGCAATGCCGGAACCGCCGAACATCGAGTAGCTGCTGCCCGCGAGGTTCTGGAAGTTGTAGCGGGTCGCGCCATCGGTGTAGACGCCCTGGATGTTGATCACGTCACCCGCACCAGTCGGGATGTTCTTGATCGACAGAGCGAGCTGAGCAGCCCAACCCCACTTGTCGTCGGGGTGGCCGGTCGGCTCGGTGGCGCCGTAGTAGGCAACGTGGTTGTCATGCGCAGCGACCGATGCCTGGAACAGACCCCAGGCCTGGTCGACGCGGACCATAGCGACGAGGTTCGGCGAACGGGTACCGCCGATGCCGTTGGAGCCATAAGCGCCACCGATCATGCCGCCCGCGGTCGCGCCGGACATGTTCAGATTACCGGCATCATAGTAAGCTGCCCGGTCTTCAGCCGAGAATGCTGCCGTCACGCCCTGACCGAAGTCAGCGGTGTAGGAGAACTGGTTGACACCAGTGACCGTGCCGGAGCCGCCGACGAGGCTGTCGAAGTTGTTGCCGGGATAGTTGGTCCAGGGCGCGTCGAACTGCGACACGGCCTTACCCATCGTGAACCCAGCGAACTGGATGAAGGCGTAGTACACGCCGAGCGAACCGCCCGAGGTGCCGCCGTCGTTGCCGTTGATCGACCCACCGACGAGCGCCGGGGTCGCGCCGGAGGTGTTGAGCGCCAGCGTGCTGCTATAGGCAGTGCCGCCAGCCGCGCTGCCGGTGCCCTGATAATTGCCGGTCGTCCATGAGAACACGCCGTCAAAGAAGGTACGGACGACGCCGTATTCGGTCGCGGTACGCGTGTCGATGTTGAGATCTTCACGAGCGCGCATGGTGTAGTAGTTCGTCAGGCGGTTGCGCGCACCGTTGTTACCGGATAGCTGACCGCTGAAGTCCGAGTTGGTGTTCAGCGCGACTTCAGCGCGCAGATAACCACCCAGCTTGATGCAAGTGTCAGTGCCGGGGATGTAGTAGAAACCCGCACCGTACAGGGAGCAGATCTTCACGTATTCGACCGCTTTGGCCTTCACGGGGAGATCGGCTGCCTGCGCTCCGCCAACAGCGAGCAGACCCGCCGCGGAACCGAGCAAAAGGCTCTTAACCAACTTCATGTTAAACCTCCAAGTTTGCCATAGGGAAGGTTCCGGATCCGCTGGGTGAAGACACCCTAAGGTTGGTTCCCTTGTCCCTTAAATTCACCGCTTAGTCGCTTCGCGCCTTCGGACACACCCGCTGAACGCGAGGGACTTAAGCGAACCACCTAAGACGGGACGACCTCGGGATGCCCCCCTCCGTCGCTCAGTCACAATTACCGAACGCCCTTGCACACACAACAACAGAACGCTTCCGAACGACCGGATGGAGCGTGTTTTCCGACGGGTGTTGCACAAATAACACGCAGATGTGATCAAGGCAGCTTCGTAACATCTTGATTTTACTGCGCTTTTTCGAGGGGCTTCATCTGCCGTCAAAAGTTCCGGCACCGGCCCCGCACATCCATTGAGACGCCCCCCTGTGGGTCTGGGCGCCCGAATCGTGGAATCAACCAGGGACTCGCCGCGCTCCAGTCCTTCGAGACTTGGCTGGCCTGACCATCAAGCGCGGGTCGACGCTCCTGCCCTTGGCTTCCTTCCGCAGATTCGATTTTGCGATCTCGCCAACGTCGGACAACCACACGACCGACTGGTCCACGCTCTTCAAGATCTTCATCCAGGAGCCAAAGACGGCCGGATTGATCTTGTAGGCATTGTTGGAGCAGCAAAACACAGTCCATTCCTGCCGCAAATCGTGATCGGCCCGATTGGGCGCCGCATCGTCCAGGGTCCCGACGTGATTTTCACGCGGCATGAAGCTGCCGGGCAAACGAACGATCTTCTCATCGCAGAACTGGCTGTTTTGATCTGGCAGCACGATTTGATCGGCAATGATGTAGTGGAACAGCTCCTTGCTCCCCGACGTTCCCGCGAACCCGAGATAGTTGACGACGATCGGAGGCGGCCTGGGCGCGAACAACGACAGCCTGGCATTGCGCGTATGGCCTGCAAGATCGACAAGAATATCGATCTGCGCATCGTCGATCGCTTTCAGGACTTCGCCGTCGAGCTGTGCTCGCAATCGACAAAGCGATGAAATGATTTTTCGAGCCGCTTGCGGAGATCGCTGTTGTCGTCAGGGCCGACTGAAAAGGCATAAGTCTCGAAGCGCTGCGGATGTTGCCTATCGATATCTCGCGGTGAGCTACCGAGCTGGATGCTCTGCGTCCTGACATCGTAAGTAGGATGAGATCCGTAGCGGCGCAGCCGGGCAGTCGAAGGAAGAGCAAGCGGCGACGCCTGGCGCGAGGGGGTAGCTCCTCAGCCGGCGAGCGAGTTATCCCGACTAATATAGTGAGAGCGCCCTTCCCGCAGCCTGACAGGGGACCCGGTCGGCCGATCTGACAGCGATCACCGCTCCATAGCTTGTGGCGAATCGCGGAAAGAGACAATCAAAACAATCACTTGCAATTGAATCACTCGATGGAGGCGGTCGGCGACAAGGGCAGTCGCCCCCGCAAACCGCCTAGTTTCGGAATTCGCTGGGAATATTCGAGCAAAAACACACGCTTCCAAATTGACCAGCCCAAGTAATTAGATGCATAAGGCTCGCACCGGAGAGGTGGCCGAGTGGCTGAAGGCAACGCTTTGCTAAAGCGTCATACGGTCTCAAGCTGTATCGAGGGTTCGAATCCCTCCCTCTCCGCCACCACGCAGCAGAATCCGAGACCTGTGCGTTCCTTCACCTGACACGCGACGGTGGCCTCATGCCGCTCCGAATCCTGTTGGCGGACCACGAGGGAACCGGATTCAGCACAAATCAGCTTCGCCTGTGAAACCAAGAACGTGATTCTCCGCTCAATGGGCGGAGACCCACGCCCTCGCCTCGCGCTGCGCGGCCGAGATGTCGGCGTCCGACATCTGCCCGGCGACTTCCTGGCGCAGCGTCACGGCGTCCTTGCGGCCCTTGAGCGCGGCGAGGTTGAACCATTTGTGCGCGGCGACGAGATCGACGAGACCGGAGCGTCCGCTCGCCCAATAGAGGCCACGCTCGAACAGCACGTCCGACAGCGCGCCTGCGTCGATCGGCGTCGCGGTCTCCAGATCGAAAGTACCCTGAAACATAACGCATCCCCTTTTTTCTTATGCCGCCTCGTCCCCCGAGCGCGGCTCCCGTCCGATCAACTGTTCAACTCATCCCCGAGGCTTTTTGCCCGTGCCGTTTGCCGGCTTGTTGGAGGTAATGATGGCGGGCAAATTTGAATGGCAGTTTAAGTATCGCGATGAAGCAGACGTAAACGCGCCCGCCCCAGGCGCGCACGACAAATGCAAGAAGTCCCGGTTTTGCAGGCACTTCTGCAATTCGTCAGATTCGGTTTACCTTGGGATTTTGGGAGAACGATAACCATTGCGGACGGTGAGGCGCGTCCTGTGGTGTCCCCGCCCGCTGTCGTCCGCCGTATCCCAGAGACAATGGTCCCACGAGAAGCTGCGGCGTACTGGATCGCCCGATCGGAGCCGGGCGATGACACCGCGAATGAGAAGCGGCGCGCGAACAGCGTGCAATTGCGCCGCAGCCTCCCTGCTCAAGCAGGGCGCGCTATGAAGAAACATATGGCGGGAAGTTCGACTGCGGCCACCCTTTCGAGACGCCCGCCTGCGGCGGGCCCTCAGGATGGGACGAGTATGCGGCAGCATCAACGCAGATGGATGCAGCTGAGCCTCAACCTGCGGAGGCCGCGAAGCGGGCGTCTCGAAGGACGAGGCGCTCGTTCAGGCGGCGCTGAGATCTCATATGCGATAGCCCTGACTGCTCAGGGGGCAGCACAGCCACATCGCGGTCAGATCAGCAATGTCGGGATAAGGAATGCCGGCAATACCCCGGCCTCATGAGAACGAGGGCGTCGGCGAACACGTCAGGACCAGATTCCACGTTGGCCCGAAGACCGCCTGTGAAATTGCGGAGCCCTTACGGAGAACCGCACCGAACGAAGAAAACTTGTTTCTTCTGCCGGACCGGGCTTTGCGAGCGAACCCGCGAAGAGAACGATCCGACCGTTGACCTGATGTCTCGCCGACACCCTCTATCGTCGACCAGAGCCTTTTGAGAGGCGCTGATGACGTGCCGGCTCTCTAGGAGCCGGCAACTTCAAAAAGCGAAGTTACTTCTTCTTGGCGACCTTGCGGGTCTTCTTCGCAGTCTTCTTCACTGCGCTCTTCGCCTTCTTCGCCTTCTTTGCCTTCTTAGCTTTCTTGGCCATGTTGCCCTCCGATGTGTGAGATGGCTTAATCGCTGCATGCAGTCGGGGATCGAGTGCACACTCATCCCGAATACACCAACACAACGAAAAAAACAGCGTCTCGCTTAAAGAAGTGTTGACGACGAAACGCGGCTGCGCTGGCGAACGCGATGCAAACGGACTGCATGAGGTGTGCTTGCGATCGCAGAGAGTGCCCGCGACATCGACGTTTGCAAAAGATGCGATTGTAGAAAAACACTATACGGCAAGTATTTTCCTGCACGCGTGCATCGCGCGCGATCGTTGCAATGATGCATCCTGCCGATCGCGCGAGCGCCTCGCAAAGGCGCTTCGCGGACTCTGAGTCGCGACTTTTGGCAACGAAAATATTTTCATGATTAACGGCGCGAGCGCTCGTCGGAGCGTGTGCAAGTCGCCGTTTTGCGCGAATCGCGTGACGGCGATTCGGTCGGCGTATCGCGTTCGATCGGGATGAAGTTCGTCGTAGAAGATGCGCGCGAGCGTCGCGTCGCGAACCGAAAGCGAGGTAACGACGCCTGTCCGTCACCTCGTTCGAACGCGCGAGGTCAGATGCCGAGCTTGGACTTGAGCAGCTCGTTGACGCTCTGCGGGTTGGCCTTGCCGCCGGATGCCTTCATCACCTGGCCGACGAACCAGCCGAGCGACTGCGGCTTGTCCTTGACCTGCGCCGCCTTGTCGGGATTGGCCGCAATGATGTCGTCGACAACCTTTTCGATCGCCGAAAGATCCGTGACCTGCTTCATGCCGCGGCTTTCGACCAGCGCGCGGGGATCGCCGCCCTCCTGCCAGACGATCTCGAACAGATCCTTGGCGATCTTGCCGGAGATCGTACCCTCGCCGATCAGGTCGATGATGCCTGAGAGCTGTGCGGCATCGACCGGAGAGTCCGTAATATCCCGGCCTTCCTTGTTGAGACGGCCGAACAGCTCGTTGATGACCCAGTTCGCTGCGACCTTGCCGTCGCGCGCGCGGTTGGCGAGCTTCTCCAGCACGGTCTCGTAGAACACCGCGCTCTCGCGCTCGGCGACCAGCACGCTGGCGTCGTAGGCCGACAGGCCGAGATCCGCGACGAAGCGCGTCTTCTTCTGGTCCGGCAACTCGGGCAGCTCAGCCTTCAGCTCGTCGACGAAGCTTTGCGAGAACTCCAGCGGCAGCAGGTCGGGATCGGGGAAGTAGCGATAGTCGTGCGCCTCCTCCTTGGACCGCATCGACCGCGTCTCGCCCTTGTTGGGATCATAGAGCCGGGTCTCCTGGTCGATCGCGCCGCCGTCTTCGAGGATTTCGATCTGGCGCCGGGCCTCGTACTCGATCGCCTGGCCGATGAAGGTGATCGAGTTCATGTTCTTGATCTCGCAGCGGGTGCCGAGCGGCGCGCCGGGCTTGCGCACGGAGACGTTGACGTCGGCGCGCAGGGATCCCTTCTCCATGTCGCCGTCGCAGGTGCCGAGGTAGCGCAGGATCGAGCGCAGCTTGGTCACATAGGCCTTGGCCTGCTCGGCATCGCGGATGTCGGGCTTCGACACGATCTCCATCAGCGCCACGCCGCAGCGGTTGAGATCGACATAGGACATGGTCGGCGACTGATCGTGCAGCAACTTGCCGGCATCTTGTTCCAGATGCAGCCGCTCGATGCCGATCGTGGCGGTCTTGCCGCCATCGAGTTCGACTACGACCTCGCCTTCGCCGACGATCGGCGACTTGTACTGGCTGATCTGGTAGCCCTGCGGCGAGTCCGGATAGAAATAGTTCTTGCGGTCGAACACCGAGCGCAGATTGATCTGCGCGTTCAGCCCGAGCCCGGTCCGGACAGCCTGTCTGACGCATTCCGCGTTGATAACGGGCAGCATGCCCGGCATCGCCGCGTCGACCAGCGACACATGCGTGTTCGGCTCGCCGCCGAACGCGGTGGAGGCACCGGAGAACAGCTTCGCGTTCGACGTCACCTGAGCGTGGACCTCCAGGCCGATGACCATCTCCCAGTCACCGGTGGCGCCCTTGAGAAGTTTGTGCGTGGCCGTGCTCATGTTTTGCTCCCGAGCAGCGTGGCAGCGATCCGATCCCACTCTGCTTGTAATGAATCCGTTGCCACGGGCTGGCCGGCCTGGCGGTACCAGTAGCCGGCATTGCCGAGGTCACCCTCGACCCGGTGCAGATAGGCGTGCACCCACGCGGCCTCGCGGCTGCTCTCGTCCTGGACGATTCTGTGCGCCTGGTCCCAGTCGCCCTTGGCGGCCCACCACAGTGCGGCGAGCGGCGCGCTGAGATCCGGTGGCGGCGCGGCGCCGTCGAGGCTGGCGATACACGCCGCCATGTTCACCACCATTTCGCCGGCGTGAAGCGGCCGGCGGCCTGCTCGATCACCTCGCCGAGCGAGAACAGCGTCTCCTCGTCGAAGGGCCGGCCGATCAGCTGCAGGCCGAGCGGCAGGCCCTGCGCATCCTTGCCGGCGGGCACGGCGATGCCCGGCAGGCCCGCCATGTTCACGGTCACCGTGAAGATGTCGTTGAGGTACATCTCGACGGGGTCGGCCCCGCCCTTCTCGCCGATGCCGAAGGCCGCCGACGGCGTCGCCGGCGTCAGGATCGCGTCGACGCCCTTGGCGAAGCAATCCTCAAAGTCCTTCTTGATCAGCGTGCGCACCTTCTGGGCGCGCAAATAATAGGCGTCGTAATAGCCGGCCGAGAGCACGTAGGTGCCGATCATGACGCGGCGCTTCACCTCGGCGCCAAACCCTTCGGCGCGGGTGTTCTCGTAGAGCTCGTTGATGTTCCGGCCCTGCTCGCGCAGCCCGAAGCGCACGCCGTCGTAGCGCGCGAGGTTGGAGGACGCCTCCGCCGGCGCCACGATGTAATAGGCCGGCAAGGCGTATTTGGTGTGCGGCAGTGACACTTCGACGAGTTCGGCGCCGGCCGCTTTCAGCCAGGCCGCGCCCGCTTCCCAAAGCTTTTCGATCTCGGCCGGCATGCCGTCGAGACGGTACTCCTTGGGAATGCCGATCTTCATGCCCTTCACGGACTTGCCGATCGCAGCCTCGTAGTCCGGCACGGCCATGTCGACCGAGGTCGTGTCCTTCGGATCGTGGCCGGCCATCGAGCGCAGCAGCATCGCGGCATCGCGCGTGCTACGCGCGATCGGACCGGCCTGGTCGAGCGAGGAGGCAAAGGCGACGATGCCCCAGCGCGAGCAGCGGCCATAGGTCGGCTTGATGCCGACGGTTGCGGTGAACGCCGCCGGCTGGCGGATCGAGCCGCCGGTGTCGGTCGCGGTCGCGCCCATGCAGAGCAGAGCCGCCACTGCGGAAGCCGAGCCGCCGGACGAGCCGCCCGGCACCAGTGTCGTGTTGGAGCCATCACGCCGCCAGGGATTGCCGACCGGGCCGAAGCACGAGGTCTCGTTCGACGAGCCCATCGCGAACTCGTCATTGTTGAGCTTGCCCAGCATCACCGCGCCGTCGCGCCACAGCTGCGAGGTGATGGTGGACTCGTAAGTCGGCACGAAATTGCCGAGGATTTTTGAGCACGCCGTGGTGCGCACGCCCTTGGTCGCGAACAGGTCCTTGATGCCGAGCGGAATGCCGGCGAGCGGCCCCGCATCGCCCTTCCCGATCCTGGCGTCCGCTTCGCGCGCCATGGACCGCGCCTGGTCCGGGGTCTCCATGACGAAAGCATTGAGCACGCGCGCGGCTTCGATCGCGTTCAGATGCGCGTCGGTCAGCTCGAGGGACGTGAAAGTCTTGGCCGCGAGGCCCTTGCGGGCCTCGGCGAGCGTCAGCGATGTCAAATCAGTCATTTATTGATCGGGCTGCAAAAGAACGGAGACAGGGATTTGTCGTTGGCCGGATCGTCTTTCTTGGCGGCCGCTTTCGCAGCCGCCTCGATCTCGTCGAGCACGGCATTGACGGCGACGTTGGGATCGGCAGCCTTGCCCTGCCGCTCCATCTTGTCGAGATAGTTCATGTAAGCCTGATAGGCTTTCTCGTCGTCGCAAAGCATGCACATCGACAGCGTCCTAAAAGTTACTCGACGACCTTCGGCACCAGGAAGAAGTGACCTTCGGTCGCGGGCGCGTTGGCAACGATATCGTCGGCGATCTCGCCGTCATTGACCACGTCCACTCGCTTCTTCATCTGCATCGGGGTGACCGAGGTCATGGGCTCCACGCCCTCGACATTGACCTCCGAGAGCTGCTCGACAAAGGCGAGCATCGCATTGAGCTCACCCTGCAGATGCGGAACCTCGCCCTCGGAAACCGCAATGCGCGCAAGATGCGCGATGCGGCGGACGGTAGCGGCGTCGACGGACATTATATAAGGCCTCTCACGGCAAAACCTATGTGCCGTATAGCAGAGGCCGCTTTTGCGCCGCAACCGGCGCCGGGAGCTATCCGGCCAGCGCCTTCATCCGGGCAAGCGCCGATTTGGCGAGATCCCGGGTCAATTCGGCTGCCGGGACCTCGCGACCCAGGGCGATGGCCTGCCCGGCCCAGAGATTGGTGAAATCCACGCTGCCCTGCTTCTCGACCGCAGCCTTCAGCGGTCCCAGCGCCGTTGCGGCGTGGGGAAATGGCGGCGCGTCCGGCGAAATCGGGCCGGCCTCGCGCATCAGGCGGTTCTGGACGCCGCGCGCCGGCCGCCCGGTCATGACATTGGTGATGACGGTGGAATCATCCCGCCCTTCGGCGAGCGCCGCGCGGGCCGCCGTACTGACCTTGGATTCCGGACAGCGCAGATAGGCACTCCCGATCTGCACGCCTGCCGCACCGAGCGCAAACGCCGCCGCGATACCGCGGCCATCCGCAACACCGCCGGCCGCAATCACCGGGACCTTCACCGCGTCGACCACCTGCGGCACCAGCGCAAAGGTGCCGGGCTGTTCAGAGATCTTGTCGGTCAGGAACATGCCGCGATGGCCGCCGGCCTCCGCGCCTTGTGCGATCACCGCGTCAGCGCCGTGCTGCTCGAGCCAGACCGCTTCCTTCACCGTGGTCGCCGACGAGATGACGAGACATCCTGCCGCCTTGACCCGCTTGAGCAGCGCGGCCTCCGGCAGGCCGAAATGGAAGCTGACGATCTCGGGCTTTAGCTCCTCCACGATCTCGCAAAAGCCGGCGTCGAACGGCGCGCGGTTCGCGGCATTGATGGGTGCGGCGGGATCGAGGCCATGCTCGCGGTAGTAGCCCGCAAGGCGCTGCTTCCAGCGCGCCTCCGCCTCGGCCGTGAGCTCGACCGGTGTGTGGCAGAAGAAGTTCATGTTGACCGGCGCGGAGACGCGCTGCCGGATGATGTTGACCTGCTCGCGCGCCTTGTCCGGCGACAGCATCGCGCTCGGCAGCGAGCCGAGCCCGCCGCCTTGTGCAACGGCGATCACCAGCTCCGCATCCATCACGCCAGCCATCGGCGCAAGCACGATCGGGAATTCGGTCTTGAAGAGATCGATCAGTCGACGGTTCGGCCACATGGTTGTTCTCTCGCAGTTTAGGCGGACACGCTGGAATTTCGCCGGCCGGTCAGCAGTTGCTCGGCTTCGGTCGCAATCCGTTCGACGATTTCGGCGGCGGACGGAATATCATGGATCAGGCCGACAGCCTCGCCGGCAAACACCGCCGCGACCTCGAAATTGCCCGCAGCCTTTGCCGCGGCATATTCGACGGTCACCTCGGCGGCGCGCTGCATCAGTTCGATCTCGCGGCCGGTCCAGCGCCTGATATGATCGTTGACCAGCGTTCGCGCGGTGAACGGCGCCGGCCAGAACAGGCTGCGCGACCAGTCGACGATGACGCCGCGCACCGTGTCATTGGGATCGGCGTCGCGAATGCGCTGCTTCGCCTCCTCCGCGCCATTGGCCTCCACGCTCGCATAGAAGCGCGTGCCGATCAGCACCCCGGAGGCGCCCAGCATCATCATCGCCGCGAGCCCGCGACCATCGGCAATTCCGCCGGCGGCAACCACCGGCACGCCCCCGGCCGCGAGATCGACGATCGCAGGCACGATATCGACGGTGGTGCGCGATGCGCCGTGGCCGCCGGCTTCGGTCCCCTGCGCGATCAGGATGTCCGCACCGGCGTCGAGCGCCTGCTTCGCCATGTCCTCGCTCTGCACCTGGCAGATCAAGCGCGCCCTGGACGCTTTGATGCGCGCTGCAAATGGCGCGGGATCGCCGAACGACAGCATGATCGCTTGCGGATTGGCAGCGAGCGCGATGTCGAGAAGTTTTGGTTGTTTTGCGAGGCTCCAGGTGATGAAACCGATACCGAACGAGGCACAGCCGCTCAGTTGCCTGGTCTCGGCCTCGAGCCGTTCCTGATCGCCGTAGCCACCACCCAGGATGCCGAAGCCGCCGGCCTCGCTGACCGCCCGCGTCAGCCGGCTGCCGGCGATCGTGTCCATCGGAGCCAGCAGGATCGGATGTTTGATCCCCAGGAGCTGGGTCAGCGGCGTGGTGATCGGCATGGCTCCTCCGCTCTCGACACCAGCATTAGTCCAGAATACCATTCTCTAAAATTGAATTCTAGAGAACGCTGCCATCTCAAACGAGAAACGATGCCATGGAACTCAGCGACATCCAGACCTTCGCCGCCGTCGCCCGCACCGGGGGCATCACCCGCGCGGCCGAAGAGCTCAACACGGTGCAGTCGAACGTCACCCAGCGCGTGAAGGCGCTGGAGGCGGAGATCGGTACGCCGCTGTTCGAACGCCACAGCCGCGGCATGACCTTGACCGGCGCGGGCAAGCGCCTTTTGCCTTACGCGCAACGGATGTCCGCATTAGCGCGTGAGGCCGTGCTCGCTGCCTGCGACGACGGCGAGCCCAAGGGACCGCTCGCGATCGGCTCGATGGAAACGACCGCGGCGGTGCGGCTGCCGCCGCTGCTGGCCGACTTTCATCGCCGCTTTTCCGCCGTGCGGCTGAGCCTGCGCACCGCGCCCACCGCCGACCTCGTCGCTTGCGTGCTCGAAGGCACGCTCGACGGCGCCTTCGTCGCAGGTCCGATCGCGCATGCCGATCTCACCGCGACAAGCGCGTTCCGCGAAGAGCTGGTGCTGGTGAGCGCGCGGCGCTGGGCCACGCTCGCCGAGCTGCGCGCCGGGACGCCGGAATCCGGCCCGACCGCGCTGACGTTCCGCGCCGGCTGCACCTACCGGCAGCGGCTGGAACAGATCTTTGTCGAGTTCGGCTGGCCGTCGGCCGCACGCTTCGAGCTCGGCACCCTCGACGGCATGATCGGCTGTGTCGCCGCCGACATGGGCGTGACGCTGCTGCCGCGCGCCGTGGTCGAACGCAGTGCGATCAATGGCAGCGTATCGATCCACGCGCTGAGCCATTCGCACGCGCATGTCGAGACGCTCTTCATCCAGCGTCGTGCCGGACATCAAACCAGCGCGCTGAGCGGGTTTGCCGCCTGCCTGAAGCAAGACGACGAAATCATCGCGGCCTGAGATGCCAGCGCCGCAACGCCACAACGGCCCAGATCGCTTCGATCACGCCGAACGGCCAGGCCCCTTGCAGGAAGCCATAAGCCGAACCGAGCACGCAGGCCATTGCGAACAGCAGCACGAACCAGTGGCTGCGGTCTTCCAGGGCGTAAGTGACCAGCATCGCCGTCACGGCCAACAGGCCGAATAATGTCAGCGTATCCATAGTTACAGGTTCACTCCGCAGCGCGACGCGTGATATGCGCTACACCATGCCGGCTCTTATCCTGCCTCTCGTCGATGCTGCAACCCACTGGCCCGAACGCGGCGGGTTGGTCGGACTCGATCTGGGTACCAAGACTATTGGCGTTGCCGTGTCCAATCCGGACCGTCGGTTAGCGACCGGCGTCGAGACCATCCAGCGCAAGGCGTTCAAGCAGGACGCCGCCCGGCTGCTCGCGATTGCCAGTGAACGCAAGGCCGTCGGCTTCGTGCTCGGCCTGCCCATCAACATGGACGGCAGCGAGGGCCCACGCGCGCAATCGACCCGGGCGTTTGCCCGCAACCTCGCCGGCCTGACCGCGCTGCCCATCGGCCTCTGGGACGAGCGCCTGTCGACCGCCGCTGTCGAGCGCGAACTGATCGGCATGGATGTCAGCCGCGCCAAGCGCGCCGAAGTGATCGACGAGCACGCCGCGATCTTCATCCTGCAAGGCGCGCTCGACCGCCTCGCCAATCTGCGCGCAGCCCCGGGGCCTGACTGATCCATGGCCGTCGTAGTCGCGGCGCTCCTCCCCGTCTTTATCCTGATCGTGCTTGGCGTGGTGCTGAAGCGCACCCTGATGCGGCTCGACACGCAATGGAACGGGCTGGAGCGGCTGACCTATTTCGTGCTGTTTCCGATGCTGCTGATCCAGACGCTGGTGAAGGCCGACCTGTCCAAGGTGCCGGTCGCCGGCGTCGGCGGCGCGCTGCTGCTGTCGGCGCTCGCGATGTCGCTGCTCTGCCTCGCGCTCCGCCCGGCCCTGTCGCGTCTCGATATCGACGGCCCCGCCTTCACCTCGATCTTCCAGGGCGCGATCCGCTGGCAGACCTATGTGGCGCTGTCCGTCTCCGCCAACATGTTCGGCGAGGTCGGGCTGGCGCTCGCCTCCGTCGCGATGGTGGCGATCATTCCGCTGGTCAACGTCCTCAGCGTCGCGGTGCTCGCGCACTACGCAGCGCCGGAGAAACAATCCGCGCGCGCGATCGTCATGACGGTCGTCCGCAATCCCCTGATCTGGGCCTGCGCGATCGGTCTCGTCATCAATGTCGTTCATCTGCCGCTGCCGAAGATCTGGCATGAGGTGGCAGATGCACTCGGCCGCTCCTCGCTCGCCATCGGCCTGCTCGTCACCGGCGCCGGCCTGCATCTCGAGGGCCTGCTCCGCCCCAGCACGGGCGCCGCTGTCGGCGTGATGTTCAAGCTGGTGCTGATGCCCGTGATCGCACTGGTGCTTGCCGTCTGGTTCGGACTGTCCGGCGACAGCCTCGCGATCGTCGCGATCTGCGCCGCGGTGCCGACCTCCACCAGCGCCTATGTGCTGGCCCGCCAGATGGGCGGCGATGCCCCGCTACTGGCGCAGATCATCACGCTGCAGACGATTTTGGCGGCGATCACCATGCCGATCGCGATCGCGCTGGTGGCCTAGAACTCGTCATTTGCGAGCGCAGCTCTCCTTCTCGTCATTGCGAGGAGCCCTTGCGACGAAGCAATCCAGAGTCTCTCCGCGGACAGATTCTGGATTGCTTCGCTTCGCTCGCAATGACGGAACGTGCGCGACCGTCGGGCTAGCTCCCCAGCCACATCGTCAGCACCACCGCGGTCAGATTGTTCAGCGCGTGCAGCACGATCGTGAGCCACAGTGAGTTGCTACGGTAGCGCATGTAGCCGAACCACAGGCCTATGCTAAATACCTCGGCGAGGAAGTACAGATCGTATTGCAGGTGCACGACCGTCCACAGCAGCGACGACAGGAGAATCGCGCCGGGCACGCGCAGGAAGCTCGCAGACCAGCCGCGATAGAGGAAGCCGCGCGCCAAAACCTCTTCCGACATCGGCGCGGCGACGCTGAAGGCGAACAGCAGCATCACGGCGGCGCCCGTGTCGCGGCCGGATTTCAACAGATCGGTCATGAAGCCCGGCGTCGCCTCGCGGCCCAGACTCCGCGACATCGTCTCCCAGGCGACCACGATCAGGATCAGCCCGACGGCGCCGAACAGGAGTTGCTTCCAGGACGGCCAATACAACGCGAGATAGTCGACGAAGGAGGCCTTCTTGATGCGGATGGCCAGCCACACCGCGGCCAGCGTCGCCGGCAGGCCCATCGTGACCGAAAACGCGAGCGACGCAGGCTCGCGACCGACATGCTGCATCGATGCGAGGTCGATTGGGTCGCGGGCGACCCAGACCAGATAGACGATGGCCCCGATCTGCCCGACGAACATGGCTGCGAAGATAACGATGCCCCACAGCGCCGTGCCCCAGAACTTCCAGACCCGCGGCGGCGCCGGCATCTCGGTGAGCGGAGGATGATCGGGATTGAGGGAGTCCATCAGGAGGCTTTCGTTTGGCAGGCTCACGGCAGCGCGCGCTCCAGCAGCGCGCGTACATCGCCGCTTTCGAGTTCGACCGCGCCGTACATGCTGGCGTGATTGGCGGCGAGGCGCGTGGCGGCGAACAGTTCGGCTTGACGCGGCGACACGTCGTTGAGCGCAGCCGAGGCCGCCAGCAGCGCCAGCTTCTCGACCGCGAGCCTTGCGACGCGCTCGCCGTCCGCGCGCCGGAAAGTCTTGCCGATGAACGAGACGGCATCACCTGCCCCTGGCAGACCGTTCGTTTCGGCAGCAAGCGCTTGCAGCACCGCCATCGCCGCCTCCGGCTCGCGCGACAGCGCGCGCAGCACGTCGAGGCACATGACATTGCCCGAACCTTCCCAGATCGCGTTGACCGGCGCCTCCCGGTAGTGCCGCGCCAGAATGCCGTCCTCGACATAGCCATTGCCGCCGAGGCATTCCATGGCTTCGTAGAGGAACGGCGGCGCGCTCTTGCAGGTCCAGTATTTGATCGCAGGCGTCAGCAGCCGCATATAGGCGGCCTCCGCCGGATCGTGCGGGGTCCGATCGAACGCGCGGCAGAGCCGCATCACCAGCGCCGTGCTCGCCTCCACGTGCAGCGCCATGTCCGAGAGTACCGCCTGCATCAGCGGCTGATCGGCGAGATGTTTCTGGAACACGCTGCGGTGCCGGGCGTGATGCAGCGCGTGGGCGAGCCCCGAGCGCATCAGGCCGACCGAGGCGATCGCGCAATCCTGCCGCGTCAGTTGCACCATCTGGATGATGGTGCGGATGCCCTTGCCCTCGTCGCCGACGGCTTCCGCATAGGCGCCGACGAACTCGACCTCGGATGACGCATTGGAGCGGTTGCCGAGCTTGTCCTTCAGCCGCTGGAACTGGATCGCGTTCACCGAACCATCCGGCGCGAAGCGCGGCATGAAGAAACAGGTCAGTCCCTGGTCCGCCTGCGCCAGCACCAGGAAGGCGTCGCACATCGGCGCTGACATGAACCATTTGTGGCCGGTGATGCGGTAGGCGCCCCCGTCGCGCACCGCGCGCGTCATGTTGGCGCGCACGTCGGTGCCGCCCTGCTTCTCGGTCATGCCCATGCCGAGCGTCATGCCGCGCTTCTCCCACCACGGCGCGAAGCTGGGATCGTAGCTTTTCGTCGACAGCGCCGGCATCACCCTGGCGAGCAGATCAGGCTGCATCGCCAGCGCCGCCACGGAGGCGCCCGTCATCGTGATCGGGCAGAGATGGCCGGTCTCGACCTGCGCGGCCATGTAGAATTTTGCGGCGCGGATGACCTCCGCGGCATCGCCCGCGGGTTTTCCATCCGCGGTCCACGTCGAATTGTGCACGCCGGCACGGGCGCTGTGCGCCATCAGTTCGTGATAGGCCGGATGAAACTCGACCTGGTCACGCCGATTGCCCTTGGCATCGAAGCTGCGCAGCTTCGGCATGTTCTCGTTCGCGGCGCGCCCGCGGTCGGCCATCGCGGCCGAGCCCCAATGCTTGCCGAACTCCGAGAGCTCCCGTTCCGCGGCCGCACCGCCATTGGTCCTGACCGCCGCGAGCAGCGGCTGGTCCGCGGCGAAGAGATCGGCGTCCTCGAACGGCGGTGACTGGTTGAAGACCTCGTGGGTCGCGAAGCTGGGCTGGGTCATCTCGTGTCCTCGGCGCGGAATCAGTTCCGCCGCGGTTGGATCGGGAAATCATACGGCGCACCGCCCGCCCCCGGCAGTGAAAAGTGCCACCACTCCTTCGCATAGTTCACAAAGCCTTGCCTCGCCATCGCTGCCACGAGCCGCTTGCGCCAGGCGCGCTGGTCCGGACTGATCGACGGTGCGGCGGTGTGCCCTTTCACGTCGGTGCAGTCATAGCCGGTGCCCATGTCGACGCTGCCCTCGGGCGGGC
This sequence comes from Bradyrhizobium sp. WSM1417, assembly GCF_000515415.1. Taxonomy (NCBI): domain Bacteria; kingdom Pseudomonadati; phylum Pseudomonadota; class Alphaproteobacteria; order Hyphomicrobiales; family Nitrobacteraceae; genus Bradyrhizobium; species Bradyrhizobium sp. WSM1417. Next base: position 5,422,958 of record NZ_KI911783.1, read on the forward strand.
GCGACTCGACCGGCGCCGTACAATCGGCGTAGGCCTTTGACGGGTCGTATTTGCCTGAATTGTCCACCTTGAGATCGACCAGCGTGAGATCGAGCGCGGCGCCCGTCGAATGCTGCGAGCGGCTTGCGATGTAGCCGAGGCGGAACAGCTCGGTCTTGGGAATCTTGGGATTGTAGCGCCGCTCGGCAACCGTCTCGTGGCCGTTCTGCGACCACTTGACCATGTCGAGCGAGGCCCGCGCCGGCCGGTAGCAGTCGAACATCTTCAGCGAGAGATTTTGCGCCGCCAGTTCCTGCTGGACCGCCTTCAACCGCAGCCCAACCTCCCGCTTCACCACGCATTCGCCGGCGCCGTAGCCGGCGAGCGGACGGCCGACGAAATTGTTCGAGGTGGCGTAGCGGATGTCCTGGACGATGCTGGGGTCGATGTCGCGCAAATAGACGAAACCGCCGGGCAATGTCTGTGCCCGCACCGGGGCGAGGGTTGACGTCGCAAGCAGCCCAACAAGCGCTGCGCGCGCCGCGATCCCAGTCTTTGCGGTCATTGCACCGTATCCGAGTTGACCAGAAGTTTTGTGATCGCGGTATCCGTGTATTTATTACCGGCCCAGACGTCGTCGATGATGAATTTCAGCCAAAAGGCGGCTATTGGCGAGCGCAATCCCAGCAGCTGCGCCGACAGCTTGTCGTCGAGGATGAAGATCTGCGACTCGCCCCCGGAGAACAACACGCGGAGCTGGCGAACCCTGTTGTTCTTGGCAAATATGTCGGGGCTCTTCTGGTAGCCGTTCTGCACATGGATCGATTTGACCCGCCGCAGGGTTTCGAACTCGACTGTGACCCATTCGCCAATACCGTTGCCTGGCGCGCCCTCGACCCAGGCCGTCCCCGTCGAGGCGTCAAACAGGTTCGTCGCGCCGTATGATTGCCGAATTGCGGCTTTAGCATCGAACTGACGCAATAAGTTTCAAAGCCGCTGCGGGCGCAGCTTTCACCTGGCGCGGAAGGGCGCGGTGGACGCATGGTCGCGCGCTCCGCGACCGCAGGCCGGGCCTGCGGCTTCACCAGCATGCCCGCCACTGGCCGCTCCGACGACAGCGGCGCCCAGAGATAGATGCGCCCGCCGAGGGTCTGGTCGTAATAGGCCGGTGTTTGCTCGTGCGGCGCGGGTTGGCCGCCGCCATCGGTCGCCATCAGCGCCAGAGCTGCCACGCGTTCGCGCACCTCAACCGCGAGATCTCCGAGATGCAGCTCGGGCCGTTTCAGCTGCTCGACGAATATCCGCGTGAACACCGAATTATGAGCCGTGTCGTTGCTACCGAGCTGGTCGAGCGCGGTTTGGCCGATCCCCGCCGAATAGAGTGTGAATATCCCGCGCGCGGGCCGGGCATCAGCGAGCCCTCGTGTGTTCCCGATCGAACGACCCGCGGCGCGCGGAAACGGATTGTCACGACAGGCATCGATGACAACGAAGGCCACGCGCACCGACTTCGCCTGGAGCTCCGCGATCAAATCGGGCTCCGCGATTGAGGCGCCGCGCACCCGCGCTTCAGCGCCCTCGGTGACAGCAGGCACATCGCTCGGCACGAGGTAGTTCACACCGGCGATCGCAACGCCATGCCCCGCATAAAACACGGCAGCGGTATCGCCCGGCTCGAGCCGCGCGGTGAAATCCGCGAGCCGGTCGATCATGCCCTGGCGGCCGAGGTTGGTCCCCAGCACGATCTCAAAGCGGAGTGATCTCAGCGCATCCGCGATGGTGGTTGCGTCATTGGTCGCCTTCTTCAATTGACGGTCCGGCGGGAGGTTAGGATAGAGGTCGTTGCCGATCACGAGCGCCACGCGCTTCTCCGCCAGCGCCGGTGTCGCCACGCCGACAAGGCAAACCGCCGCCAGCGCAGCAGCATTGCGCACCAGTCGATTAAAATACCGCATGCCCGTCATGATCCGGCCCGTGACGCAACGAATGGCGCGAGTCTAGCGCAAAGCGGTAGCCCCGAACACGGGCGGGCGGAGCCCTCCCTCCGGCAAGTGTCGGGGGATAACTCCCCGCCCGAGCTTTGGCCCTTGCCCCCCCGGCCATCCCCGCCTATAGCTCTCGCTTTAATGACATCGAAATCGACCTTCGTCCTCGGCCACCGGCATTTGCTGGGCATCGAGGGCCTTTCCGCGGCCGACATCACCGGCCTCCTCGACCTGTCCGAAGAATATGTCGAGCTCAACCGCCAGGTTGACAAGAAGCGCACCGTCCTGCGTGGACGGACGCAGGTGAACCTCTTCTTCGAGGCTTCCACCCGGACCCAATCCTCGTTCGAGCTCGCCGGCAAACGGCTGGGCGCCGACGTCATGAACATGTCGGTGTCCTCCTCGTCCATCAAAAAGGGCGAGACGCTGGTCGACACGGCCATGACGCTCAACGCCATGCACCCGGATATCCTGGTGGTGCGCCATCACGCCTCCGGCGCGGTGGAACTGCTGGCCCGCAAGGTCGACGGTGCCGTGATCAATGCCGGCGACGGCGCGCACGAGCATCCGACACAAGCCCTGCTCGACGCGCTGACCATCCGCCGCAACAAGGGCCGGCTCGAGGGCCTCGTGGTCGCAATCTGCGGCGACGTGCTGCATTCGCGCGTCGCCCGCTCCAACATCATCCTGCTCAACGCGATGGGCGCCCGCGTCCGCGTCGTCGGCCCCTCCACGCTGCTGCCGCCGGGCATCGAGCGGATGGGCGTCGAGGTCGCGCGCGACATGCGCGAGGGGCTCAACGGCGCCGACATCGTCATGATGTTGCGGCTCCAGCGCGAGCGCATGAACGGCTCCTTCGTGCCGTCGACCTCCGAGTATTTCCATTATTTCGGCCTGGACCAGAAGAAGCTCGCCTACGCCAAGCCAGACGCCCTGGTCATGCATCCCGGCCCCATGAACCGCGGCGTCGAGATCGACACTGCGGTTGCTGACGGCGCGCAGTCCCTGATCCGCGAACAGGTGGAAATGGGCGTGGCCGTGCGCATGGCGGTGCTGGAAGCGCTCGCCCGCAACCTGCCGAACGCGTGATGCTCATGTTGACCGACCGCCGACCCATCCTGCTTGCCAACGCCCGCGTCGTCGACCCCTCCCGGGATTTCGATGGCCCTGGCGACGTCCTGATCGCCGACGGCATCATCCGGGAGACCCGCCGCGGCATTGGCGCTGCCGGCGTCCCCGAGGGCACCGACGTCGTCAACTGCGCCGGCAAGATCGTCGCACCCGGCCTGATCGACATGCGCGCCTTCGTCGGCGAGCCCGGCTTCAGCCATCGCGAGACCTTTGCCTCCGCGAGCCAGGCGGCTGCGACCGGCGGCATCACCACCATCATCTGCCAGCCCGACACCTTGCCGGTGATCGACAACTCGGCGACCGTCGACTTCGTGATGCGTCGCGCCCGTGACACCGCGATCGTCAACATCCAGCCGATGGCGGCGCTCACCAAGGGCATGCACGGCGAGGAGATGACCGAGTTCGGCCTCCTCAAGGCGGCCGGCGCGATCGCCTTCAGCGACTGCGACAAGAGCGTGATCAACGCGCAGGTGATGCGCCGCGCCTTGACCTACGCGCGCGATTTCGACGCGCTGATCGTGCACTACACCGAGGATCGCGATCTCGTCGGCGAAGGCGTGATGAACGAGGGCGAGTTCGCCTCGCGGCTCGGCCTGATGGGCATCCCGAACGCGGCGGAGGCCGTGATGCTGGAGCGCGACATGCGCCTGGTCGCGCTCACCGGCGGCCGCTATCACGCGGCCTCGCTGACCTGCATCGAGTCGCTCGACGTGCTCAAGCGCGCCCGCGACGTCGGGCTCGCCGTGACCGCCTCGGCCTCGATCAACCACCTTGCGCTGAACGAGAACGACATCGGCCCTTACCGTTCGTTCCTGAAGCTGTCGCCGCCGTTGCGCACCGAGGACGACCGCCGCGCGCTGGTCGCCGCCGTCGCCTCCGGCCTCATCGACGTCATCATGTCCGACCACAATCCGCAGGACGTCGAGGTCAAGCGCCTGCCTTTCGCAGAAGCAGCCCCCGGCGCCATCGGCCTGGAGACCATGCTCCCGGCGGGCCTTCGCCTGGTGCACAATGACGAATTGGACCTCAAGACGCTGATCCGGGCGATGTCGACCCGGCCGGCCGAGATTTTGGGATTGCCTGGCGGAACCCTGCGCACAGGCAGCCCGGCCGACGTCATCGTGATCGACCCAGATGTGCCCTGGGTGGTCGATCCCGCCGACCTCAAATCGCCGTGCAAGAATACCCCGTTCGACGAGGCCCGCTTTACAGGCCGCGTGGTGCGCACCATTGTCGGCGGACGGACGGTGTACGAACATGTCTGACGTGCGGAGCTGCAGCCAGGGAATTTGCAGACAGCGAATTTGCAGACAGGGAATTTGCAGACATGGCGCTTGAATTGTTCCTGCCGGTGGCTTTCGTCATCGGATACCTGCTCGGCTCGATTCCGTTCGGACTGATCCTGACGAAACTCGGCGGCACGCAGGACATTCGCTCGATCGGCTCCGGCAGCATCGGCGCCACCAACGTGCTGCGCACGGGGCGCAAAGGCCTTGCCGCCGCGACCCTGCTGTTCGACGCGCTCAAGGGCACCGTGGCGGTGGTGATCGCGGGCTACATCGCCGGTCCCAATGCCGCGATGCTGGCCGGGCTTGGCGCCTTCCTCGGCCATCTCTTCCCGGTCTGGCTCAAATTCAAAGGCGGCAAGGGTGTCGCCGTCTATATCGGCATCATGCTCGGGCTGTTCTGGCCAGCGGCGGTAGTGTTCTGCCTGCTCTGGTTGGCGACCGCCTTCACCGCCCGCTATTCCTCGCTCTCGGCCCTGGTGGCCTCGTTCATCACCCCGCTGTTCCTGCTGTGGTTCGGCCAGCCCGCGCTCGCCGCACTGGCGGCGGTGCTGACGCTGCTGCTGTTCTACGCCCATCGCGAGAACATCAAGCGACTGCAATCGGGCAAGGAAAGCCGGATCGGCGAGAAGGCATAAGCCGGGAATCCACGGATACCGCGGCACCCCTTCTGCATTATATCGCAAATGGTGTTCGCAACTTGCAGCCGAATCACGGCTGTATGGACGAACGGGTTCCAGGCCTGGCCCTGATCATGGGCATGGCTCTACGCGGTGCTCAGAATGAGCGAGAAGATTGTCAGCGCGCATGTTGAAGGTGGCTTGCAGGGCACTGCGGCAAGCCGGATGCTCTCGACCACGGATATCTGGTCCGATGCGCCCGCGCCGGTTCCTGCTCCCAAGCCTGTGCCCGTTGCGTCACCAGCGCCGCAGCGTGCTCGCATCGCACAAGCTCCTCTGACAGTTGAGGCCGTGGTCGCTGCGGCACCAGTTGCACCCGCGCGGCCCCGCGCCAACCCATGGCCGCCGCAAAAACTGTCGCTGGCGCTTCAGGGCGGCGGCACCTTCGCCGCGTTCACCTGGGGCGTGCTGGAGCGTCTCCTCGAAGAGCCATCCATTGCGATCGACACCATCAGCGGCGCCAGTGCCGGCGCCATCAACGCGCTGCTGCTCGCCTCCGGTTTCGCCGAGGGTGGCCGCGAAGGCGCGCGCGCGCGGCTGAACCGGTTCTGGATCCGGCTGATGCACGAAGCCTCGTTCCGATCGCTGATGCTGATCGGCGGCTTCTCGCCGGCGGGAAGCTCGGTCGCGTTCGGTCCGACGCTGCGCTCCGGCCAGTTCGATCCGTTCGATCTCGATCCGCTGCGGCAGGCGCTGTCGCGCGACATCAACTTTTCCGCCTTGCGCGACCCGCGCTGCCCGAAGCTTCTGATCGCGGCGACCCGGATCCGCGACGGGCAGCAGCAGATCTTCCGCAACGACGTGATCACCGCCGACGTCGCGCTGGCCTCGACCTGTCCGCCGCTGGTTCATTGCGCGGTGGAGATCGACGGCGAGGCCTATTGGGACGGCGGCCTCGGAGGCAACCCGCCCCTGCTGCGGCTCGTGCAGGACACGACGAGCAGCGACATCCTGCTGGTCCAGGTCACGCCGGCGCGCGACAGCTACGTGCCGATCACGCTCGCCGCGATCGACCGCAGGCTGGACCAGATCGCGGCCAACGCCGCCCTCAATGCCGAGATCGCGGCGATGGAATGGGCGCAATCGCAGACCGCATCGTCGTTGCGGCTCTCCAGGATCGCCGCGGAAGATTTCGTCGACGGCCTGGCGCAGCGCTCGTCCACCGATCTCGGCCGCGGCTTCATTCGCGCGCTTCACCGCAGCGGCCGCGAGGCTGCCGGGCGCTGGCTCAAGCAAGGTACCGATCACAGCGCAGCGGCGGCCGCATCCGGCCAGCGCATTGTTCCCCGCGAACCTGCGCTAGCCTGATTTCGCCAGCGCCTGCTCCAGGAACCACGCCGTCGCCAGCGCATGCGCGTCGTTGCCGAAGCGCGCGATCACCTGCACGCCGATCGGCAGGCCATTCGCTTTCAGCACCGGCACGTTGACGCAAGGATTTCCCATCAGCGTCCAGAGCCTGTTGTAGCGAGGGTCGCCTGTGCTCGCGAGCTCCTTGGCCGGCGGCGTGCCCGGCGCCGAATAGGTCAGCAGCACGTCGAACCCCTCGAACAATTCGCCAAGCTCGCGGCGTCCGCGGCGGCTGATCCGGCGCGCGTCGTCGTAGTCCTTGGGTGTGAGACCGACCGTCGCATCGAGACTGGCGCGCAGCATCGGCGCGATCTCGTCGTGGCGTTCGGAAAATTCCCAGGCGAGCGCGCGATGCGCCTCGAAGTCCTGAATGATCGGGTGGATACGCCAGGCCTCCTGCACCGCCTCCGGCAGATCGATGGTCTTCACGCTGGCGCCAGCCTTCTCGGCGGCCTTGATCGCGGCTTGCAGCCCCTCTTCGGCGGCCGGCTCCACGGCGCCGGCAAAGTCCTGCCGGATAACGCCGATGCGCGGCGCCTTCGCCGGCACGATGCCGGCGAATTCGGTGCGGCCGGTCATCGCAAGCAATCCGCGCGCGAGATCTTCTGCGCGCGCGCCGAACAGGCCGACCGTGTCGAGCGCCCACGAATAGCATTTGACGCCGACCGTCGGCAGCATCCGGAACGACGGCTTGATCGCGGCGGTGCCGCAATAGGCGGCGGGCCGGATCACCGAGCCGCCGGTCTGGGTGCCCAGCGCCAGCGGGATCATGCCGGCACCGACCGCCGCGGCCGAGCCCGAGGACGAGCCGCCCGGCGTATGGCCGAGGTTATGCGGATTGAGCGTCGGGGTCGGATCGCGTGAGGCGAATGCCGTGGTCGTGGTCTTGCCGATGATGGTGGCGCCCGCCCGCTTCAGCATCATCACGACAGGCGCGTCCGCGCGCGGCTGCCAGCCGCGATAGATCTCCGAGCCCATCTCGGTCGGCATATTGGCGGTGTCGATGATGTCCTTGATCCCGACCGCGATGCCGCGCAGCGGGCCGGCGCCTTGCGCCTTCGCGGAGCTGTCGTGACGGACGAAGGCGTGGACGTCCTTCTCCCGCGCCTCGATCGCCGCGTGCGATTGCGCGATGGCGGCCTCGGGCGAAAGCTCTCCCGCTTCGATGCGGCGCTGGAGATCGGCGAGTGAGATCATGGCAATACCCTTCTTATTGGGATCGCTTTTAGCATCGCGACGAAGCCGCGCAAGCGCACGCCGCTGTTGCCCACGCCCTCAGGTTGTTCCATGCTGTGCCTGCAAGGAGCTGCCGTGGACGCCATCAATCCAAGTGTAGAGCTGACCGAAGCCGACAGGACCGACCGCCTGCGGCTGATCCGGTCCGACAATGTCGGGCCGCGCACTTTCCGGTCGCTGGTCGATCATTTCGGCACAGCGCGCGCTGCGCTGGAGCGGCTGCCGGATCTCGCACGCCGCGGCGGCGCGCAGCGATCGGCGCGCATCTGTAGCGCCGACCAGGCGAAAGCCGAGCTCGCCGCGAGCCGCAAGTTCGGCATCGCCTGGCTCGCGCCCGGCGAGGACGGTTATCCGGCGCGGCTGGCAACGCTTGACGATGCGCCGCCGCTGCTCGCCGTGCGCGGCGACAATGCAACGCTGATGCGGCCGTCATCTCCGGCCTCGCCCGCGGCGTCGACCAGGCCGCGCACCGCGCCAGCGTCGAGAGCGGCACCATCGCCGTGCTCGCCGGCGGACACGACTGCATCTATCCGCCGGAGCATGGCGATTTGCTCGCAGCGATCCTCGACCGCAAAGGTGCAGCGATCTCCGAGATGCCGCTCGGCCATGAGCCGCGCGCCCGCGACTTCCCCCGTCGCAACCGGCTGATCTCGGGCGCCGCGCTCGGAGTGGTCGTGGTCGAGGCGGCGCACCGCTCGGGCTCGCTGATCACCGCGCGCATGGCCGCCGAACAGGGCCGCGAAGTGTTCGCGGTGCCGGGCTCGCCGCTCGATCCGCGCGCCGCCGGCACCAATGATCTGATCAAGCAGGGCGCGACGCTGGTCACCGAAGCCGCCGACGTGGTCAACGCGGTCGCACCGATCATGGAGCGGCCGCTGATGCGCACCGCGAACGAGCCCGACAGCGAGCCGTTCGAAAGCGATCCGCAAGGACACGACCGCGATCAGATCACCGGCCTGCTCGGCCCTGCCCCCGTCACGATCGACGATCTCGTGCGGATGTCGGGCGCCTCGCCTGCCATCGTGCGCACCGTGCTCTTCGAGCTCGAGCTCGCCGGCCGGCTCGAACGCCACGGCGGTGGCTTGGTCTCGCTGCTTTAAGGAGTGGTCCGCTCGTCGAAGCGCGTGCGCGCCGAGGCGATCTGCTCCTGATGCGTGATCGCCCATTCGCCGAGTGCCCTCACCGGCTGCTGCAGTCCGCGGCCGAGATCGGTCAGCTCGTAATCCACGCGCGGCGGAATGGTCGGAAAGATCGTGCGCGTGACCAGGCCGTCACGCTCGAGCCCGCGCAGCGTCAGGGTCAGCATCCGCTGCGAAATGCCGTTGATCATGCGCTTGAGCTCGTTGAAGCGCTTCGGCCCGTCACTCAGCATCATGATGACGAACACGCTCCATTTGTCGCCGACGCGCGCGAGGATCGAGGCGACGCCGCGGCAGTCCGCATGGTTGGGATCCGGCCTTGGTGAGGCGGGCAAATCGATGTGCGCAGGTTTCAGGGATGTGCCCATGGCTCAAAAAGGTGCGTTCTTGCGGGGATTTCGATAGTCACTCATGTAGCTCTGGTTACAAACATATACTAGGGTGATCCCGAATGAAACTCCTCCACATGGACTCCAGCGTGCTCGGCCCCCACTCCGTTTCCCGGCAGGTCTCCGCCGCCATCGTCGATCGTCTCAGGCAGGCGATGCCGTCGCTCGACATCGTCTATCGCGACCTGACGCAGAGCCCGCTCGCCCATCTCTCCGGCTCGCATCTGGCGGCCGCGCAAGGCCGGCCCGCACCGGCGGAGCTCGGCCCCGACCTCGCCGCCAGCAAGGCCGCGCTGGACGAATTCCTTGCCGCCGAGATCGCCGTGATCGGCGCGCCCATGTACAATTTCACCATTCCCAGCCAGCTCAAGGCCTGGATCGACCGGGTCCTGGTGGCGGGGAAGACGTTCAGCTACGGCGCGAACGGACCGCAGGGCCTTGCCGGCGCCAAGCGCGTGATCTTCGCGATCTCGCGCGGGGGCTATTACGGCGCGGGCACGCCCGCCGCGTCGCTGGAGCACCTCGAAAGCTATCTGCGTGGCGTGTTCGGCTTCATGGGCATCCATCATCCCGAATTCATCAGCGCCGATGGCATCCAGGTCGGGCCGGAGCATCGCGAGAAGTCGCTCGCAAGCGCGCTTCAGGCGGCAACCGCCCTCCGCGCGGCCTGACGCAACGCGCACATTATCAGCCGCCGCAACATTGCCTGCGGCGGCTGATCGACCGGTGCGCGGTCGGCGAAGCTAAAACCAGGCGCCCTGAATGCCGAGGATGACGGCGACGAGCGAAACGAACAGGCCGATGCCGGAGAAAAGAGCGACCCCGATGAACTCGGAGGTGTCGGAACGCTTGGCGGGAACGGCGGAATTTTCGGTGTAAATACGCGGTGCTGAAATCGGGGAAATAATACGAGCTGCCTTTGGCATATCGGGCTCCCTTGAAATGAGTCTTCGTGACCCCCTGCCCGTAAAAGGGTCTTGGCAGCGCAAGCGAAGGTTCAACGCCTCACGCAAGGTTCAGAAAATACAGCTCGCGAGACGTGGGAACCGGTCGGCGCAACCGGTTTGCGTGCGCCGACCGATTCAATTTTCACTTCAATTGATCAGCCGCGATAGATCGGCGCGCCACTCGGCGAGGCGACCGCGCCGCCGTCGACGAAGATTTCCTGGCCCTGCACATGCGCGGAATCGTCGGAGGCGAGGAACAGCACTGTCTTGGCGACGTGATCTGTTTCACCTATGCGCCCCAGCGGCGTCGTCAGCGCGATCCGCTTCTCGAACGCCTTCTCGGCTTCGGGCGTCGCGGTCGCAGGTCCCCAGATCGGCGTGCGGATCGCACCGGGCGCGACCACGTTGACGCGAATGCCGCGCGGCGACAGTTCTGATGCCATGATCCGCGCCATCGCGCGCACACCGGCCTTGGCGGCGCCATACGCCGAATAGCCGGGGATGCCGAGCACGGAGATCACCGAGCCGCTGAGGATGATCGAGGCGTTGTCGTTGAGATAAGGCAGCGCGGACTGCACGGTGAAGAACACGCCGGTCAGATTGGTGCTGATGACCTTCTCGAAGACCTCCAGCGTGGCCGAGCCGAGCGGCGTGCCGCCGGCGATGCCGGCATTGGCGAACACGATGTCGAACTTGCCGAACTTTTCGGCGCCCTTCTTGATCGCAGCCTCGGTGGCCGCGATGTCGGTGGCGTCGGCGGCGAGCGCGAGCACGTTCGGCCCGAGCTCCTTCGCGGCCGCATCGAGCGTCTCCTTGTTACGTCCGGTGATCACCACCTTGGCGCCCTCGGCCACGAACAGCTTTGCCGTTGCCAATCCAATGCCGCTATTGCCGCCGGTGATCAGGGCCGTCTTGTTCTTCAGTCTCACGTTCGCCTCCAGTGGTTGCATCATAAAACTATGATTGCCATCTAGGCTATCTGGTTTTAATATGCAACCACACGAGCGCGTGAACGGCGACCGGACCGTGCGATCGCGAAAGGACTGGACCATGGTGAAACGAACGAGCTTCGAGGGGGATGCCTGCCCGATCGCACGCTCGCTGGAGGCGATCGGCGACTGGTGGTCCCTGCTGATCATCCGCGAGGCGCTGTTCGGCCTGCGCCGCTTCGGCGAATTTCAGAGCAAGCTCGGCATGGCCAAGAACATCTTGTCGGCCCGGCTGCGCGCCCTCGTCGACCACGGCATCCTGACCACGGCCCCCGCCTCCGACGGCAGCGCCTACCAGGAATATGTGCTGACGGAAAAGGGCCGCGGCACTTTCCCAATCCTCGTAGCACTGCGGCAATGGAGCGAGGCCTTCGACGATCGCCCCTCGGAGATCGCGACCATCCTGGTCGATCGCGAGAAAGGCCGCCCGGTGCGAAAGCTGGAGCTGCGCGCGGAAGACGGGCGATTGCTTACGCAAGCCGATACCACGCTGAAGCCGCGGCCAGCGCCGCGACGGCGGTCGGCCTAGAACTGCCACCACCCCGTCATTGCGAGCGCAGCGAAGCAATCCAGACTGCCACCGCGGAAAGACTCTGGATTGCTTCGCTGCGCTCGCAATGACTGCGTGGGGGACTTGTACAAAACATCGACGGCGTCAAAGATGGCCAGACACAGCAAGTGGCACCACCATGCCCCTCCTCGCCATCGTCTATTTTTCCATCTCAGGCACCACCGAGAAGCTAGCGCACGCGGTCGCGCGCGGAGCGGATAGCATGGCGGATGTCGCGCTTTGTCGCATCACAGGCGACCACATCCTGTCAGGCCGGTTTAAGAATGAGAGCTTACTGGAGACGATTGACGGCGCTAGCGCCGTTGCGTTTGGCAGCCCCACCTACATGGGCGGACCCGCCGCCCAATTCAAAGCTTTTGCAGACGCTTCGAGCGACAGATGGAGCAAGCAAGCCTGGGCCAACAAGATCGCAGCCGGATTCACCACGGGCGCCTGCGCAGGCGGCGACCAACTCCACACATTGTCCTACTTTTCCATTCTCGCCGCGCAGCACGGCATGCTCTGGTGCGGACTGGATCTTCCGGGTGGCGAGGATCCGAGCGGCCGCAATCGTTTGGGCAGCCAGCTTGGCTTGGCAACACACTTGATTGACGGCTCGTTGCCTCAGAGCGACCTCAGCACCGCCGAATATCTCGGCCAGCGATTGGCCAAGTTGGCAAGCCGCAACGGCTAACGACGCCGTCATTGCGAACGGAGCGCCTATCAGGCGTACGTGCTGACGGAAAAGGTCCGCGGTACCTTCCCGACGCGGGTACCACGCTGAAGCCGCGGCGGCGGCTTCAGCGGGCGCGCGCTGTCTCTCCAACGTCGTCCTGGCGAAAGCCAGGACCCACTACCCCAAGGAGGAGTTTGGCGAAGCCTCGTCCCCCGGATTGGCATCGCGCTCAGGTCGATGGACCTCGCGGTATGGGTCCTGGCTTTCGCCAGGACGACTCCGGAGAGAGAGCGTGCGTGATGGATCCGCTCGGTCTTCGCCTTCACGACAGCCTGCGCTTGCTCCGCAGCCGCAAATGCTCGTCGGCCTCGAGTTTGGTCATTCCCAGGAGATAATGCAGCACGTCGAGCTTGTGCCGCTCGGCGAGCTTGCGCAATGCCCCGACCTGCTCGGCGATGAAGGCGACCGCCTCGTCGACGCCGCCCTCCCCCGGTTCCTCGTGACGCGAGCCTCCCGCCGCGCGCGATGCGGCGCCCGCCCGTTTCTTTCCTGGCTTAGTCACCAGCCCCCACCCGAATCCATGCCCCGCTGAAACATTACGCCGACATCGACCGCAACTCAAAGGTGGTATTTTGCAACTTTCTCGATATGAAACTTTTCCCATCGTGATGGCTTTCAACACCCCTCGATTTGACAGCGACGGCCTCACCACCCATGTTCGGGACGAAAGGGCCGACCCGAATCTCATCGAATTCGGCCCCAAATTTCCCCATAAGTTACTGGAACTACATGAATATCGTCATTGTGGAGTCGCCGGCGAAAGCCAAGACGATCAACAAGTATTTGGGCTCGTCCTACGAGGTTCTGGCCTCGTTTGGCCATGTCCGCGACTTGCCGGCGAAGAACGGCTCCGTCGATCCCGACGCCAATTTCAAGATGATCTGGGAGATCGATCCCAAGGCGGCCGGCCGGCTCAACGACATTGCCAAGTCCCTCAAGAACGCTGATCGCCTGATTCTCGCGACCGACCCTGATCGCGAGGGCGAGGCCATCTCCTGGCACGTGCTGGAGGTCCTGAAAGAGAAGCGCGCGATCAAGGACCACAAGATCGAGCGGGTGGTGTTCAACGCCATCACCAAGCAGGCGGTCACGGACGCCATGAAGCATCCGCGCCAGATCGACGGTGCGCTGGTCGACGCCTATATGGCGCGCCGCGCGCTGGACTATCTGGTCGGCTTCACCCTCTCCCCCGTGCTGTGGCGCAAGCTGCCGGGCGCCCGCTCGGCGGGCCGCGTGCAGTCGGTGGCGCTGCGGCTGGTCTGCGACCGCGAGCTCGAGATCGAAAAGTTCGTCGCGCGCGAATACTGGTCGCTGATCGCGACCCTGCTGACGCCGCGTGGCGACGCCTTCGAGGCACGTCTCGTCGGCGCCGACGGCAAGAAGATCCAGCGCCTCGACATCGGCACCGGCGCTGAAGCCGAAGACTTCAAGAAGGCGCTGGAAGCAGCCGCCTACGCGGTGACGACGGTCGATGCCAAGCCGGCCCGGCGCAATCCGCAGGCCCCCTTCACCACCTCGACGCTGCAGCAGGAAGCCAGCCGCAAATACGGCTTTGCGCCGGCGCACACCATGCGCATCGCGCAGCGGCTCTATGAGGGCATCGACATCGGCGGCGAGACCACCGGACTCATTACTTATATGCGTACCGACGGTGTGCAGATCGACCCGTCCGCGATCACCCAGGCCCGCAAGGTGATCGGCGAGGATTACGGCAATGCCTATGTGCCGGACGCGCCGCGTCAATATCAGGCCAAGGCCAAGAACGCCCAGGAAGCCCACGAGGCGATCCGGCCGACCGACATGTCGCGCCGCCCCGACAGCATGAGCCGCAAGCTCGAATCCGATCAGGCGAGACTCTATGAACTGATCTGGAAGCGCACCATCGCGAGCCAGATGGAATCGGCCGAGCTGGAACGCACCACGGTCGACATCACGGCGAAGGTTGGCGGCCGCACGCTGGACCTGCGCGCTACCGGCCAGGTCGTCAAGTTCGACGGCTTCCTCGCGCTTTATCAGGAAGGCCGCGACGACGAGGAGGACGAGGACTCCCGCCGCCTGCCCGCGATGAGCCCGAACGACGCGCTGAAGCGGCAGTCGCTCGCCGTCACCCAGCACTTCACCGAGCCGCCGCCGCGCTTCTCCGAAGCGTCGCTGGTCAAGCGCATGGAAGAGCTCGGCATCGGCCGGCCCTCGACCTATGCCTCGATCCTCCAGGTCCTCAAGGACCGCGGCTACGTCAAGCTCGAGAAAAAGCGCCTGCACGGCGAGGACAAGGGCCGCGTCGTGGTCGCGTTCCTCGAAAGCTTCTTTGCCCGCTACGTCGAATACGACTTCACCGCCAATCTGGAAGAGCAGCTCGACCGCATCTCCAACAACGAGATCTCCTGGCAGCAGGTGCTGAAGGATTTCTGGACCGGCTTCATCGGCGCGGTCGACGAGATCAAGGATCTGCGCGTCGCGCAGGTGCTCGACGTGCTCGACGACATGCTGGGCCAGCACATCTATCCGCCCCGCACCGATGGCGGCGACATCAGGCAATGTCCGAGCTGCGGCAACGGGCGGCTCAATCTGAAGGCCGGCAAGTTCGGTGCCTTCGTCGGCTGCTCGAACTATCCGGAATGCCGCTACACCCGTCAGCTCGCCGCCGACGGCGAGGCGACGGCCGATCGTTCGCTCGGCCAGGACCCCGAGACGGGTCGCGATGTCTGGGTCAAGGCCGGCCGGTTCGGCCCCTACATCCAGCTCGGCGAGCAGAAGGATTATGCGGAGGGCGAGAAGCCGAAGCGCGCGGGCATTCCGAAGGGGACTTCTCCTGGAGATGTCGAGCTCGAGCTTGCGCTCAAGCTGCTGTCGCTGCCGCGCGAGATCGGCAAGCACCCGGAAACGGGTGAACCGATCACCGCAGGTCTTGGCCGCTTCGGGCCGTTCGTGAAGCACGAGAAGACCTATGCCAGCCTCGAGGCCGGCGACGAAGTGTTCGACATCGGCATCAACCGGGCGGTGACGCTGATCGCGGAGAAGATCGCCAAGGGCCCGAGCCGCCGCTTCGGCGCCGATCCCGGCAAGGCGATCGGCGATCATCCCACCCTCGGCACCGTCACGGTGAAGGGCGGCCGCTACGGCGCCTATGTCACGGCGGGCGGCGTCAACGCGACGATCCCGAGCGACATCGAGAAAGACGCCATCACGCTGCCGCAGGCGATCGCGCTGATCGACGAGCGCGCGGCCAAGGGCGGCGGCAAGAAGCCGAAGAAGGCAGCGAAGCCGGCCAAGGCCAAGAAGGCTGCGGCGAAGGCCGCCGACGGCGACGACGCCGCGCCAAAAACCAAGAAGCCGGCCGCGAAGAAGTCGGCCAAACCCAAATCCGAATCCACCAGCAAGGCGCGCGCCGCCGTGTCGTCGACGGCCAAAACGTCGCCGACCAAGGCAGCTGGCGCCAAAGCTCCGGCCAAGAAAAGTGCCGGCACCAAATAGAGGCTAAGTGAAACGCAAGAATGACCGTGGCTTTCCCGACAGGGCAGCCATCGTCGCCTTCATCAAGGCAAACCCCGGAAAGGTCGGAACCCGCGAAATTGCGCGCGAGTTCGGCCTGAAGAACGCCGACCGCGTCGAGCTCAAGCGCATGCTGCGCGAGCTCGCCGACGACGGGCTCGTCAAGAAAAAGCGCCATACGATTTCAGAGCCGGACAGCCTGCCGCCGACGCTGGTCGCCGACATCACCGGCCGCGACGCCGACGGCGAGCTGGTCGCCTCCCCGACCGAATGGGACGAGGTCGAAAGCGGCGAACCGCCCAAGATCCTCATCACGATGCCGCGCCGGCCGAAGCCCGGCACCGCGGCCGGCGTCGGCGATCGCGCGCTGCTGCGCGTCGAGCGCTCCGACGAGACCGAAGGTCCGGCCTATCGCGGCCACATCATCAAGGTCTTCGACAAGACCAAGACCCGCATCCTCGGCGTCTTCCGCAGCCTGCCCGAAGGCGGCGGACGGATCATCCCCGTCGACAAGAAGTCCGCCGACCGCGAGCTGAACATCGCGCCCACCGAGACGCACGGCGCGCAGGACGGCGATCTCGTCAGCGTCGACATCATCCGCTCGCGCGGCTTTGGGCTGGCGTCGGGCCGGGTCAAGGAGAAGCTCGGCTCGGTCAAGTCGGAGAAGGCGATCAGCCTGATCGCGATCTACGCGCACGACATCCCCCTGCAATTCCGCCCCGCGGCGGAGCGCGAAGCCGAAGCGGCGGAGCCGGCCAATCTGAAGGGGCGCGAGGACTGGCGCGACGTGCCGCTCGTCACCATCGATCCGCCGGATGCCAAGGATCACGACGACGCGGTGCACGCGCAGCCGGATCCCGATCCCAACAACAGAGGCGGCTTCATCGTCGATGTCGCCATCGCCGACGTGAGCTTCTACGTGCGGCCGGGCACTGCGCTCGACCGCGACGCGCTCGACCGCGGCAACTCGGTCTATTTCCCCGACCGCGTCGTGCCGATGCTGCCGGAGCGCATCTCCAACGATCTCTGCTCGCTGGTGCCGGGCGAGCCGCGTGGCGCGCTCGCGGTGCGGATGATCATCGCCCCCGACGGGCGCAAACGCTCGCACAGCTTCCACCGTATCCTGATGCGCTCCGCAGCCAAACTGAACTACGCCCAGGCGCAGGCCGCGATCGACGGCCGGCCGGACGACACCACCGGCCCCCTGCTCGATCCGATCCTGAGGCCGCTCTATGCGGCCTATGCCTGCGTCAAGCGCGCGCGAGACGAGCGCGACCCGCTCAATCTCGATCTGCCCGAGCGCAAGATCCTGTTGAAGAGCGACGGCACGGTCGACCGCGTCGTCGTGCCCGACAGGCTCGACGCGCACAAGTTGATCGAGGAGTTCATGATCCTCGCCAACGTCGCGGCAGCCGAGATGCTCGAGAAGAAGTCGCTGCCGCTGATCTACCGCGTGCATGACGAGCCGACCCTGGAAAAGGTCCACGCGCTCGCGGAGTTCTTGCAGACGCTCGAGGTTCCGTTCGCGAAAAGTGGCGCGCTGCGTCCCGCTCTGTTCAACCGCGTGCTGGCGCAGCTCGAAGGCCACGACCACTTTCCGCTGGTGAGCGAGGTCGTGCTGCGCGCCCAGGCGCAGGCCGAATATTCCTCGGAGAATTACGGTCATTTCGGCCTGAACCTGCGCCGCTACGCGCATTTCACCTCGCCGATCCGCCGCTATGCCGACCTCGTCGTGCACCGTGCGCTGGTTCGCGCGCTCGGGCTTGGCGAAGGCGCGCTGCCCGACACCGAGACGCCGGAAACCCTGAGCGAGGTCGCTGCCCACATCTCGGTGACCGAGCGCCGCGCGATGAAGGCCGAGCGCGAGACCGTCGACCGCTTGATCGCCCATCACCTCGCCGACCGCATCGGCGCGACCTTCCAGGGCCGCGTCTCCGGCGTCACGCGCGCCGGCCTGTTCGTCAAGCTCGCTGAGACCGGCGCCGACGGCCTGATCCCGATCCGATCCCTCGGCACGGAATATTTCAACTATGACGAAGGCCGCCACGCCCTGGTCGGCACGCGCAGCGGCACCATGCATCAGCTCGGTGATGTCGTCGACGTCCGCCTGATCGAAGCGGCTCCCATCGCAGGCGCGCTGCGCTTCGAGCTGCTGTCATCGTCCGGCGAGACCGCACCGCGGGGCCGCAGGGGATCCGGTCCGCAACGCCGCCCCTCGTTCAAGGCGCATCCCGGGCGCAGTCCCGACAAGAAGCGCAAGCCGGACAAGCCGAAGAAGCCCGGCAAGGGGAAAAAAGCCAAGGGAAAAAGCAAGGGCAAGGGTCAGAAGGGTAAGGCATGGTGAGCACAGCCCCGAAGATCTGGACCCGCGAGACCGGCCTCGTCGAGAAGCGCGACGTCTTTGCTGCGATGAGGCGCGGCTTTCGCGGCCGCTGCCCCCGCTGCGGCGAAGGTAAGCTGTTCCGCGCCTTTTTGAAGACAGCGGACAATTGCTCAAAATGCGGCCTCGATTCCACGCCGCATCGGGCCGACGATTTGCCCGCCTATCTCGTCATCGTCATCGTCGGCCATATCGTGGTGCCCACCGTCCTCTGGATCGAGACCAATTACACCACGCCGGTCTGGATCAGCTTCGCGGCCTATCTGCCCTTCACCTTCGTCGCCTCGCTGGCACTGCTGCAGCCGGTGAAGGGAGCCGTGGTCGGATTGCAATGGGCTCTGCGCATGCACGGGTTTGACGAGAACCCGACGGATGGTATTCCGCCGGTGTAGGCAAAATAAACAAGAAGTGGTTTGGGTGAGGACATGACGGATACGTCGCAGGCGGCCGACAAGGCCAAGATCCACGAGGGCAAGGAAGCCGACCATCATCCCTATTTCCGCCCGCGGGATGCGGCGACACTGATCCTGGTCGATCGCAGCGGAGCCATTCCAAAGGTCCTGGTCGGCAAGCGCCACGACAACGTGGTGTTCATGCCCGGAAAGTTCGTTTTCCCCGGCGGCCGTGTCGATAAGGACGATTATCGCGTGCCGTGCGCCGCGCCTGTAACCGCCGAGCTGGAAGCCAATCTCGCCAAGGGCAGTCCGAAGACGCCGGCCTCGCGTGCAAAATCGCTGGCGATTGCCGCGATCCGCGAGGCCTGCGAGGAGACCGGCCTCTGTCTGGGGCGCAAGGCTGAGGGCAAGGCGAAACTCGAAGGCGCCTGGAAGCCGTTCGCGGATGCGGGCCTGTTGCCCGATCCCTCCAGCCTGTTCCTGATCGCGCGCGCGATCACCCCGCCCGGCCGCGTCAAGCGGTTCGACACGCGCTTCTTCACGGCGGACGCCTCCGCGATCGCCCATCGCGTTGAGGGCGTGATCCATGCCGATGCCGAACTTGTCGAGCTGGTCTGGGTCGAGCTCGGCTCAAAGCCGCTCGCCGACCTGCATCCGATGACACGCAACGTGCTCAACGAGCTCGACGCGCGCCTCGCCACCGGCCCGCTCCGCCATGATGCACCGGTGCCGTTCTTCCACTTCTACGGCGGCAAGATGCAGAAGGATATTTTGAGCTGATCCGTCCTTCCGGCTCGCGCCTTGCTGCGCGCGCCGCGGATGACGCGAATGTGCTGAGAGCGCATCGAAAAACAAAATAATCTTCCCGCCTCCCCCGATGGCGGAGTTCCGCGGCATGCCTATGTCTTTCCGAACGACACCAAAAACGGATACCGGGCGATGGCACAACGGCAACTCAAGCTTGGCGCGTTCATGCGCCCGATCAGCATCCACACCGGCGCCTGGCGCTATCCCGGGGCCTGGCCCGACGCCAATTTCAACTTCGGCCACATCAAGACGCTGATCCAGAAGCTCGAGGCCGGCAAGTTCGACGCCTTCTTCATGGCCGATCACCTCGCCGTCCTGAATATGCCGGTCAATGCGCTCAAGCGCAGCCACACGGTCACGTCGTTCGAGCCATTCACGCTGTTGTCGGCGCTCTCGGCCGTCACCGAGCGGATCGGCCTGATCGCGACGGGCTCGACCACGTTCGACGAGCCCTATCACGTCGCACGGCGCTTCGCCTCGCTCGACCATCTCAGCGGCGGCCGTGCGGGCTGGAACATCGTCACCACCTCGAACCCGGATGCAGCGCTGAATTTCGGTCTCGACGACCACATGGAGCACGCCGAGCGCTACAAGCGCGCCCGCGAGTTCTACGACGTCGTCACGGGCCTGTGGGATTCCTTTGCCGACGACGCCTTCGTGCGCGATGTCGACAGCGGCGTGTTCGTCGATCCCGCCAAGATGCATGTGCTCGACCATCACGGCAAATATCTGAAGGTGCGCGGTCCTCTCAACATTGCCCGCCCGGTCCAGGGCTGGCCGGTGATCGTGCAGGCCGGCGCCTCCGAGGACGGCAGGCAGCTCGCGGCAGAGACCGCGGAGGCCGTCTTCACCGGCGGCGGCAGTCTTGCCGATAGCCAGAAACTCTATGCCGACATCAAGGGCCGCATGGAGAAGGTCGGCCGCGACCCTGAACACCTCAAGATCCTGCCCGGCGCCTTCGTCGTGGTCGGCGACAGCGTCGATGAAGCCAAGGAAAAGCGCGCGCTGCTCGACAGCCGCGTGCACTACGACAGCGCCATCGCCTCGCTCTCGGTCGTGCTCGGCACGGATGCCTCCGGCTTCGATCCGGATGGACCGCTTCCCGAAATCCCCGAGACCAATGCCAGCAAGAGCGGCCGCCAGCGCATGGTCGACCTCGCTGCCCGCGACAAGCTCACCGTGCGCCAGCTCGCCCAACGCGTCGGCGGCTATGGCGGGCTGTCCTTCGTCGGCACGGCCAAAACCATCGCCGACCAGATGGAGGAATGGCTGGTCGGGCGCGGCTCCGACGGCTTCAACATCATGTTCCCGTTCCTGCCCGGCGGCCTCGACGATTTCGTCGACAAGGTGGTCCCGGAGCTGCAGCGCCGCGGGATTTTCCGGAAAGAGTACGAAGGGCCCACTTTGAGGGAGAATCTCGAGCTGCCGCGGCCTAAAAACCGGTTCTTCGAGGCCTGATCGGGCCGATTTGGATGCTTTTCGAGCCCTAAAATCTTGACATCAGGCCGTTTCTGGCTAGGTTGCCGGCCAACGCGGGCCATTTGGCCGGCTCCAGATTCCCTTCATTCCTGAGGTTCTGAACATGGCCAAAGCGGTCACCATCAAGGTCAAGCTCGTGTCCTCGGCCGACACCGGCTTCTACTACGTCGCCAAGAAGAATTCGCGCACCATGACCGACAAGCTGGTCAAGAAGAAGTACGACCCCGTCGCGCGCAAGCACGTTGAATTCCGCGAAGCCAAGATCAAGTAAGATTGCGGAACGTAGAAGACTTTTGCGGGGCCCTTTCGGGCCCCGTTTTATTTTGGCTCCCTCTCTCGTGTCCCGGACGCGCTGCAGCGCCCAGTGGACGTGACGCTACGCTGCGACCTGGGCACGAGGGCTGAGCTCGGCGCAACGAGCCATCGCCAGATTTTCTTCAACCCTCGGTTGCTCACTCCCGAATGTATGTTACCGTGCACTTACCGGGGCGGAATGTCCGTCCCGGCTTTGGAAGGACATGGTCATGAGATTCTCATCAAGCCTTGTCGTGCCTTCAGCCGTCGCTGCCTTGTCAACAATCTTGCTGTGCGCGCCGGCAGCGTCGCAAATCCCAACCGGCCCCGCCGCCACGATTCCTCCCGTCACGGTCGACGCGCCGAAACAGGTGGCAAGGCCGCACGTATCGGAGCGAGGAGCAAACACAATTGCGCCGCGTCGGACTGCGCCAACAGCTCGAACCTCCACCGCGCGAACGCCTTCGTATGCGCCGGGTTCTGTGATGGGGAGGATTGCCAGCCTGGAGAAAGTCGCCAGCAGCTGCAACGGTGGCTGTGCATCAAGCTTCCCAAGTGGCAAGGATCCCTGGGTTGGATGCAGCCTGTCGGGCGGCAACATAGACTACGGACCTTCTCGCCAACCTGCCGAGACACCATCACCCACAAATCCTACCTGGGTTGCGTCGAAACCAGGACGTTCCTCGGCGACAACCGAAACAAGGCCCACTGGTTGTGCAGCAGCCTGGCCGCCGGCAACAGGTTTGAGGTCGCCGATCTCAAGCGGTCAGCACGCACGCGTTAGTCCATGCTGCCAGCTGGCGCGCGCGAGCACGTCGGATTCAGCGAAGCCAAGACCAAACAAGATCGCGAGATGGACTACAAACTTTCGACGGGGCCCTGTGGGCCCCGTTTCGAGCGCTCTCGTGTCCGGGGCGCGCTGCAACGCGTAAGCGTTGCTGCGCGCACCGCTGAAGAAGCGCTGCGCTGCGTCCGGGGCACGATGGGCCAGAAACGGAAAGTGGCAGTCCCGCTTCGGCTGATCACCGCCAGACGATCGGGGCGCTCCAACTGCAACCGTTTCTTCGATGATCTTCAGTTGCCCGTTTTCGCTGGTCAGTATGGATGAGTAATAACCGCGAAACGGACGGTCTCCGACCTTGGCCTCCCACGTTCCAGCGTTGAGGCCGAAGGCGCCTTCGGTGCAAGAGAGGTGATATCGCTCGGTTCCGTTCGACACCCAGCGTTGCGGCACCTCAATAAGCGACCCCAAATAAGTCCTGTGCTAAACCTGCGCTTCCGCTTTCGTACCCTGGCCATTTCGAACCAGACGCGCCTCCGTTCCCGCCAAAAGCCTTTGGATGTTGGCACGATGGCGGATGATCACGTAGAGGCCGCCTCCGATCACCAGCAACCGATACGGCAATGGGTGCTCGACCGCGTAGACAAGAACGATTGCCGTCGACGCCGCGAGCATCGAGCTCAAGGAAACGATCCGGGTCATAGCCAGCACGAAGCCAAAGGCGGCTGCAGCCCCCAATCCCACGGGCCAGGACATCGCCAGCAACACACCGAGTCCGGCGGCAGCCGACTTACCGCCCGTGAAGTTCAGCCAGATCGATCGGCTATGTCCCAACAGCACGGCAATTCCGGCCAGACAAACAGCCCACGGCACCCAGACCTGCAGATCAGAAGCTGTCGGCGACGGGGATAATTCTGCATAAAGCCAGGGACAGAACGAGCGCGCGACGATGATGGCACCCACGCCCTTCAGCACATCGCCGACGAGCACGAACAAGGCAGGCCCTTTGCCGAGAGTGCGCAAGACATTCGTTGCCCCGGTGGATTTGGAGCCATGCCTTCGGATGTCGATACCCCTGAGCAGTTTCCCCGCCAGAAAGCCCATGGGGACCGAGCCGAGCAGATAGGCCATCAACAACCCAACCGCGCCCGTTGTCCAAAAAGCCATGGGTTTTAGGTCCAGTTTCCTGAACGCTGTTTTATCCCCGACTTCGTCTGACCGCTATGGGTCTGAAGCGCCGCGGACGCTCGTGAGCACCCGCTTCCCTACGCCGTCCGCAACACCGGCGCCGGCGGCTGCGACGGCCGGAACAGCGCGAACGCGATCGAAGGTCTTTGCAGGTTGAAACGCGATCATAGTGTCCGGCTGCCCCCGCGACGGGAAGGGTTCCTTTTTTCTCGCCGCCGGTGTTTCATCTGCACGGCGGAGAACGGGCATGCAGGGATCGCTGGGGGAAAAGATCGGTGAAGGCGCCTTCTCCGAAGCCTACGCCTGGGCGCCCGGTCAGGTTGTGGAAGCTATTCAAGGCTGGCGTCTCTCATCTGCTCGGCCGACACGAGGTACGCATGATCCGCGCCGTGCACGCCGCCGGCGTCCCGGTGCCGGCGGTGTTCGGCGAGGTGACGCTGGACGGGCGCTTCGGCATCGTGCTGGAGCGCCTCGACGGACCAACCCTGTGGCATCTCTCGCGGACCGGCGCGGTGACGTTCGAACAGGCGGGCGCGATCGTCGCGGCTCTGGCCATGACTCTTCACAAGACGTCCGCGCCGCCGGAGCTCCTCTCCATGCGCGCGTATATGGAGAGCGAGTTGCGGCACGACGACGGCAAGGTCCCGAAGCACATCGCCACCGATATCCTCGCCCTGATCGAACGCCTGCCGACCGGCGACGGGCTTTGCCATTGCGACCTTAGCCCCGGCAACGTGATCATGACGGCGGAAGGCCCAAAGCTCGTCGACTGGACCTTCGCGATGCGGGGGCCCGCCGCCCTCGATCTTGGGTTCTTGCATGTCATCCTGTCCGAACTCGCCCCGGAAATAGCCGACAATCCGGAGCGGCCGCGCGCGACCAATGCGGCGGCGCAATCCGAATATGCGCGGCTGGCCGGCATGTCTCTGGCGGAGCTGACGGCGGCAATGGAGCCGTATCTGCCTATCGTCCGCACCTTCGTCGTCCTCGGAAACGTGGTGCCTGCGCTGCGGGAGCAACTGATCCAACGCATCGAAGCGGGGCTGCGCTCGAAAGACTGAACCGTCCGCAATCCAGATTCCTGTTCGCCCTCTCAAGGCGCTCTCCATCATCGAGCAAATCTCGGCAGCCAATGGAGCCGTTTGGCACAATCGAGTTGTATCGGGAGGCGGCCGTCGCGCTTGGTACAGCCAAAATCGGCATTCTTGATACTGTTTTATAGCCGGGCGCAACGCATCTAATCGCTGACACCAGCGATCGGAGCGATCCCGATCCATCAGGATGAGTGGGAGCCCCGGTCAATGCGGACAGCGGAGATCGCGGACACGGAGACAGGAGTTCCACACGGCCTGGCATTCTGTGGATAGCCGGTGTGTCCACGCTCTCTGCATTATTCGACCAAGAGACAAATGACCGAGGAGATAATTCCCATGAAGGCGATCGTTGTAACGGACCAGGCCGCAGGAACGGCCGGGATGAAGCTCATGGACCGGCCCGAGCCACAGGCAGCGATAAACGACGTTGTCGTTCAGGTTCATGCGTCGGGGTTTGTACCGACTGAACTGGCGTGGCCCTCGACCTGGACCGATCGCCTCGAACGTGACCGAACACCGTCGATCCCTGGGCACGAGCTGGCCGGAGTGGTCTCCGCCCTCGGATATGGCACGACGGGGCTATCAGTGGGACAGCGCGTGTTCGGCCTCGCGGATTGGTATCGCGACGGCACGCTGGCCGAGTATGTGGCGATCGAGGCACGCAACCTTGCACCGCTGCCGGGCGACGTCGACTTTACGGTGGGTGCGAGTCTGCCGATCTCGGGCCTGACGGCCTGGCAAGGGCTGTTCCAACACGGCCGCCTTCAGGCGGGGCAAAGCGTCCTCGTACACGGCGCGGCCGGCGCAGTCGGGTCGATGGTGACGCAACTCGCACGAGAGGCCGGCGCCTACGTCATCGGCTCCGGGCGCGCCGCCGACCGTCAGACAGTGCTCGATTTCGGCGCGAAGGAGTTCATCGACCTCGACAACGATACCCTAGGGGACGTGGGCAAAGTCGATCTGGTGTTCGATGTCATCGGCGGTGACATCCAGAAGCGATCCGCAGCACGGATCCGAGCCGGAGGAACATTGGTGACGATCGTGGGGCCGACCGAGACGCGGCCCTCCGATGGCCTGGCGGTCGACTTCGTCGTCGAGTCCGACCGCGCCCAATTGAGTGAGATCGTACGGCGGGTGCGGGACGGACGACTGCGGACGAACATCGGCAACGTCGCGACCCTCGACGATGCCGTCGCCGCATTAAATCCGACCAAGCGACGCAAGGGGAATACGATTGTCAACATTCGTCCCTGAGAGACGCACGCTCATCGATGCACGCCGCCAGCCGGCGGTCGCGGCCAAGCAGCGCAGCGTCCGCTGGAAACTCCAAAGCGGACGCTCATGAGCATACGTCCAGCGCGCCGACCATCTCGCCGAAAGGCGCTCTCACTATCGGCCGCGACCGAGACGCTCGACTGTCGGGCTGAATATCCGAAGCGGCTGCCGACCTTAACCACAAACCTCCAGCATTGCCTTAGGCCTACCATCGCCAGAAGGCAGACTCGAGCCGCCGGGAACCAGCTTGCAGCCGGACCGCACCGGCCTGCACCCTGCTCCGTTGCAAAACATCTGGCCGGTCGCCTGCGGCTTGGCCGGCGCGGACTCGACCTGCTTGCGCTGCTCGTCTCGCCTGTTCGAGTCATCTCTTGCAGCGACGGGCTTTTTCTCCGGAATCTTCTCGCATTCGTTGTCGTCGTTGACGCGATAGCCCGAGCGACACGCGATTTTCACGCAGGCGTCGCCGTCGGCTTTGAAGCCGCGATCGCACACCAGAGGACAGACCCGACCCGGCTTTGCCTTGATCGCGTCCAGCGCGTCGAAGCTTGCAAGCTTGGCGTCGAACTTGGTGCCGGCGTACTTGTTGAACAATGTCAGCGAGCGCTGCGACGATGCACTCCAGTCCCCATCGGCTGCCGCTGCGAAGCATCCTACCCGGCGCAATTCCGATTGCAGCAACTTCGCCGTCTCCTGCGCAGACATGCCGGGCTGCGATGCGGTCGGGGCGAGAGCGGCGATCTTCTGTTCGCCGTCTGCCTGCGTTTTCCTTTCCGCCGCCTGTTGGGCGGCGAGCTCGGCCGCCGCCTTGTCGGATGCAATCTTGTCGGCGAGCGCCTTTTCGGCGGAGAGCTTGTCGGCCAGCGCCTTGGCAACAGCAGCCTCGGCTTCCTTGCGCCGCTGCTCCGCAGCGGTCGCCTTCGCCTCCTCGGCCTGCTTGGCCTTCTCTGCGGCGAGTTTGGCATCCTCGGCCGCCTTGGCTGCGGCCGCCGCCTTGTCCTGCTCGGCCTTCCTGCCGCGCTCCGTAGCAAGCCGGGCCTTCTCGTCCTCGGCCTGCCGTGCCTTGTCGGCCGCAGCGGCGCGCGCTTCCTCGGCCGCAACCCTGCTTAATTGTCCGTTGGCAAGGCTGGCATAAAACCCATCGGGATATTGAGCCAGGAAAGCCGTCCAGACCTCTCGCGTACCGATCTGCATCGCCAACTCATAGTCCCGGCGGATCGCGTCCTGCGGGTTCGGCTGCGGTCCAACCGTGACCGGCTTGGCGGGGACCAATGAGACATCGTTGCCACCCAGCGAACCGTAGACGTAAGGCTCCTGCTTGTAGCCGGTGCTCTTGAGAACGTCGTCGCGGACGAATCCGAAGGCCTTGCGCAGGTCGAGCCCCGGCGTCGGCAGCCGCTCGACCAGAGCTGCGGCAAACGGACTGTTTTTGGCGTCGCCATCCGAGGCCGTCGAGCCCGCCTTTGCGGCAAACGCGATCATGGTGTTGGGGCTCGTCGGCTCGATCTTGGCCAAACCACGCCCGACGGCGCGCGAGGCCACGGTGCGCTTCATCGTCCTGGCAAACGGATTGTCGCGGCACGCGTCCAGAATGACCAGCCGAAGCTGTTTCGCAGACTCGACGGCAAACAGCGCACGATCAAGCGCGACCGTCTCGTCGAGCACATCGCCGTCCCTTTCGAGCGTCGCATCGATCGGGATCAGATAGTTGTTTCCGTCCAGCTCGATACCGTGCCCGGCATAGTAGATGACAGCAACATCCGCATCGCGCGTTCGGTTGGCGAACTCGCGCAACGACCTGCGCATCTCGGCAGCACTCACATTAAGCTTGACGTCAATGCTGTCGAAACCCGCCTTCTTGAACATGCCGCCGACCAGCGTCGCATCGTTCACGGGATTGGAGAGAAGCGGTGCGCTCTTGTAGGCCGAATTGCCAATGACCAGCGCGACGCGACGTTCGGCGTGCGCGACTCCGCCCAATCCCAGCAAAAGGATCAGACATGTCACGAGTCTGAATGCGCCCATCGTAGCCCCGCGAAAGCACCGGGATAAAGTAGTATCCGGAACGTTCCCGAAAGCAACACAGTTCTGTGACTTGGGTCACTCGGCGTTCGAACAAAGAGGCCGACGAGATTCGCGGTGATGCCCGCGACGCGCCCTGTGCCGCGGCCGACAACCGCCCCCATCGTGTTCCGAGAGGCTCCGAAAAAAGCCAGCGCCTCTGAGGTCGGTACCCCGCTACGCCGTCCGCAACACCGGCGCCGGCGGCTGCGACGGACGTATCAGCGCGAACGCGACCTGCACGATGCCGCCGGCCGATCCCAGCGCCACGCCGATGCGCCAGGCCATGGTGTAGGAGCCGAGCGCATCGTTGAGCACGCCGCCCCCGTACGCGCCGAGGAAGCTGCCGATCTGGTGGCTCATGAAGGCGAGGCCCTGGATCATCGCCTGCCAGCGCAGGCCGAACATCTCGGCGACCGCGCCCGCGACCAGCGGCCGACACCCATCCACAAACAGCCCATGATCGCGCCGAACAGCAAGGTCGAGGCCGGCGTTGCCAGCAGCATGAAGTACCAGGCCAGCGCCGGCGAACGCAGCACGTAAATGCCGCCGAGCAGCGCGGCGGCTGCGACGGACAGCCTCCATGTCGCCTCTCGGCGACGAGTTGACCCCGAGGGACGTTGATCCTCATCAAGCAGCGAAGCAACGCAGTCCTCTACGCTCGACCTATCGGGCAGGAGCGCACCATGCTTCCCTTCACGCTTGAGCAGTTCCTCAGCGTCTTCGCGGCCTACAATATGGCGATCTGGCCCGCGCAAGTCTTTGCTTATGCGCTTGGAGCCGTCGCCGTGACCGCCCTTTTCCGGAAAGGCCGTGCCTCTGATCGCGTTGTCTCAGCCATCCTCGGATTGATGTGGCTGAGCACCGGTATTTTCTATCACGGCGTCTTCTTCTCCTCGGTAAACAAGGCCGCGTTCGCCTTTGGCGCCTTGTTCGTCATAGAAGGCGTGGCACTGCTCTACACGGGTGTCGTCCGCGGCGGACTTCACTTCGCGATGAGTTTCGGGCTTCGAGCGGTGATCGGCGGGGGGTTTATTCTCTACGCATCTCTCATCTATCCGATGATCGGAATTGCAACGGGGCATTCTTGGCCGTCGTTACCGATGTTCGGTGTAGCTCCTTGCCCTGTTACCATCTTCACCTTCGGTTTGTTACTTATGACGACCGACCGCCTGTCCTATTGGCTTCTGGTGATCCCCTTCATCTGGTCAATCATCGGCGGGAGCGCAGCTATCTTCCTGGACGTTCGGCAGGATTGGCTGCTTCTGGTCAGCGGCTTCATTGCCGTTCCGATCATCGTGGTCGGAAACCGACATGCACCTGCCGTACTTGCCGAGACGAGATTGACGCCCTCAACCGAATTGAGCTCATGATTGCAACGAGTGGCAGCGACCGCGCGCCCATGTTGGGAAGCTCCTTCCGAGAATGGACGACTTGGCATGCCTTCAGACAACAGGATTTGGAAGGCAGTTGTTGCAGGATTGTGCGGAAGCATCGCGCATTCGCTGCTGATGTACTTCAAGTCTTGGGTTGGACTGCTTCCATCATTCCAGCCCTACGAAAGCTTCCAGACGACGCTGAGCCATGTGACCGGCACGGCAATCCATCCAGTGGTGCCGTGGCTACTTTCATTCCTGAATGGCTCAACCTTCGTCAGTCTCGCCTTTGGACATCTCTATCGATGGCTGCCAGGCAATATCGGAGCGATCAAAGGACTGGCATACGGCGTGCTCGGATGGGCGACCATGGGGTTGGTGTTCTTTCCCATGATTGGGCTTGGATTGTTCGGAGTGCAGGCTGGACTTGGCATTTCGCCAGCACTGTTCTCGCTGGCGATGCTCCTGACTTACAGCGTAATCCTGGGCATCGTTTACGACGCACTCAATTCCTGACTTGTTCGAATATGAGACCAGGCATATGACCGCTCCGGCCGCAGGACAGCCTATGATGCCACAATTTCGCGCGCTGACCGCCCCAACCCCATATCTGTTTTTCACCGGAAAAGGCGGAGTCGGCAAAACCTCTCTTGCGTGCGCCACGGCCGTTGGCCTCGCGGACCGTGGACTGCGTGTTCTCATCGTCAGCACCGATCCTGCGTCGAACCTCGACGAGATGCTCCAAGTCACTTTGGCCGATCGCCCTACGCCGGTGCCTGACGTGACCGGACTTTCGGCAATGAATATTGACCCCGAAGCCGCTGCCGAGAGTTATCGCAAGAGAGTGCTTGAACAGCTTGGACCCGAGGTTACGGCTGGAGAGCGATCGACTGTGCGCGAGCAGCTCTCCGGCGCCTGCACCACCGAAATAGCCGCCTTTGACGAATTCGTCGGACTGCTGGACGGCGATGTAGCAGGGTTCGATCATATCATATTCGATACCGCTCCGACCGGCCACACGCTACGGCTCCTTAGCCTGCCAAAGGCATGGACCGGCTTTCTCAAGGACAACGAGCGGGGCGCGTCCTGTCTCGGCCCGCATTCGGGTCTGAAGATCCAGGAGGACCGCTTTCGCAGGGCGCTTCAGGCCCTGGGTGATTCCAAGCAGACCACAATCATTTTGGTTACCCGCGCCGATCAGGGGGCGATCCGTGAGGCGGCCAGAACATCGGGCGAACTTGATGCGCTTAATCTCTCGAACCAGATTCTCGTGGTGAACGGGCGCTTCCACGCAACTGACCCCAATGATGTCGTCGCAGCTGCCCTAGAGCGAGATCAGGACGAGGCGCTTGCCGCCATGCCCGCGTCGCTCAAGAAGCTGTCGCGAGACGAAATTCCTTTGCTTGGCTTCGATATCGTCGGCGTGACGGCCCTGAGGGCGCTCCTTTCGCCCTCCAATCCACCATCGGTTTTATCCAGCGAGTCAAATGCAGAACCGGTCGACCTGCCGGGCCTGGACCGGTTGGTCGATGACATCGCGCAGGGCAAGCGCGGCCTCATCATGGTCATGGGCAAGGGCGGCGTCGGAAAGACGACGATCGCTGCCGCCATCGCCGTGGGGTTGGCGAAGCGGGGTCATGCCGTCCATCTCAGCACGACCGACCCCGCAGCTCACGTCAGTTTCGTCGTCGATGGCGTCATGCCAGGTCTGACCGTCGACCGGATCGACCCCCGGGTCGAGACGGAGCGGTATGTCGCGAAAATACTGGCGAGCCGTGGCCGTGACCTCGACGCGCAGGGTAAGGCTCTTCTGCTGGAGGATCTTGCTTCGCCGTGTACCGAGGAGGTCGCTGTTTTCCATGCCTTCTCGCATGTCGTTGCGGAGGCCCGGAGTGCCTTCGTGGTGCTCGATACTGCACCGACGGGCCACACACTCCTTCTGCTCGACGCGACCGGCGCCTATCACCGCCAAATGACAAGCCAACTTGCACCGACCGGTGCGGGACGCATCGTTACCCCGCTGATGAGGCTCCAGGATCCGACCCACACAAAGGTGATCCTAGTGACGCTGCCGGAGACGACGCCGGTCTCCGAGGCCGCTTCCCTTCAGGATGACTTACGGCGTGCCGGCGTCGAACCGTATGGCTGGGTCATCAACAAGAGCCTCACCGTCTCGGGCACCCGCGATCCTCTGCTGCGCCTTCGGCTCGACAAGGAGCAGACGCAGATAGCTCGCGTTCAGAGCGGGCTCGCAAAACGCGCCTTTATCATCGGCTGGCGAGCAAAGCCGCCAACCGGTGTGGAACAGCTTCGTGCTCTAACATGAACATTGCGAAGGCTCAGAAAGCCGGCACCTATGAGCCCCTCCCCCTACGCTGTGCGCAATATCGGCGCCGGCGGCTGCGACGGCCGGATCAGCGCAAACGCGATCTGAATGATGCCGCCGGCCAATCCCAGCGCCACGCCGATGCGCCAGGCCATGGTGTAGGAGCCGAGCGCGTCGTAGAGCACCCCTCCTCCGTAGGCGCCGAGGAAGCTGCCGATCTGGTGGCTCATGAAGGCGAGGCCCTGGATCATCGCCTGCCAGCGCAGGCCGAACATTTCGGCGACGGCGCCCGCGACCAGCGGGCCGACACCCATCCACAAGAAGCCCATGATCGCCCCGAACAGCAAGGTCGAGGCAGGCGTCGCCGGCAACATGAAGTACCAGGCCAGCGCGAGTGAGCGGAAGATGTAGATTCCGCCGAGCAGCGCGAGCTTGTTCCAGCGCTGACCGGCCCAGCCGAAGAACAGCGAGCCGAGCACGTTGAAGCCGCCAATCATGCCGAGCGTCTGCGCGCTCAGCATCGGATCGAGGCCGCAGATCGCGAGATAGGACGGCAGATGCGTCGTGAGGAACACGAGCTGCATGCCGCAGACGAGATAAGCGCAGGTCATGACCACGAACGACCCGTTGCCGAACGCGGTCTTCGCCGCGATCAGGGCCGTGGCATCGACGATCTCATCACTCGCGGGCTTCGGCAGCGGGACCGCGTCGACGCGCCCGGCATACCAGGCCGCCGGGATCATCAGCACCGACATCACGACGAAGCCGGCGAGCCCGACGCGCCAGCCAAAGCCCTCGTTGAGCATCTGCCCGATCGGCGCCGACAGCAGCGCGCCGAGCGAGCCGGCACCGGAGACGATGCCGAGCACGGTCGAGCGCACCGTTGGGGGCACCGCGCGCGCCGCCACCGACATCGCGATCGCGGCCGCGGTGCAGGCGAGCGAGGTGCCGATCAGCACACCGGCGCCGATCATGATGGCGACGAGACCGTTCGCGGTTGCCATCAGCACCAGGCCCGCGATGTACATGAACGAGCCTGCGATCATGATGGGACGGAAGCCGTAGCGCGTGGTCATCGCGCCGGCGAGCGGCTGGAGAAAGCCCCAAGCGAGGTTCTGCATGGCCAGCGCCAGCGTGAAGTCGGAGATCGACAGATGGATGTCGTGGGTCAGCGGCTGCATGAAGATGCCGAGGCTCTGCCGCAGCCCCATGCTCAGCGTCAGCATGATCGAGGCGCCGATCAGGATGGGCAATGTCGGGCGCAGGACCTGCAACAGGGGCATTTTGTTCTCCCTTATCGGCGCGGCGCGCGCGCCGTGGTCTGCAATATCAGTTGATTTTGGTTACACAGACCTGTGTACTTAGGCTATGGTTAGCGTGCACTGTCAAGCGAACAGGACATTCACCGCCGCATGGCTCCCCCGCCCGCCCCACAGACGATGAAAGAGCGGATCCTCGAGACCGCCGACAAGTTGTTCTATCTGCAGGGCATTCGCGCCATCGGTGTCGACACCATCGCGGCCGAGATCGGCATCTCCAAACGCACGCTCTACAACCACTTCCCCTCCAAGGACGCGCTGATCGCGGCCTATCTGGAGCGCCGCTTCGTGCAGCCACGCCCCTCGGACAAGCCCGCGGCCGAGCAGATCCTCGCAACATTCGATTCGCTGGAACGCCGCTTCGCCGCAAAAGATTTTCGCGGCTGTCCGTTCGTGAATGCGGTCGCCGAGCTTGGCCCGGCGGATCGCGCCGTGAAGAAGATCGCCATCGCCTTCAAGGAAAGCCGCCGCATCTGGTTTCGCGACCGCCTCAACGATCTCGGCGTTGCGAACGCGGAAGCGCTCGCAACGCAGCTCGTGCTGCTGGTCGACGGCTCGATCGCGCAGGACCTCGTCCGCGACGATCCCGCAATGGCCCGCGCCGCGAAGGACGCGGCGACGGTGTTACTCCGGAATGCGGGGGTGGATGTGGGAGATGAGGCTGCGGTGAAGTCAGGCAAGCGGCCGGCCCGGCATCCCTGACGCAGCTGAAGGGTCAACCCGATCCGCTCGCCGCAAGAAGGCGGATCGGAGAGCACGCACCGCAGTCTCCACCCCAGTTTGCCATGCTTCACCTTCGACCTCTCCAAGAGAGCGCGCCGATATCCCTGAGGGAGTGCACGCGGCGCAGGTTTCCGTGCGGGAACTTTTGTGCACTTTTACACTTATCTGTACTGCCGCGATGGTGCGCGACAGAGGGTGGGGCCAGTGCAAGATAGCCAATTGTTGCTAGTCCTCATTGTAGAGGACGAAGCTCTCATCCAAGAGATGGTGGGCGAGGCCCTCGTAGACGGTGGATTTCAGACCGAGATTGTTTCATCAGGCGAGGACGCGGTTGCCCTGCTGAAAGGCGACCCTACCAAATACCGCGCGTTGCTCACCGATGTTCATTTGGCCGGTAAGCTCACCGGCTGGGACGTTGCAAAGCAAGCCCGAGAGATCAATCCAGAGATGCCGGTGGTCTATATGACCGGCGCTGGAGCCGATCAGTGGCCCTCTCACGGCGTGCCCAATAGCGTTCTGCTGAGCAAGCCCTTCGCGCCCGCCCAGGTCGTTACGGCAGTATCGCAGCTGCTCAACCAAGTCCCACCTTCGCATTGATCTGGTCTTGATCAAAGTCGCCTGCCGAGGGACAGCTGGTGTGACGCATGAGCGATGATCCACCGACGCCCAAGCCAGAAGTGAAGCTCGGCGAGAGGGATGAGAACCCGGCGGTGCATCATCGAAGAGTATGCCGCGAACGTCCGCGAATTGATCAGGAAGCTCCGCTACAAGCTGAACTCCTGAAGCGAGTGGAGGAAAAGGAACCATCGTCATTTCGGCGTAGTTGATCTTCTTTACACCCGGAGAAGGTCATGAATCGAAAATCGCTTCTTCTTACAGCCGCACTGTCCTTCGCTGTTGCCGCGCCCGTCCTCGCACAAGGCGGCGGAGGAGGTGGTGGTGGTGCCGGTGGAGGCGCGGGTGGCGGGGCCGCGAGCGGCGGCGCGTCCGGATCATCCGCGAGCTCAGGTGCAGGCACTGGCACGTCTGGCGCCGCCAATGGAGGCCCCTCGGCGCCATCCGGCATGGGCACAAACGGAACCTCAACCGGCGCTCACACGAACAACTCTCCAACCAATCCGAACGTTCAGCCCCCGACGCCGAACGGGAATACCGCGAGCACACCGGCCGCACCGGCCAGCTCGGGCACGAGCGGCACCGCGTCCGGGTCGACACAGACGGGTACGCCAAACGGGACCGACAGGTCCGGCATCACGGCAACCAACGGTGCCAACAGCGACAACAGGGGCCAGATGAGCCCCGCGGAGCAAGCAAGAACCGGAGTCAAGACGCTTCCGCAAGATCAAACTCCAGGAGCGGTCAGTGCGCCCGGCGTTGGCGTCGGTCATGCGGCGAACGGCTTGCCGATCGGCACGCCTGGTTCGGGGACCAGCAACGTCGATCAGAAGTAACGCGGACTTGCGCCGTCTCCATTGGGCCCGCCACGGCGGGCCTTTTCCGTGACGTCCCGAAGGGAGTGGACGAGGCCTAGGGCTGCGAGAGCGAGAAACGGGTAAACTTGGCATCAGGCGACCCTGCCGATACACTGGTTTCTTTTTGGGGCGTGCCCATGATTAGATTTTCCTCATTGCTATCATTTTCATTTCTGATCATCTGCACCCCGGCCGCGGCTGACGAGATGAAGATCCAATTCACGTTTGGACCTCCGCGGCCCTGCACCACCGTCTTTCCAAATCCCGAAATCAAGATGAAAAGTGTTCCGCCTGGCACGCGCACGATCGTCGTCAAGTTTCGCAGAGAGAAGAACTACGAGATGGGCGGCCAGGAGATTCCATTTCCCTCAGACAACATCGTGAAGCCGGAGAGCTTACGAACCTGGGGCCCCTGCAATTCCGGCCTGTACACTTACGAAATCATCGCGAAGTCCAGCACGGGCGCGGCCCTGGCCAAGGCAGAATGGTCGGAGCCGTATCCTCCCTGACTTGAAAGGTGGGCGCCGGCTGGTCCGCCGTGGCGTGCCGCTCCTCGCCTGCGCGATGACAGCGGAGTTCGTGGGATGTTCGGGAGGCTAGCAGGATGCTCCTGTTTTGCCCGACGAGTCAAACGGCGTTGCTGTCTGCATCAACCCGTTTTGCGGCTGACGTAAGCCATTGATCCGACTAGCGTCGGCTACTGTGCATGGGGTTGTTTTCGCGCTTTTTTTTGCGCCGGCCTGTGCGAGCGGCCTCACGCTGCGTGCGAGACCACGCGATTGCGGCCGTCGTGCTTGGCGCGATACAGCGCGGTGTCGGCGCGCTTGAGGACGTCGCCAACCGCCTCGCCCTTCTGCTCCAGCGTGGTCAGGCCGATCGAGATCGTGACCTCGATGCGCTTGGTGCCCTTGTGGATCGCAAAGGGCTCGCCGGCGATCGACCGGCGCAGGCGCTCGGCGACCATGCCGGCGACGTGGAGATCAGTCTCCGGCATCACGATGACGAACTCCTCGCCGCCGTAGCGACAGGCAAGGTCGATGCCGCGGATCGACTTGCGCACCCGCACGGCGAATTCGCGCAGCACGTCGTCGCCGGCGTCGTGGCCGTAATTGTCGTTGATCGATTTGAAGTAGTCGATGTCCAGGATCATCAGCGCCAGCGGCTTGCCGCGGGTCGCGGCCTGCTCGGCCAGCGTTGCGAGATGGCTCTCCATGTAGCGGCGATTGTGCAGCCCGGTGAGCGCGTCCGTGATCGCCATCTCGATCGAGTTCTGCACGTTGTCGCGCAAATGGTCGGTGTAGCGGCGGCGGCGGATCTGGGTGCGGGCACGCGCCAGCAGCTCGATCTTGTCGATGGGACGCAGCAGATAGTCGTTGACGCCGATCTCAAGCCCACGCAGCAGCCGCGTCGCGTTCTCGGGGTCGGCGATCGCCAGGATCGGCACATGCCGCGTGCGCTCCAGCGAGCGCGCCTGGCTGCACAGCCGAAGGCCGTCGAAATTGTTGAGATCGAGCGAGACGATCAGCAGATCGTAATTGCCCTCGGCGGCGTGGAACAGCGCCTCCGTCGGGTTCGGCTCGACGTCGATGGTGTGCTCGGCGGCGAGGATCGTCGCCAGCCGCTCATACGAGGACTGGCGGTCGTCGACCAGCAGGATGCGGCCGCCCTTGCCGGTGTCGGAGATTGCACTGCGCTCGGGCGCCTGCATGCCGATCTCGAGCGAGGTGATGGCGCGCATGCGCAGCTCGTCGGTCATCATCTTCAGCCGCGTCAGCGAGCGCACGCGCGCGATCAGCACGACGTCGGAGACGGGCTTTGTCAGGAAATCGTCGGCGCCGGCTTCCAGCCCGCGGTTGCGGTCGGACGGGCTGTCGAGCGCGGTGACCATCACGACGGGAATGTGATGCGTGGCCGGATCGGTCTTGAGGCGGCGGCAGACCTCGAAACCGTCCATGTCCGGCATCATGACGTCGAGCAGGATGATGTCGCATTCGGCGCGGGCGCAGATCGCCAGCGCCTCGGTGCCGTTCGCGGCAGTCATCACGTCGAAATATTCGGCGGACAGGCGGGCTTCGAGCAGCTTGACGTTGGCAGGGACGTCATCGACGACGAGAATACGCGCGGACACTGTGAACTCACTTCCTATCCGATGAAACGTCGGACCGTCTCAATGAATTTGCCGACCGAGATCGGCTTGGACAAATAGGCCTCGCAGCCGCCCTCGCGGATGCGCTCTTCGTCGCCCTTCATCGCGAACGCCGTGACGGCGACGACGGGAATATTGCGCAGCTCCGGATCGTCCTTGATCCAGCGCGTCACCTCCAGGCCCGAGACCTGCGGCAATTGGATATCCATCAGCACGAGGTCGGGCCGCATCTTGCGAACGAGGTCGAGCGCCTCGTAGCCGTTGCTGGTGCCGGTGGTCTGATAGCCGTGCGCCTCCAACAGGTCGCGGAAGAGCTTCATGTTGAGCTCGTTGTCTTCCACGATCAGGACGGTCTTAGCCATCCCGCCCTCCTGATTGGTCCGCAGACCGATGCATGTGACGCCTCAGGCGCCGGTCGCCGGCGCTTCGAAAACTGGATTCAAACTAGCCTCGAATTCGCTTGAGTTTCGTTAAACCCGAGGGCCGACTTTCTGCGATGTGGTTTCCAGTTGCTTGTCGGGGCCGCAAGACTTGGGCAAGAGACTTGGGAACGAGACTCGGGCATGGTGGCCCAAAGTAGACACCGAAAGTTAACGGAAAGGCAAACCGGCCACGTGAAAAAGCCTGTTCACAACCCCCGCGAAGTCGCTGAAATCGTTGCGCTTCAGGCGCTGTCTTTCGTCGCGGGCGAGCCCGAGCGGCTGGGCCTGTTCCTGGCCGAGACAGGGGTCGGCCCGGAGATGCTGCGCAACGCCGCCTCGGACCCCAATTTCCTGCTCAGCGTGCTCGATTTCGTGATGCGCGACGACGCCACCGTGAAGGCCTTTGCCAGCACTGCGGAACTGCATCCGACCAATGTTGCCGCAGCGCGGCAGGTTCTCGGCGACGCGCTCGGCGACCCCAATTGGGAGCGCGACGTGCCGTGACCTCCCTGGAGACGGCCGGGCCCCGCTGCTTCTGCCGGGATTGTTCGGCCGATCTGGATATGGGCGTGCGGCGCTGTTCCGCCTGCGGTTCCCCCCGCCTCGCCCGCCACCGCGCGCTCGCAAGCCTGACCATCGCCCATATCGACTGCGACGCCTTCTACGCGACCGTCGAGAAGCGCGACAATCCCGACATCGCCGACAGGCCCGTCATCATCGGCGGGGGCAAGCGCGGCGTGGTGTCGGCCGCCTGCTACATCGCGCGGACCTACGGCGTGCGCTCGGCCATGCCGATGTACAAGGCGCTGGAAGCCTGCCCGCATGCAGCCGTGATCCCGCCGAACATGACGAAATATGTCCGGGTTGGGCGCGAGGTGCGCCAGGCCATGCAGGCGCTGTCGCCGCTGGTCGAGCCGCTCTCGATCGACGAGGCCTTCCTCGATCTCTCCGGCACCGAGCGGGTGCACGGTATGATTCCGGCCAAGGTGCTGGCGCGGTTCGCACGCAACATCGAGCGCGACCTCGGCATCAGCGTCTCGGTCGGCCTCTCCTGCAACAAGTTCCTGGCGAAGATCGCCTCCGACCTGGACAAGCCGCGCGGGTTTGCTGCGCTCGACCAGGAGGAAGCGCGCTTGATGCTGGCGGAGAAGCCGGTCGGTTTCATTTTCGGCGTCGGACCCGCGACGCAGGAGCGTCTGGTGCAACGCGGCTTCCGCATCATCGCGGACCTGCAGAAGGCCGACGAGATCGAGATGATGCGGCAGTTTCCGAGTGACGGCCGCAGGCTGTGGCGACTCGCGCGCGGCATCGACGACCGCCGCGTCGAGCCCGATCGGGGCGCCAAGACGATTTCGAGCGAGACCACGTTCGAGACCGACATCCGGGATTTTGCGACGCTGGAGAAGATCCTGTGGCGGCTGTGCGAGAAGACGTCGTCTCGCCTCAAGAGCAGCGAGCTCGCCGGCCTGACCGTCACGCTGAAGCTGAAGACCGCTGATTTCCGCCAGCGCACGCGCTCGCAGTCGATCACGGCCCCGACGCAGCTTGCCGCAAAGATCTTCTCGATCTGCCGCGAGATGCTGGCGAAAGAGATCGACGGCACAGCCTTTCGCCTGATGGGCGCCGGCGTCAGCGCATTGCGCGAGGGTTCAGTCGCCGACGACACCGACATGCTCGACCGCCGTGCCGCCCACGCCGAGCGCGCGGTGGACAGCTTGCGCAAGAAATTCGGCAGCGCCGCAGTGATCCGTGGCATCGCGTATGAGGGGCCGGAAAAGGCGCAGGAGTGATGACAGGCGAACGCGATCTCGACGCGCTGCTGAGAGACATGAAGCCGGAGATGCGGCCGGGCATTTTCGTGTTCTGCACGATCCCGACAAGCCAGTCGATTCCCGCGGCGCTCAGCCCTTTGCTGACGTTCCGCGAGCAGGAAGGAACGACGCTCGTGATCCCACGCGAACAGGCCGAAGCGGCGGGACTACGCTACGCATTCTCATCGTGCCTGATCACCCTGACGGTTCACTCCGCACTCGATGCGGTGGGCTTTCTGGCCGCAATCACGGCACGCCTCGCCGCAGCCGGCATCAGCGTGAACGCCGTGTCGGCGTTCCACCACGATCATCTGTTTGTGCCGGCTGACAGAGCGGACGAAGCGATGGTTCTTCTGCGAGAGATGTCCAACGCGACACACTTGTAGCGAAAGATCTCAATCCGCGACCGCCACCGCCTCGATCTCGATCATCCATTCCGGCGCGGCGAGCGCCGAGACGCCGACCAGGGTAGAGGCCGGCGGCTCCATGCCTTCGAAGAAGGCCGAGCGGGCCTTGCCGATGATCGGGCGCAGCTCCGGCTTGTAGTTCACGACGAAGGTCGTGATCTTCACGATGTTGGCGTAGCCCGCGCCGGCTGCTTTCAGCGCGTGCCCGAGATTCTGCATCACCTGCGTCGTCTGCGCGGCGATGTCGCCCTCGCCGACGATCCGTCCCTCCTCATCCACCGACACCTGGCCGGAGATGTAGATCGTCTGCGCCCCCGTGGCGGTGA
Source organism: Bradyrhizobium sp. WSM1417 (assembly GCF_000515415.1). Taxonomy (NCBI): domain Bacteria; kingdom Pseudomonadati; phylum Pseudomonadota; class Alphaproteobacteria; order Hyphomicrobiales; family Nitrobacteraceae; genus Bradyrhizobium; species Bradyrhizobium sp. WSM1417. The sequence goes on from NZ_KI911783.1 coordinate 5,462,926, forward strand.
CGACATGCGAATAGGCGGGATTGTGATGCAAGCCGCTGGGGCGGAGATGATCGAGCTTGGGCATGATGAGCCTCCCGGATGTTTGTGGTTGGGGAGGAGCGTAGCCAGAGACCGCGTTGCAGGCCAGCCCTCAATTGCAGGGCTTGCTGTCCTTCGCGTCGAACTTGCCCATCGCGCCCGAAATCACAAAGTCGTTGTAATCGAGCACAAGCTGGCGCGAGACACCGTTCTCGTAGAGCTCGAACGCCATCGCGTAGACCGGCGTCTGCTCGCCTTCCTTCTGCTGGGCCTCGCGGTCGAAATAGCTGACGGTGACGGGCCAGCGCTTGAGCGACTTCATGTGCTCGTCTGACGTCGACGGATCGGGCGAACCTTCGCGCTCGGCCGGGATCGGCTGGCCGATCACGGTCAGCGTGTTGTAGACCTTCTGGCCATCGTCGGAGCCGTCATAGACGGAGAGCTCGAGCAGCGACTTGCCGTCCTTGGCGGCGGCAATGATGCGCTGGATCTGTTCGGTCGGAAACACGATCTTGCCGTCGAGCGTGAAACTCTTCGGCGCCGGCAGCTTCAGCTTGACGTTGATGTGGTCGCCGTCGCGCTCCGCCGAACCGTCGACCCGGCCGGCGTCAGCCTCGTTCATCCGCGTCTCGATCTTGAAGCGGTAGCTTTTACCGCCGGCGTCCTCCCAGGAATTGGAGCGGAGGTCGCTGAGCGTGACCTTGCCCTCGCCGCTGTCGAGCTCGGAGACCTGGCGGAATTCGGAGGTGTAGCCCTCGCACGAACTTCCCGTGAAATTGTAGAGGATGCGACCGCGCGCGCTGTTGACCGAATTGGAGCGCGATTTCACCAGGCTCAAATCATAGAGCGCCTGATGCGCGAGGAACGGACCGTTCGCGGCCAGCGCTCCGCCTTCCGGGCCGAGAGCGGCCGCCGCGAGCGCCGTCACACCGAGCGAAGTCCGGAAAAGTTGCAGCATGTCTGGTCCCTGGGGAAAGCGCAGATTCGACATTTTAATGAACGTTCCATTGCGTCGCAACTGAGGCCGTTTCACGTAAAGTTGCGGCCCTTGCGTTGAACCTCCTGCCCTGCCTCAACCAATTGCCACCCCCGACGGTTGCTTGCATGTGGCGGCACGATGGGCGAAACAGGGCCCGCCCGCGCTGCAAGTGATGCGCCCGGGCGGATGGATTTTGGACAACGAGGTCGGACATGGCGGGCACGGTCGAGCAGAAGTTGGCGGAACAGGGCATCAAGCTGCACGAGGCCCCCACCCCCGTGGCCAATTATGTGCCGTTCGTGCGCACCGGTAATCTGCTGTTCGTCTCGGGTCAGGTTTGCTTCGATCCGGCCGGCAAGCTGATCGCCAAGGGCAAGCTCGGCGCCGGCGTGACCATCGAAGACGGCGCCGCGGCCGCCCGCGGCTGCGCCGTCAACCTGCTGGCCCAGGTCAAGGCGGCGCTCGGAGACCTCGACAAGGTCGTGCGCGTGGTGCGCCTCGGCGGCTTCATCAACTCGGCGCCGGACTTCCTGGACGGGCCGAAGGTCCTCAATGGCGCCTCCGACCTGATGGTCGCCGCCTTCGGTGACAAGGGCCGTCATGCCCGTACCACCGTCGGCGTCGCCTCCCTGCCCGCGGATGCGGCGGTCGAGGTCGAAGGCGTGTTTGAGGTCGCCTGAGGCGAATGCGCGCTCCTGATTGGCTGACAGCCCGCCCGGTCGCCCATCGCGGCCTGCACGACATTTCCCGCGGCATCGTCGAGAACATGCCGGGCGCGGTGCAGGCTGCGATTGCGGGCAATTTCTCGATCGAGGTCGACATCCAGCTCTCCGCCGACGGCGAGGCCATGGTGCATCACGACCATGCGCTCGGCCGGCTTACCGAGGCGACCGGCCCGCTGGTCGAGAAGACCGCAGCCGAGCTAAAGGCGCTCACGTTCAAGGACACGGCCGAGCGGATGATGTCGCTTGGCGACCTCTGCGCCCTTATTGGTGGTCGCGTGCCGCTGGTGATCGAGGTCAAGAGCCATTTTGACGGCGACCGCAAGCTGGTGAAGCGGATGGCCGAGGTGCTGGCGTCCTATGACGGTCCAGCCGTCGGCATGTCGTTCGACCCGGACCAGGTGCTGGCGCTGCGCGAGCTGCTGCCCTCCCGCCCCCGCGGCATCGTCGCGCAGCGGAGCTATCAGGACGACTACTGGGCCCACCTGACCCAGCAGCAGCGCGACAGCATGCTGTACCTGCGCCACGGCTTCCAGACCCGGCCGCATTTCGTCGCCTTCAGGGTCGACGACCTGCCCGCCCCCGCCCCCTGGATCGCCCGCAATCTGTTCGGCTGCGCCCTGCTCGCCTGGACCGTGCGCACGACCGAGCAACGGACGCGAGTGGCGCAACATGCGGATGAGATGATCTTCGAGGGCTTCGTGCCGTAGGCTTGATGTTTCCCACTCTTGAAGTCGCTGCTGCAATGCACGATCTTGGGCACGATGACACCATCCGAAATCACCCTTGAGGCCGTGCCTTCCATTGGCGAAGTATCGCCGGACGACTGGGACGCCTGCGCCAATCCCGGCAAGTCTTGTAACGGGTATGGCAAAGGAACCTCATCCGGGCTTCCAGGCGATTCCCTCGGCCTCTCAAAGCCCGCCTATAACCCGTTCGTCTCCCACGCGTTTTTATCGGCAGTTGAGAAATCGGGTTCGGCAACGATCCGCACCGGCTGGGGTCCGCGGCATCTCGTGGCCAAGATCGACGGTCGCGTCGCCGGCGTCGTGCCCTGCTATCTGAAATCGCATTCGCAAGGCGAATATGTCTTCGACCGCGGCTGGGCGGATGCCTATGAGCGCGCCGGCGGGCGCTATTATCCGAAGCTGCAGGTTTCGGTTCCCTTCACGCCGGCCACGGGACCGCGGCTGCTGGTCCGCGACGGCGTTGACCGCGAGCGCATCACGGAGGCCTTGGCGAGCGGGCTGGTGGCGCTGTGCGGCGTCAGCAAGGCTTCCTCAGTGCACGTCACTTTCGCCCGCGAGGCGGAGTGGAAGCTGCTCGCCGAGCACGGCTTCCTCCAGCGCACCGACCAGCAGTTCCATTGGCACAACGAGGGTTTTGCGAGTTTCGACGATTTCCTGGCGACGCTGAACTCCCGCCACCGCAAATCGATCAAGCGCGAGCGGCGCGATGCGCTGGCAGCCGGGATCACCATCCACTGCCTCACGGGCAAGGACATCACCGAAGATGCCTGGGACGCCTTCTTTCAATTCTACATGGAGACCGGCTCACGCAAATGGGGCCGGCCTTATCTGACGCGGGAATTCTTTTCGCTGATCGGCGAGACCATGAGCCAGGACGTGCTGCTGGTCATGGCACGCCGCAACGAGCGCTGGATCGCGGGCGCGATCAACTTCATCGGATCGGACACGCTGTTCGGCCGCAACTGGGGTGCGGTCGAGCATCATCCCTTCCTGCATTTCGAGGTCTGCTATTATCAGGCGATCGACTTCGCCATCAAACTCGGGCTAGCGAACGTCGAAGCCGGTGCGCAGGGCGAGCACAAGATCGCACGCGGCTACCTGCCGCGAACCACCCACTCCGCTCACTTCATCGCCGATCCGGGCTTGCGCCGCGCCATCGACGATTACCTCAAGCGCGAGCGCGCCTATGTCGCGGAAGCCGGACGTGAGCTGGCCGGGCTCGGACCGTTCCGCAAAGGCGCCGACGAGGCGCCTTGACGGTTCGTTGCGGCTGGTGACAGTAAGCGAAAATTCCAGGGAGCCGCCGCCATGACCGCCTACGACCCCAACAACATTTTCGCGAAGATCCTGCGCGGTGAATTCTCCTGCCACAAGGTTTACGAGGACGAGCACGTGCTCGCCTTCCTCGATATCATGCCGCGGGTGCCGGGCCACACCCTGGTGATTCCAAAAGCCCCTGCCCGCAACATCCTCGACATCAAGCCTGACGACTACGCCCATGTCGCCCGCGGCGCGCACAAGATCGCTGCCGCAGCGATGACGGCGTTCAAGGCCGACGGCATCACCGTGCAGCAGTTCAACGAGGCGGCCGGCGGACAAGTGGTGTTTCATCTCCACATGCATGTGATGCCGCGCCACGACGGCGTGGCGATGCTACCGCCCGCCAGCCGCAAGGAAGACGTCAAGGTGCTCGAAGAGAACGCGACCAAGCTGATCGCGGCGCTGAAGGCGGGGTAGCTTTCTCCGCTCGTCATTGCGAGCGCAGCGAAGCAATCCAGACTGCCTCCGCGGCTACAGTCTGGATTGCTTCGTCGCAAGAGCTCCTCGCATGACGGAGGAGAGACTTCACTCCGTCTGGAAATCCCCCGGCTGCGGCGCGGCCAGCGGCGTGAACTCGCAACGATCCGGTTTGATGTCGATCAGCGGGGTGTTGTCGAGGCAATCGAGCCCCCGCACCAGAATCGCATTGCCCTCGATGCCGACCAGCTTCACGATCGACGTGCCGATCGGATTGGGGCGCACCGGCGAGCGCAGCGAAAACGTGCCGCGGGTCTTCTCGTTGTTCTTAGGGCTTTGCAGGACGATGTCGCGGCGCGACTTGTCGAGCCAGTAGAGCACTTCGAGATTGCTGTAGAAGTCGACGCCCTTGATCGCCGGCACGAACGGCTCGAAAATTTCGAGGCGGCATATCGGGCCGTCATGCCGGCCCTGGCGCGGGGTCTCCATCCGCGAGCTCCAGGGCGTGCGGATGCGGCCGATGAAGACGAGGCCGGCATCCTGCGTCGGCGGCAGCTCGATGGAGACTTCGCCCTCGCGGAGCTGGTTTTCGCGAACCATATTTCCAATTCCCTGCTGTTCGCCGGTGGTTTTAGCCCAACCACCACTTGCCGGCCAGCATGAAGACTTCGCCCGCGACCACGCCCGCGAAGATCGAGCGGCGCGTCAGCAGGAAGACGACGAGGCCGGCGCCGACCGCACCGTAGCGTAAGGCATCCGGCACGCTCGCAAGCGCCCCGGGCGGCTCGACCACGATCTGGGCGATGACGCCGGCCAGGATCGCGGTGGCGACCGCCCGTACCCAGACCAGAAGCTCGGAGCCCTCGTCGATGCCGCCGCCAAACCACAGGCCCAGCATGCGCCATATCTGGTTGGGAACAACGCCGGCGACGAACAGCACCACCAGCGCGTGCCAGTCGCCAACGAGCTGCGCAAAGCTCATGCGCGCACCTCCCGCCACCAATGCACGCCATAGGCAATCGTGCCGGCCACGAGACCGCTGACGAGGATGTCGAGGCCGGAGTTCATCTTCGCGGCCAGCGGATAAAGCAGAACCCCGAGCGCGAGGGCGACGACATCGGCGACCTCGCGGCTGTTGCGTGCGGTCGAGAACAGGAAGGACAGCGGCGTCAGCAAGAGGATCGCCGCCCCAAGCGTCTGGGTCAGATTGGCGGCAAGGAAATAGCCGACCGTGTTGGCGGTGAGACACACCGAGACAAGACCGAAGCCAAGTCCGTTGACGAAGGCGATCCGGCGTTCACGCGGCACCTGCGGCAGGAAGCGATGGCATTCGACCCACAGTGTCACCGCGGTGAGATGCGCCGCGAAAAACAGCTCGCGCCGTTTCGTCGTCGGCGTGCGCATCAAGGGCAGCACCGAGACCACCATCGGAAACAGACGGATCGCACTGACGGTGACCGCGATCGCCGACTGGATGATCGTCGCGCCGGAGCCGAGCGTGGTGATCAGGATGATCTGCGCCGGCCCCGCCCAGACGAACAGCGTCGAGCAGAGCGCCCAGAGCAGGCTGAAATGGGTATCGTGGGCGAGCGCGCCAATGCCGAGATAGGTTGCGAACAGGACGAGGGTGAGGATCGTCTGCGTGATCGAGCGCAGTCCCCACGCAAAGGCGCGCCAGGGACTTTGCCATTGAGGTGAATCGAGCGGAGGAAGCGCCACGGGAGTCTTGGCCGGATGAGGAATCGTGCCCGCATAACGGGCAATGCGGCGCCTCGCGTCAAGGAAGCGCGCGGCGGGGCTGGCATGCACGCTGGGACAGATACCCTACCCGCTCACGCCGCGGTTCTTCAGCACGAAGCACGCCCCGCCAGCCTTGCGGATGCGACCGCAGAGTTCATCCGCCTCGCTCCGCGTATCGGCGCCGATACGCACCTGGTAGAAGGCGCGCGTGCCACGGCTGCGCATCACTGAGCTCAGCAGGCTCGGATCACGTTCGCCGATCACGGCGCCCAGCCGCGTGACCGCGCGGGAATACATCGCCAACGCCCGGTTGCGGTCAAAGCCCGCGGCGAGCTGCACGCCCCAGATCTTTGCAGCCGCAAGCTCCACATGCTGCTCGAGCTCGGCGACGAAGGCATTCGGCGCGCGCTTCAACAGCGCCATCAGATCGCGGCAGCTTGTCGGTGGCGCGATGGGCGGCCCCTTGCCGGTCGCGCCTGCCTTGGCCCACGCATCGACGCTCGTGCCAGTGATGGCAAGAACGTAATTGCGGGTCTGCTCCGGCATGCCGCCGGTGCCGGCGAGCCATTCCTGCACCCGGCGCGGCCCGGCATTGTAGGCGGCGGCGGCCAGCCCGAGATTGCCAAACTGGTTGCGCAGCTCGTTCAGGAATTCCGCCGACTTCGGCAGCGCCTGCACCGGATTGAAGGGATTGAGCAGCCCGCGCTCGCTCGCGGTGCCCGGCATGAACTGCGCGATCCCTTGCGCGTGTTCGCCGCTGCGCGTCATGGGCCCCACCGCGTCGGCCTGGAAGCGGCTCTCCTGCCAGATCACGCGGGCGAAGAACTCCAGCGGCAGATTGGCATCGCGCGCTGCGGCCTCGACGATCAGGCAGATCGATTCCCGCGTGTCGCTCTCCCGCGCATCCGCGGGCTTCGCCGGCGGCGTCGCGAGCTCTTCGACGCTGGGGACAGCGACATCGGTCTTAGCGGGCGAACTGTCCCACGCCGCGGCCTGTGTCGCCGAGACGAGCAGCGCGGGGATGATGCACATCGCCATCTGCACCCATCCTGTGCAGGCATGGCGGTGGCGCGCCGCGGCGCGGCATGCGACAGTGTGATCTGCCATGTTGTGGCATCGTGCCATGGTTCGACGAGTTGCCAATATATGCTGCCTGACCTGCTTCTCCCAATGCGTTACCCCGCCAAACGGATCCGCGCGATCCTTGTCCTCGCCGCGCTCATCCTGAGCGTCGCGCCAGCCGCCGCGCAGGTGGCGTCTCAAGTCGCGTCTCAAGTCACATCCCAGGTCACTTGGCGCATGACCACGGAATATCCAGAGAATAACATCTCCGGGATTGGACTCTCGACTTTCGCCAGCCGCGTCTCCGACCGTACCCACGGTTTCGTGACCGTGACCAACGCCTTCGACAACCAGCTCAAGATCAACTCGGGCGAGATGCCGCGCGCGGCGCTGGACGGCCGGATCGCGGGCGGTGATGCCTTCGCGGGCGCGCTCTCGGGCCTCGATCCCGTGCTCGGGCTGTCCACCCTGCCCTTCCTAGTGCAATCGGTGGATCTCGCCCGTGCCACCAATCTGCGGGCGCGCCCGCTCTATGAGAAGGCGCTCGCGGCGCGCGGCCTCAAGCTGCTGTATGTGACGATTTGGCCGGCCACGGGCCTCTGGTCGGAGCGGCCGCTCGAAGGCGCCGACGACCTGCCAAAACTGAACTTGCGAACCTACGATGCCAATTCCACCGAGGTCATGCGCGCGGCCGGCGCGAACGCGCAATTCCTGCCGATGGACGCGGCGCTCGCCGGACTGAGGGAACACCGGCTGAATGCCTTCCTCACCTCCGGCGACGGCGGCGCGGGGCGCAAATTGTGGGACTTCCTGCCGCATTTCACGGCCATCAACTACGCGATGCCAGTCTCGATCGCCTTCGTCCGCAGCGACGCCTTTGCCGAACTGTCCGAGCCGATGCAGCGCGAGGTGCTGGCCGCGGCGGCCGAGACAGAACAGAGCCAACTCGCGCTACTGACCCACCGCACCATCGAGAACTATGCGCGCATGCGCGACAATGGCGTCCATATCGCCGAGCCGGCGCCAGCGTTCATTGTCACGGAGTTGCGGAAGGCAGCAACGAACGCGATCACCGCCTGGGAAACCCGGGCAGGCGCGGAGGCGACCGCCATCGTCGAATGGGCGAGACAGCAATGAGGGAGCGCTATCGGCATCAGCAATGAACGCTCCGCTGGTGTCGCTGCCTACTGCCTTAGTTTTTGATCGGAACCGGGATTTCGCCCCGGATGGCGCGGTCGAGGGCATCGATCAGCGCCTGGATCTCGATAAACTTGTTGCGCGCGCGCTCGGCCGTGTCGCGCACAAAGGGAGCGGCCAGCACTTTCGCATGCGCATCCCTGTCCTCGATCATGCGATCACGGGCCTTCTTCAGAGTTTCAAGTCGCTCGCTCATCCGGCCTCTCCTGAAAAAATCGTCTCGATCTCTCGTCCGGACTCGTCGATCAACGCGAACGCGGCGAACGAGCCCCCTCAACAGCCGCGGCAGATGTTCTTCAGCTTCGCTGCGGTTCTGGCCTCTTCCGCCACGAACGGGTCCTTGTAGGCAGCACGGGACCTATCGTTCTCCGCAGCAGCGGCCTTTTTTCCTTCGGAGGAAACGCAGCATCGTAGCAGGCGAGACGTCCGCTCGTGCTTTCGATCGCCCGGCAGTCCGGTCCTGCCGCGACAGCCCCTTGCGGCAGTGTGCCAAGTATCAATGTGCCAAGCATCGACGCGGCAAGAAGCGCTCTCCGGCGGATCCGGTCGACCAGACGAAATCGAGTCACGCACGCTCCTGCTCAGTCGGCGGGAGCGCTGGTGACCCTCAGTCACCGGTCGATGCCAATGGAAGGCGGTGATGGCGCGACTCTACGCTTCCCTCCCGCAAATAGCGAGCTTTAAGGGATACGCGGTATCAAGAAGCCGATTTTCGGCGTGGCAATGGTTGCGCGTTTGCCTTGGTCCGCGGCCTCGTTTAGGTCTGGCATAGACGGCGGTATCAACACAGGCGCGGCAACATGGTGACGATCTATTTCGACCTCGACGGCACGCTGACCAACCCGAAGCCCGGGATCACGCGCTCGATCCAGTACGCCCTGGAGCGGCTCAACGTCGCGGTGCCGAGCGAGGACGAGCTGACCTGGTGCATCGGCCCGCCGCTGCATGCCAGCCTGCAAAAGCTCACGGGCAGCGCGGAACTCGCCGACCGGGCGCTGCTGCTCTATCGCGAGCGCTTCAGCGATGTCGGCCTGTTCGAGAACGAGGCCTATGCCGGCATCATGGACACGCTGACCACGCTTGCCGCGACCACACCGCGCATGTTCGTGGCGACCAGCAAGCCCGCGGTGTACGCCACCCGCATCGTCGAGCATTTCGGCCTGAAACCGTATTTCGAGCGCGTGTTCGGCTCCGAGCTCGACGGCACGCGCGTCGACAAGCGCGACCTGCTGCGTTACGCGCTCGACGAGGCCAAGGTCGATCCCGCCAGGGCGATCATGATCGGCGACCGCAGCCATGACGTGGTCGGCGCCCGCACCAACGGCATGACCGCGATCGGCGTCCTCTATGGCTACGGCAGCGAGGCCGAGCTGCGACACGCCGGGGCGCATCACATCTGCGCCGCGCATCCCGAGCTGCTCGGCCATTGCGTGATCTAGTCGATCAAGCGTCGGCGGCCTCCACCGCCGCCAGCATGCCGGTCCTGGCGTGACAGTTCAGATATTCGAAGAACTGCTCGTCGGCAGCTGCCACGGTGACCTCGTGGTGGAGCCGCAGTTTTGCCGAGGGGCCGAGCGTCGACAGGTACTTCATCGCGGCGCCGAATATCCTGACGTGGGTCGGATGCGACTCCGCCCACCGCTCCAGCGCGGCCAGGCTTTTCCACCAGCTTTGGCCGTAGGACTTTTCACTCACATCCCCGCCGGCTGCAAGCACGCGCATGTAACGGTTGGCGTAGCAGCCGATGCCGAGGCCGTCATCACGCAGGAAATCCATGCCCTCGCGCAACACCGGTTCGACGTCGTCGAGATAGAGCTTTCGCTCGGACGACTCTGTATCGCTCCAATCCTGGCCTGATCGGATCAGACAGAGATTGTCGTGCGCCCGCACGCGCAGCCGCGCGCCGTCGCGGATCAGCTCGGGATTGCCGCCCGGCGACATTGAATCGGTCTGCGACAGCGGGATGCGGTCACGCATGCCGCCCCAATAGGCGTGCTCCTGCACCTCGCCGCTCATGCCGCCGGCGATAGCGGCGACGCCCTCGGGCCGGCCGAGCGAGGAAAACAGCGTCTCGTGCCGCGCCACCATGGGGCGCAGCACCTCGATGAAAGTGCCGATGCCCTCGCGCTGCGTTCCGGTCCAGGCCTCGCGCGCCGGCGCGAACCATTTGTCGAACCGCGTAATGTCGTCCCAATAGGCCACCGAGACGACGTTCTCATAGCCGGCCTGATCAACATATTGCGCGCGGTCCCAATGCGAGGGCCCACCTTCCGCGGCAAACCGCGCCGCGATGTCGGCGAGCGCGTCCGTTGCAGCCGCCGGCGCCGTGCCGCGATATTGCAGGCCGAAATAGGCCATCACGACGCGGTTCACGGCAGGCTTATAGCGCGCCACGAAGGACGGATATGGCGGCTGGTAATCGTCCGGCACGCGCTTGTGGCGCGTGCGCGGGATCTCGAGATGCAGAGGAATTGCGGATTCCATGAGCGTGCCTCCCCTTGATTGCGGCGATCAGCTCGTCGCCGCGGCAATGTCCGTGGGCTCGACGGTGTCCACCGGCAGTGCAAACTGCTCGACGCGCTGGTATCGCTTTTTGTTGAGCAGGAGCCGCGTGACGTCGGGGCGCGAATAGTGCCCGGCTGGATCAGCGGCGTTCTTGGCAACACCGATGGCGCCAAGATCGATCTCGGCAATCAAGAGGCCCTCCTGGTCCGGCGCGAGCTTATCGCCGATCTGGCTGCCGTCGGGACCATAGATCGCAGCGAAGCCACCACCGGCATGCAGCAGCGCATGCTTGTCCGGCCGATCACAGAGTTCGTCGATCATCGCTTGCGAGACCGTCGCGCATGGCGCGAGCACGAAGCAGGAGCCCTCCACAGCATAGACGCGCGAGGCGGCGTTGTTCACCTCGGCACCAAGCGCCGGGGCGAAGGGATCGTAGAGCGAAAAGCTCGGCCAGGCCGCGACATGGACCTGCTCGTTCTGGGCATACATGGCGTATTTCGACAGCGGCTGGAGATGCTCCCAGCAGCACAATGCGCCGATGCGGCCGATGTCGGACCGCGCATGCACGGCGAGATCGCTGCCGTCGCCCTCGCCATAGACCGTGCGCTCGGCATGGGTCGGCCGCAGCTTGCGGCGCTTTGCGATGGTCTCGCCATCGGGCCCGATCAGCCATTGCGCGAGATAAAGACTGCCGCCGTCGCGCTCGGAGAGGCCGAGCACGGCAGTGAGCTTGGCCTTGCGCACGGCATCACGCAGCCGCTCGGCGTGTGGACTGTCATAGGACAGCGAATTGTCGAAATAGCGCTGCACGAAGCCGCGGCCGATCGCCCAGGCCGGGGAATCCATCCAGATGTGCCAGGGGTAGCCGGGGATGAAGGCTTCCGGAAAGGCGATCAGCTTGGCGCCCTTCTCGGCGGCGTCCCTGATCAGGGCGATCGACTTGTCGATCGAGGCGTCGAGATCGAGCCAGGCGGGCGCCGCCTGCACCACTGCGACCTTGTATTTCGGATGTTCGATGCCCATTCCCGCCTCCCTTGCCGGTTGATCGGAAGCCAGGTCCGATGCAGTCTATTTGACCAAGCCGGGCGGCGGGCGCTCGACCACGGCGGAACAAAAACTCGACCGGACGGAATCGCCGGCCCGGTACGGGATTTGCCTCCGTCAGTGGGGACCTGCGCCGACACGCGATTTTGCGGGATGTGAAAGGGAGGCTCTGCAGATGCCAGTCCAGTTCACCACGGACGACAGCCCAGGCCACCGCCGCCTTGCGCTCTGGCAGGATATCGTCTGCGACGTCTTCGTCGGGCTCGACTGCAAGTCCGATCTTGGCAGCGCCTTTCGCGGCTCGGTCACCCGGGCGCCACTGGGCAAGGCGGAATGCTCCGAGGTCTGCTCCGACCGTCAGCAAGTTTTGCGCACGCCGTCGCGCATCGCGCGCTCGGATCAGGACTTCATCCTGATCGCGCTCGGCAATCGCGGCGCCGGCGGCGTGGTGCAGGACGGCCGCGAGGCCGTGGTCAATCCGGGAGAGTTTGCGCTCTATGACACCACCCGTCCCTACGAGCTGAAATTCGACGGCATCTTCACGCAGACCATCTTCAAGGTGCCGCGCGAGATGCTGCAGCGCCGGCTCGGCGCGACCGAAACTCTTACCGCCACCTCTTTCGGGCCGGACTCGCCACTGCAGAGGATCGCCTACGATTTCATCTACCGGCTCTGCCAGAGCGCGGATCAGATCGATCCGCACCACGCCGCCGCTCTGTCGGAACAGGCCGTCGATGTCCTGGCGATGGCACTGGGCGAGCGGCTGGGCAAGACGCCGCTGCCGTCCTCGACCCATCGCTCCGCCCTGCTCTACCGATTGAAGGCGCATATCCGGGCTCATCTTGCCGATCCCGACCTCTCGCTGTCCGAGACCGCAGCGGCGCTCGGCATCTCGTCCCGTTATGTCAACGATCTCCTCGCCGACGAGGACACTTCGTTCCAGCGCTACGTCCTCGGTGAGCGCCTCGCTCAATGCAGGCGCGACCTCGCCTCCCCCGTGCTCGCGCACCGCCACATCAGCGAGATCGCCTTCGCCTGGGGCTTCAACGACCTCTCGCATTTCGGCCGCGTCTTCCGCGAGCATTTCGGGATGTCACCGCGCGACTTCCGGCAGAGCCAGTCGCGGCATTGACGTCCGGGCAGCCAATGGCCCGAGCCTTCGTTTCAGGCGAAGGCGATGCTCGTGAATTCCAGATTGTCAGGTGCAGCTGCCGGGATCAGGCTCTGCACATGAGAACCAACGCGACGATAAGCGGATCGGAGGTCTTGCTCGGCGTGATCGCGATCCGGCTCGCGGTGCTGGTCGCGGTGGGCTGGGGCCTGATGTTCCTGCCGCAGCAGGCGCGCGAGAGCGAGGTCGCCTGCCTTCAATCGCCACTAGCGAGGAGCGCGGCTCGGCTTCCCGCGACGACGGTCGATCCGCACGTGATTGACGCAGCATTCGATGACATGCGTTTGCACGACTAGGCCTCTCCCAAGCAAGGCCGGTATGTGAGCGGGGCGTAGGACACGGCGCGTGCTTGCACTACCATCCGGCGCAGAGGTCGCGGGATAAATCAGCGGTCAGCCGAGGAGCAAATCGATGGAATACCGACGCTTGGGCCGCTCGGGCCTCATGGTGCCCGCCTTGAGTCTTGGGACCGGCACTTTCGGCGGCGCGGGCCGCCTCGCTGCGTGGGGCGCGACTGACGCGACCGAAGCGCGGCGCCTTCTGGATATCTGCCTCGATGCCGGCGTATCGATGTTCGACACCGCGAACGTCTATTCGCTCGGCGAGTCCGAGCGCGTTCTGGGCGAGGCCATCAAGGGCCGCCGCGACAAGGTGCTGGTCTCCACCAAGGCGACGTTCCGCTTCGGCGATGGCCCCAACGACGTCGGGTCGTCGCGGCAGCATCTGCTCGCGGCCATCGATGCTTCGCTGAGCCGGCTCGGCACCGATTACATCGACCTGTTCCAGCTCCACGGCTTCGATGCCTTCACCCCGCCTGAAGAGGTGCTCGCCACTCTCGACGTGCTCGTGCGCGCGGGCAAGATCCGCTACGTCGGCGTCTCGAACTTTTCCGGCTGGCACCTGATGAAATCGCTTGGCGTTGCCGACAAGCATGGCTTCCCGCGTTACGTCGCCAACCAGACCTATTATTCGCTGATCGGGCGCGACTACGAATGGGAGCTGATGCCGCTCGGCCTCGACCAGGGCCTCGGCGCGGTGGTCTGGTCGCCGCTCGGATGGGGACGCCTCACCGGAAAGATCCGCCGCGGCCAGCCAAAGCCTGACGTAAGCCGCTTGCCCCAGACCGCCGAGTTCGGTCCACCCGTGCCGGACGAGCACGTCTATCGCGTCGTCGATGCGATCGACGAGGTCGCCAAGGAAACAGGCAAGAGCGTCTCGCAGATCGCGCTGAACTGGCTGCTGCAGCGTCCGACCGTCTCGACGCTGATCATCGGCGCGCGCAACGAGACGCAGCTGCGCGAAAATCTCGGCGCGGTCGGCTGGTCATTGACCAAGGACCAGATCGCCAAGCTTGATGCGGCGAGCAAGGTGACGCTGCCTTATCCTTACTGGCACCAGCGCACGACCTTCACCGACCGCAATCCACCGGCGGTCTAGCGGCCAGGGCGCCGGCGCAATCCGGCTTGAGCTGCATCAAGCCGGACCGCGCCGACAGTGGCATCGTGCGCTCCCGCGAGGCAGCCGATGCGCCGATTTGCCATGAAGGCCCTGTTCACGGCTCTCAATCTCAGCCGCGCCGAGCGGAGCGGAATCGATTGGGACCGCACCATCCGGATTGTCTCGACCGCGGTGACGGTTGGGCTCGCCGCGCTCTATGTGTTCGGGAAGTCGACCTCGCGCTGGTGAGCCCGCGAAGGCCGTTCCGACCCATGCCCGCGGTGCCGGGAGACCCGCGCCCGGTGCAGGAACCGCCCGTATCCTGCCGGGTTGCGATGCATCTCGCAATTTTCTAATCCGGAGACGAACCACGGCCCGAATCAAGCACGCCGCCATCATGTCGCCAGCCCCCATGGAGCACGCCGACGGCCTGCCGCAGCCGCAGCGGGGCCAGGCGGTCCTGACCATTGCGCTCGGCATCATCATGGCAGTGGTCGACAGCGCCATCGCCAACGTCGCGCTGCCGACGATCGCGGCCGACCTCGACGCCAGCCCGGCGTTCTCGATCTGGATCGTCAACGGCTACCAGCTCGCGATCACGATCTCACTGCTGCCGCTGGCTTCGCTCGGCGAGATCGTCGGCTATCGCCGCGTCTATCTGGTCGGGCTGGTGCTGTTCACGCTTGCCTCCGCATTCTGCGCGCTGGCGCACACGCTGCCACTCCTCACGATTGCACGCATCGTGCAGGGGTTCGGCGCGGCCGGCATCATGAGCGTCAACGCGGCGCTGGTGCGTTTCACTTACCCCCGCAGCCAGCTCGGCCGCGGCATCGGGCTCAACGCCCTCGTCGTTGCCTTCTCGGCCGCGGTCGGCCCGACGCTCGCCGCCGGCATCCTCGCGTTCGGCAGCTGGCCCTGGCTGTTCGCCATCAACGTCCCGCTCGGCGTGCTGACATTGGTACTGGGCCTGCGCAGCCTTCCGCACACCAAACCCGCGAGCCATTCCTTCGACTGGCAGAGCGCGGCGCTGTCCGCGATCACCTTCGGCGTCGGCATCGCGGCCGTCGATAGCGTCGGTCATGGCGAAGCCGCGATCACCTGCCTCGTGCAGTTCGCCATCGCGCTCGTCGCCGGCGCGCTGCTGATCTACCGCGAGACCCACATGGCTTCGCCGCTGCTGCCGATCGACCTGTTGCGCATTCCGGTGTTCGCCCTGTCGATCGCGACCTCGATCGCCTCGTTCTGCGGGCAGATGCTGGCTTTCGTCGCGATCCCCTTCTACCTCCAGAGCCGCTTCGGCTATTCGGCGGTGCATATGGGCCTCTTGATCACGCCATGGCCGATCGCGGTGGCGTTCGCGGCCCCCCTCGCCGGCCGCCTGGTCGAGCATTATCCGGCGGGCCTGCTCGGCGGCATCGGCCTCGCGCTGTTCGCCTGCGGCCTCGCTGCGCTCGCCTTGCTGCCGGCGGCGCCCACGCCGCTCGACGTGATCTGGCGGATGGCGCTGGCCGGCGCCGGCTTCGGCCTGTTCCAGACCCCCAATAACCGCACCATGATCGCAGCCGCCCCGCGCGAGCGTGCCGGTGGCGCCAGCGGCATGCTGGGCACGGCGCGGCTGCTTGGGCAGACCACCGGCGCAGCGCTGGTCGCGCTGTTCCTCGGCCGCTATCCGATCGAGGGAACCAGGATCGCGTTGCTGACCGGCGTCGGCTTCGCGCTCTGCGGCGCGGCGCTGAGCATGTTGCGGCTGTCGCCCGCAGGCGCGCGCGGCGCCGAGCATGTTCGGGTGCAGGACGACCAGCGCCTGCGCGGCGAATAGCGCGTGACCACTTGGGATGGCCAATTTCGGCTGGGTCCGCCCCTCCTCACATCTTCACCATCTCGGTGCGATATTTCGGCAGCAGTGCTGCGATCAGCTTGCCTTTCTCGGCCATCTCTTCCGGAGTCGGCTTCGGCGGTGGCGACGTGCGGCCTTCGACGGGAAAGCCAACCGCCAGGAAGAATTCGTCCTGTCCCGCTGGCGTGCACATGCAGAGCATACGAGCCGTCTTGCCGGATACGTTCTTGAACGCGTGCGGTGCGTTGGCCGGAACGTTGACGGTCGACCCGGCACTTACGGTGTGGGACTTACCGCGAAAGGTGAATTCAAGTTCGCCTTCGAGCAGCGTGAACATTTCCTCGAAGTCGTGGCGGTGCGGCGGGGGCCCGCCGCCGGCGGGCACCAACATGTCGACCAGGCAATAGCGTCCCGCGGTCTGCGCGCCCGACACCAGGACCGTGTAGGTGCCGCCGGCCACAGAGATATGCGGCACGTCAGCGCCGTCGGGATCGGCGACCGTCAGGGCGCGGCCGGGATCGTCGGCGGGGATCGAGGGAGCCGACGAGGAATTTGCAAAAGGCGTTTTGGTCATATCGGATCTTCTTGCTCATATTCGACCGCCAACGAAAAGGCCGGCTTTTCAGCCGGCCTTTTCAATTCATCGCGTGCAGATCAAGCCTTGACCAGCGGGCTCTTGGTCGGCCCCTTCGAGCCGCCGGGGCCGCCGGGCTTGGACTTGCCCGGCGGGCGCTTGCGGGCTCCCGGGAGCTTCTCCTGCTTCGGCGTGACCGGACCCTCGACGAACTCGAACCCGATCTTGTCCTTAGTCTCGTCGGCCTCGTCCTTGACCAGAACGACGCGGACATGGCCGCCACCCTTGAGTTTGCCGAACAGCACCTCGTCGGCCAACGGCTTCTTGATGTGCTCCTGGATCACGCGAGCCATCGGACGTGCGCCCATCTGCTCGTCGTAACCATGCTTCACCAGCCAGGTCTTGGCGGGATCGGACAGCTCGATGGTGACATCGCGATCGCCGAGTTGCGCTTCGAGCTGAAGCACGAACTTCTCGACCACCGTACCGATCACCTCGACGCTGAGATGGCCGAACGACACGACGGCATCGAGACGGTTGCGGAATTCCGGCGCGAACTGCCGGTTGATCGCCTCGTGGTCGTCGCCTTCCCGCTTCGAGCGCGTGAAGCCGAACGCCTGCTTGGCGAGATCGGACGCGCCCGCATTCGTGGTCATGATCAGGATCACGTTGCGGAAGTTGACCTGCTTGCCGTTGTGATCCGTGAGCCGGCCGTGATCCATGATCTGGAGCAGCACGTTGTAGAGATCTGGATGCGCCTTCTCGATCTCGTCGAGCAGCACCACGCAATGCGGATGCTGGTCGACGCCGTCGGTGAGCAGGCCGCCCTGATCGAAGCCGACATAGCCGGGAGGCGCGCCGATCAGGCGCGACACGGTATGCCGTTCCATGTATTCGGACATGTCGAAGCGCAACAGCTCGACGCCGAGCGACGCCGCGAGCTGCTTTGCGACCTCGGTCTTGCCGACGCCGGTCGGACCCGAGAACAGATAGCAGCCGATCGGCTTCTCCGGCTCACGCAGGCCGGCTCGCGCCAGCTTGATCGAAGCGGCGAGCGACTCGATCGCCTTGTCCTGACCGAACACGGTGCGCTTGAGGGTCTGCTCGAGATGCTTGAGCACCTCGGCGTCGTCCTTCGACACGCTCTTCGGCGGGATCCGCGCCATCGAGGCGATCGTGGTCTCGATCTCCTTGATGCCGATGGTCTTCTTGCGCTTGTTCTCGGCGACCAGCATCTGCGCCGCGCCGGATTCGTCGATCACGTCGATCGCCTTGTCCGGCAGCTTGCGGTCGTGGATGTAGCGCGAAGAGAGCTGCACCGCAGCCTCGATCGCCTCATTGGTGTATTTCAGCCGGTGGTAGTCTTCGAAGTACGGCTTGAGGCCCTTGAGGATTGCGATCGCGTCCTCGACCGTCGGCTCGTTGACGTCGATCTTCTGGAAGCGCCGCACCAGCGCGCGGTCCTTCTCGAAGTGCTGCCGGTATTCCTTGTAGGTGGTCGAGCCCATGCAGCGGATGGTGCCGGAAGCGAGCGCGGGCTTGAGCAGGTTCGAGGCATCCATCGCCCCGCCCGACGTCGCGCCCGCACCGATCACGGTGTGGATCTCGTCGATGAACAGGATGGCATTGGGATGCGCCTCGAGCTCCTTCAGCACCTGCTTCAGGCGTTCCTCAAAGTCGCCGCGATAGCGCGTACCGGCGAGCAGCGTGCCCATGTCGAGCGAGAACACGGTCGCAGCCGCCAGCACCTCCGGCACCTCGCTGTCGACGATGCGCTTGGCCAGGCCCTCCGCGATCGCGGTCTTGCCGACGCCGGCTTCGCCGACGAACAGCGGATTGTTCTTCTGCCGGCGGCACAGCACCTGGATCGCGCGGTTGATCTCGGAATTGCGTCCGATCACCGGATCGATCTTGCCGTCACGCGCCTTCTTGTTGAGGTTGACGCAATAGGTCTCGAGCGCCTCGCCCTTCTTCTTGGCGTCGTCGCTGCCCTTGGTTTCGGTCTCTTCGTCGACGCCGCGCACGGGGCGTGCCTCGGAGACGCCCGGTCGCTTCGCGATGCCGTGGCTGATGTAGTTGACGGCGTCGTAGCGCGTCATGTCCTGCTCCTGCAGGAAATACGCGGCATGACTCTCGCGCTCGGCAAAGATCGCGATCAGCACGTTGGCGCCGGTCACCTCTTCCCGACCGGACGACTGCACGTGGATCACCGCGCGCTGGATCACCCGCTGGAAGCCTGCGGTCGGCTTGGCGTCGTCGGCGCCGTCCGTTACCAGGTTCTCGAATTCGGTCTCAAGATAATTGACCAGGCTCGTGCGGAGCTTGTCGAGGTCGACGCTACAGGCGCGCATGACGGCGGCTGCATCGGAGTCGTCGATCAGGGAGAGCAAAAGATGCTCGAGCGTCGCGTATTGGTGATGACGCTCGTTTGCGATCGCCAGTGCACGATGCAGGGATTGTTCAAGGCTTTGGGAAAAAGTCGGCATTCGCGTCCTCTATGGCCCCCACCATCATGATCGCCATCGCCCGGTCAGGCAACAACAACCTTTGTCACATATAGTTATACAAGATCGCGGCGAAAGACCGGTTCCGCGACTCAGGCGGCTGCACAGCTGAGGTATTTTTCGATGCAAAACCCGTTCCGATCTGGGCGCGGTCGGCAGCGGTCCGAAATTCCGTAGTTTTGCCGTCTGTAACGAACATCGCGCGCAGACATCACGCGGCAATCACACTGCGACATGCACAAGAATCGGCTTCGAACGCGCCGTAACGTGTCGTGTCTTACTTCTTTTCCATCACGCATTGCAGCGGATGCTGGTGCTTGCGAGCGAAATCCATCACCTGCGTCACCTTGGTCTCGGCGATCTCGTAGGTGAACACGCCGCACTCCCCGATCCCGTGATGATGAACGTGCAGCATGATCTTGGTTGCAGCCTCGGCGTCCTTCTGGAAGAATTTCTCCAGCACATGAACGACGAATTCCATCGGCGTGTAGTCGTCGTTCAGGATCAGCACACGGTACAGGTTCGGCCGTTTGGTCTTCGGCTTGACCTTGGTGATGACGGACGTGTTTGGCGCGGAGGGACCGCCGGAACGGTTCTCGTCGTTGCTCATCAGGGCAGCGTGGGCGGCGGCGGCCGCGGACGGATCTGGTCTGGAAGACAGTTGCGGCATGGCTCAGGCGTTCAAATTCCCCACGGAAGCGTATGGCGGTTCGCCGCGCAGCCCCGGCTTTCGGAGCTTCGCACAGGCGCACCGCCTTGTTGGATCGCCGCTTCCAGCCGGTCCGGTCCAAGCCGGATCGGCCTCACCGAATATGGGCCTGCTCCCGGCTCGCCGCAAGCGTGCGACAGCTCGGCCGATGCGGCCACGGCGGTCCCGATTCCCGGTCCGGGCGATCCTCACCAAGGTTAATCAATCCGGACTGATTTGACAAAAGCTTCCGCCCCGCCGGTTTAGAAGATGTTGACCAGGAACCCGGCCGGTAACGCGGCTGCGGCGGTTTCGCGCGGGCTATCTCCGGTTTTCTACGGACCAATTTACCGTGTGTTCAACGGCGTGGCGCGAAAAAGGGCAAAGTCACAGATTTCCGGGAATCGTCATGTCTCGCCTGCCATTCGTCAGCCGTATTGGTCGACACCTCGCCCGGTTTGCAGCGGCCGAACAAGGCAATATCGCCGTGATCTTCGCCATCGCGCTGCTCCCGGTTTTAGGCTTCGTCGGAGCTGCAATCGATTACAGCCGCGCGGCCCAGGCTCGTTCCGCAATGCAGGCGGCCCTCGATTCGACCTCGCTGATGGTCTCCAAGGATCTGTCGTCCGGCAACATCACGACCTCGCAGATCAGCACCAAGGCGCAGGCTTATTTCAACGCCCTGTTCACTGCCACCAACGCCCTGCCGTCGGTCAGCATCGCGGCCACTTACACCGCAAGCACCAGCATGGGCTCCACCATCGAGGTCACCGGCACCGGCACCTACACGACCGCCTTCATGAAGGTCGCAGGCTTCCCGACGCTCGACGTCGGCGCCAATTCCACCAGCGCTTGGGGCCTGGTGCGCATGCGCGTGGCCTTGGTGCTCGACAACACGGGGTCGATGGCCGACGACGGCAAGATGGCGGCGATGCAGACCGCCGCGAAGAGCCTGGTCGACCAGCTCAGCCCGCTCGCCAAGACCGATGGCGACGTCTACATCTCGATTGTTCCGTTTGCCAAGGACGTCAACGTCGGCGCCAGCAACCACAGCAAGTACTGGGTCGATTTCAGCGATTGGGACGCGGCCCGCGGCACCAGGTTCGCCAACCACAACACATGGACGGGATGCGTGGTCGACCGCGACCAGGACTACGACACCAAGAACACGACGCCCACGAGCGGCAACGCGGGAACGCAGTTCCCGGCCGAACAGTACTCCTACTGCGACCCCGGCAGTTCGTCCTATCTGCAGCCAATCATGCCGCTGAGCTACGACTGGAGCTCACTCAAGAGACGGATCGACGCCATGAAGCCCACGGGCAACACCAACCAGGGCATTGGCCTCGCCTGGGGCTGGATGACGCTATCGACTGGCGATCCCATGAACGCGCCGGCCAAGGACACCAACTACACCTACAAGGACGCGATCGTGCTGCTATCCGACGGTCTTAACACGCAGAACCGCTGGTACAGTAACGCCTGGCAAATCGACGCGCGGCAGAAGAAGCTGTGCGACAACGCCAAGGCGGCGAACATCACGATCTATACGGTGCAGGTGAACACCGGCAGCGATCCGACCTCCAGCGTGCTGCAATATTGCGCGAGCGGCACCGACAAGTTCTATCTGGTGACGAAGGCAGATCAGACCGTCTCGGTGTTCAAGGACATCGGCACGTCGCTGTCGAAGCTGCGCGTGGCGCGCTGAGATCGACACCCCGCGACAAACAAAAAAGCCCGGCTGCTTCAGCCGGGCTTTTGATTCCAGGTCGTCAAAGAACGTTAGTTGGCGGCCGGAGTGAATTTCGACACGATGGTCTCGACCGGCTTGAACGCCTGCTTGGCGAGGTCGCTGTAAAGGCCGGCGATCTTCTGCGATTCCGCGACGAAGGACTCGTAGGCGGAACGGGCGAATTCGGTCTGCGCTTCGACGGCCTTGTCCAGCGACTTCACGCCGGAAAGCTTCTCGACGAAGGACTTGGTGTCTTCGAACGACTTCTTGGTGTAGTCGCCATAGGCGCTGGCGATCGCCTGAAGGCCGTGCTGCATCGAGGTCGCGGAGGCGACGTACTGCTC
Organism: Bradyrhizobium sp. WSM1417; assembly: GCF_000515415.1. Classification (NCBI taxonomy): domain Bacteria; kingdom Pseudomonadati; phylum Pseudomonadota; class Alphaproteobacteria; order Hyphomicrobiales; family Nitrobacteraceae; genus Bradyrhizobium; species Bradyrhizobium sp. WSM1417. Next base: position 5,484,966 of record NZ_KI911783.1, read on the forward strand.
GAAGTGCTCTTTCCCGTAGCCTTGAAAGTCTTCAACCTTGAACATTCGGAATCCTTTTCCCTAGCTCTCGTCGGGAAGCCCCGGCTCCCTGACCCTGCTCACAATTAGTGCAACGCACAAAAAAGTCAAGAATTTTGTGCGTCGCACAAATTGCATGCTAAATTAGCCGGTATTCCCGGGGTTTCCCGCAATGGTTCCTTAAGCTTTTGGAAACCGCGGCCCCCTACTTTGATTCCTTGGACGTGTTCAACTTCCACAAGCGGCCAAAAGCCGTTGGAGAACATCACCTTAGCCAGAACAGCGGCTCGGGCCCAACGTCCCCCGCGGCGAACACCTGCGGAGGGACAGCCTGAGCAGGTAATGATCCCGGGTCCGTTGGGCACAATTTCGCCTCACGAGCCGGTGATCAAGTCAGAAACGGGGACGGGGTTTCATGCTTCGTAAAAACTTGTCTTCCTCGCGCTTGGCGCGGGTTGGCGTTTTTGGGCTTCTTGCGGTCACCAGTGCGGTCATCTTCACCACAGATGCTGCCGAGGCGCGGCGCCACCGCCGTCACTACGCGCACCACCGCGTGCAGCGCGATGTGTCCGAGAGTTCCAGCCCGAAATTCGCGTCGATCATCGTCGATGGCAATTCCGGTTCCGTGCTTCAGGCCACGAGTCCCGACGGGATCCGCCATCCGGCCTCGCTGACCAAGATCATGACGCTCTATCTGCTGTTCGAGCGTCTCGAGTCCGGGAAGATGAAGCTCGACACCGAAATGCCGGTGTCGCAGCACGCCGCCGATCAGGATCCAACCAAGCTGAACCTGCGTGCCGGCCAGACCATTCGCGTCGAGGACGCGATCAAGGGTCTCGTCACCCGCTCAGCCAACGACGCAGCCGTTGTGATCGCGGAAGCGATTGGCGGCGACGAGGACGACTTCGCCCAGATGATGACGCGCAAGGCGCGTTCGCTCGGCATGTCCAGGACGGTTTACCGCAACGCCAACGGTCTTCCCAACGACGAGCAGGTCACGACCGCGCGCGACCAGGCCACGCTCGGCCGCGCCATCCAGGAGCGCTTCCCGCGCTACTATCGCTATTTCGCGACCTCGACGTTCAACTGGCGCGGACAGTCGATCCGGAACCACAATCATCTGCTCGGGAATGTCGAGGGCGTGGACGGCATCAAGACCGGCTACACCCGGGCCTCCGGCTTCAATCTCGTGAGCTCGATGCGCCGCGGCAACCGCCACCTGATCGGCGTGGTGCTGGGCGGCCGCAGCGGCGGCTCGCGCGACGCCATCATGCGCAACCTGCTCGCGGAGAACCTCGACAAGGCCGCGACCACCCACACCGTCGCCGCGGTCACCGAACGCAACGGCTCCGACGCCGCTGCCGAAGTCGCTGATGCGTCGGATACCCCGGCCCGCCCCGCTCCGCAGGTTCAGGCTGCCCCTGCTCCCGAAGCAGCCCCGTCGCGTCTCGCCGCCCGCCTCTCGACGCTTGCGGCCGCGACTGCTGCGGTGCCGCCGGCTCAGCCCAGATCTGAAGCCAACAAGCCTGACGTTCGGCCGACTGAATCCAGGATCGAGCCTGCGCCGCTCACCAATGGCGTGATCTCGAGCCAGCCGCTCTCGATCATTCCCGGCTCGTCCGAGCCGATGAAGCCGGTCCGGGTCAAGACCGTCCAGGTCAAGGCCGGCGCCGTGAAGGTCGCCTCCGCCGCCCCGGCTCAGATCGCACCGCAAGTCACGAGCACGATCGCGTCCCGCTCCGACGTCGCCGAAACCTCCGGCGCCGTCGTGGCCCGGGCAGACCTCATCAACAAGCCCGAGGTCGCCAGCCAACCGGAAGCTCCGAGAGCCGAGATCGGCCGTTCCGAGCTGCCGCGTCAGCCGGCGGGCTTCGGCACCGGCAATGGCATCCTCGGCGTATTGCCGGCCGCCACCGCCGCCGCACCCGCCCCGGCTGCTACGAAGCTTGCGTCAGCCGACCCGGCGCTGCAGCCGGTCCAGATGAGCGCCACCACGAAGCCGGTCGTCACCCACAGCGGCTGGATCGTCCAGGTCGGCGCGCTCGAGAGCGAGAACGAAGCCCAGCAGCGTATCGACGCCGCGCGCAGCTCGGCTCGCGGCCTGCTCAGCAAGGCCGATCCGTTCACCGAACCGGTCGTCGCGAAAGACAATCGCAAGCTCTTCCGCGCTCGCTTCGCCGGGCTCGACCGCGACCAGGCGGAAGCCGTCTGCCGCACCCTCAAGCGCGCCGATATCTCCTGCATGACCGTCCGCAACTGATCTTTCGCACCGCTCCAATCAAAATGCCCGCGCCTTGCGCGGGCATTTTCATTTCGGGACGCGGTGACCGACGAGGCTGTTCCACGACAACCTCTCGTCAAGGATTTACGGTTAAAACTTTACGCAAGGGATCGACCACGCCGACAATGGCGGGCATCGGGGCGACGGCAAACAGAGCAAACGGGGCTCACACGGGACGAGCGTTTGTAGCGTGGTGCCGGAGTTAGCCGTTATGCGTGCGAAGCAGAGTATCCTTGGCCTCGTTTACACGGGCAGCGAGATACGTCGAGCCCCCCTGGTCGGGATGCAGTTTCTTCATCAGGGACTTGTGAGCCCGGCTGATGTCGTCACGCCCCGCCCCCGGCTGCAGGCCAAGGATCTGATAGGCCTCCTCCGTCGTCATTTTGCCGGTCGCCACCGTGCGGCGCTGCCCCCCTGCCGCGTCGCCCTGCGCGTTCTGACGCCAAGCGGGAAACCGGCGGTCCAGATAGCTTTCAAGTAGGGCCACGCTCTCGGCGTCGAACGCCGGGACCATTGCCAGCAGGGCCGCGAGATCGAACTCATCGAGATCGCGCCCGGCGTGAGGCCCGGCGACGACCCGGCCTCCGAGCTGGCCGGAATCGTGATCGAGCCGCATATCCAGGAATTGCGAGCGCACGCGCGACGCCTGACCGGCCGGGCGCGTCGCGCCGGCGCCGAACAGCCCGCCGATATTGCCGAAGCCGGCGTTTGCCATCGGTGTCCAGCCCAGGAGCCCGGCGCCGAATATCCCGAGCGGAATCGCCACCACCAGTTCGCCCTTCAAGCCGGTGAACGCTGCGACAGCCAGCGCGACCACGCCGCCACCGAACCTGATCGCGCGCGCAAGCACGGCCGGATTGGCCGAACGGAACATCTGGAGCAGCAGATAAAGGGTGATAACAGCGATAGCGCCGGCGATCAGGGTCATGGCCGGAATATAGTCGGCCTACCACCAAAAAGCATCGTGTCCTTGCGCCCCCGCCGACCGCGCGCCCGCGCTACTTCATCTGGCCGATCAGCCTGGCCGCGCCACTGGCGGTCTTCGCCAATTGCAACAGCGCCTCGCGTCCGCCGGCCGCGTAGGCAGCGGCTGCGCGCAACAGCTCGCGCAACTGCGCCGCCGCACCCGGATCGAACCGGCACCAGGCGCCCCCGGTCAGGCGGGCGATCTCGCGAAAGGCCTGCTCGGCCACCGCGTCATGGCCTTCCTGAAATACGAACACAGGCACCTTGAGCATGCCGAGCTCGCCGGCCTTGGCGCAGAGCTCGTCGACGTTCTCCTCCATGGCGTCGCCGACGAAGACAACGGCGCGCACGCCGGATGCGACTGCCTCGCGCCGCGCCTCGCTCAGCACCTTGCGGATCTGGGTGTCGCCGCCACGGCAATCGATCTTGCTCATCAGCGCCGCAAGCCTGGCGCTGTCGGAGATCCATCCCGTGGCGCGACACTCGTTGAAGCCGCGATAATAGACGAGCCGGATGTCGAGACTACCGAGCGCGGCGGTCTCACGGAACATTTCGGCCTGAAGTGCGCAAGCCATGTCCCAAGTCGGCTGCCGGCTCATCGTCGCATCCAGCGCGAAGATCAGCCGCCCTTTCGCACCAGGCGCATGCGGTGACAGCGCGCGCGCGTTTGCGACGAAGGCGGCGATGTCCTCCGAGGTCGAGGTCCCCGCCTGCGGCACAGTGCCAGCTGGTTGCGTCGAGACGGCGTCGCGGCCGCGCGGTTTGATGGGTTCGCCCGACATTCCTTGACCTTGGCGTGAACGGCTAATGTGGTCAGCGCATGCCGCCCGGTCAATGTGCAAAGCCCCCGCAGGCGGAAGCCGGCGGAGGTTTTGAAAAGCGGTGTCAACGACGAGGAAGGCGTCAGCTCTTGGCAGGCGCCATCAAAGCGACCGGCCCGGGCTCCAGAATCTTGGGCGGGGACGATTGCGTGTCGACCGGCGCCACTTCGCTGTCGGTCGCGCTCAGGAACTTGTCGAGCATGCCCTGGATCGAGTTCTTGGCAGCGTCCGGACCGGTGTCGCGCATGTCGTTGTGCTGGAATTCGGTCTTCACGACCTGGATGCCGGCCTTCTCGCATTCCTCGTCGGTGGGGATCACGCCCGCATCGGCCTTGAACTGCGGATCGGTGGAGCGGAACGACAGGATCTTGAACTTGCCGGCGGTGACGAAGGGCACGCGAAGATTGTCGAGCGTGACGACTTTCTTGACCTCATCAGGATACTGCTTGGCGAAATACATCGTGATGTCGCCGCCCATGGAGTGGCCGACCATCGTCACTTTTTCGTAGTCGGCGTTGGGCTGAACCTTCTTCATCTCCTGCATGGCGAGATGGATGTTGGCGACGCCGCGCAGGATCTGCGGCAGCCGGCCGACATAGATCTCACCGGGCTTGGTCACCATCGGAGGATCGGCCGGCAAATCATGCTGCGGGCTGACGACGAGGTAGCCGCGCGCAGCGAAAATGTTGGCGAGGAAGCCGTACTCGGTATTCTTGACGGTGTTGCCGTGGTTGATCACGGCGACCGGCATCGTGATCATGCCGGCATTGGCCTGCATTTCCTTGTCACGACGGATCGCGATATCGACGGGCACCGCACGGTTGTCGCGCGAGGCATCGTAGAAGGTGATGGTCTCGTGCCTGATCGCCCACTTGCTCGCCGTGAAATAGGCGACGCCGCAGAGGGCACTGACCGAAACCAGAACGGCAATTCCACGCTTCATTTTCGTCCTCAGCCTCAGGCTCTTGTGGCCTGAACCCCTGTTGAAAATCGTGTTCTTCCGGAGCTCTTCGGCCCCTGGTCGCCTATTCCCTAATATATGTCACAGGCGCGTGACAGGAAGGCTAAATATTGTGAACCATCAGCCCTTTCATTGTGCGGCGCACACGCTTCTTGGGCACCTCGCTCTCACGCGGCTACGTCAGGCTGCACGTCACCTTCCGACGCAACCTGTCTCGATTGGGTTCAATTTTGCAGTAAACGCGGGGTGAAAACGGTTGAGCGCGAGCTCGGTTCCCCCCGGAAGACCGGCCGCTTTGATCGACTGGAAGTAGCGATATACCGCCGCCTCAGGCGCCGAGGATGTCGTGGACCTCGAGCGGCTTGTCGACCTGGTTGAACCACTCGGCGCGGTTGGCGGCGCGGCGGCGTCCGCGCTCGTCGAGCGGAAGCTTGAGCTGGCGGAGCAGGCTGGTCACCTCCTCCCGTGCGGTGAGATGGCCGAGATTGGGCCGCATGCCGAGCGTGGCCTCGTCGATCTCGTCCAGCGCGGTCAGGCCGCGCGGGAAGAACTCGCGATAGACGACGCGTTCGGCGAAGCCGTCGACGTAGCGGAAGCCGAGCCGTAGTGACAAATCCTTCAACCCATCGGCAACGAGTTGCTTGTTGCGGGAGCCGAGCATCGACAGGCGGTTGCGCACGACAATCCAGTCGGTAGTCGCGCCATCGAGCTGGCGGCGCTTGCGCCTGACATCCCGCACCATCTCAGCGTAGTGGCTCTCGCCCGTCACCGCGTAATTGGCGGGATCGACGGTGCCGAGCACGTCGAAATCGAGGAAGCTGTCGTTGATCGGGGTCACCAGCGTGTCGGCCATCGAGTGCGCAAGCCGCATCAGGTAGCTGTCGGTGCCGGGCGTATCGATGACGATGAAGTCAAAGCTGCTCTCGACCGCCGAGACCGCCTCCATGAACTGAAGGAACTCCGAATTCTCGTTCTCGGCGACCTGCATGGTTTCGCCGAGCTTGATGCAGCGATGCAGCGGCAGTTCGAGGTCGAGCTTGGTGCGGCGCGCCCAGGCGGAACGGTTGTTGATGTAGTGGGTAAAGCTCTGCTGACGGCAGTCTAGGTCGATGGTGGCGACGCGCTGGCCGGCTTTCAGTAGCGCGACTGCGATGTGCAGGGCGGTCGTCGACTTGCCGGAGCCGCCTTTCTCGTTGCCGAGCACGACCACATGCGCCGAGCCGGACTGGCCTTGGCTAGCTTGCACAAGCATCGCGATCCTCAACACCCCTAACGAATATCTTCGAGTTGGCCGCGTCTGCGGTCAAGTGAAATGCGTGACAGGCAATACAAATCGCGGCGCGCCGTCCTTCATCATGAATCGCCGCGCCGCTTCGCGTCTGTGATCCAGCCCACAATGTCGCGACACTTGCGCGGCTTTGCGCGGGATGCTGTGCCGCATCCAGATGCGTGGCGTCCATCGTCGCCGCTTGTTAAGGTTAGTCCGCCGGGCGCCGGGACGCGCCCGCCGATTCCCAACCCGTCGAGTTCTGATGTCACGCAGCCCCTTGATCGCCCGCACGGTCCCCACCCTGCGACGCGCCGTCGACAATCTTCGCAAGCGAAAGGCCACGATCGCGCTGGTCCCGACCATGGGAGCGCTCCATGACGGCCACGTGTCGCTGGTGCGCCAGGCCAAGCGGCGCGCGAGCCGCGTCGTGGTGTCGATCTTCGTCAACCCGACCCAGTTCGCGCCGACCGAGGATTTTGGCGCCTATCCGCGAACCTGGAAGGCCGATCTCGCCAAGCTCGCCGCCGAGGACGTCGATATCGTCTGGCATCCCGGCGCCGAGTCCATGTATCCGGAGGGCTTTGCCACCCGCATCCTGCCGGAGGGACCGGCGCTGGCCGGCCTCGAGGACCGCTTCCGCCCGCATTTTTTCGGCGGCGTCGCCACCGTCGTCGGCAAGCTGTTCACGCAGTGCCGGCCGGATCTCGCAATCTTCGGCGAGAAGGATTTTCAGCAGTTGCGGGTGGTGGCGCAGATGGCCCGCGACCTCGACCTCGGCGTCAAGGTGATCGGTTCCCGCACCGTGCGCGAGCGCGACGGGCTCGCGATGTCCTCGCGCAACGTCTACCTGTCGCCAGAGGAGCGGCAGACCGCAATCACGCTGTACCGCGCCATGAACGAGAGCGCCGGGCGCATCCGCGCCGGCGAAGCGGTCACGGCCGCAATGGCACGCGGTGCCGCGATGATCACGGCGGCCGGCTTTGAGCTCGACTATTTCGAGGTGCGCCATGCAGCGACCCTGGCGCCTGTCACCTCGCGCAAGGACGGCCCCTTGCGCATCCTGGTCGCGGCCAAGCTCGGCACGATCCGGCTGATCGACAATATCGCGGTTTAGAGCAGCCCGAGATCGCGCAGCTCGCGCCGCATCGGCTCCGGCATCGCCGCGATCGAGCCGGCGGCGGACTTGCCGAGATCGGGCGGCACCGAATCGTCGGCGAGATAGCGCCAGCCCTGGAACGGGCGCATCGGCCGCGGCGACACCGGGATCACCTTCGGCTGCATCACGATCCGGCAGCGCCCGATGCCGTCCTTGTCGCGGAACGGCTCGATGCCGATGATCTTTTCGCGCGCGGCGACCTCACCCTTGATCACCCAATAGAGCGACCCACCCGACAGGATCTCGGCGTCGCGCTTGGGCACCATGCGGGTGATGTGGATGTGATGTTGCGGCAGACCCTTCTTCTTGGCGGTCTGCATCCGTTCGGCGGTCCACTCCTTCAATTCCTTGATGGATTCGCAGCCGACGGCGAGCTTGATCAGATGTAGTGGCATGCCCAAGCATTAGCCGGGCAGCCACGCATTTGGAATGCCGATCTACTCGTTATCCGCAGGCGGGGGAGCTGCGGCCGGCGGCGTGAGCGGAACCGGTGCTGCCGCCGGCGCCCGCGCAGCCTTCGGCGCAGGCGGCTTCTTCGCGGCGGGAGCTGCGGCCTGTGCCGAGGCCGCTGCCGGGGCGCGCGGAGCCGGCGCGGCCGCTGCGTTCGCGGTGGGCGCCGCCTGGCGCGTCGGCGGCTCCGGATTCATGATGCTGACCGGAGGCGTCGACGAGGCACTGGGGAACTCCGCATTGGTCGGCTTGCCCGTCGGCATCGACTGCGGCAGTCCGGCAAGCGCGGCAGTGGCCGGCAACGATTGCGCCGCTGCAGGCGTATTCCAGGTCGGCGCGTAGCGCGCGACCAGCGTGTCGTAGAGATGGGAATCCATGTTGGCGGCGACCTGCTGCTGGTCGGTCAGCGAGCGGAAGGCGGCGCAGTCGAACTGGGTGCAGCCGTCGCGCACGACCAGTACCTGCGCGACCAGGCCGTAGCGATCACGCTCCAGCGATCTGCGCAGCACCTTGATGTCGGGCGTCAGGCCCTTCTCGGCGGTCGCGGCATCGCCGAGCGCCGTCAGCCGGTCGATCCTGGCCGCGGTGGTGGAGACGGCCGCCGCCGCCGCGTCAGGCGCGCCGAACAGCGCCTTCTCGCAGCCCATGGCCACGGCATCGCCGGCGAGATCGTCGAGACAGGACAGCGCCGGCAGGCTCGCGGTCATCGCGGCCTGCCCGCGGGCCTCGGTCGGCGTGGTCTGCCCCGCCGGTCCATCGACACGCACGACGGCAGCCAACGCGATGGCAATGGCCAGCAGTGCAACAACGGTCAGCGCACCGTTGGCGACCGATCGCTCGGCGCGCAGCAGCGTGACCAGGAGGATCAGTCCGAAGAAGCCGGCGGCCGCCAGCATCATCCACATTGGAAAGCCCGGCGAACGCCAGATTTGGTCGAGCGACGAGGCCCATGCCCAGTTCATGCGCGACGTCCCCTCACGCGAGCAGAGAGCGAATGGTCAAAGCGAGCACCGAGAGTCGGCAACTGCCCCCGCCCCACCTTTTGAAGCTGAAGCGGGCCTTTTGACGGCGGCAGGATACAATTCCCCGGGGACGCGCCAATGCGCGGATAGCGTCGGCCTTCAGGACAGCGCGAGCTGGCTTTCCTTGGCGACGCGTTCGAAGGCTTCGGTCGAGCTCTTGATCCGGTACTGACAGTCGTCACCATCGGTCGGCAGCAAGCGGATGATCTCATACGAGCCGCTGGCAGCAGGGCGTGCGACATTGCTGGCCGTGAACAACACGCGCGATCCAATAGGGAATTTGTGCTTCAACACCCTCTCCATCACTCAAACAACGCCTGCCACGCCCATGGTCCCACTGCGTTGGCCGGCCGGAAACCCGGCTGCTGTATAGCATGAGGCAGGCCTTTTTGGCCAGCAGTATGCGACATGGCAAACGTGCGAATTTTGCAGTTATTTCAGAGTGATGCCGCCAGCCGATGATACCGTTGGAACCGGTTCTTCAGGCGCTATAGAGCAAACGGCCGTCGGGGCTGGCGTGATCCACCGCCTTGGGCGGTTCCTGGGCCGTGAGGTCCCTCTCCTTGCCGACCACTCGGGCGATCGAGCGCCGCCGGCTTGCTGCGTCAAGCGAGCCCGATCGCAACCACAGATTACACGGTCTCGAACTTTTCGATGACGAGCGTTTCGGCGAGCGCGTCCCGGGTCCATTCCTGGAATGCCGGCAGCGCCAGCATCGTGTCCATGTAGGCCCGGGTCTCCGGCGTGACCTCGATCGCGTAGGTGCGAAAGCGGTGCACGACCGGGGCATACATCGCATCGGCCGCGCCGAAGCGCCCGAACAGGAACGGTCCATTGGCGCCATACCGGGTCCGGCACTCGCGCCAGATCTCCTGCACGCGCGCGATATTGGCCTCGGCGTCCGCCGACAGCGTCACAGGGCGCACCGGGCGGTGCAGGTTCATGCCGCATTCGTTGCGAAGGGCCATGAAGCCGGAATGCATCTCGGCGCACACCGAACGGGCATGGGCACGGGCGGCGGCATCGTCAGGCCACAGCTTCACTTCCGGGTAGCGCTCGGCGAGGTATTCGATGATGCTGAGCGAATCCCAGACCGTGGTGTCGCCGTCGACCAGCACCGGAACCTTGCCGGCGCGGCTGAACGAGATGATCTGCTCCTTGTCCGCGGGATTGTCGGTGTAGAGCGGGATCAGGGTCTCCACGAACGGGATGTCGTTGGCGCGGAGCGCGAGCCACGGCCGCATCGACCATGACGAGTAATTCTTGTTGCCGATTGCGAGTTTCAGCGCAGCCATGTCATCAGTCCTTCTCGATCCGCCTTGAAGCGAGCCGCTTTTAACGCCATCGCCTGCCGCCAATCAATCGTTGCTGCACCTCGCCATGCGTGGCAAGCGTTGCGATCCTCGCCAGGAGACAGACATGAGCAGGCATTGGGTCGACATCACCGCCGTCGGCTTCTTCATCATCGAGTGGCTGGTCTACGCGCTGACGCTGGAGCATTCGGCCTATGGCCGCGACAGCCTGTCGGCGCGCATGAACCGCTACCGCGAAGTGTGGGTGCGCCGGCTGCTCGACCGCGACGCGCGCATGGTCGATATGCAGATCATGGCCTCGCTGCAGAACGGCACTGCCTTCTTCGCCTCCACCAGCCTGATCGCGCTCGGCGGCGCGCTGGCGCTGCTGCACGCGACCAACGACGCGATCACGATCTTGAGCAAGCTGCCGATCGATCTCAGCACCTCGCCGGCGATGTGGGAGCTGAAATGCGTCGGCCTCGTCCTGATCTGCGTCTACGCCTTCTTCAAATTCGCCTGGTCGTACCGCCTGTTCAACTATGTCGCGATCCTGTTCGGCGGCATGCCGGCGGCCTCGCAGCGTGACACGCCGGAGGCCGAAGCCCACGTGATCCGCACCTCGCGCCTGTTCGAATCCGCCGGCCGCCATTTCAACCGCGGCCAGCGCGCCTTCTTCTTCGCACTCGGCTATCTCGGCTGGTTCGTCAGCCCCTGGGTGTTGTTCGTGACCACGGCAGCCGTGGTCATCGTGACCTGGCGCCGGCAATTCGCCTCGAGCGCGTGGGAGGCCATGGCGCCGGAGGTGGTGGATGGCGAGGAGATGAAGCGCGGTCGTTGACGCGCTCGTGTCCCGGACGCGCTGCAGCGCACTTGCGCTGCGTCCGGGGTACGAGGGCGGAGTGTGGCGGACAAGTCGCTGCGCTCGCACTGACGCAGTATGAGGCGGCAGCGCCACTTCTCCAGCTCGCATGAATTACAGACATAGCTTCGCACTCTCGCGGCGCATTTCGCCCGTATCTTTGCCTGGTCACTCACCCTCTTATCCAAGAGGGCACAGGGAAGACTGCGATCATAGTCCTAAGCCGGCGGTCTCGGCCTGCTATGTGTAGCGATTGCCGTACGGGAAGTCCGTAAAGCCGCTTTGATCTATCTCAATTCTCTGACAGGAGCGGGCATCAGTTTGAGAGAGTCGCGTCCATCGCTTCGCCGCGCCGGCCGGGCGGTTGGGCGCTTCCAGGGAGCTCGATATGATCAAGTCGCTCGGAATTGCCACGTTCGCCTTCTTCTTCGCAGTATCGGCTCAGGCGATGACACCTGCCCCGATTGCACAGCCCGAAAGCCTGATTACGGAAGTCGCTGCTGCCTGCGGCGTCGGTAGGACACGTATCAACGGCGTGTGCGTCGCACGGACCACCGTCCGCCAAACCCGTCGGGCGGTCCGCAGATGTGTGAGAGGGACAACGTGCTGATTGGCTGTCCTCAAGGACAATACGCAAAGTGGTGCGTCGCGATTAGAATTCTAGAGTACCGACCCCAACGGTACATCGACGCCCCCACCGGCCTCAGTCTTTCCAGACTGAGGCCGTCTTGCGCCTGAAAGGTTGGACGGACCGGTTACCTTGTGGGATTTATCGACGCGGGGAACAACTCCAACCGCAACGATGATGCCGGTACGCCAACAATCAGCCTTCGAGAGCCGGTCATCGTCAACTGACGAAGCCGACGCTGCAGGTGAATAGCGCAAACGCAAAAAGCAAATGTTTACGCAATTTACCACTCGACCATCAACGCGATGGTCTTCATTTTCTCGTCTGATAATTACCTTGCGCGCCTTGTTTGGTCGGATGCTCGGAGTGGTCCTGTCGTAGTGGAGGTGGCCGGCATGTCCGAAATGGTGGAAGTGCTCGCCGGAACGAGTTTATTTCTACTCGCCTTCTCGCTGCTGATATTCGACATCCCCCGCTACACCTTATCGCTGGTGTCTCTTGCTCTGTTCAGCTCGAAGCGGCGAAGCGCCAGCGGGACGGTTTGCCAGGCGACAGTAAGCGTGATTATCCCGACATTCAACGGCGGCTCCGGGCTTGGTCCTTCGATCAGCTCGCTGCGCCGGCAAACCCTGCGACCTGTCGAAATCATCGTCGTCGACGACGGCTCCACCGACGAAACACGCGCGGTCGCGGAGCGGGCGAGAGCGCAGGGCCTGGTTGACATGGTCATCTGCCATGGGACCCGCTGCGGCCGCAGCGCTGCCATCAACGCTGCAGCACGGTTTGCCCGCGGCGCTCTGCTTTTGACCGTGGATGCCGACACTGTCTTCGAACCGAACGCGGTTGAGCGCCTCGCTGCTGCGTTCGGCGATCCGCTCGTCGCCGGCGCAAGTTGCAGCATCGCGATCAGCAACGAGCGCGACTCGATATGGACAGGACTTCAAAGCGTCGAATACCTGATGTCGATCACCGCGGGGCGGTCGATCCTAGACGTGGTGGATGCGATCGCGTGTCTGTCCGGCGCCTGTTCCATGTATCGCCGGGATATTTTCGCGCAGCAGGGCGGGCTCGACGTCGGCCCGGGAGAGGATATGGAGTACACCTTGCGGCTTCGCAGGCTCGGCTATGTCATTCACTTCGTGTCCGATGCCTGGGCGGAAACAGCCGCCCCCGCAAGTGGCATAAGTCTGTTGCGCCAGCGTGCGCGCTGGGATCGCGATGCTCTGCGCATCCGCTTCATGATGTATGGCGAGCTGAGTTTTCGCCACCCGCTAGAGCGTTTACCGGACACAATCCAACGGCTGGACTTCATCGTCTTCGATCTCGTTCCGACGCTCAGCCTGCCATTCTACTTGGCCTACATTGTGCTGTTGTTCGGCTCGGATGCCGTGTTGTTTCTTTCGGCGATATACGTGCTGCTGCTCTGGATCTCGGTCTTCAATATGGCACTTGTGTTCGCCCTATTCCATCGATCCGTCGGAACGTTTGGCTGGAAGATGGCTCTGATCTTTCCCTTTTACCAGGGTGTCTATCTCAAGTGCGCCCGGTTCTTTTCCTACTCTTCGGAAATCATCTTTGCCTCGTCGCGGAACGATGATTTCGTGCCGCCGCGCGTTCGCCGTGCACTATTCGGCGATCGGACGAAGGAAGTGGCCAAATGACCATCACCCTAACACGGCTCGATCCCCATATCCCCGACCCCATCGAGAGCCGTCGGCGCGCGGCCGGACGGGCTGTCCGCGCCGCCTACGCGACAATCGTATTTGGCATACTCGCATTCTTTGTAGTCTATTTCGGCAGGCCACTCCTCTATCTCGGCGGCCCCGGTAGCGTGTCCTCGCCGAGATATTTGGTTTCACTGCCTTACATCGTGCAGATTAATAGCATCAGCGTGCTGAGAGGTGCATCGGTCAGGGCCGGCGAAGAAATCGGAAGGGTTCGGTCTCCGCAGCACGATGAAATCGTCGCTACCTATATGCGCTCACTTGCGGACATTGCCGGCCGCAGGGCGGAATTGCGTGTCAAGGCCCGGGTTGCGCGCGAATCGCTCGACGCGGCGCGTTCTCATCTGCGGCTTGCTGAGGAAGCTGTCGAGCTTATCGCAACCTCATCGGCTGCGAGCCTGAATTACCGCATAGACATGTCCCGGGAGCGCGCCCTGGCGAACAAAGCCGTGGTCTCGCAGGAGGCGGAATCCGCCGAAGCCACCACTCAACTGGCTGCTCTCGACGAATTCAGCCGGCAACTCGGTGACCGCCTCGAAAAGGTTGAAAGCAGCTTTGCCGGCGGGAGAGTCTTTGCGCCCATAGCTGGCATCGTCGCGAACAATCCTGCGCGTGCCGGCCAATCGCTGGTGGCGGGCACCCCGATTGCAGAAATTCTCGACCCCACGGATGTCTTCGTCGACTGGTACGTTCCTAACGAACGCCTGTCCGATCCAAAAGTCGGCAACGAAGTGTTTGTCCTGTTCGGCAACCGGCGAATTCTGGGCGAGATCATTGAAATCCTGCCGGTGTCAGATGTGTACCCGGGACCGGGCTCGTCAGTGGCGCGCGAGCGTACCGCGTCGCAAATCGCGCGAATTAGGTTCAGCCCAGGCGCGCATCTCCCGGCGCTGAACTCGGCCGTCGACGTCCACATGCACTATACGCAACTCAGCGCGCGGATCGCTTCCGTGCTGGTGGGAATATTCGGGCTCGACGAGCTGTGAGAGGGAGCGGGGTGCAGCATGCAGATCGAAGGGACTCAAACGAATTGCCCGGCTTGCGGCTCATCCGCTCTGATCTCGTTTCCGGTATTCCACCACATGATCTGCGCCTATGTTGGTCCGGAGTATGACTTCGCACCAAGCATCGCGGGATATACGTGCCCGAAATGCTGCCGCGAGATTGTGTCGGCTGACCCAGCTTGCGAGATCGTGGGCACTAGCGCGCGGTGCACAAGGTGTTGGGTTGAGATGGTGGTGTCCCCAGCGTGTGCTCCGGCTGGTTTGTAAGGATTAGCGGCGATCTCGGCTTGTCCGTCCCCAGACGCAAAGTTGGACGTACGGTTGCCGCGTCCACCGCAAGCCCGGCCCGCGAACGTGACGACCACAAGATCGCCCCTCAAGGATGAGCCGGGATGGACGACACATCCGCCAACGGAACTTCGGTAAAGAGGAATATATCTGCGCGAGCGGATTGACGGGGGCGACACAGGCGCGGTCGCGTAGCGCGGATGGAGCGCGGCGCAATCCGGGAAGGTGCCAGACGCAGCGCGAGCGGCCCCGGATTGCTCTGCGCTCCATCCGGGTGACGGGCCATCTGCTAGCCGCCGAAATCCCGCGGCGAGAACGGCAGGTCCATCACCTTCCATTCCCCGTATTTGTCGGCCGGCAGCATCTTGTAGGGCTGGCAGGCCTGAAGCGCGCTGATGGCGGACTTCACGAGCGCCACGCCCTTCGCGGACGGCGGGGCTTCGATCAGGATCGGCTCGCGCGCCAGCGTGCCGTCGGTCGCGAGCACCGTGCGCAGCTTGATGTTGACGTTGTCGGTCGGCGCGACGCCCGCCGGCAGCTTGGCGCAGCTTCGCAGGTGACGACGCAACTCGGCGATGATTTCGGCCGGCAGCTTGGCCGCGATTGAATCCTTGGCATCGCCGCCATCGTCCTTGGGAGCGTCTTTCGGCAGCTCCGTCGGCATTTCCGGCGGCAGGCCCAGCATGACGCCGTACTTGACGGTGACATCGGGCTCCGGCGCCTGATAGGCCGGGGGCGGCGCGGCCGCTGGCTGCGGCATCGCTTGTGGCAGGAGTTGCGGCGCCGGGGGCTGCGGCGTCGCCTGAGGTGGTGGCGACTGCGATGGCTGTGGCTGTGGCGGTTGAGGCTGCGGTTGCGTCTGCGCGTTTGCCTCGCGCTGCGGCTGCTGCTGAGGCGTCTGTGAAGGCTGTGGCTGCGGCTGTTTTTGCTGCGGCTGTTCGGGCGAGGCCTGCTGCTTCGAGGACGGTGCTGCGGCCTGCTGCTTCGCCTCGGGCTTCGGCGCGGCAGCCGCCTTGTCCTTGTCGGTGAAATCCAGCTTCGGCAGTTTCAGGTCAGGGGTCGGCTCCGGCGGCTTCGCCTTGAGTTTCTCCTCTGCCTTCTCCTCGGCCTTGGCCTCCTCCTGCTTCACCTGCTCCGGCGTCACGATGCTGACGGAAACCGTTTCGGGCGGGCTGGCGTGAAACGGATGGACTTCGCTGATCACGATGATCAGCGCGACCAGCGTCAGATGGGCGATCGCCGACGCTGCAATGTCCGTCCGTATGATCTTCCGCAGTTCCATCGCCTGACTTCAGGTTGCCAAGCTGGTCCTAGCATACGGCAGCCCCCTCTCAATCCCATTTTGGCGCGAAGCCGAAATCGGTCAGGCGACCCTTGGGACTGGCTAGCGCCGCGATTTGGGCCATCTCGTCGTCCGAAAGCTCGAAATCGAATATCTCGATGTTTTCCGACAGGCGTTCGACGCGCGAGGTGCGCGGGATCGCAGCGACATTCTGTTGCACCAGCCAGCGCAGGCAGACCTGCGCCGGCGTCTTGTGATGCAGACGTCCGATCTCGGCGAGCGTCTGGTCGGTCTTGATCCGCCCCCTGGCGATCGGGCTGTAGGCGACCAGCGCGAGCCCGTGCTGATCGCAGGCCGCCCTCACCTTCGCCTGGTCGAGATAAGGGTGGTATTCGACCTGGTTGCAGGCCAGCGGCTCCGGCGACAACGCCACCGCCTGTTCGATCAGCGCGACGGTGAAATTGGAGACGCCGATGTGGCGGGTCAGGCCCATGCGCTTGGCATGCGACAACGCCCCCAGCGTCTCCTCCAGCGGCACGTGCGAATTGGGCCAGTGCAGCAGCAAGAGATCGACGGAGGGAAGCCGCATGCGCACCAGACTCTCCTTGACCGAGCGTTCGAGATCGTGGGGCGCGAAATGATTGGTCCAGACTTTTGTGGTCAGGAAGATGTCGTCGCGGCGCACGCCTGAGGCACGCAAGCCGTCGCCGACCTCGCGCTCATTCTCGTAGACCTGTGCAGTGTCGATGTGGCGATAGCCGAGCCGCAGCGCCTGCTCGACCACACGCGCGCACATGCGCCCGCTCAGCTCCCAGGTTCCCAGCCCGATCGCCGGTATTCTTGCGCCGTTGGTCTCGACGAACAGCATGAGGAATCCTCTCTGTCGCGGTCGCCCCAATCATCATCCCGACGTCATTATGAACCCGGCTAGCGACACTGCCAACGGGCGACACCGGCCGCCGAGCCGGATATTGCGCGCAATGCTAACGGGAGGTTCGCGCAAAGGCTTGACGCCAGGCCTTGACGTCAGGCTTTGGCGAGCGCCTGGAACACGGTGTCGGGCGCATGCGCGATCACGGCGAGCAGCGCGCGGGCGGGTCCCCGCGGGGCGCGCTTGCCCTGCTCCCAGTTGCGGATGGTCTCGACGGGAACGCCGAGCTTCGCGGCGAACTCCATCTGGGTCAGGCAGGCACGGCGGCGCAAATCGCGCACGGCGAGCGAGCTGGCTTCGGCCGGCGCTGCGTTAGATACCGGCTGGATTGGAAACGGCTGGACCGGAAACTCCTGCCCATCCCGCAACTCGACAATCCGTCCGTCCGCCTTCAGCCGCACACGCATGCTCATTCCCCCAAGCAAGGCGATGATGCGGCAGGCCGCTTAAGTTCGGATTAAAGATGATGGCCAGTAGCCCGGATGGAGCGCAGCGCAACCCGGGGCGTCTCTGGAGCCGACGCATCCGCCCCGGATTACGCTGCGCTCCATCCAGGCTACGGATTTCAACAGCTCCTACCTCAACCCGAACCACAACGTCGCGATGCCCAGGAAGGAAAAGAAGCCGACGACGTCAGTCACCGTTGTCACGAACGTGCCTGACGCCACCGCCGGATCGGCTCGCACACGTTCGAGCGCCATCGGGATCAGGATGCCGCCGAGCGCGCCGGCGAACAGGTTCACGATGATGGCGAGCCCGATGACGAGGCCCAGGCCCGGGATCCTGAACCAGGCCACCGCGGCGACGCCCGTGATCACGGCAAAGGCGAGACCGTTGACGAGGCCGACCAGGCCCTCGCGCATCACCACGCGCCAGGCATTGGAGGAGCCGAGCTCGCGCGTCGCCAGCGCGCGCACCGCGACCGTCATGGTCTGGGTCGCGGCATTGCCGCCCTGGCTTGCGACGATCGGCGCCAGCACGGCAAGCGCCACCATCTTCTCGAGCTGGCCCTCGAACAGGCCAAGCACGGAGGACGCCAGAAAGGCGGTGGCGAGATTGACCAGCAGCCAGTTGAACCGCGCGCGTGCAATGGTGAACACGGTGTCGGACAGCTCTTCGTCGCTGTTGACGCCGCCGAGCGCCTTGAGGTCCTCGTCCGCCTCTTCCTCGATGACGTCGACGACATCGTCGACGGTGATGACGCCGACGAGGCGGTCCTGGGTGTCGAGCACCGGGGCTGCGACGAGATTGTACTTGCCGAACATGCGCGCCACCTCCTCCTGGTCCTCCAGGACGGAGACGCGGCGGCGATCCTCATCGGTCAGCTCGGCAAGCGCCACCGGACGGCGTGCACGCAGCAGCACGTCGAGCGAGACCGCGCCCTGCCAGTGCTGCTCCTTGTCGACGACGTAGATCTCGTAGAAGCGGTCAGGCAGATCCGGCGTCTCGCGCATGTAGTCGATCGCCTGTCCGACGGTGAAATCCTGCGGCACGGCGATGAACTCGGTCTGCATCCGGCGGCCGGCGGAGTTTTCCGGATAAAGCAGGCTGCGCTCGAGCACGACGCGCTCCTTGAGCGGCAGCTTCTCGAGGATCTCCTCCTGATCGGCCTGATCGAGCGTTTCCAGCAGCTCGACCGCGTCGTCGGATTCGAGCTCGCGCACACCTTCCGCGACCGTCTGCGGCGGCAGTTCCTCGAGGATTTCCTCGCGCACGCCCTCGTCGAGCTCGTTCAGCGCGGAGAAGTCGAAATCGCGCCCCGTCAGTTCGACCAGGCGGACCCGATCGTCAGGCTCGAGAGCCCCGATGAGATCGCCGAGATCGGCCTCGTGCAGCTCGGCAACGCAGGCGCGCAGCGCGGCGCTGTCGGCGGCCTCGATCGCATGGGCAATTTCCGCGACGAATTCGTGACGAATTTCGCCGTCTTCATTGCGCATCGGTACGTGGTCGAGTACCGATTCCGCGGCAGACGCGGCACCGTCCAGATGTTCATCCATGGCGCGCCTCGCCGTTCGACAGGTTGGAACGAGTGGTCTGAGCTGATGGTTCAGGCAATACCCACAAGGCAACTCCGAGCGCAATGACAAAGATGCTTCGACTGAGGTGGACCTCGATGGCGGCGGGCGCAGCCCTCGCCGCCCTCACCGGCATTGCCTCGACTGAAGCCGCCGAGTGCCCGCGCAAGGACGCGCTCGGCACCTCCCGCGTTCTGAGCGTCGACGCCAAGACCACGCCGCGCGTGGGCCTGAAGAGCTTTCCGCAGACGTTGGCCCTCGCCGATCACGAGGTCGTGCTGACCTTCGATGACGGACCGTATCCACCGACGACCTCGAAGGTATTGGCGGCGCTGGCGCAGGAATGCGTGCGCGCGACCTTCTTCCTGATCGGCCTGCACGCCTCCGAACACCCCGAGATGGTCAAGCGCATCGCCCGCGAGGGCCACAGCATCGGCCACCACACCTTCTCGCATCCGTTCATGGCGCGGATCCCGCTCGACAAGGCGAAGAGCGAGATCGACCGCGGCATTGCCGCCGACGAGATGGCGCTGCACGGCACGCCGACGACGACACCCTCGACGCCGTTCTTCCGGTTTCCCTATTTCGAAGCGACGCAAGCCGAGCTCGACCTGCTGCAGTCCCGCGGCATCGTCGTGTTCGGGGCTGACCTGTGGGCCAGCGACTGGAACGAGATGACGCCGGAGCAGGAATTGAAGCTCGTCACCGAGCGGCTCGCCGCCGCCGGCAAGGGTATCATCCTGTTCCACGATCCCAAGGCGCGCACGGCCGCGATCATGCCGGCCTTCCTGCGGTATCTGAGGGAGAACGGCTATCGGGTGGTTCACGTCGTGCCGGCGGGCGCATCGCAGAAGAGTGCCGACGCGCATTGATGCCGGAATGTCACGCCGGCGCAAAATGGGGTGATTTGGGCCCTATTAACAGTCTGTTCATGCTACGCCATGCAAGTATTGAGGGGACTTGCAACGGCAAAGGCTCTTGCGCCTGAACCGTTTGCTGATGTCTCGGACCTACTATGGCGGCAATCGCATAAGAGGGCAGACGGGGTTCATGATCGGAAGTAGCGTTGTTGCTCGGACGCGATCGTGGATCGTCCTTTGCCTTGGTGGATTCCTCGGCGGATTTTTGGGTGTCCTGACCATCGGCTCGCCGGCCATTGCGGCCGACTGCCCCGGCCATCCGGACGCGCTCGGCACCTCCCGTACGCTCGTGGTCGACCCGCACGAGCATCCCCGCATCGGCACCATGCAGTACCGCGAGACGCTGCCGCTGAAGGACCATGAAGTCGTCCTGACCTTCGACGACGGTCCGTTGCCGAAATATTCCAACCAGGTGCTGCAGATCCTCGCCGACGAGTGCATCAAGGCGACCTTCTTCATCATTGGCGAACAGGCCAAGGCGAACCCGGAAGGCGTGCGCAAGCTGGTCGCAGCGGGCCATACCGTCGGCACGCACAGCATGAACCATCCGCTCACAATGGACCGGATGCCGCTCGACAAGGCCGAGGCGCAGATCAATGGCGGCATCGAGTGGACGTCGGCCGCAATGACCGATCCGTCCAAGCTCGCGCCGTTCTTCCGCATTCCCGGCCTGATGCGCGCCGACGGCGTCGAGAACGTTCTGATCTCGCGCGGGATCCAGGTCTGGAGCGCCGATTTCCCGGCCGACGACTGGCGCCATGTGTCGTCCGATCGCGTCTATCAGCTCGCGATCCAGCGGCTTGAGGCCAAGGGCAAGGGCATCCTGCTGCTGCACGACATCCAGGCCCGCACGGTGGCGGCGTTGCCGAAGATCATCCGCGATCTCAAAGCGCGCGGCTATCGCATCGTGCACGTGGTGCCCGCGACCCCCGAGCAGCCGGCGACGCCGACCACTCCGGTGGAATGGCTGCTGCATCCGCCGACCGAGACCACACCGATTGCGCGCTGGCCGGCCGTGCCGAACTTCGTGTTCGCGCACACCGAGAGGCTTCCGGCGCCCTCGCTGGCCGACCTCAACGCACAGGCCGCGCATCAACTGCTGCTGCCGCGCAAGACCATGGCCCTCGCCAATGTCGCGGCCACCCTGCCCGTGCCCGGCCGCGATCTCTTTGCGATCCCCGAGGGCTCGGTCGAGGTGCTGCTGTCGACGACCTTGTCGCGGCGTGCCGCGACGCGCCTGGCCATGGCGGCCGAGACGCCCCGTGCGGCCAAGGGCAAAGCCGGCAAGTCGCGCGCTCCCCGCACCGCGCGCGCTGCTCATGGCACACCGAAGCATGCCGCAGAGACCGAGGGCACTGCAGCTAAGAGCGCCGCGCCCAAAAGCACTACGCCGCGCCCGACCCGTGTGGCGAGCCTGAAGAAGCGCGCGCAGTAGAACCTACTGTCGCATGATGTTGGCGACGCAGAGCAAGACGATCAGCGCCAGGAAGAACAGGTCCATATAGGACTTGACCTCGCCGTCGCGCCGCAGCCGGGCGACGTCGAGCACGACCTGCCTGCGCGCGTTCGTTCCGCCCGCGCCGTCATTGATCGGCCCTTGCAGCCGCTTGGTCTCAGCCTCCAGCCGCTCGATCTTCTGGTAGAAGTAGAACGCCCGCAGCGTCGAGGCCGCGCGCATGCCGGTATAGACCAGCACCAGGATCGCGATGATCGCCCGGTTCTGGTATTTCTCCATGAAATTCAGGCTGAAATAGACCATCGCCATGAATGCGAAGTTGGTCACGAAGCGATAGACGAAGCTTAGAAAGACCATGCGGGCTCAAGCCTTGAAGGGTGGCGCAACCGGACCGTGTTGCAAATGCGGGGATCAGGAGCCCAGACCGGAACAGCCGGCCTGAATGCCATGCAGGCCCGTCTACGCCAACTTTGTTTCAACAAAGATACTATTGCCCCGGCAATGCCGCCTTTTAGCCACGCCCGGCCATAATGCAAGCTGCAGCACGGCCGCCGGTCCGGTCCGCGCGCCTGCCGGCTGCAACGGCTCCTTGGAGATTTGGCGGAAGTCCCGATAGACTGGGGCCGCCACATGTGGGGTCTGCCGATGCCGAAGAAGGGAATCACCGGCCACGACGACTGGGTTCTGACCGAGGCGCTCGCGACTGCGCTGGTCGCGCTGGAGCAGCTCGACACCAAGCACCAGCCGAGCGCGCACATGGACGACATCCGCAAGATGCTCTCGAACGGCAAGGAGCCGGCGGCGGTGAGCCTGCATCTCGCCCAGGCCAAATGCCGGCTGTTTCCCGACCTCGATCCGCTGGAGATCTACCGGGAATACGGCATCGGCGAGGAATATGGCTGAGGCTGCGGCTAGCCGTCGGACCTAAGGCCCGCCGGCGATCGATCCGGCGATCACCATGACCAGCGCGGCCAAGTCGATCTTGCCGTTGACGATCAGCTCCTCCGAGGCTTTCGCGTCGTCCGCCCGTTCGACCTTCAGCGATTGCGGCCGGTTGGCCGCCTGCCGCTTCAGCTCCTCGACGATGGCTTCCGTGAGTTTCTCTTCCAGCATGGGCTTGTCCTCAGGCCGCCATCGCACGGCAGGATTGTGCGCAGGAGCGGCACATGGCGACGCACTCGTCCATGCCGCCGACCCGCTCGCAATCCTCGGCGCATTCGCTGCAGATTTCGGCGCATTCGCCACATGTGTGCCGGTGATGCGGCGTATTGATCAGCATGAAATGCGCCGCCGTCCGGCACATTTCGGCGCACGCCATCATCAGGCGGAAATGCTTGGGTTCGACGTGCTTGCCGCCGGTCTCGAGGCAATGGTTCATCGCGGTGCCGAGGCAGGTCTGATAGCAGCTCATGCACAGCGCGATGCAGCGCGTCATGTCTTCGGATTGAGCCATCCGGTGTCTCCAATGCTCGCCCCCTGCCCCGGTCAACCAGGGGGATGTTGTGATCGTTCCTGCCGTCGTGCCGATTGTGACGTCCAGGGAACCCCGCAAAGCTAGCCGTAGCGCCTCGCGCGCACCGCCCGGTAGCGAGCATCGGTCTGCGGCTTGATGAACAGCGCCGCCACGCTTGGATGGCGTTTGCGTATCTCGGCCTCGATCGAAACGACGCATCGCTCGATGTCGTCGGCGCGCTTGTCATCCGCAAATTCGATGCTGAGGGCCGCAACGACCTCGACCGGCGACAGCTGCACCGTCAGAAGACCGTTGGCCCTGAGCACGCCGGGCGAACGTCTTGCGATGTCGAGGACCGATCGCGCAAGCTCCGGATCGGCAGGCTCGCCGATCAGCAGGCTCTTGCTCTCGCGCGCGAGACCGATCGACACGATCGCCAGCAATATCCCGATCAGGATCGAACCGATCCCGTCCCAGACCGGCTGGCGCAGCCATACGGCGGCCGCGGTGGCCGCTGCGGCAATGGCGATGCCGACCAGCGCCGCGCTGTCCTCGAGCAGCACCATGAATGCCGGAGGATCCTTGCTGCGAACGAAAGCCTGATAATATCCGAACCGCTGGCCGTCGGAGCTGAAGCGCCGCAGGGCAACCAGCCAGGAGCCGCCTTCAAACAGGAACGACAGCCCGAGCACCACGAAGCTGACGATCGGACTTTCGATCGGCTCCGGTGCGGCGACATGCAGAACGCCCTGATACAGCGAGACACCTGCGCCCAGCGCGAAGATCAGCAGCGCAACGATGAAGCTCCAGAAATACAGCTCGCGCCCATAGCCGAGCGGATGAGATTCGTCGGGCGAACGGCTCGCGCGCCGGTAGCCGTAGAGCAGCAGGATCTCGTTGGTCGTGTCGACGAGCGAATGCACCGCTTCGCTCGTCATGGCCGAACTTCCCGTCCACGCCGCGGCGCCGATCTTCGTGACCGCGACGAGAACATTGCCGAACAGCGCCGCATAGACCGCGGTCTTCGAGGATGATTCTGTTGCCAATGTCCGATACCCCGTTCCTCATGCCAGCCGCCGCGGAAGGCTGTTATGGATCGTGCAGGCGGCGAGCGCGGCGTGGCCGAACGCGACCGAGATCTGGTGCAGGTCAGTGACGACGTCGCCGATCCCGTAGAGCCCGTCGACCGAGGTGCGCTGATGGTCGTCGACTTTCAGATGGCCGTCTGCGGTGTGTTCGGCCCCAAGCGTCATCGCGAGATGCGAGCGCACTTCCGCACCCATCACCGGGTAGACCATGTCGAATTGCGCCGTGTGGCCGTCTGCGAAGACGGCCTCGACGCCGTTGTCTCTCCGCCTCAGGCGCAGGCCGGGCGCGACGACGATCTCGACCCCCGCTTCATTCAGCTCCAGTGCCGCGGCCTTCCCGTCATCCTCGCCCGTTGCCAACAACGTCACGTCGCGCGAATAGCCGCGCATGAAGAGCGCCTTGCCGGCGGCGCGGTGAAGCGGACCGACGATGCCGATGCGACGGCCGATCGCCTCGTAGGCGTCGCAGACGGGGCAGTAGCGCAACAGCCCGTCCGCGACCGCCGTGCGCCATTCGTCGAACGGCGGATGGGCGTCGACGATGCCGCTGGCAAGGATGACGGTGGCGGCCGTATGCGCGCCGCCGTTCCAGATCGCCTGAAAACCTTGCTCGTGTCGCCGCAAGGCTGTGACCTCGGCATCAACGCGCGTGACCGCGAGCTCGCCCAGTTGCGCGGACATGCGCGCGAGCAGGTCGGTACCGGACAGGCCGTGGACGAAACCCGGCACATTGTGACTGCGCGGGATCAGCGCCGCCCGGCTCGCGCCCGCGTCCACGACACAGACGCGGCGCCGAAATCGCGCGAGGTAGATCGCAGCCATCAGCCCGGCCGGGCCGCCGCCGACGATCAGGCAATCATACGGCTGATCAATCGCCGTCATTTGGGGTTTGGATCCGACAGGCCCGCACCGGGCTCGCGAAGCTTCCCGCTCCGCGCCAGCCGGACCGCATTGCCGAGCGCGCGCGCGACGTTCTGCACCTCCGTCTGGAACGCCCTGTCGTCATCGAGGTCGCGGTGCGAGGTGGCGTATGGCTCCATGTAGCCGACATAGCCATCGAGCTCGGCGAAGCGGCCCGCCGAGATCAGCTGCATGTCGGTCAACCAATCCGACAAGGCCCGGCGCACGCCCTCGGCACCGACCGCATCGCCGTGAACGACAAGACCGAAATGACGGCCGGCGAGATGGCGCGGATAAGACCAGCCCTTCAACTCCAGCGCCTTGGCTTCGGCCGCCTTCTTGCCGTGGGTCGAGGTCGGATCGGGATTGCCGCCGTCGGCGCAGACCATGCGATCCATCATCGCCTTCAGTCCGGCGGGCACGTGATACCAGTTCACCGGCGCGACGATCAGGATGCCGTGGGCTGCGACCCACAGCGGATAGATATCGTTCATCCAGTCGTCGGTCTGCCCCAGCGAATAGTTCGGATAGCAGCTGCACGGCCAGTGGCAGAGCGGCATCGCGGTTCCGACGCAGGATTTGCAGGGATGGATGGTCTTGCCGAACTCCGAGGCCAGACGCGACAGATCGAGGATGTCGACGGCAAATCCAAGCTCGGCAAAGACCGGCTCGGCGAGCTCGACCAGGCGCCAGGTCTTGGACATCTCGCCGGGACAGGTGTGCTCGCTACGGGCCGAGCCGTTGATGATGAGGATGCGCGGCGTCTCGTCCGCATCGTCATGGCGCCGCTGCGCCGCCAGTATGTTCGCGCGCGCATCGAGCCAGTCGACGGCGATGTCGTAATCGGGATCGGCGAATCCCGCGCCCGCCTTTCGCGTCAGCGGGGCCTTGCGTGAATTGCTGTAGGCGTCCCAGGCCGCGCCGACGATGGCGTCGAGCTCGCGCTGGAGCGGTGCAAAGGCGGGATCGACGAACCGGCTCCTGTAGCGGCGCTCGAAGGCCTCGCGCGAGAGCTTGACGGGCGGCATCCCCTTGCGAATGTCGGCTTCCGTCATGCTGGCTCCTCGCGAGGTCGGTACAGTCCGACCAACCCGGGGCGCAGCGTGCGGTTCCTTCTTCCTCTCCTCTCGTCGTCCTACTGGCGAACAACTTCCGCCGGCACATCGAACTGCGCGATGCGCTGGTCCAGCCGCCACAGTTCGATGCGGTGCACCAGCACCAGCGAGGCAGCCTCGCGCTTGGCCTGCTCATCATCGTCGCAGACCAGGTTGATGCATCCAAACACATGCCCGTCCGGATCGATCTGGAACGCGCGGTAGTGCTTGATGCTCCGCATCGTCATCCTCCCCGTCTCGGGTACACGGGTTCGCTCAGCCAGTCCGTCAGGTTCGAGGTCACCTCGTTCTGCTTGGCGCGCTGAAGCAGCATGTCGCGCTCCTTGCCGGGCGGCAGGCTGCGCGCGCGCTCGCGAGCGGTTTGGGCGAATGCCGCCAACCGCTCCTGGAGCGATTGGGTCTGTTTCCTGCGGTTGCGTTTCGCGGTCATTGTACTTTCACAAAGCCCTTCAGATGGAAGGAATTGGGATGGGAGAATTGGCCCCGGCGGGAGGTCGGCGCCGGGGCCAGAGTTTCGTGCCGGTTGGGGCGGCCCAGCCCGGCAGTGTTGGGCAGCTTCGGCCGCAACCGCAGGTTCCGGCATTTCAATAAGTTAACAGTGCGTGATTTTGCTGATGCGAAACGAAGCGGCCGAGCAGCGACGGATGCGCGCCTTCCCTTCGCGCGCTGGCGCCGCTTCGACTGCGCCGGAACCGAAATGCTGATTCGCTGATTGATGAAGGACTTGAAGGAGGATCATCATGGCGAAAGCAGCATGGAAACGGCCGGGCTCACCGATCGGCCGCAAGGGCCCGCGCAAGGCAAATCCCGCGTACAAGCGGCGGGCGCGCGAACGGTGGACACCTGCGGATGTGAGCAAGCTCAAGCAGCTCGCGAAAGGAAACACGCCCACGGGCGTCATGAGCATCAAGCTGCAGCGTCCGGTCGCGGCCATTCGCAGCAAGGCGCAGCGCGAAGGCATTTCGCTGAGACCCGTCAACCGCTCGCCTTACAACAGGCGATCCAAAGCAGCGAAGCGGCGCTGACTGGCGCGCCCATCCCGGCGCATGCTGCACGTTTGGTGTCGTCGGCTCCTATTCCGGCGGCAGGCGGTGCCGGAGATCCTGTCCGTCCCGGTTGTCGCGAAGGGCCTTGAGCTCCGAGCGCAACATCGCGCTTTCCATCACCACGCGGCGCACCTCGCGCGTGGCGTCATCAAGCTGATCCGCGACCGCTCGGCGCTGCGCTCGGAGGGCGCGGCTCGCTTCGATCGCGCGCTCAGCGCGGGCAAGCAGGACGTCGTTCATGGAAGGACGATAGGAGATCCGGGACGAAACCGCCTTTACGTAAGTTACGTCAATTACTCAAAACCAGCCATTCGCTCAAAAACATTCGCGAGCGCTAACCTGGATCAAGTATCTCGGAACAGCCGAGAAGACGCTTAGCTTCGTCGATAGAGTTGCAGATAGCTCGGCGAGAACAGCGCCGCGTCCTTGAGCGCATCGAGATCGGTGATGGTCAGCGTGCGATCGCGCAGCACGATCAGGCCGGAGGCGCGCAACTCCTGAACGGTGCGATTGAGATGCACCACCGACAGGCCGGTGGCGTCCGCAAGATCCATTTGCGTCACCGGCATCACGCAGGAATTGCCTTCGACCAAGCCGACTGGACGCAGCCGCTCGATGATCTCGCAGAACAAATGGGCCACGCGCTCGAAGGCCACCCGTCGCCCGAGATTGATGGCCCATTCGCGCTGAATGGCGCTGTTGACGAGAGTCTCGCACAAGAAAGCTTCCGCCAGCGAGCGGTCGGCAGCCAACAGACTCTCGAACCGCGCGCGCTTGATTTCGGTGTAGACGACCGGCGTCATCGCCGCGATGGAATGATCCATCACCGGCAGCAGGAAGGCGTGCGCATCGCAACTCTCGCCGGGAAAAAGAAAATTGACGATCTGGCGCCGGCCATCCTCGAGCGTCTTGTAGCGGCAGAGCCAGCCCGACAGCACGAGGCGGACGCTGTCGACCGGATCGCCTTCCGAGATCAGATCCTCGCCCGCCCCTGCGCGCTGGAGGCCCTCGAGCATCGCGTATTCGAGCGAGGTGCGGGCCTCCGTCGACAACGGCCTCAGCACGTTCAGCCGGCGAATGACCGGGTCCACCTGGCTGCGATCGAGCGTCGACAAGGGCATTAGCTGGCCACCGCCGGTGTATGAAACGCCCGCTTGCTGAGGGGAATGGTGATCGTGCATTCCAGCCCCCTGGGATTGAATGCCATCGTGGTCTGCCCCTTGAACTCGAATGCGAGTGTGCGCTCCAGTAGCTCGGTCCCAGATCCTTTGTGCGGCGGCGGCGCAACCGGCGGCCCACCGCGCTCCCGCCACTCGAACACCAGCTCCGCCGGATCGGTGCCCTGCTCGATGCGCCAGGAAATCTCGATGCGACCTGTCGGCCGGCTCAGGGCGCCGTATTTCAGCGCGTTGGTTGCGAGCTCGTGAATGGCAAGCGCGAAAGTTTCCGCGGCCTTCGACTGAAAACGCACGGTGGGGCCGCTGACCCGTACCTGCTCTCCTTCCCTGGCATTATAGGCCAGCAGCTCCTCGACGGCGAGGTATTCGAGATCAACGCCGCCCTCGGGATCGCGGGTCACCAGCGCCTGGGTACGGGCGAATGCGTTGAGCCGGCCATCGAGATGGGAGGCAAACTCCTCGACCGTCGAACTGCTATCGGCCGTGCGACGGGCGATCGAGCGCACCACGCCCAGCGTGTTGCGGACCCGGTGCTGGAGCTCGGCCAGCAGCAGGCGCTGCCGCTCCTCGGCGCGGGTAATCGCGGTGATGTCGACAAAGGTGATGACGACCCCGGCGATGAAGTTGTCGATACTGCGATAGGGCAGGATGCGGACCATGTAGCGCGTGCCGCTGGCCGGGTCCCTCAGCTCGCGCTCAGCAATGGCAAGCGTCCGCAGGACCCCGCGAATGTCGTCGTATAGCTCCTCGATGGGAATACGGGCCTTGATGTGCGCGATCGGGCGGCCCCTGTCGGTTTCGATGAGATGCAGAACCTGCGTGATCGCCGGCGTGAAGTTCATCACGCGCAAATCGTTGTCGAGGAACACGGTCGCGATTTGCGTGCTCTCCAGAAAATTCTCGAGGTCGCTGGTGGCGCGTGTCAACTCCTGGACGCGGTGAGCCAGTTCGCCGTTGACGGTGGTCAGCTCCTCGTTGACCGACTGCAATTCCTCGCGTGAGGTTTCGAGCTCTTCGTTTGCGGACTGAAGCTCTTCATTGAGCGACTGATATTCCTCGTTCGAGGACTTGAGCTCCTCGTTGGTGCTTTCGAGCTCTTCGATGGTCGCCTGAAGGCGCTCCCGCGTCGTCCGCAGCTCACCTTCGATACGCTCGACATGCTCGGTCTGCACCAGCGCATTGGGCTTGCCCTCGCCTGCATTGGCGGCGCGCACCGGACCGTCCTTGAACAGCACGACGAAATTGCGATGGCCCCCGCCGCCATCCTGGATCGGCTCCACCGTGATGTCGACGGGAATGTGCTGGCCGTTCGCGCCGAGCTGCACCTGCTCGGCATAGGCCGGCTCGTTGGTCTCCTCCGCGCGGCTGAGCACCGCGCGCAGGTCCAGGCGGAGATCGCGGTGGACGAGTTGGAGCAGATCGAGCGTGGCAGCGCCTGCCGTCGGTTCGATGTAGCGGCCGGTGCGCCCGGAAAAGTGCAGAACCTGAAAGTTGCCGTCGGTAATGACATAGGCAGGAGCGTAGCGCTCGGCGATCCGCTGCGCGCGGCGCTCCAGCCCGACATCGGGGCGGAAAGAGCGCGGCGGCGCCAGCTCGAGGGTTGCCCTCCCCGCGGCGGTGGTGATCGGAAATTCGGGCGGCAGCCGCGTTCCGGTGTCGAGCTTCTTGAAGATTCGGGCGCGGCGGTCGATCGGCACGAACAGTTTTGGATGCCGCGTAACGTTCTCGGAATTGCCGAGGAACAGGAAGCGATCCGGCAGGAGCGCGAAGTGGAATAGCGGAATCACCCGGTTCTGCAGCTCAGCATTGAGATAGATCAGCAGGTTGCGGCAGGAGACGAGATCGAGCTTCGAGAACGGTGCGTCCTTGATCACGTTGTGCTGCGAGAAGATGCACATCTCGCGCAGCTCCTTGACCACGCAATAGGTATCGCCCTCGCGCACGAACCAGCGCGCCAGGCGCTCGCTGGTCATGTCGGCCTCGATCTTGGTGCGGTAGCGGCCGACGCGCGCGGTCGCCAGCGCTCGTCCGTCGATGTCGGTCGCGAAGATCTGAACCTGCGGTGGCGAGTCCATCTTGGCCATGTGCTCGCGCAGGAGGATGCCGATCGAGTAGGCCTCCTCTCCGGTGGCGCAGCCGAGCACCCACATCCGAACCTGCTGGCCTGCGCCCTTGCCTTCGAACAGCTTCGGGACGACCTGGCTCTCGAGCACCTCAAATTCGCGCTTGTCGCGGAAGAATTCGGTGACGCCGATCAAGAGGTCGTTGAAGAGGTCCTGCGCCTCGTCCTGGTCGTTGCGCAGGAAATCGACATAAGCGGAAATGTCGGCGATCTGAACCACCTGCATCCGCCGCTGCACGCGACGCAGGAAGGTGTTCTGCTTGTAGCCGTGAAAATCATTGCCGGTCTTGCTGCGCAGGATGTCGGCAATGCGCGACAGCGAGGTCGCTGCGGCCGCCAGCACCTCATCGAACCCCTGCTTCTCCTCCAGCCGCCGCAGATGACGGGCATAGACCTGGATGTGCTCGGCGATGTCTTCCGCGGTCAGCACGTAATCGGCGATCGCCGCCGGCCTGTTGGCGTCCTTCAGATCATCAGCCCCGTCGCTCGCGCCCTTTTCGGCGATGGCGAGACCACCGTGATCCTTTAGCGTCGCGGTCCCCAGCGTGCCATCGTCGCCGATGCCGGACAGGATCACGCCGATCGATTGCTCGGCGCGTTCTTCCGCCAGAGACACCAGGAAGCTGTCGATCGTGGCCCGCTCGCCGGGCGCCTGCTCGGCCGCGCGGACCGCGAAGCGACCGCCATGGATCGTCGTGATCATCGCCGGCGGGCACAGATAGATCGTGCCGCCGGCGACGGCTTGGCCGTCACTGATGTCAGCGATCTTGCCGCCGTTGGAGTTTTGCACGATCCGGCGCAGCCGCGGCTCGTCGAGCGCCTCGTGATGTTGCAGCGCCAGCACGACGGCCTGATCGGCGCCCACGGTCAGCTTGGAAAAGAACCGCTCGACGCTATCCAGAGCTGTCGGCGCGGCGCCCACCCCGATGATCAGCGGAGACCTGGTCTGGCGCTCTCTTTCGACCGACTGGTCGCCGACTTCATGCATGGTCTCGGTAGCTCTCATTCATTGGCGCGAAACGGGACGCCCGCTCGCGGCAATAGCAGAAATGATGTTATCCCAATAGGTGGAAGGCGGAAATGTCGCGCTGCGTTCCATACGACGAACATCGTTGTCAATTGCCGACCAAAGGCCCACAGCCGGGGGCCGGTGATGCAGGCGTCCGACGACCTTGCGGCCCTGATCAGGCGGGCCGAGGGCGCCACCCAAACGGCCCGTCGGCTGCTCCAGGAGAACAATCGTTTGCGCCGCAGCGCGGAGCGGCAACTCGCTTTCATGTGGGAGCTGCATGTACGAGCTCGCGATGGAGCTCAAGTGGCCTGCTACCCCCGGATCACTCCGGACCGACTTGCTGCCGAAGATAGCTAATCCGCTGCTCGATCAGGACGCGATGCCGGAGCCATTCGGTCAGGGTCTGCTTCAGCACCTCGGCCAACCGTTCCGCCTGGCTCGCGTCGTGGCCATCCGCACTGAGTTCACGGATCCGATCCTCCTGATCGCGGATGCGCTGGCAACCCTCCTCGATGTCCCGGTCGGCCTTGATCAGCTGGCGGCGCTCGGTATCGAGCTGTTCGGTCCATTCGGTGACGGAAATGGTCATGGCGACCTCAAGCCTCCCGCTTGCGAACCGGAGGATCGAGCGACTTTAGCACGACGCGCCGGATCATGTCGGCATATTCGCGATATTCGGCGGCCCGCGCCTGGTACATCTCGGCAACCGCGGGCCGGCCGCTGCGCCGGCCGTCGGTGGCCATGCGCTGCACCAGCTCAGCCCGCTCCTCGATGATGCGCAGCGCGACCCTCAGGGCTTCATCCACTCGCCCCTCCTGCTCTTTTGCAAGGACGTCGGCGGCAAAGGCGTGGCCAACTTGGCAGCGAAAGCGCATCGGGCGCGATTCCTTGACCTCGGACAGCACGCCCCCACAGGCCGGACAGGTCAGCGCAACGGGATCAGCCAGCGACAGGAGATTGTCACTGCCGATGCGCTCGCCGGCCGCGATCTCGACCTCCAGCCGGATCTCCGGCGGAATCGGCAGCGCGGCGCCGGCAGCCTCCTTGGCGAGGTCGGACAATACATCGCCTATCCCGGCGCCGGGGACGCAAAGATCGATGATGGTCGCCTCCAGGGCGCTCCTTGGCATTTCATCGGCGATGGCGTCCGAGGGATCCTGAACCACCGAGATCCCGCCGCAACGCTTGATGGCGTTGAGACCGGCCGAACCGTCGGACAACAGGCCGCTCAGGAGCACACCGATCACGCGCGGGCCATAATTGATGGCGGCCGAGCGAAATAAGGCGTCGATGGCCGGCCGGACCATGTTCTCGCGCGGGCCGCGCCCGAGGAACACGCGATCTTCGGACAGCAGCAGATGATGGTCCGGTGCGGCCAGATAAACCTGGCCGGGCTCGATCTTCATGCCGTTTTCGGCCTGCCGGACCGGGAGCGGGCCGGCGCTGCTGGCGACCGTCGAGAGAATGCCGATGCCCTGCGCCGGGATGTGCAGCACGATGAACACCGCCGCGGGCAGATCCGGCGGCAGCCGGCCGAGGATCTGCTTCAGCGGTGCGGTCGCGCCGGCCGAGCCACCTATGACGATGATATCGCGGTTGCTCATGGAACCCGCTTTCGGTTGTGTGGTTATACCAAGGCCAGTCACCGCCTGATGTTCCTAGGGACCGGAAGGAAGCCACGGAAGCGCCATGGCGATAGCGTCCACATTGTCAGATCCGCAGTCGCCGCTCACGGGGCGCCGGATCTTCGTCGTCGAGGACGAATATTTTCTCGCCGATGACATCGGCAGGGCATGTCGCGAATTCGGCGCCGACATCGCGGGCCCCGTAGGCGATCTCGACGACGCGCTCAGGATCCTGCACGACGGCAGCGTCCTGGATGCCGCCGTGCTCGACGTGAACATCCGCAGCGAGATGATCTTTCCTGTCGCGCGCGAACTGAAGGCACGGAACATACCCTTCCTGTTCACGACCGGATACGACAAGGTCACGATCAGTCCGGAATTCCACGACGTGCCGATCCTGGAGAAACCGATTGATCTGCCGGCGATGGCCCACAGGCTCGCCGCGCTGATCGCCGATCCGCACGGTTGAGCCGCACCGCGATCAGAGCAGATGCGCGAAAGCGAGCCAAGCGGTCACCGCCAGGCACAGGAGCACCGCAGCATAGGGCAACGCGATCCGCAAATCAGCAGCCCTCCCCGCCATCAGCCCATCATCATCCAGACGATCGCCGCCATCATTACCAGAAAGCCCGTGATCGCCGTTGCAACAAAGGCCTGTTCGACGCGATCCATCGGCATCACAAGCCCCCTTTTTCCAGCCGAACCAGTCTGAGGGCTCGGGGAGCTTTGCGCATTAGGCTATGTGAATCGGCGTGCTCCTTTGTCGGTCCTTGAGATCGGCCGCAGCGCCCAGCAGAGATTGCGAGGGCATTGTCCTACGACTTCGCCGTGCCCGGCTCCGCCATCTTGCGATGCTGCTTGGCCAGCATCTCGTTCGGCGTGACGTTGGCGATGGTGGTCTGAAGCTTGTTCTTCATTCCGGTTACGATGTCGGACTCGCCGCGCAACATGGCGTCGAAGCCGGCCTTCGCGACGTCGTAAGCACTGTCCTTCGGCTCGGTGCCGACCTTGGTGTCCATCATGTCGGCGCGGCGGAAGAACTCGGTTTCGGTGGCGCCCGGCATCAGACAGGTGACGGTGACGCCGCTGTCGCGCAGCTCCTCGCGGAGCGCGAACGAGAATGAATCGAGGAAGGCCTTGCTGGCATTGTACACCGCCTGAAAACTGCCCGGCGTGAATCCGGCGATGGAGCCCGTGATCAGGATACGGCCCGAATTGCGGCGAAGCATCTCGTTGCCGGCGCGATGGATCAGATACAGCGTGCCGGTGATGTTGGTGTCGACGAGGTGCTTGATCCTGGCAAAATCCTGATCGAGGAAAGCCTTGCCGAGGCCGACGCCGGCATTGGCGAGCAGCGCGTCGATCGGCCGGTCGCCGACGGCGGCGCAGAGCTTGTCGACGCCTTGCGTGGTGGCAAGATCAGCCTGGACCGGCTCGACGCCGCCGCCGAGCCTGCGGAGATCGACGGCCACCCTCTCGATCTCGGGCTCATCCGCCGCGATGACAAGGTTGAAGCCCCCTTGGGCACAACATCTGGCGAGTTCCAGGCCGATGCCGGTGGAGGCGCCGGTGACGACGGCAAGTTGGTTGGCGGGCATGAGCGTATCCTTCTCGTATCCTGGCGATGGCGTTGATGACGCTCCAATGGCGGCAACCGCCTCTCGTTCCTATCCAAGCCAAACCTCACTCCGGAGAATGTGCGGTGCGAAGATTTTCCACGTGCAATAGCAACCATCGTTCGTTGTTCGACTTGGATGCCTCGTAACTCGCGGGAGGACAGAGATGAAGGCGCTGGTTTGGCACGGCAAGGAAGACATACGCTGCGACACCGTCACTGATCCGGAGATTCAGGATCCCCGCGATGCCATCATTAAAGTCACGAGTTGCGCCATCTGCGGCTCGGACCTGCACCTCTTTCACAACTACATTCCGGGCATGCTGCCCGGCGACATCATGGGCCACGAGACCATGGGCGAAGTGGTCGAGGTCGGCTCCGGCGTGGACGGCAAGCTGAAGAAGGGCGACCGCATCGTCGTGCCCTTCACGATCATTTGCGGCGAATGCGACCAGTGCAAGCGCGGCAATTACTCGGTTTGCGAAACCACCAATCGCAAGAGTCATCTCGCTGAAAAGGCCTTTGGTCATTCGGGCGCCGGCCTGTTCGGCTATACGCATCTGACCGGCGGCTATCCCGGCGGCCAGGCCGAATATCTGCGCGTGCCGTTCGCCGATGCTACCCACATCAAGGTGCCCGCGGGCATTCCCGACGAGCAGTTGCTGTTTCTCAGCGACATCTTCCCGACCGGCTGGCAGGCTGCTGTACAATGCGACATCGAGCCGACCGATACGGTCGCGATCTGGGGCTGCGGTCCCGTGGGGCAGATGGCGATCCGCAGCGCCATCCTGCTCGGCGCCAACCAGGTGATCGCGATCGACTGCCTGCCCGAACGGCTCAGCATGGCAGAAGCCGGCGGCGCCACCACCATCAATTTCGAAACCGAAAGCGTCCTGGAGCGGCTCGAGGAGCTCACCGACGGCAGAGGGCCCGAGAAATGTATCGATTGCGTCGGGATGGAATCGCATGTGATGGCCTCCCTACCCGACACACTGCTCGACCGCGCCAAGCAGATGGTGATGGTGGAGAGCGACCGGCCGCATGTCTTGCGCGAGATGATCTATGTCTGCCGGCCCGGCGGCATCATTTCCGTGGCGGGCGTATACAGCGGATTCTCCGACATGCTTCCGATGGGCGCCTTCATGAACAAGGGCCTGACGATGCGCACCGGCCAGACCCACGTCAACCGCTGGACCGACGACCTGCTCCACCGAATCGAGGAAGGCCAGATCGATCCGTCCTTCGTCATCACCCACACCGTCCCGCTTAGCCAAGGCCCCGAGATGTATCAGGTGTTTCGCGACAAGCGCGACTCCTGCGTCAAGGTCGTGCTGAAGCCCTGAGGAGCAAGATCCATGTTTCATTTCTCCAACATCGTTCGCACCAAGGGCGATCCGAAGATCGTCGAGGGCGGCCCGAGCCTGAAGCGGCCCGAAGACCAGCTCGCGCGTGCGCTCGGCTGGTTCAGCATTGGTCTCGGCGTCGTCGAATTCTTCGCGCCGCGACGCGTCACGGAAACGCTGGGCATGGAAGGCCATGAGACGCTGGTCCGCGCCTTTGGCGTGCGGGAAATCCTTGCCGGGGTCATGACCCTCTCGGTCGAGAAGAACGCCGGCCTGTGGGCCCGCGTCGGCGGCGACGGCCTCGATGCCGCCGCGCTACTCTCGGGCATGACCGCGGACAATCCCAAAAAGGGCAACATTGCGCTGGCGCTGCTGATGGTTGGCGGCATCGCGATGCTCGACTACCGCGCCGCGCAGGACACCAAGCCGCAGCGGCCGCCGCGCGACGCACGGCGCAAGCTGTATCCGAACCGCAGCGGCTATCCCAAGGGCATCGAGAGCGCCAAAACCGCGGCCAAGCAGATCGCAGCGCACGCCACGACGGGACGGACCTGAGGACGCACGAGGAGGTGATGCAAGACAGTGATGCAAGGCAATGAGCGACGAGTCCCGTAACAAAGGTGCGTGGTGGGAATCCGCCGTCATCTACGAAATCGCACTGATCTCGTTCCAGGACTCGGACGGCGACGGCAAAGGCGACCTCGCCGGCCTGACATCGCGGATCGACTATCTGAAATGGCTCGGCGTCGACGCGGTGTGGCTGACGCCGGTCTACAAGAGCCCCTTCCGCGACCTCGGCTACGACATCTCCGATTATTGCTCCATCGACCCCGCGTTCGGCAGTCTCGACGCGTTCGACCGCCTGCTGAAGGCGCTGCACGCGGCGGGGATCCGCGTGATCCTCGATCTCGTGCCCAACCATACTGCGAACGATCACGCATGGTTCGTCGAGAGCAGCAGCTCACGGAACAGCGCGAAGGCCGATTGGTACATCTGGGCCGACGCGGCCGAGAATGGCGGCCCGCCCAACAATTGGCTGAGCCGCTTCGGCGGCAGCGGCTGGGAATGGTGCGAGGCGCGGCGGCAATATTACTATCATTCCTTCCTGGTCGAGCAGCCCGATCTGAACTGGCGCAACCCGCAGCTGCGCGCCGAGATCGCCGATGTCATGCGCTTCTGGCTCGATCGCGGCGTCGACGGCTTTCGCGTCGATGCCAGCGCCGTCCTGATCAAGGACGCGCTGCTGCGCGACAATCCACATAACCCGCAAGCGAAGGGCAAGCCGCCGCCGCAGCGCCAGACGCCCGTCTTTACCGACGATCGGCCGGAGACGATGGATTGCATCGAATTCATCCGCGAGGTGATCGACGGGTATCCGGGGCGGATGTTGTGCGGCGAAGTCCAGGGCAAGACCGACCGCATCGGCCACTTCTACGGCAACGACCGACCGCGCCTGCATCTGCCGCTCAATTTTGCGCTGCTGGACTCGCAGTGGGACGCGCTGTCCCTTCAAGCAACGATCGACGCGTATTTCAACGCCATCCCGGATCATGCATGGCCGGTCTGGGTGGTCGGTGGTCACGACAAGCAACGGATCGCGAGCAAGATCGGCGACGCGCAGATGCGGGTGCTGGCGATGCTGCTGATGACGCTGCGGGGAACGCCGTTCTTCTTCATGGGCGACGAGATCGGCCGCAAGCGCGTTCCCATTCCGCCCGACCGCGTCCACGATCCCTTCGAGAAGCTCGTGCCGGGGTATGGCCTTTGCCGCGATCCCGAACGCGCGCCGATGCGATGGGATGACAGCAGCAACGGCGGCTTTACGACCGGCGATCCATGGCTGCCGCTGGAGCCTCCCGACGGCGCGGCCAACGTGGCCACGCAGCAGCGCGACGGGCGTTCGATCCTGGCGCTGTTTCGCGCGCTGATGACACTGCGGCGCGAGCAGGCGTGCCTGCGCCACGGCGGTTACGCGCCGCTGCGGGCGCAGAACGACGTTCTTGCCTACAGGCGGACGGGTGACGGCAGCGACATTCTGGTCGCGCTCAACATCGCCGGCGAGCCGCGGAAATGGCATTGGCAAGGTCGCGGCCGCCTGCTGATGTCCACCCATCTCGACCGGTCGTCCGAGCCGTTGCCGGACGCCTCCATCCTGCTCCGCGGCAATGAAGGCGTGATCATTGCACTCGAGCCACGATGACGGCCGAGGAACCATCCGCGCGTCAGAGAGTCTCATTCAACGCTTCCGACGCCCCGTGCCGGAGGCTGAATAGACGAAACCGCGGCCCTGGCGCTCATCCCCCTTCAAGCGCCGGGGTAGCGGCGTGAGCCTGGAGGCGGACCATGAGCAAGACCAAGGGCCTCGGTCAGCGGATCGCTGGCAAGGCGAAACAGGCCGTCGGCGAGATCGTCGGCGATCAGGATCTCCATGAGGAAGGCAAGGAGCAAGCGGAGCGCGGCCGGGACGAACAAGGCAAGCCGAGCGAGCTCAATCCGTTGAAGAAGCTCAATCAGCTGACGTGAACGCCCCCGCGCCGTCAGCCATTTCCAGTTCAATTCGCCCCGGTCATGAAGGCGCCTCACGGCGGCGCTCACGCTGGGTCGCCGCTGCCGAACTGGGCCTGATCAGCAGCACCTTCTCGACCATCGTCAGCCAGCTCTTCGCCGCGCGCATCGGACGCGATGCCGCCGTCGACTGGATGACGGTCGCCGCCATTCCCGCGCGCGATTGGGCGATCAGCGCAGAGCCGTCGTGGAGCGCGATCCTTGCCGGGATCGCCTTCCACCAATGGGCGGACTTCTCCTGGGCGCTGGTGTTCTTCGGTGTGCTCGGGCGCTGGACCGCCGACCTGCGGCCGCTGACGATCCTGCTGCTCGCGCTGCCTTGGGCCGTATTCTCTTCGAGCATGGAATGGTTTGTGCTGGTGCCGCTGTTTCCGTTCTGGCAGCCGCTGTTCACGCTGCAGCAACCCTACTGGATCGGCCTGCTCGTCCACGGCTCCTCGGCCGTGATGTATCCGCTGTTCGCCCGGTTGCGCTGGAGGCGAGGCGCGGCACCCGCGCGCAATGTTCGCTTCACCAATGCCTGGATCACCGGCGCGCTGGCCTTGATCGCGCTGCTCGGCGCGACCGCCTTATTCGGCAGCCATGGTTACGAGCCGCCGTGGGCCGGCCGCGACAGGGACGCGGACCAGACTTACATCCGTCACATGACCGCGCATCACGCCCAGGGCATCGCGCTGGCGCGGATCGCCGCGGAGCGCGCGCAGGACCCGCATCTGCGAAAGCTGGCGATGCTGATGGTCGCAAGCCAGACCGGCGAAAACCGGATTTTCGAGACCTGGTGGCTGAGCTGGTTCGACACCGAGATGCCCGATTGCAGCTCGGACGAACGTGCCGCCATGCCGGGCTTCCTGACCCAGGCCGAGATGCGGCAGGTCAAGGCCGCGCCTGCGGACCAGTTCGACCCGGTGTTCGTCGAGACGATGAGCAAGCATCACGCCGGCGCGGTCAGGATGGCCGACCAGATGTGGCATAGCGGCGGCGATCTGCGCCTGCGCGTGATGGCGCACGCCATCCGCCACGAGCAGCAGGGCGAGATCGCGCTGATGCACGGCGCCAGCGGCATTGCCGCCGTCGCTACGGCATTCCACAATATGCTGGCGGACAACGTCAACTGAGCCGATTGCCCCTACTCCCGCCAGAACTCCGCCAATTCCTCGGCGGTCATCAGATCGACCTGGCCGTGAAAGCGGGTGCGGTACATCGTCATGAGCGCATCATGGCCGACGTCGGACGAGCTGCACAGCGCATCCTCGACGATGACGACCCGAAAGCCGAGATCGACGGCGCTTAAGACCGTCGAGAGCACGCAGACGTCAGTCTCTGCGCCCGTGATCACGACTGTGCCGACGCTCTTCTCGATGAGCAGGCTCGCGAGGCCGGGATTGCTGAAGGCCGAATAGGCCGGCTTGTCGATGATGGCCGCCGGCGGAACGAACCGGCGCAGGGCCGGCACGAGTTCAAGACCGGACGGCGGAAGCTGTTTGCGGGTCGCCTGTCGCCAGCGACGAAAATAACTTTGCCATTGCCCCGGACGATCTTCCGGATCTTCGGGCGTAATGAATCGCGTGAAGATCGTTCTGGCCTGATGGCGCGAAACGATCGAGGCGATCGTCGGCAACACTCGCGCCATCCATGGCGTCGCCCAGAGACCGCCCGGAGCGAAGATGTTCTGCATGTCGATGCACAAGTGAACGGCGTCGCGGATGTCGGTCACTTCCGACGCGCTGTCTTTCATCGTCCTTCACCATCAGAAACATGGCCGCGCGCCGGGAGCCGGCATTTCCGCAGCGAGCTCACCGACTGCAAATGCGATCCCGACGCCATCGTTCCCCGGTCATCCGCGCCGGAGGAAGTGCTTGTCGGCGCAGACCAATCGGGAGAAGCCCGGCGTCGTGGAATCGGCTTGCGCCGCTTCCCAACCAAGCGTAATTTTCAACTCTACGTAGCTCATTCGAAAGCATCTATCGGGTTCGGCCAAGCGGGAGACAGCAATGGCGGATGTCCCATGGCACCTTTCCGGTGACTATTTCGAGAATTGCAATTGCAGCATCGTGTGCCCCTGCCTGGTGTCGGCGGCGCCCCCGTTGACCGCGCGACCGACCGAGGGCTTCTGCAACGTACCGCTGATCTTCCACGTCGAGACCGGCCGCTATGGCGATATCGCACTCGATGAGCTGAATGTGCTCGTCATCCTCCACGCACCTGGGGTCATGGCAGACGGAGACTGGTCGGTGGCTGCCTATATCGATCAGCTCGCCAACGATGACCAGACCGAGGCCTTGGCTGCAATCTTCACCGGCGGCGCCGGCGGTCCCATGGCCGCGTTCGCGCCATTGATCAGCAAGAACCTGGGGTGCGCAAGGTTCCGATTACGTTCCGGATCGACGGCAAGACGCGGTCGGCGG
Source organism: Bradyrhizobium sp. WSM1417 (assembly GCF_000515415.1). Lineage (NCBI taxonomy): Bacteria > Pseudomonadati > Pseudomonadota > Alphaproteobacteria > Hyphomicrobiales > Nitrobacteraceae > Bradyrhizobium > Bradyrhizobium sp. WSM1417. The sequence continues at coordinate 5,525,780 of NZ_KI911783.1, forward strand.
AAATCCCCGGCGTCCTGCACATGTCCGTCGATCCGCTGCCGACCATGCATCCGAGCGGCGAGATGTGGACAAACATCGGCCATCCGGTCAGCCCCGACGCCATGGTGATGGCCGTCGGCGCCGCCGGCAATACCTTCAGCGATCATGGCATGCGCTGGGACAATTCCGGCAAAAACGGCCTCTATGCGCCGATCCGCTGGTCGAACCAGGCGTGACGTAAACTCCCAATACCCGCCTGCGCCAGCGGCCGGCAATATCGATCGCACAACATCGATCGCAAATGACAGACAGCCCCCTGGAAGCCGTGCTGCGGCGCGATCGCTGGATCGGCGGCGGCGCGATCGTACTCATGGTCGCGTTGGCATGGAGCTATGTGCTCTGGCTCGCCAACGACATGGACATGGGCGGCATGGACATGACCGAGTTCCGCATGATCCCGGCCGGGATCGGAATCATGCTGCCGGCCGACGAGCCCTGGCGAGCGATCGAGTTCGCCTATGTGTTTCTGATGTGGGCGGTGATGATGATCGGAATGATGGCTCCCTCGGCCGCGCCCATGATCCTGATGTACGCGCGCGTAGGCCGACAGGGCAAAGCGCAGGGCAAGCCATTCGCCGCGACCGGCTGGTTCGCCGCCGGTTATCTTTTCGCCTGGTGCGGCTTTTCGTTGGCAGCCACCCTGCTCCAATGGGCGATCGAGCGGGCCGCCCTGCTGGATTCCCGGATGGCGATCGCGAGCAATCTGCTCGGCGCCATCGTGCTGATCGCGGCGGGCATCTATCAATGGACTCGGCTCAAAGACATCTGCCTCGCCCAATGCCAGTCGCCGCTTCTGTTCCTGATGCGCCACGGCGGCTTTCGCAGCGACCTGCGAGGCTGCTTGCTGCTGGGCTTTCGGCGTGGAGGCTATTGTGTCGGTTGCTGCTGGGTCTTGATGGCGCTGTTGTTCGTGGGCGGCGTGATGAACGTGCTCTGGATCGCGCTTTTGTCGTTGCTTGTACTTTTGGAGAAAGTCACGCCGGTGGGACGCTGGATCGCGCGCACTGCCGGGATCGCCTGTGTAGCCGCAGGCGCGTGGCTCCGCTGACCTTGCCGAAGTGATTGCGAGTTGCGGACGACGATCGCGCCGACTCTCGGCCGCGAGATCGAACATCGAGGACTTGGGGAGGCCCCGTTCCAGGGTTCGCACTGCGAACACGGCGGGCACCGAGATCGCGAAACAATCTTTCGCGTGTCTGTTCGCTTGGTGCGCTCGGAGGGAACCAAGCGATGCTCCGTTTTGTTGATTTTATTATATAATTTCGCCTGAAGACTGCCCTATGTATCCCAAATTGATCCCAGTTTGTATCACAAAACGCACCCCGATTTAGCCGCCGAGGTCGGGGTGGACGATCGCCTAAGCGTCGTCGTCCCTTCGCTTCAGATACTTCACTAGGCCCATCACGCCGCCTGCGGACATGATCGCGAAGGCGATCGATTCAATGATCTCCATGCCGACCCGGTGTCCCAAAATCCACATCGCGAACGCTAGAAAGAAGCCCGCCAACATCGCTTCGGTTTGCGGCGAAAATGGTTTGTCCATAGGGCGGTGGCCTTTTTCGTCAGCGCAACTACATCCGACACATGCTGAAGCGTATCGGCTGCTGCTCGCCGAAGCCCGTGAAGACCGCCCCGGCCGGTTCCGAGTGGATACACGAAATCAAGATGGTCGGGTATCGGGGTCTTCTGGAACGCGACGACGACAAGGTGCGGCTTCTGTCCAAGTCCGGGCTCGATTGGACGTGGCGCGATCCCCTGATCGTCGAGGCCGCTCTTAAGCTGCGGACCAAGCGCTTCGTGCTCGACGGCGAGATCGTGATCCTGACGGAGACCGGCGACGCCGACTTTGACGCCCTCCATGGCAACCGGCGGAACTCGGAAGCCCAACTCTACGCCTTCGACCTTTTGGCGCTCGCCGGTGACGACCTTCGGGAAGACACTCTCGCTCCCTTAAGTCCGATGTGCTCGCTTCACAAAAGCTCTGCCCGTGTTGAGAACGCAGAGGCAGCAAATCAAGGCAAACTACTTGCCTGCCGCGCCGCTTCGGCAACTATTTGACGGAAATAAGCTAATCCGAGCTCAGCTACTCCGGTCAGCCATAGATCATCGAGATGAATCGGTTGGCCAAGGTGCTGCGTCGGAGGCGCACGCGATACTCCTGTGCGCCTATCATGGACCGTCACCATCTGAAGCGAGGGGCCATAAAGGTAAGTGGGAATATCGGATAGTTTCACCTCGCCAGTTTTACCGTCTCGAACCGTTTCGATTCGATAAGGACGACGTTCATTGAATTTGAGTTCCTCGCCGGCACCACCAACCATGTCACGCAGGTTGCCACCGCGTGCGGCGACCCGATCGATACCATGCTCATCGGAATTTCGGGCGATGTGCAGGTAGTTTAGAAGCGGGTCGGTTCTACGCTCGTGCTTTTGGCGCCCGTACCACGGCGCACTCGTTGCACCCTTGGCCCCCTGCTCCAGCTTCGAATAGATGGCCGACGATGCCATCAAGAAATCGGACCAAGCGTCTTCAGCGCTTTCGAAATTGCTGGCATTCTTAAGAGCTTCGACGGCCTTCTCTGCCTTACGGAGCCTGGCCTTAGCGTGCTCTACCGCGAGCGGGTCCATTCCAGTTTGCCTTTGTGCGGGTGACCAGTGGCTAGTGATTATGGCTCGGTTACTGAGCCGCTACATCGGAAATCTTGCCACTTCCCGGATAGACCATATCGATGGCAAACATCCAGATCCATTATTGGAAATCAGATTGCCGACCTGACCACCTACCTTGAGAAGACGAAAAACGTCGTGGCGGTTTAGTGCGCCTACTTGCTCTCACACCAGCACAATAGGTCAATAGCAGGCCCGGTTATCCGTGAGGGCGAACGCTTTGTTGCTCGGTCCGACCAACCAGGAGCTTTGCGCTCGTGCTCTTTAATATCATGCAGCATTGATCGGCGCCGCCCTCGCCCGATATTCCCTCAGCAACGAGAGTTACTGACCCCGCAGCCGATGCGTTGTCTCGGCCCGCGTCGGCCTTCTTGCGCATGTGGATATGTGGCACGAGGGACTAAAGCTACCTGTTCACTGCTGTGTGGCAGTGCTCTTTTGGTTTCACGAACGATCGGGGACCAAAATGTCGAACTCAACGCTGATGTTTCAAGATGACCTCATGGCAGAACTTGGAGTGTCGCGACCGACGTTGCAGCGGTATCGCCGTGAAGGCACCGGCCCGGCTTGGTTCCGCCTGCCCGGGGGTGCCGTGCGTTATCGCCGATCGGACGTGGACCTATGGCTCGAAGCGCGGCGTGTTGCTGTCGCATAGCCTGAAAAACGACAAAGCCGCCGCGTTGGAGCGCGAACGGCTTTGGAAAGCTTGGAGACCCTGACAGTGACTTCACAATATCCGACTCTCGCCGTCCGGCGGGCCAGCTACAATCCCCCTCCGATCAATGCCGACACCGTTCTCGCAGCGGCGCGTCAGCATGAACGATACCTCCGCACCGTCTCGCCTCGCGAGTACGAGATGCGCGTATTTGAAGACGGCAGCGTCTTCTTCCGCAACACCGCGCAACCGAACCTGAGGCGGCTTGTTTCGCTCGCGGAAATCCAAAACGCATCATGCGACTTCTGGACGAGTCCGCACCGCCCGTTGTGGCGGCACATTCTCTGCATCTGGGAGTGATCAGTGGCTTCCCCCTTTGCCCTGACCGCCCCGGTGCTGATCGAGCGCGGCTATTCGCCGTTGCCTATTGCGCCGTGGGGTGAACGCGAGCAGAGTCCGAAAGGCAAAGAGCCCGGCAGGCTCGACGTCAATCAAGCCGGTGAGCCGGAGTGGTATAGGCTCAAAAATTGGCAGTTGTTCTGCGACCGGCAGATGCACCCCAAGATCGTCGACTATTGGTCAAACTGGCCGGATGCTGGAGTGGGCATAGCCACCGGCTTCGGCGGCTTGGTCGCGATCGATATCGACGATGATGCCCTGACTGATCCGATCCTTGCCGTTCTTCCGCCGGTTAAAGTTGCGAAGCGTGGTCGCAAAGGACTTACCGCGTTTTATCTTGCCGCCGAGCCGCTGCCGTCGAAGAACTACCGCTCCGCTGACAAACGCGGCTTGCTCGACTTCCTGAGCGGCCGAAAGCAGACCGTACTTCCCCCGACGATGCATCCCGACCTCGCTCGGTCCTATGAGTGGACCACCGAGCGGACGTTGCTCGATACGTCGCTCAGTGACCTTCCCGAGATCACCGGCGCGCATGTCGCGGCGATGGAGGAAGTGCTTCGCGCATATGGATGGGATGCTCCCGAGCGAGAGCCGCGTGGCGCTGCCGTTGAACGGCCTACGCGAGGCCAGACAGCCGACGACCTGCTGTGGCACGACGATGTGAATACGGCGGCGCTCGCAAACCTGCATGCGTGGGTCCCTGCGCTGGGTTTGCCAAAGACCCGCCCGAATGGCGTTGGCTATCGCGCAATCGCGCCTTGGCGTGGCTCGGGCTCGGGCCGTTCTGAGGCTCAGCGTCAAACGAACCTGTCGTTTCATCCGACCGGAATTTTCGATTTCGGCGACCAAGGCTGGACGCCTATCAAGGTCGTCGCCAAGGCGCGGCGCATTCCTTACCCGGCTGCGGCGGCATGGCTGCGCCAACAACTCGGATTGCCGGAAGAGCGCCTGATCCTTCTACGCTCAACCAAGTCCGGCTCACTCGCGCCGACCTATCCCGACCGCGCCGTTCCACTCGCCAACGCCACCACGGAATTGCGCGGCGCGCTGGACGACTTTGAAGCGCAGATGAAGACGTGGCGCATCTATCGCAACCAGGCACGTCTCACGTCGCCGCTGATCCATAGGAAACCGCCCGTGTGGGGCGTGAAGATCGACGCTGGCGGCGGCAAGTCATTCCAGGCCGCTCGGAATGTCGCCGAGTGGACCCGGCGCGGCTGGCGCCTCGCCTATGTGGTGCCGCGAATCGACCTCGGCGAGAAGATCGCGCTCAATTTGAAGAGCCTTGGCATCAACGCGCGGGTCTATCGTGGCCGCGAGCGGGCGGACCCCGACGCACCGGGGCAGACCATGTGTCGAAACCTGCCCGCTGCGACTGCGGCCATTGCTTTGGGCGTCGGCGTCCGGCCTGCCGTCTGCATGCGCCGGATCGATGGGCCTTTGTTTCAATGTCCGTTCGCTACTGATTGCGGGCATGAGCGCCAGCGCGAGGCCAAGCCGGATCTTTGGATCATTACGTCCGCATCGCTCCTATACAAAAAGCCGGACTTCCTGCCCGAGCTAGATGGCCTTGTGATCGACGAGAAGTTCCACGACAATGCAATTGGCGATACAACGACGATCGATGTGACCGAGCTTTGGCGCGCGAAGATCGAACTTTGCGGCGACGAAGAACACGACTTCCTGCTTGGTATGCGCGCAAAGCTGCTGGCGGTGGCAAAGGCGAACGGCGACGGGCCGTTGTCCCGCGCGGCGCTCCAAGATGACAAAGATCACCGCATCTTTTCGCATACCGCCCTGCGGGCCGCGACCTTAGAGCAGCGGCGCATCCGGCCGGAAGTTCTGCAACCGGGCATGAAGGAGTCTGGACTTATTCTCGCGCTCCACAATCACAGCGATCGGAACCGATTGGCGCGGGATGTTGGCGCCCTCTGGAACGAAATCGCGGTCTTTCTTGCGTTTGACCATCGGCAGTCGGGGCGGATCAGCATTACGGGCCGGGCGTTCACGCTGACGCCGCTGCGCCCGTTCGATCCGTCATGGTGGGCGCCGGTGCTCGCCCTGGATGCAACTCTCACGACGCCGGAGATTCTGCACGCAGCCGTGCTCGGGGACGAAGTCGCTGGCATTCCGGTCGCCGCCAGCGTGAAGGCCGACATCACCATCCAATGGCCGGATTATGTCCACGTTCGGCAGGTCACCGGCGCACCCGTATCGATGGGCGCCCTCGGAATCGGCGAGAAGGCTAAGCCGCACCCCCGCAATGAGCGGGATATCCTACGCTACATCCGTCAGCGGGCCGCGCTGATTGCCCCGGAGCGTCTCGGCGTCATTTCTTACCTTGGTATCGAGGAGCGGTTCGCCGGTCGGTTGCCGGCGAATGTGTCTTGGATGCACTTTGGTGCAACCTCGGGCCTGAACGATTTTGAAACGGTGGCGGGCCTGGTCGTCATCGGCCGGTGGTGGCTGCCTCCGAACAAAATCGAGGCCCGCGCGAGCGTATTTGCCGGATACCCGGTCAAGCCTATCGGTGAGTTCTACCGAAAGCGGACTGGCGGCATTCGGATGGCCGAAGGTCCGGCCGCCGCCTCCAGCGTTGAGTGTCACCCCGACCCGTTCGCCGAGGCCGTCCGTCGTGGCGTCACGGAAGAAGAGCTTGAGCAGGCCATCGGTCGATTGAGGCCGCACCGTCGAACGGCGCCGTGCTTTCTCGACTTAGTCGGGGAAGTCGTCCTACCGGTTACGGTGGACGAGGTCGTTGAGTGGGGCGCCGTCTGTCCCGGTGCCGAGGCAGACATGATGGCCGTGGGGGTGGTGTTGTCGAACAGCCGGGATGCCATGACGGCGTTTGGCCTGTCGAAGCATGATGCGGAGCGCGCGAAAACTGCCCCGGAATCCTTAAATAGGAATCATATTAAGGAAATCGGGGCAGTTTCTCCGATTCGAAGGTTCAACTATCGCAAAGGCGGCGCACGCGGTCCGGCTAGTACCGGCTACTATCTCCCCGCCATCCTGCTTGGCGGTGAAGCCGCCTTGCGCGCGTGGATGGAGGAGCGTATCGGGCCGCTTGCATCGCTGGATTTCGAATAGCTGGGCCAGATTCAAATTGGCGGCTCATACGAGTGGCTCGTCAGGCGTGGGTGTGGTTCCCCTCGGCCTTTCGTCTAACTGACGGCTCGCGAGGAATCGGGTTTTCCCTATGCACGCACAAGTGCAGGGATTCGGATGCTTTCTCAGAATAAACAATTCCTCTTGGGAACAATGTTATCGCTCCTTGTTTCGTCTGCCAACGCCGGCCACGTGCAAACGTGGTTGGAATCGAAGGGCGGCTGTCAGCCGGGCAGTTTGATGTTGTTGGGAGGGTACATTCGACCCGGAGACCGGGGCTTCCTCGGCAAAGCCGCTGAGGCTTGGACAGACGAGGATGTTGAAGAGTATCGCTCGGTGGTCTTGGCCTGTGCTCGTCGATATCCCTATGGTGTCAGCACGCCGCAAACGGTTGACTCGAAGGTGGCCGATCTGGTCGCACGCCTAAAGCGCAATCTCATTGAGCCCGCGCGCGCTCAATTGAACTCTGCGAAAGAGGCGGCTGATGCGCGACGCAAGCTCGCAGAAGCCCAGGCTTCCCGCGAGCAGGCCGAAATGGAGGCCCAGGCGGAGCGTGAAAAACAAGCTGCTGTTGAGGCGCAGCGACTCTCGGATGAACGTGCGCTTCAGGACCGAAAGCGACAAGAAACCCAGGCGTCACGCGAGCAGGCCCGACTGGAGGCTCAAGCGAAGCGGGAGAAAGAAGATGCCGCCGAGGCTCGGCGACTCGCAGATGAGCGCGCCCTTCAAGAGCGCGGGCGAGTAGAAGAGCGATCAAGGCTTGACCGGGAAGCTGCAGAAGAGGCACTACGGCGTGCTGAAGATGAGGCGCCGAAGCTTGCTCGGTTGCGCAGAGAAGCCGACGAAGCTCGGCGCGCTCGCCAAGAAGCAGAGCAAAAGTTGGCAGATATTCGAAGCCAGCTGGCTGCCCAGGAGGCGGTGCGCAATCAAGACCTAGCGGCGGCGGCGGCAGCCGAGTCGTCACGGAAGCTTCAAACACCTGCGCCGCCCAAAGCGAAGCAAGAGGTCCCGTCATCCACTGCAGCTGAGCAAGAGAAGCGTTCGAATGACATGCCCGACTCTGAGCGGCAATTTATCGCAGCCGTCCAGAGGGCGCGTGAAGTTTACAGGGCTGCAACGAATGATATGGCACGGGGCGCGGCTCGCCCGCTTCGGGCAAAGGATCTTTGTAGCATTCTACGCCCACTCACCGCTCGTAATTGGGTTGGACAAGTCACAATGCTTTCCACCAATAGTGACGGTAAAGGCGTCCTCGAAATTCTAATCGAAAAGGATATCGTGGTCAAAACTTGGAACAATGTCCTGGCGGATACTGGCGACGAAACTCTAATCGATCCAGCAAGCTCGCTATTTTCAACGGCCTCGGCCTTGACGGTGGGGAGTCGGGTCCTGTTTTCCGGGTCATTTCGGCCCAGCAGCGTGGACTGTGTAAAGGAAGGCAGCCTCACGATGAGAGGCTCTCTTACGGCACCAGAGTTCATTATCCGGTTTTCCGACGTCTCGCCGGTCCCTGACTGAGTCGTACCCCAGATCAGCACTCCGGACTTTGCCCTTACAGACGGCTAGGGCCTCAACGAAGTCAGCTTGTGAAGCCAAAGCGGAAGACTGCCCACGCCCGCACGGCCTGCAGCTGTTGACCCAAAGCCGACGTCAAAGCTACACCTTGGTCAGCAGCTCAATCCTCATCGACGTCGCTCTTATAGATCTTATTCAGCATATTGAGCTCTATGCCGATGCTCCGCGTTCTCAGCGCCTCGTTCCGCGCGGAGAATAATATCGCGAGTTGCGATTTGAGGTCACCGAATCGCGCGTGGTGAAACTTCCGATGGCATCCCGGGCACAACGCCACAATGTTTTCCGGAACGTCCAAGCTAACCTCAAAGTCGCCCTGGCACTGCATTGGGATCAAGTGGTGGGCTTCAACGAATGGCTTTTTGGTCTTTCGTGAGGTGAAAGTCGTATGGCCAGGTCCCATTTCGCACTGATGGCTGGCGGATTGAATTGCGATCGCTGCCATCTCGGGGTTGCGCTGATATTTGCCCGCCTGCATTCCGTTGACTTTGGGGGGACGCGGCAATCCCCCTTCTGGCAATGATTTGCTTGATGGCTCCGTTGCGATTTCGTTGGCGGCCTCCTGATATTCTTCTGAGGACATTGATTGGAGGTGATCTAGTAAATTAGAGCCTAGCTTCGTTACCAGCCCGTCGTACAGGTCCATGAGCTGAATGAGGTCATTTCGGAATTTATCGCTCGAGATTTCTTCTCCGACGCCATAGCGGCGACTGACGATCGCACCATTTTCGTAGCCTTTTCCGAGCGTGTTGGTCGCACGGAGGTCGAGCCGACCAGCAATTAGTCCAGCGGGGGGCCGCAACGTCTCGATCGCCAAGCTAGCTACCTGGGCGATTTTCTTGTTGCCTATGGTATCACCAAACGCCTTCCGAAATTGGGTAAAGCCTTGATTGAGCGAGAGGAAGCAATTCTGCATGTCCTGACTAAATAGCAGGACAACGTAGTACCCACGCTCGGTGGACGTCGAGATGTCTCGCCGTAGAATGGCGACCCATGGGATGTAGGCGAGGGTCCAATTTATTTGGCCAACAGACCCGTATATTCGATATTTATTGACGTCTCTTCCAGAGTCCGAGACAAGCTGCTCAATAAGCTTGGGCAATTCCTTGGTGATCGTAGTATCGACTTCAAGATCATTCCCGGACGTCAGTTTTCGTCTGATCTTGACGCCGCCAACGACTTGCTCCGAATTTGGAAGGTAGTCTGCGAAGACCTTGTCCAGCTCGAGCATGCGCTTCCCCCATCAGAGGTGGATGCTACCACGAGATGTAAGTAAGTGAACGCGACGAAAGTATCGGCCGGCTTGGCTTGCATCGGCGGCGTTGCAGGCCGTGTTCATGTTCGTGCCGCCGCAGGACCGGGGACAGTTTGCTTCTGGCCTAAACGCGTTTGTCGACGATGCTCTGAACCGTGCCGGACTGTTCCCTACTCCGCCGCTCTTAAGTGACAAGCAGACACCAGACGAGCCGGACATTTGGCGTGCCGATGGCGGCTCTGGACTCCTGGGTCCGATCAACCAGGCAGCTTGTCGGTCATGATGAAATTCAGTCTGAATGTGCCCCTCACTTCGAGGACATCAGATCACGAACGTTGCCGTACATCTTCTTGCCTGCACCGATTAGCTTCTGCCCCTTGGAACGGTAGTCTCCGGGAATTGGATCGATGCTCAGGACGTTCAGTCCTTCGCGGCCTTGGTGTCCACGGTCGGACATAAGTGCGCAGATGCGCGAGATAGTGCCGTCTGCCACCCCGCAAGCCGACGACAGCTCCTTCTGGGTTATGCCCGGCTTCGCGCCAGCGTGCAGTAGAACCAGCATCTGGTTCGCGGTGATGTCGGAACTAATATTTCTGAACTCGTTGATGACGAGTGTAAGTGTCTCAACCCACCGCAGATCATCGCCGATGCTGTCCTCGCTGTTAGTCACGACTTAAGGTCCCTCCTGCGATGACGGGCTAGATCTCTTTTGCTTTGCTGAAAGTCAATGCCGGGTAACGCAACGTGCGCGCCCAGATTAGGTCGCAGAACGCAGGTTCCTCATCGGAACATAGACTGAGGGATAAGAGACCAAGCTCGATTTGAGTAGGTATCCGTCGATACAGTGATTGACTGCGATAGCACCACGACTCTACTTAGCGACACGCAGATGCTTGATTTGTCCAACGAACAAAGAGTGAGAGAGAAGTGCCAACGAAGACCTATCTCGTGTATTGCCAATTCGACAACCCCTCCAATACCGAGCCCCTGCATTACCACTTCGAGTACCTAATCCAGGCGCATTCGGCGGATGATGCTGAAGCAAAATGCAAAGAGCGGTTTGCGGCCTTACCCACAGACGGGGATAAACTCTTTGAGATAGGCTCGAAAATCTACGTTGACTACATCATCGAGATTGGCGGGGTTCCTGAAGAAGGAGTGCTCCTGAGGTGGGTGCGCTATCGGGGCGCCCGGAACCCAATAGGCTTTTCATCGCTTTCCTCAGCGCTTCCATTCGGCGATGGCGGGGGAATGCTCGCGAGTTACACGACGGACGACCCCGACAAAGAGGAGTCCGAGATGCAGCCTTTCGTTGTGATCGGTGCCTGAATATTGGCTCTGCCGATGACGGTCGATTCCGAGAAAGCTGCTCACGCCCTGGAAATGATTAGAACCGAGTTGGGTGGCCGTCCGACCGTTAACACCTTGCGTACATTCCTCCTGCTTGCTGAGTACCAAAGCGGAGGTTTAGGCGACATCGAACGTGTACTTAAGTTGTCCAGTGGAACGGTGGCTCGGACCGTCAAGTTCTGGATCGACAGGAACTTTCTCGTCGACAGCTCTCAGCTACGCAATCCTCGGCGGCGACGCGTCAGGATCAGCTACGAGGGCATGTCATTCCACAGAAGGCTGAAGGAGATGATGGAATCGGGCAAGATCCCGGCTCCAGACCCCATTGAAATCGATTCTGACGACGAGCCTGACTCCCTCGAAACCGACGACCCATGGCTGAAGGAGTACTTCAAGTCGGACGAGTTCAAAGAGCTTCAGCGCAAGGACGCGGAAAAACGTCGTCGCGAAGAGGCAGAACACCAGGAGTGGCTGGCAAAACGCGATGAACGTCGACGCAATCCGAAGAGCCCACTTGACGCCTATCGAAATTGGCTCGAACAGTGTCCTCATCCGTCTGGTTCAAAGCAACGCAAAGAATGGAAGCGGACCAATGCGCTTCTATTCAATGGAGTGACTTACGTAGACCATTGGTCGCCTCAACGGTCCAACAGTGGCAAAACCACACGATGGCACGGCTGGTTGACAGGGTCTGACGGCAGTCACCATGAGATCGTCGACGAACACACTAACAACAGGCGCAACGACCCCAAGAGGAACTGGGGTCTTCCTGAATGACTGTCCGAAAGTACAAAGACTTTCGCATTTGCTTGCTGTCAACACCTCGCCGTTCTCCGGATCAGTTCAAGACATACACATCTCTAACACTCTGGGTCCTTTTAGGAGAGCCCCCATTGCGGTAAACGCGCGACCTCGCCATTTTCCTAGGCGCAGAAAAATTGAGGATGGTTGTTGTTCCCCAGTGACTTCGCGACGGTGACCTGATGCAACGGGAGAGGGATACCGCAATGGGCTGTAGCGGAATGGCCCTTCGCTCGATCTTGGGGGCTGTTCAATCGCCCTCAAGGATCACCAATGCAGCCCGCGCTTTATCCGCAAGATTTTCGTACCGCGCTAATTCCGCCGGCTTCCGGAAAGCGCCGGAGAAACCCGCGCACGGTGACTATGCCTGAGAGAGTGGGTCCGCATGTGAAGCTCGTCTTCGCAGAAATGGCGCGGCAAAAACTGCGCTACCTCGATGTGGCCGAACGTAGCGGCGTGCAACATGCTACGCTAAAGGCCTGGAGAAAAAAGAACAGGGCCGGTCTTGAGAGTTTGGAGGCGGTGCTAGCAACGCTTGGGTTCGGCCTCGTCCCCGTCGCCGCGCTCGAAGCGCTTGACCCCGAACTCGCAGGCGAACTCATCGCGCTCGCCCTCAAGATGCGAATGAATGTCCCGCAGACCTGGGCTGCCCTGATCGATATTGGGGTCGAGCAAAAGCTCCTCCGCATGCGGGCCGAGGACCGCGCCGCCATTCTGGTTGACCACGATGCGCGCATGGCGGGCCACGCTAACGACAACGTGAAACAACAGCGCGGCAGTGAAGTGGCGTCTTCAACGAAGTAAGGGATACCGAAACGGTCCCGACAGCCGCCCCTGATTTTCCCATACTGATCCCGTTGCTTGGTTCTCCTCCACACCAAGTAACGCCGGTCGTCAGCCTTGGCCGGTGCGTTTGGTAGCCAGATGCACCGGCCATTTTTTCAGATGGATGCCCATGTCTAACGTTTTTCTCTCGCGCACCCAGGCCGCAAAACAGATCGGCCGATGCGCGAAGACCCTCCGCAATCTGGCCAAGCGTGGCGACGGTCCCCCGTTTTTGTTGATCGGTGACCGACCTGCTTATCCGGCCGATCAACTTCAAGTCTGGGTCGCAACCGGTGGAGATGCCGCATGACCCGCCGCGAGCAAATTATGCGCGCCGTGCAAGACGCGACCGCGACCTACGCCGCCGCAAAAGAGCGTCATACCTACGCGCGAAAAATGGCCGCGCTGGGCATGGGCGCCGATGTCTTCGGCACCTGCAATCTTGAGGCGCGCGCATACTCGGAATGGCTCCGCGCGACCGATGCTCTTCAGAATTATCGAGGCTAATCCAATGAATATCATCTCCAAACTCTTCGCCCCCAAGACTGCTATCACCTCCGCAACGATCCGCGCCGAGATCGAACGGGCTGAAACTGAAATCACTGCACACAGCGCCCGACTTGAGGGCGTGCTTGCCGGCATTGCCGTCATGAATGATAGCCAGCATGCGCAAGCAGAGGTGGACGCCGCAGCGATCAAGCGTGCAATCGCGCGGCTTGAAGCCCGCGCCAATCACCTGGCCGCCGAGCTTCCTAACGTGATTGCAGCTGAAGAAGCCACCGCGAAGGTAGCCGCTGATGAGGCTTTGCGCCAGCGTGCAGAGGCCGCGCGAAGGGCGAACACCAAGGAAGCCGGCCAACTGCTTGCGGAATACGCCCTTCATGCTGCTCGAGTTTCGGAAGTGCTCGCAAAGCTCGAAGCGCTCGACGTCGAAACGACGGCCGTGAATGCGGCGCTCCGGTCCAATCCCGTCGCCGAAACCGTCCTGGGATACGACGCAATTCATCGAAGGAGTTCCGACCGCCCGGCAGGCGAGCGACGCGGGATGCGGAAGTGCTGGGTCTATCGTTGCCCCGGCTCCCCCCGCGATACGGACAAGGCGACGTTTCAGTACGAAGCCCCGCACGAAGTTGTTCGGCAGGCGGACATCGGCCGTGACGGCAAGGCAATCCCCGTCCCCGCAGTCCAGCACGAGTACTATGGGCGCGTGCTCACCATCATTCCCACTCTTGAAGATCGCGAAGTCGTTATCGAACGGGTGTCATTCCGTCCCGGCCGGAGCGAAGCACCGCTCTCATCGGTCCAACTCCCGCCTGCCTTCTCAGGTGAAGACTATGTTTGGCCGCGAGAATAACGTGCGGGCGTCGCTCAACGTCAAGTGTATGATCCCGTCCAACCGACTGGGTGATCCACCCGAAGTACACTTGCGCCGCGTTTATTGTGCGGTTGAAGCACGGCTCAAACGTAACCCGTGCCGGCCTGAGGCTGCGGGCAGATCTAATAGCGAAACTGGGTAATCACGAGCTTAACTGGCGGCTGCCGCTATGACTTCATACTTGATAGTTCGGCTTCAATCGCGGGATTTCGATAGTCCCATTCCTCAAAATCTTTCGAATTGATCCGAAGATTCTGCAGCTTGATCCCGGTTTTATCGAGAATCTCGACTGCTATTTTGAACAACGAGAAGTGCTTTAAGGTGTCCTCGATGTTCCCCATGAAGCCTACCTCTAGCGCTCTGGCGGCCCCGATGTAGGCGAGAACCTCACTAGTAGTTTGAACCTCGTGCTCATAGTGCTTCGGATCAAGTGACAGTCTATCGAGGGTCCGAATGTTCATACTTGACGAGTCGGGATCATAAACAAATTCAAATACACCCGGACGATCAAAGTCGATTTTGGTACTGATAGTCCAATTCTTGAAGAAGCTTTGGCTTTCAATTTCGTACTCCATCGCAACCTTTTCGGCTTCTTCACGAGGCATTCCATGAGCTTTCGACATCAAAATAATACGATCCGAAGCTCGCTTCCGAACGTTGTTTAGAAATCTAATCTCATGGCATACTAGATGGTATTGGGCGAACGTCTGGCCGTCTCCCTGGGCAACACGCGGCTCATATAAAGCGTTGAAGCGCCGATATCCGTTTTGAGAGAATATCTCATGAAGCGCCCTACAACAGTCCAACGCCAACCAGGTTCTGAATTTCTCGGAGTCCTCCCGCACGGTATACGGAAGTACTTCGAGGTCTCTCCACTCGGTTCTGGCGAGTGTTTCAGACTGTGCAACAAATAAATTGATAGTTTCCGCGTTATACTGATTGAGCACACTCTGATGTTGTTGCTGGAAGCTGGCCATCTAAAAAGTCCGTCAGAAAAGTTTTTGCGCTACTTCAGCGGCCTTAGTAAGAGCTAGATAAAGCCCTCCTAACGCCGCCGCGCCTTTGACCAAGTCTCCCGCTTTCTCCAAATAGCCAACTATCCTGCCCTTTTCAGGGGCCTGAGACCTCGCATTCGCAGACGCTGCGTTAATCGCCTCCAATGCATCATTCGCGCTCGCAGCATCGATCGCATTCAAAGATAGCGCGCGAGCCAGTTCTGAAGACGCGTTGTCGATTTGCTGCGCAAATTCTGCCCGGTTCGCAACGCCATAAAAATTAATCGTCTCACCATTGTACTGATAGGTGACTGTTTGGCCTCGCTGATCAAAGGTCGCCATTTTGTGCCTCCTAGTCTGAAACGCGGGGCAATTTGCAACGGCAGATATATGACTGCTCGATCAATGGGTAGTCGCATACAAGCATTTCTACTAAAGCGGTAATTGGATCGTTCGTCAATCGTCGGTGCGTGTCGGTCTCCTACGCTCGAACTGCGCCAGCCGGGTCAAGCGCTTCGGCCAAAGTGGAGAAGAGCCGTTCGTGACCGAATAAATAGTTGTGACAGCTTGGTAGTATAGACGGCAGTATTGCGTAATGACCTGAGGGCGCGGCAGCGATCGCCGCCGCCCCCCCAGCGAGCACGGTAGCCGCGCCGGTGGGCCGATCGCGATCACTAACCTTGGACCATCAACGGGGCGGACGATCCTCGCGTCGAAGCCCATCAGATCGACCCCCGATTCGCCGTGCTCATGCGCCAACTTGAAAGCGAGCAGCGGGGGCTGTTGAGCGATTGTGCGCAACCAGGAGCGCCGCTGTAACCTGGTTGACAGAATCATCACCGGCGCAGTCGCGTGCTGGCTGGCCATTACTAACGGGTAGTGGTTCTTGAGATTGTACCGGCGGCTTGGCGCGCAATAGCGTCAACCTCGCCTGCTATTCAAGCTTCCGGGCCAGCCTCATTCGACGATCAGTTTGGCGCCAAGCGCAAAGCCTTAAATCCGGCCTGCCACTCCGCGACGACTTCACAGGTCGCTTTCATCGTCGCATATGTTTCACTCTCGATTGTCGCAAGATGCAGCAACTTAGCCGAAACGGCTACAGATGAAGGTTCCTCCCACCCAGCTAGCGGTATTGCCGGCCTTGACTATTCATTCCTCTTCATCGTTAGGATCGTAAAAATAGTAAGTTAGATCAATCCTTGGATAATTCAGCGAGATTAGTCGATCCACAACCTCTAGGCCCAAGCCCGGACAATCTGGCGGTGTATCGAGCTCGCCTCCCTCGTACTTCCGCCTCAAGGCTTCGAAAAACTCGGATTCAAAAGTACCCCAACCTTGAAACGCGATTGGAGTGCCGCGATCAAGCATGGTCTTCCTAAGCGTAGCCCAAGTGGTAAATCCCTCGGCCCTCGGAGAGCAGAACGGCCTTAAAAAACTACAACCAAATTCCTTGATCTCATCAAGCGAGTTGCCATGACCTAGAGGGTCAAACTCACTCACTATCTTAATCCATCGGGTTTGCATTTCTGTAGGTGTCTCGTCTTCGGAGAGAGCCAAGAGAAAGCGGTCCGCCGATTGAAATGGCGCAAAATTGCCAAAAGTAATGCTGTATGGCGCGAGGCTTTCGGTCCATTCGTCCTTCCAAAGAAACGCGAATCCGTGCCCCTTCTGTGCGTTACCCTTGTTCGCAAGAGCAAGCATTGCCGCTTTCATTTGTATTTTATAGGCGCCTAATCGGTTTCTGTCGGCAGGGTCGCCGCGCAGTTCATCGTCGTATAAACACAACTGATAGCCACCAATGTAGTGTTCACCTATTTCTAGCGCGGCTTCGGCGTCGGCAAAGTCGCCGACCGATTTGACCTGCAATCGCCGTTTGCCGTTACGTTCGAGGGGCTCTAAGCAGATGATGTTCCTCTGCATCCAAAAAATTTCGTGCAAAATGTGGTGCCTGAGTAGCACCGGCCACTGGGTGGAGATTACGACGTTGATTGTATCTCCATCCGAGAGGAAAGGCAGATACGCGCGAACCTCGGCAGCATAGGCTCCAAGTTCCGTGCCCGCCTGTCTAGTTGGACCGGCCAAATTTTTTAACTCAACGATTATCAAGCTTTGGGTCTCAGCACCGTACAGCAGAAAATCAGGATACAGCTCATCACCCGGCTTCAACGAGATGTTCTCGTCGTCGGAAATGACTTCGGTAACGTACAGAGATTCCAAGCTATAGCGGAAGCTCTCAAAAACCCGCTTTTGTCGAGGATCACTAGGCGCTGCGCCGCTCAACGCGTCCGCATTTTCGATAAGGTCGCCAAGAGCCTGACCGCCTGCAAAGCAATCGCGCAGCCATTGGTGCATCTCTGCTTCATCAACGAATAAGGCCATAGAGAGATGTGCTCCAAAATTTCAAAGCGATACGATCTGCGCCGCGTGGCCACCCGCATCGAGGATCGCCTTCAACGCAGGGGCACGGCTGTTGGGGGCAGCAATCGCCAACAATCGCTCAGCACGGGATGCAGCAACGTAGATTTTCCGAGCTTCTTCGACGGGCTTAGTGGCCATCTCCGCGCCGGTCAGAACATTCAAGATATCTCCTGTCGTTCTGACGGTGAGCACGACGCAGACCGCCAGAAACTCCAAGCCTTTGACCGCATGAATCGCCTTGGCCGGAAGAGCAGTTGGGGATGGCTCCGCGAGCACGGCTGTTAACTTTTGATTGTATCGCAGCCTCTGACCAATGCTGGGGGAGCCGACAAGATCAGAGCCCAGCAAAGCGCGAGCACGCTTGAGCCAATCCTCAGCGCTCTCCCCGGCGAGAACTTTCAACGCCTGACCTATGGCGACAACGTCCGGACGCCAGCGGCCATCATCAAGACCGCTGTTGAGCATGTGAGTTGAATAGGCTCCCGCGCTGGAGATTTCACCCCGCACTTGCAGTATCGCTCGATGCAAGCGGGCAAGCGCTTCCCGGCGATTGCCCGCCGCGAAGGCGAAATGGAAGCCCATAACGGCCTCGGCCAAAAGAAGGGACTTATCATTACCTGCCTCGGGCACGGCCCGTCCAACCGCATTCCCCGCGCTGGCCCAGGTAGCCGCCAGCACTGGTGCCTGCTCCGGCGGAATGCCGAGGTCCGATGAGATCTTTTGGAACCGTGCGCCGATCGATGCAGGAACGCTCGTGCCGCCATAAGCCAGGATGTAAACTGGCGCAGTCTCGTTCTTATATTGCCCAACCGCTTGGTCAACCGCACCGCGCGAGGCGGGTGGACGCAGCTGCGATATAGCGGCGCAGATCGCGGGAGACGAACGGAAATTGCCGCTCATTTGCAGCTGATCGATTTCGTCGAACTTCTCCGCAAACCTTATAAGCTCATCCGTGAGGCCGCCCCGAAACGCGTAGATCGCTTGGTTGGGATCGCAAACGACTTTGATGTTAATGCCAGAGGCTCGCAACCATTCGACAATTTCTAGGTCCGTGGAATTGCAATCCTGAGCCTCATCAATGACGATTTCGCGGAATCGACCGCAGAGAGCCGCGCCCAGCCGGCCTGAGGAGGTCCGGTCGGCAAGGCGCTTACCGACGCTGTCGCGGACATCGTCGAAATCTAGATGTCCATTGGATAACGCTCGGGCGATCATATTGCGCGCTCTCGTCTCCCACGCGGCTGGTCCATGCTTGGGCGCAAACCCTGTCTCAGCTGCCTTATCAGCGAGCAGTGTGCCGGTAGCCCTGTCGAAATGTTTTAGTTTGAGCGTGTGCGCTGCGTCGAAAGGCTTGACCTCCCAATCGGACTTGTCTGGCACGAGCCTTGGGAGTTGGTTGCACCCGTCCACACCGAATGGCGCGATGAAAAACTGCCAGAGAAATCGATCAAACGTGCCAACAAAGCTTGGAAACAGTGGCGACGGCAGAATGCCGAAGTTGCGCAAACGCGTTTCTAGCTCCTCGACCGCCGCATTCGTGAATGAAAGAAAGGCAAGGCCGCGTCGGTCAGCCGCGTTTGACAAAAGATGTCGCGCGCGCTCGACCATGGTGCGTGTCTTCCCTGCGCCGGGGCATGCTCGCACGAATGCATGGCCTTCGTGTCCAATGATCGTCTGTTGCTCCTTAGTCGGCAGGAAGGCGCCAGCGGTCACGCCACGACCTCGCGGATGGTCTTTTCGATGTAGGCCGGCACGACGAATGCGAAGGATTTCTTCTCTATCAGATCGGCCAACTTCTGGGCGAAGTCGCCCTTGCGCGCATTTTTGAAGATCGCTCCGATGGCCCTCGCCCGCTCGTCACCTGCGAGTGCTGCGGCCCTATCCCACCTGTTGCCGGACCGAGGGTGCATACTCAGGTAGGCGGCGCGGAGAATGGCTTCGTTGCCAGCCTCAAGTAGTTCGCTTTCTAACGAGTAGCGCGAGGTAATCGCGGCCATAATTTCAGATGCACCATTTGCCATTGCGAGCGCATCCAATGCGCGCTTGCGTCGCTCTCCGGGGATGATCCTTTCCTCGTGCGCCACGGAAAACTTGCTACCTGTTGGTCGGCTTTCGTCAGCGCTTGGATCGTTATCTTCATTCTCGTCGTGGTCGGTCATACCGTCACCATCCGTCATGATTACGACCCGCTCAGCGATGCGCGCCTCGTTAATTGGGCGTGTCA
Organism: Bradyrhizobium sp. WSM1417; assembly: GCF_000515415.1. Lineage (NCBI taxonomy): Bacteria > Pseudomonadati > Pseudomonadota > Alphaproteobacteria > Hyphomicrobiales > Nitrobacteraceae > Bradyrhizobium > Bradyrhizobium sp. WSM1417. The sequence goes on from NZ_KI911783.1 coordinate 5,545,462, forward strand.
GAAGGTTGGCATACGGACTGAAGTCGACGCCATCAATCGGAACAAATACGGCTGAGCGAAAGAGGCGTAACTGCTCCGGCTTATCCTTGAGGGTGAAGTATTCAGCGATTACTGGGAGCAGGAGGGCTTCCGCAATCCCCTCTATTAGGAGAACGCGCCCGCCGAACAGCAAGGCCGCCTTTGTCACGTCGAGGTAGCGATCGATCTTCCGTCGTTCGAGGTCGTTCAATTCTATCTGAGCGAGAGGGATGCAGCGGGTCGATCGGCGAAGCGCGGCTGCGGCGGCAGTCGTCACCAGCCCTTCGATAAAATCGGCTGGATCGTCCGTGCCCTTTGCGATCCCGGTCTCAATGACAGCCGCATCGGCAGCGGCCGGCGCCCCTTCTTCGTTAAGGGCGTCAGATATCGTCGGGGGCGCAGGCAAAACCGATTTGAAAACCACTAACTGCTTGCTGCTAACCCAGGCGGACAGGTTTGGCGAATGGCTGGCGACGATAACCTGCACTTGACCTGCCGGCCCATGTTTAGGCGTGTCGACTTCCGACTGAACAGCTTGATCCTTTAAGAATGCTAGAACCGCCGCCTGAAGCTGCGGATGAAGATGTGCTTCAGGCTCCTCCACTAGAAACAGAGTCAGATCAGAATTGCGCACCTTCTCTAACTCAACGGCGATAGTCGCCATGAATAAAAGGTTCGCGTAACCATGGCCTGAGTATTGCAAATCTTCTGGATGGACGCCGTGGTCGGCTAGCTTGAATCTTAGATCGCGCGCGATATCGATTAGAGTTTCTTGCGCAGCGAAGCCTAGGGCGGCCGACTGAGGCCGGACACCAGCAGTCAACGCTGTTAGACTCTTGCCAACGGCCTGATCCACCTTGGAGAGCACGGCATGGTCAGCGCGTCGGGCTAAGTCGCGCGCGAGGTCCGAGGCCGAAACATCCCCAAGAAAGTGATTTAGGAGGGCTGTGATACGGGTGGGATTTCCGGAGGCCAACGCGCGCTTGGCGTCGCGGAGAGGCGGCAAGTAAACATGCCGGATCATGTCATGGCAGCCGGGCTCTGGTTGGTTGCCAGGCTTGCCTGCCCAAAGGCCCGGTCGATCGCCGAGGCCGCCGCCATAACGTAGGCCGAACCGTGCTTCGGAAAGCGTCGTGTCCGTGCTTGCGGAGATCAGCCGCCCCTGTTGGCCTGCACTGAGATCGGCGAAGACAGCTTCGAGCTCAAAGCCTCCAGTTTGGCTTTGGAAACGTACATCGGTGGGCTCACAGTAAATCTCCCGACGTCCCCCGAGCGGCTGGGTCAAAAGTCGGATAGCGTCAATGGCGTTGCTCTTGCCTCCATTGTTCTCGCCGACGAATACCGTGAGATCCTTCTGAAGCTCCACCTCGCCCGTGTCGAACGAACGGAAATTCTGCAGCGCGATTGATTTTAAGTACATCGAATCCATTGCCCCCCCGAGGATTGTCCCTCTTGAACGGCGGACATGCAACTTGCAGCGAGGTGGCGGCTAAATCGAAACTTTAAGGCGGCCCACTGAAAAATGATGACAAACCCATTTGTTCCTAGTATGTTCTTTTCTTGGATTGAGCTCAACCGCTTGAATCGGTTCAATTTCTGATTGAGATTGCCCCCCATTCTTGGGGGAAACGCAGATGACGCCCGAACAGCTTATAAGGACTATGCGCGGCCGCGTGCCGTTCGATATCGCTCGGAAGATCCTCGAGGCTCACGAAATCGAAAGAGGTATGGGATGGGACAGTACGCAGCACCGCTTCTTACAAAACGACTTCGATGAAGAGGTGCTTGAAAGCCTAGGTGAAGCGCTCAAGCAGCATATATTGTGCGGCGAGAAATCTATTCGCTTTTATAGATTGAACAGGGCCTCTATGGAAGCGCTTCGAAACTCCGTTGGACAAGTCACGGTGTCTAACAGCAGATTTCAGCGAGCTTATCCTGCCCAACTTGATGACTCAGAAATTGACGGCCGCATTCGCCCCCCGACATTGGCGGCAATCGAGCAGAATGATGATGGCGTCGGCTTGGTCTTTGCATCAACCAGGGCATTTCATAAACGCGAGCACATTGACCCGAGCACGCTCGGTGATGATGCCGCTTCGGCTCTGGAGAACTACGATGAAGTGATCGGTATTTCCCTGCAAAAATACCAAGCGATGGACGTCGTTTGGATTCCGCACAGAGGGAATTATGCGGAGATTAGGATCGACTATCCTAAGGGCATGCACGCGGATACCTTGGAAGCCGCGCACAATTCCACTAAGCTTTTATTTGAGAATGTTCTCGACAGAGATGCGCTACCTAATCCAGTGAACCTCTTTCCGCTAATTCAGAAAATCTACGACGCGGCAAACGAAGGGCATGTGGTGGAGTTAGGTTTCGGCACCACAACCGGGTCTCTGAAGCACGAAAAAATGAGAAGAGGACGCCTCTGCTTGCGCAGAGAAACCTATCATCGCGGTGGAAAGAACGCGCTCACTACGCCGATCGAACCCTACAACCTCAGCGTCAGATGGCGAGTGACGTTGGGAGAGATAATATCTCATCCGGAGCTGAGCTTGCACGGCAACGCGCGCATTGCAGCCTCAGCCAATCCGACGATTCATGAAATGACGGTTCGAGGCTGTGTAGGAGCCGCAGATTACGATCACGTTCGCGACCGTGTTGAGCACTTCCTTCGACAACCCTGAATCGGTCCATGCCGAATATCGACGAACTGAAAGCTGAAGTTAAAGAGAGCTGGCGCGATAGCCCGCTCCTTCAAGCTTGCCTGTCGATAATTGATTATTTGAACAAGTTGCCGCTTGATGAAATGCAAATGCTCACCTTCAGCTCGTTCAAAGAGGCAGTTGGGGAAAAAGATCTAACAGAAGACGTAGTTCGCGCTGTCGCGCTATTGGCAAATACATCAATACATGCGCTCGACGCTAAGCTCTTGTTCATTGACGATGATGATAACGAGTTTGAGTTGGAAAAAAGCGACTTAGCTGATGCTCGTCACAGAGGTGAGTTTTTTCACCCCGAAACGGGGATTGGCATTCGAGATTTTGAGTCAAAGATCGTTCCGTATTTTGTTCCCTCTCAACGGTTCTTAGATCTCAAGGGCCGCTAGTGAAGGGATCAATCACGATTCAAGACTTGAAGGCTCTCGCGGCAGGACGTCCCGGCGCCGAGATTGCTATCGGCTTACTCTTCGTAGCGGACTATCCGACGTTTGTTGAGATTATCAATCGTGCCATTGATACAGCATTCAGACGAATGGCTGAGAACCCCGAGCTTCGGAAGAAACGGTCGGAAGATGAGCTGACAATCGAGCTCATCAACCTTCTGAAGCAAAACGACATAGACGCGCATCACGAAGCGAAGGTCGGCGGTCATTGCGACATAACTATACGTGGACCGAACGACTTTGCTTGGCTTGCCGAAGCGAAGCGCCATAATAAGGGGTACCCGTGGCTCTATCAGGGCTTCCAACAGCTCAATACGCGATATTCAACCGGGCTGCCCCAGCATGATAAAGGCGGCTTGATCATCTATACGTATATGCCGAATACTTTAAACCAGATGGAAAAGTGGAGTGAATATCTAAGAGCCAACCAGAAAGGACTCGTCGTTTCGCCTTATGGAGCTGACCCCCTCTCTTTTCTCTCGACCCACGAGCATGAAAGGTCAGGACTCCCTTATGAGGTTCGCCATATTCCACTCAACTTGTATTTCGCTCCGAGAGACAAAGCGAAACCGACGACAACGAAAAAACACAAAAAAGGTGTAAGCAAAACGTCGGCTTCAGTAAGCGGAGTCGCAGCCCGAAAGAAATCCAAAAGAAGACCAAGAGGAAAGCTGTGAAGGCGCATAAGATACCCGTTAGCCCGCCAATGCGCACTGCGTCACGTCAGACGATAGCCGGGTCGAACGGATAGACGATCTTCATCAACTCTTCCTGATACAGCTTCAGCGATCCGCCCGACCCATACTTCTCGCGGTCGATGCTGTGCCCCATCAGAATCTTCCGCAGTTCGTCGTCAATCCGGCCTTCCTTCAGGCGATCCTCGAACGTGTGCCGGAAACCGTAGAGCGTTTCCTTGCCGGTCGGCTGTAGCTTGTTCTCCTTTAGGAACTTGTTCACCGTCTGCGACAAGGTGTTGCCGGTGTCGCGATAGCGCGGGAAGCCGTCAGGGTGGAGCTTCATCGCTTCGAGCGCGACGCCGACCAACGGGATGCGGCGCACCGACGACACGGTCTTCACTTCATGCGGTTCGTCGGGATCGAAGGATGGCTCGACAAGAATGTGCGGGACCTTGTCGTCGAGCTTGATGCGATCCTTCCGCAGATAGCGAAGCTCGATTGGGCGAGCGCCGGTCTCGATGCAGACGAAGACGATATGGCGAGCGTCATCATTCATGCCCGCGAGTGCGCCCGGCTTCAGGATCACGTCGCGCACCCATTCAATCGGGAACGGAAGGCGGCGCTTCTTGAACTTTTGGTTGAAGGACAGGCCGTCGAATGGATTGGGCCGCCCCTCGACACCGATATGGGCATAGTAGCGCTTGTAGAGGATGCTCATGTCGCCCAGGCGGCGCTTGCCGAGCGAGGCCGACTTCTTGTCCGCCTTCGCGTCCTTCGGCGCGATCAGCCCCTTGAAATGGTCGTGCATCTTCTTGGCGTGGTCGCGCGTGATGTCGTCCATGGCGAGGTCTTCGCCGACGACCTTGGTGAACGCCTCGACCGCGTACCGCTTGACCTTCTTCCACGACTTCTTCTGCTCTTCGCTCTTGCCGACGATCTCGACCGCCGCGATCTCATTGCAGTAAATGTCGAAGGCTTCGCTGACCTTGACTGAGCGATCCACGCCGCCCAGAACGGCGGTCTCAACGGCCATCGGCCTCCGCGCGTCAGAGATCGCAGTGAGGCGTCTGACGAGGTCTTCGATTGGAAGCTGCGCAATCTCCACCGCCGGACGGTGGGCGAAGCCAAGGGCCTCCGCGCGGGCACGGGCGACCTTGTGAGCGGCCATCGCCGCGTCGGTCCTGGCGTGCGTCAACATGGACGCCCACAGGACGTTGTCGGCTTCTTCAAGGATGTCCCGGCACGCCCTGGCTTTCGCTAGATCGTCTGTCTTGAGCGACTGCCGGATCAGCGGCACGCGGCCGTCGAGATCCACGACGACCTTCGGAACTCGCCGCCAGTAATAGTAGACGCCGTCCCGCAGAAGCAGAAAGCGATCCTGACTCCCCTGCCTTACCACGGTGCGCTCCCCGCCCGTGTATCACAGAAGATGTCCCAGTTTGTATCCCTGGAAACGGCGAAACGGGAAGAGCCGGAAACGCGCCGCGAGGATTTCGCTGCGTTTTCAGAGGGATAGCTGTTTGGAAGGTTTTGCTTTTTGGTGCGCTCGGAGGGACTCGAACCCCCACGATTTTACTCACTGCCACCTCAAGGCAGCGCGTCTACCAATTCCGCCACGAGCGCTTTTGGGGATGCCGGCTTTCGGCTTTGAAGGCCAACCGGATCAACGGCGCCGATCTAACAAATCCATCAGAGGGGTACAAGCCTCCAAAGGCCCTGAATTCCACAAGCTTGGCGGGAAAGTTCCGGCTCCTTGCGCCGGGGTCAGCCTTTTCCGCCTGCCCAGGCCGCTACCGCGTGCCGGGGATACGTGGCAGCATCTGCTTGACCTCGACCGCGATCCGGTTGCGGTCGACCAGCACGACGCCGGAGGCGACCGGCAGATTATTAGCCAAAACCTTGACCTCGTCGGCCTCGGTTGCGTCTAGCTCGATGATGGCGCCGCGGGAAAGACGTAATACTTGATGGATCGGCATGGTTGTCGTCCCGAGGACGACCATGAGATCCACGGTGACTTTGTCGAGAGTCGGCACTTCAGCACCACCGCAACTTGGGACTAGGACTAGGGACTTGGTATTTGCGCCTGGGATCATCACCCGGTTATGGTTAGCCAATGGTTAATTCACCCCAAAACCCCCGCCAAGAGCTCGATTTGACGTCGTTTTCCGCCTCCTCCGGCGAGCCCGTGGAGTGGCGGATTTCGGACGCGCCCGTGCCCTATCCGGAGGCCGTAGCCGAAATGGAGGCGCGCGTCGCGGCGATTGCGGCGGGTGAAGCTCCGGAGCTGGTCTGGCTGCTGGAGCACCCCCCGCTCTACACGTCCGGCACCTCCGGCAAGGCCACCGACCTGCTCGATGCCCGATTCCCGACCTTTGCCACCGGGCGCGGCGGCCAGCTCACTTATCACGGGCCCGGCCAGCGCGTGGCCTATGTCATGCTCGACCTGAAGCGCCGCCGGCCGGACGTGCGGGCCTATGTCGCGAGCCTGGAGGAGCTGATTCTGCGGACACTCGCCGCCTTCAACATCCGCGGCGAGCGGCGCGAGGACCGGGTCGGCGTCTGGGTCAAGCGGCCCGACAAGGGACCCGAGCACGAGGACAAGATCGCGGCGATCGGCGTCCGGCTGAAGCGCTGGGTGTCGTTCCACGGCATCGCCATCAATGTCGAGCCGGAGCTGTCGCATTTCGACGGCATCGTGCCCTGCGGCGTCGCCGATCCCCGCTACGGCGTCACCTCGCTGGTCGATCTCGGCCAGCTCGGGACGATGGCCGATGTCGACGTCGCGCTTCGGCAAGCCTTTGAGGAGCTGTTCGGGCCGACCCGGGCGCTGATGCCGGAAGCAGCGGCCTAACTTCCGGTCTCCCTCATTCTCCGCAAACCCGGAATCAGCTACGCTTGATCTCGGTGTCGCCCACGCCTCCCCCCCTCCGCCGGGAAAGTAGATGTCATGCCGGGCGAATTGATCATCGGACCGACTGTTCGAGCGCCAGGCATAAGGAGGGGTTGCGCTTCAGCTTGCAATGGGAGGTTTTTGCGATGAGACTGTCTGCACCCATCTATCATCTGAAGCGAAGAGCGAAGCGCCTGTCCCGCGAGGAAGGCGTCCCGCTGCACGATGCGCTCGACCGCATCGCCGCGACGGAAGGTTTTTCCGCATGGAGCATGCTCGCGAGGATAGCCGCCGCAGCGACGCCGGCCAACCGGCTTTTCCCGCAATTCCAACCGGGTGACCTGGTGCTGGTTGGCGCGCGTCCCGGCCAGGGCAAGACCCTGATGAGCCTCGAGCTTGCCGTGGAGGCGATGCGGTCGGGCCACCGCGCCGCGTTCTTCTCGCTGGAATACACCGAGAAAGACGTCTTCGATCGCTTTCGGGCGATCGGCGTGGACCTGGCGCAATTCGAAAAACTCTTCGAGGTCGATTGCTCCGACGCCATCAGTGCCGATTACGTCGTCAAGCAGATGGCCGCAGCACCGCGCGGCACGGTCGTGGTGATCGACTATCTGCAACTGCTCGACCAGCGGCGGGAAAATCCCGACCTCACCCTTCAGGTGCGCGCGTTGAAATCATTCGCGCGCGACAAGGGATTGATCGTCGTCTTCATCTCGCAGATCGACCGCTCCTATGATCCCTCGCTCAAGCCCTGCCCTGACCTGGACGATGTCAGGCTGCCGAACCCGCTCGATTTGAAGCTGTTCGACAAGAACTGTTTTCTGAACAAGGACGAAGTTCAGTTTCGCATAGCGAGCTGACGATCAGGAGGCTCAACCGGTTCAGGCCGCGGGTGAGATCTTTCACCCGCGGTCCGCGGTTTCACGCCTTCTCCGGCGAAACCTCGAGCTTGCCGGCGATGTAGCGCCGCTCCTGGGTCAGGCCGCCAAAGCCATAGGCGTCGCCCTTAACCTCGTCGACATGCAGATAGGTCTCGTGGTGCAGCGGGCCCAGGATCCCCGCCATGCGCTGGAACATCGCGGCGAGATAGGTGGCCTTCTCGTCCTTGGTGTTGGTGCCTTCGCTGACATGGATGTCGATCCAGTAGCTCGCGAGCTTTTGCTCTGCGAGCGACTTGCCGCCGGCGAACCAGTCGCCCGCCTCCACCGACTTAACGATGATGGCGGTGACCTCAGGATCCTTGTGCAGGATTTTTGCGGTGAGCTCGGACACGGCGCTCGCGATGTCGGCCTTCAGCGAGGGCGACTGGCGGGAGGTTGTGTAAGACACGGTGATCAGCGGCATGGTCGTTCTCCTCGGATGTCGCGCAGGTGTTGCGCGGCGTTGGGGAGAAGCTAGACCCGCCCTCGACATTTTGGTATCTTATCTCTGTTGATACCAGTGATAAGATATCGTAATGACAGCAACGCTCGACATCGCCACCGTCCAGGCCTTCCTGCTGGTCGCCGACCTCCAGAGCTTTACGCGGACCGCCGAAGCGCTTGGCACGACCCAGGCGGCGGTCAGTCTGAAGCTGCAACGGCTGGAAACGCTGCTCGGCAAGCGCCTCGTCGAACGTTCGCCGCGCGCGGTCCGGCTCACGGCAGACGGCGCGACGTTCCTCGATCGCGCCCGCGCGCTGATCGCGGCACATGACCGCGCACTGTCGGGCGAGGCCTCGGTCGCGCAATCCCTCTCGCTCGGCATCTCCGACCATGCTGCGGGGCCGGAGCTGGTGCCCTTGCTCGAACGGCTGCATGCGATGTCGTCGAACCTGACGCTCGCCGTCACCATCGGCTTCTCCCGCGAGATGCAGGAGGCCTATGATTCGGGCCAACTGGATGCGGTGATCGTACGCCAGGAAGGCAGCCGGCGCGGCGGCGAGAAGCTGGCCGAGGACGAGTTCGGCTGGTTCGCGTCACGACGCTTCTCGGTGCCAAAGGGGCAGCCTTTGCCGCTCGCGACGCTCGCCCCGCCCTGTGGGGTCCGCGCCATCGCCGTGCGCGCGCTCGACAAAGCCGGCCTGAAATGGCGTGAGCGCTTCGTCGGCGGCGGCGTCACCGCCGTGGTTGCAGCCGCGCTCGCCGGACTTGCAATCGCGCCGCTGGCGCGACGGATCGCGCCCCCCGGGCTGGTCGACATCGGACCGACCCACAAGCTGCCGAAACTCGGCAGCTCGAAGGTGATGCTACATTCCAAGGTCAGCGATCCCGCCAAGCTTGCGGCGCTACGTGCGGTGGCGGCGACGTTTCGGAGCGTGGCGGCGGTCTGAGGCTGCACGGCTTTCCGGCACGAATGCGTGCGGGCACCCGCTAGCTTGCGTCCTGCATACGGGGCTCGAATGTTGCCTAAAAATGTTCCAAACCCCTGGGAACAATCCGCCACCTACTGCGTTTGCCCCCGTTGAGGCAGGGTCCGGGAATGATCGAGAAGTCTAGTCAACAGAGGGATTTGTTCGAAAGCGAACGCAGTTTCCGCCTGTTAGTTGAAGGAGTTGCGGACTACGCACTCTACATGCTGGATCCCACCGGGAGAATCACCAGCTGGAACATCGGCGGAGAGCGCATCAAGGGCTATTCGCCCGGGGAGATCCTGGGCCAGCACTTTTCCCGTTTCTACACCGAGACCGACCGCGCCAACGGCAAGCCTGCCCGTGCGCTCGGGATCGCGCGGGACAAGGGCCGCTACGAGGAGGAAGGCTGGCGCGTCCGCAAGGACGGCACCTTCTTCTGGGCGAGCGTCGTGATCGATCCGATCTACGAGGACGGCAAGCTGGTCGGCTTTGCCAAGATCACGCGCGACATCACCGAGCGGCGCAATACCCAGCTCAAGCTCGAGGCGATGCAGAAGCAGCTCGCCGAATCACAGAAATTCGATGCGCTCGGCCAGCTCACCGGCGGGGTCGCCCACGATTTCAACAACCTCCTGATGATCATCAGCGGCAGCCTCCACATGCTGAAACGAGGGGCCGACGACGAAGCCAAGCTTCAGCGCGCGATCTCGGCGATCGAGACCGCCACCAGGCGCGGCGCGGCGCTGACCAACCAGCTCCTCACCTTCGCGCGGCGGCAGAGCGTCAATCCGCAGGCGATCGACTTCGCCGACCGGATCGCGGCGATCCGCGAGGTGCTCGATGCCGGGGTCGGCAGCTCCGTGCGCCTGGCTTTCGACGTCAGCGACGACGTCTGGCCGATCAGGACCGACGTTTCCGAGCTCGAGACCGCGCTGCTCAACCTCGTCATCAATGCCCGCGACGCGATGCCCGACGGAGGCACGGTGACGATCGCAGCGCGCAATCTCGTGCTCGACGAGGACCCCCTCGTGGGCGAATTCATCGCGATCGACGTCAGCGATACCGGCTTCGGCATTCCCTCCGACGTTCTCGACAAGATCTTCGAGCCGTTCTTCACGACCAAGCCGATCGGAAAAGGCACCGGCCTCGGTCTGTCCCAGGTGCACGGCTTCGCCCATCAGGCCGGCGGCACGATCCGGGTCGCGAGCGCGCTCGGCAAGGGCACGACCTTCACGATCCTCCTGCCGCGCGGAGAAGACGCGCCATCGCGCGAGGCGGCGGGAGAACCGGCGTTCCAAGGCAGCGGCACGGTGCTGCTGGTCGAGGACAATCCGGACGTCGCCGCCGTCAGCATCGGTCTTCTGGAGCAGCTCGGCTATCAGGTGCGTCGGGTCGCGGATGCCGAAGCCGCCTTGAGCGAGATCGAGAAGAACGGCGTCGACTTCGTGTTCTCGGATATCGTCATGCCCGGCAAGATGGACGGGCTCAGCCTGGCCCATCACCTCCGCCAGATCCGGCCCGGCCTGCCGATCCTGCTCGCCACCGGCTACAGCGAAGTCGCCGCTGGCGTGCGCGGCGACTTCCCGATCCTGCGCAAGCCCTACGAGATCCACGAATTGAGCGAAGCGATCGCCAAGCTGCCGCGGTGATTGTTTAGCTACACCGTCGGCAACACCGAAAACGCCTCGCCTGCCCGGCGCAAATTCAGCTCATCGACGTCGGCCGTCTCGCTGGTGACGCTGTCGACGCGCGAGGACGGCGGGCCGTGGCGGCACAGCGCCACCATGTCGGCGACGTGCTTCGGCGGCCCTGCGAACAGCGCTTCGACGCTGCCGTCGCGGCGGTTGCGGACCCAGCCTTCGAGACCGCACGTCGTCGCCTGATGCTCGAGCCAGGCTCGATAGCCGACGCCCTGCACGCGGCCGCGGATCATGACCTGGAGAATCGCCCGGCTCATTTTGTCAGTCCGAGGACATCGGCGCTGCGCGCCTTGACGTCGGCCTCGCGCGTGACGCGGCTGATCAAGTCCGAGGATGGGAGGCCTTTGAGATTCTTCGGCGCAGTGCCGTCGCGCAGCGCCTTCTGCGTCTCGTAGACGGCCTGCGTTGCGGCCGCGATCGGCGCGTGGCCCTGAAGTGCGATGCGCACGCGCTGGCCCGCGAGGTATTCGAGCACGTTCAACTCCTCCGGCGCGCCGCCGAGCACGATCGGCAGGCGCGTCGCGGATGCGATGGCTTCGAGCTCGGCGCGCGACTTGATGCCGGTGAAGAACAGCGCATCGACGCCGGCGGCCTCATAAGCCCTCGCGCGGCGGATCGCATCGTCGATCGAGTTGATCGAGGCCGCACCGGTGCGGCCCATGATGACGAGCGAGGGGTCGCCGCGGCCGTCGAGTGCCGCCTTCATCTTGCCGACGCCCTCCTCCAGCGAGATCAGCTGCGTCTTCGCTTCGCCGAAGCCGGCCGGCAGCAGCGTGTCCTCGATGGTCAGGCCGGCGGCACCCGCCGTCTCCAGCTCCTGCACCGTGCGGCGCACGTTGAGCGCGTTGCCATAGCCGTGATCGGCATCGACCAGCACCGGAAGCGCTGCCGCACGCGACATCCGCCGCATCTGCTCCGCAAGCTCGGTGAGCGTGATCAGCGTGATGTCGGGGTCGCCGAGCACCGCGAGCGATGCCACCGAGCCGCCGAACATGCCGAGCGGGAAACCGAGATCCTCGGCGATGCGGATCGAGATGGCGTCGTAGACCGAGCCGGGATGGACGCAAGTCCCGCCCGACAGGATCGATCGCAGTTTTTCGCGACGGGAACGAAAGGCCATGGTGCCCTCTCAACTGTTGCGACGCAGCCGCAACATACACCGTCATTGCGAGCGCAGCGAAGCAATCCAGAATTGATCTTCCCCCAAAAAAGTGGACAGGGTTCAAGCCGATTTTAGCTCCATCTCGACCGGGCTGATATAGCCGATAGCCGAGTGCCTTCGGGTCTGATTGTAGAAGCCTTCGACGTAAGCGAAGATGTCGCGCTCGGCTTCATTGCGGGTCTCATATTGACTGTGATGGATCAGTTCGGTCTTGAGCGTGTGGAAGAAGCTTTCCATCGGGGCGTTGTCGTAGCAGTCGGCTCTGCGGCTCATCGAAGGCCGAAAGCCGGCGGCTTGCAGCGCTTGGCGGTACTCGGTTGAAGCATATTGGATGCCGCGATCGGAATGATGGATCAGGCCGGCGCCGGGCTTTTGTCCCTTGATCGCCATTCGTAATGCGGCGAGCGGCAATTCGGCGCGTAGATGGTCGTCCATTGCCCAGCCCACGATGCGGCGACTGTACAGATCCATAACGGCGGCCAGGTACAACCATCCCTGGCCGGTCCAGACATAGGTGATGTCGGCGAGCCAAACCTGATTGCGCATGGCGGCCGAGAAGTTCCGGCCGAGCAGGTTCGGCGCGATCGGGAAGCCATGCCCGCTATCGGTGGTGCGGCATCGTCGCGGCCCGGCGGAGATGGCTCGAACGCCATGACGGCGCATCTGCCGCTCGATCCGGCCACGGCTTGCATGATGTCCCTGGGCTTTGAGCTCGACATGGATGCGCGGGCTGCCATAGCGGCCATGGCTCTCGCGATGAACCCGCTTGATGCCTTCCAGCAGATCTCGATTGGCCACGGCCCGAGGGCTTTCCGGGCGCGACCTCCAAGCATAGTAGCCCGCGGGCGAGACGCCGAGCACACGGCACATGATCTTAACCGGATAGTCCGCCCGGCGATCTTCGATGAAACGGAACCTCATGTCCGGGGTCCAGCAAAGATCGCTATCGACTTTTTTAAAATGTCGCGCTCCATGCGCAGCTGTTCGTTTTCCCGCTGCAACCGTGCGACCAGGTCAGCTTGGTCCGCCGACGGCACCGCCGCTTGCGATGTGGGCGCCACGGCGCTGCCGCCGGCTGCCACCGTGCTCCGATCCTTCACCCATCGGCTCAGCACGGAGCCGTCAAGCCCGAGCTCCTTCGATACCGACTTCGCCGAGCGGCCGCTCGACAAGACCAGATCGACTGCCTGCCGCTTGTACTCGTCCGAATAGGACCGTCGCTGCCGTTTCGCCATCTGACACCTCTCGCTGCCTAAGCTATAGGTGTCCACCGATTTAGGGGAGGCTCAGAATCTTTCAGCGGAGGCAGTCTGGATTGCTTCGCTGCGCTCGCAATGACGAAGTCAGTGGACCCCTCGCAAGAGTCCCACCCAAACCCTACGCAAACTCCAAAATAAGCGCATCCACCGCTAGCGTCGCGCCGGCGCTGGCGTGGATCTTCTTCACCGTGCCGTCCTGCTCGGCGCGCAGCACGTTCTGCATCTTCATGGCTTCGACCACCGCGAGCGTCTCGCCGGCCTTGACCTCCTGCCCTTCGGTCACCGCGATCGAGACCACGAGACCGGGCATTGGACAAAGCAGCTTCTTGCCGGTGTCGGCAGCCGTGGTCACCGGCATCAGCCGCGCCGAGGCAGCTTCCGCTTCGGTCCAGACATAGACCGGCACCTCGACGCCCTGATGCGCGAGGCGGATGCCGTTCGCGATCGGGCGCACCTGCACCGCCACGATGTGCCCGTCGATGGTGCCCTGCCAGACCGGATCGCCCGGCTTCCACGGTGACTGCAACAAATGCGCATTGCCGGCCTTGCCGTCGGCGTCGACGAAACGCACCGCGACCGCCTCGCCCTCGCGCGCGATCTCCAGCAGGATCTCCCGGCGGTCGAGCCAGACCGCACGGCGACGCTCGCGTTGCACGATGCGGCCGCCCATCTGACCCGAGATCTGCCGCTTGCGCTCGCCCAGCACGTGATCGATGGCGGCGCCGACCGCGGCAAGCCGCCGTGCGACCTCGCCTTCCGGCACGCGGACGGCAAAGCCCTTCGGAAATTCCTCGGCGATGAAGCCGGTGGAGAGCCGGCCCTCGCGCCAGCGCGGATGATGCATCAGCGCCGACAGGAATGGGATGTTGTGGCGGATACCGTCCACATAGAACGAGTCCAGCGCGGTGGCCTGCGCCTCGATCGCGGCCGCGCGCGACGGAGCGTGAGTGACGAGCTTGGCGATCATCGGATCGTAATGGATCGAGATCTCGCCACCCTCCTGCACGCCGGTGTCGTTGCGAACGGTGATGCCGTCCTGGCTCGCTTCCGCCGGCGGACGGTATTTCACCAGGCGGCCGATCGAGGGCAGGAAGTTGCGGAACGGGTCCTCCGCGTAGAGGCGCGACTCCACTGCCCAGCCGGTCAGCGTGACGTCCTTCTGCGCAATGGAGAGCTTCTCGCCGGCGGCGACGCGGAGCATCTGCTCGACCAGATCGACACCGGTGACGAGTTCGGTGACGGGATGCTCGACCTGGAGGCGCGTGTTCATCTCCAGGAAGTAGAAGCTCTTGTCCTGCCCCGCGACGAATTCGACCGTGCCGGCAGAGTCGTAATTCACGGCCTTGGCGAGTGCGACCGCCTGCTCGCCCATCTTGCGGCGGGTGGCTTCGTCGAGCAGCGGCGACGGCGCTTCCTCGATGACCTTCTGGTTGCGGCGCTGGATCGAGCATTCGCGCTCGCCGAGATAGATCACGTTGCCGTGCTTGTCGCCCAGCAGCTGGATCTCGATATGGCGGGGGTCGACGATGAACTTCTCGATGAAGACCCGGTCGTCGCCGAACGAGGCTTTGGCCTCGGCCTTGGCGAGGTTGAAACCCTCTGCGACCTCGGAGGTCGAATGCGCGATGCGCATGCCCTTGCCGCCGCCGCCGGCGGACGCCTTGATCATCACGGGATAGCCGATCTCGTCGGCGATCTTCACCGCGTGCGTTGCGTCCTCGATGACGCCGAGGTAGCCGGGCACGGTCGAGACTTTTGCTTTCGCGGCGGCCTTCTTGGATTCGATCTTGTCGCCCATCGCTGCGATCGCGCCCGGGTTGGGGCCGATGAAGACGATGCCGGCCGCCTCCAGCGCGCGCGGAAACGCCTCGCGCTCGGACAGGAAGCCGTAACCGGGATGCACGGCCTCGGCGCCCGTCTTGCGGCAGGCCTCCACGATCTTCTCGATCACCAGATAACTCTCGGCCGCAGCCGGCGGGCCGATCAGCACGGCCTCGTCGGCCATCTCGACATGGAGGGCGTCGCGGTCGGCCTCGGAATAGACCGCGACCGTTTGAACTCCCATGCGGCGAGCGGTCTTGATGACCCGGCAGGCGATTTCGCCGCGATTGGCGATCAAAATGCGTTTGAACATGCTTTTCTTGAGTCTCGACCTTGGGCGGGACCCTTCCCTGGCCGTTGGAGCCTATGGGACGGGCCGTGTGGCTCCCGTGGTACATCAAAATAGGCGGGAGGCAACGGTCAAAATCCGGCCCCTCTGGCGTACCAGCGCAAGACCGAAGCAAGACCGAAACGGGCCTGGCGGGCCTCGGACGGCCTACGGCTCCCCGGCCTTGCCCACATTCCGGACCAGGCCGTGAATGAAGCCGAGCTTCGCGACGACGACCGGCGAGAGAATGAACGGATAGAGGTCGCGCATGCCCATGGCGCGGTTGACGCTGTTCATGGCGAAGGTGAAGGGCAGCCATGCGTTCACGATCGCCTCGACGTCCCTCGCTTCGTAAGGGTTGAAGCGGATGCGCGCCGTCAACTCCCCGTCGCGATCGACCTTGGGGCGCACCTCCATGCCGAACTCGCTGGCCATCTCCAGGGTGTCGACGATGTGAAGATAGTGCGCCCAGGTCTCGGCGAAATCCTCCCACGGATGCGTCGTCGCATAGGCCGAGACGTAGTTCTGCTGCCAGTCCGGCGGGGCGCCTTCGGCATAGTGGCGCTGCAAGGCCTGGCCGTAATCGGCGGAATCGTCGCCGAACACGGCGCGGCATTCGTCCAGCTTGCCGCCGTCGCGCACCAGCACGTCCCAGAAATAGTGCCCGACCTCGTGGCGGAAATGCCCGAGCAGCGTCCGGTAGGGTTCACCCATCTCCAGCCTGCGCCGCTCGCGCTCGATGTCGTCGGCCTCGGTCAGCGCGATCGTGATCAGGCCGTTGTCGTGGCCGGTCAGGACCTTCTGCCCGCTCTGCGGATCGTCGGCGAGGAAATTGAAGATCAGGCCATGTTCGGGATCGTCCTGCCGGGTCTGGAGCGGCAGCTTCCAGCGGATCAGGGAATAGAACAGCCGGTGCTTCGCCATCTCCAGCTCGCGCCAGCCGGCGAGTTGTGCCTGATCCGACAGATCCGGCACGACGCCGTTATGCCGGCAGGCGCGGCAATAGCCGGTGGTGTCGCCTGCATCCGTCAGCCAGTTGCACGCATCATGCTCGGCATTGCTGCACAGCATGCGACTTTCGCCCTTGGTGGCCAGCGTCTTCCAGGCCTCTCCGTCGGGCTCGATCGCCGACATGGTCTCCTTCTCGGGCAGGAACGCGACACGATGGCCGCAGCGTTCGCAGGCGCGGTTCTCGAAATAGATGACGTTGCCGCAGGCCTGGCAGACAAAAAGCTTCAAGATTTAGCCTCTTCGGAAAGCGAGTTTTTATGAATGAAAGTTGTGGCGCCTCGCGGATACGCGCGCGGAGGGCTCATCGTTCCAAGGTTCGGAACAAATAGCCAGACCCGACGTTCTTTCATGCCCACCACACTGCATTCGGCGACGTCTTTCTTTCAATATACCCTTTGGGCAATGGCCATCACGCTTCGTCTGTGTGAATATCCGTCCGCCACGTGCGCTCTCGCATCACCCGGCCACCGCCTTGAACGATCCTTCGCCCGACACCATCGCCGCCGAAAGGCTGCGCCAGCACCTGGAAGACGTCGCGCGCGAGCGCGACAACGCCTATCGGGCGCTCCAGGAGCGCGAAGCCGAGCTTGCGCGCATCCAGCGCATCGGCAAGGTCGGCGGTCTCGAAGTCGACTTCCGCGAAGGCTTTAAGAACCGCCGTTCGCCGGAATATCTGATGCTCCACGGCCTGCCGCCCGAAGCTGCCGACGAGTCGCACGAAGACTGGATCAATCGCATTCATCCCGACGACCGCGACGCTACGGTGAAGCACTTCATCGATGCGCTGTCCGGCACGAGCGAGGACTACACCGCCGAATACCGCATCATCCGTCCCAGTGACGGCGAGACCCGTTGGATCCGAGTCGTTGCCAAGATCGAGCGCGACGGTGGCGGCCGCGCCCTCCGCCTCGTCGGAGCCCATATCGACGTCACCGACCAGATGCTGGTGCGCGAGACCCTGCGCGAGAGCGAGGAGCGCTTCCGGCTGATCGCCAACAGCGCGCCGGTGCCGATCTGGGTCACGAAACTCGACCGCACACGGTCCTTTGCCAACCAGGCCTATGTCGATTTCGTCGGCCTGCCCTATGACCAGGCCATTGCCTTCGACTGGCGCAAGGTACTGCATCCGGACGACCTGCCACATGTGCTGCAGCAGTCGGTCCAGGGTGAAGCATCGCTCAAACCGTTCGTCCTGGAAGCCCGCTACAAGAACGCCGCCGGCGAATGGCGCTGGCTACGTTCGGAATCGCAGCCGCGCTGGGACCCGACCGGCAGGCATATCGGCTTCATCGGCGTTGCCCATGACATCACCGTGGCCAAGCAGGCCGAAATCGAGCTGCGGCAACTCAACGAGACGCTGGAAGAACGCATCGCCGAGCGCACCGCCGAGCTCGAATCCAACGAGGCGCGGTTGCGCGCGATCCTGGAGACCAGCAACCAGTATCAGGGCCTCGTCAATCTCAGGGGCGAGCTGCTTTACGCCAACACGACCGTGCTCGACGCCATCAAGGCGAGCCCTGCGGACGTGATCGGAAAGCCATTGTGGCAGACGCCCTGGTTCAGCACGACGGAGGGCATGAGCGCGCGGGTGCGCGAGGCCTTCGACACCGTGCTCAAGGGCGAAGCCGTGCGGCTGGAGATGCGCCTGCGCCTTCCCATCGGCGAGCGCGATTTCGAATTCGGCATGCGCCCGGTGCTCGACCGCCACGGCAACATCACCGGCGCGGTGCCCGAGGCTGTCGACATCACCGAGCGCCGCCGCGGCGAGGAAGCGTTGCGGCAATCGCAGAAGATGGAGGCGATCGGCCAGCTCACCGGCGGCGTCGCGCACGACTTCAACAATCTGCTCACCATCATCCGCTCGGCCACCGATTTCCTGCGCCGCCGCGAGCTGCCGGAGGAGCGCCGCCGCCGCTATGTGGATGCCATCTCCGACACTGTCGAGCGTGCCTCCAAGCTGACCGCCCAGCTGCTGGCGTTTGCGCGCCGGCAGCCGCTGAAACCGCAGATCTTCAACGTCGGCAGCCAGGTTGAAGGCGTCGCGCAACTGGTCCGGCCGCTGGTCGGTGCCCGCATCGAAATCGCGGTGGAGGTTCACGATGGCGACTGCTTCACTGTCGCCGATATCGCGCAATTCGAGACCGCGCTGATCAACCTCGCCATCAACGCCCGCGACGCCATGGACGGCGAAGGCCGCCTCACCATCGCGGTCCGGAAAGTTCAGGGCATCCCTAACCTGCGCGCGCAATCGGCGCGCGGCGGCGACTATGTCGCGATCTCGGTCGCCGACACCGGCAGCGGCATCGCGCCCGAAAATATCGAGGCCATCTTCGAGCCGTTCTTCACCACCAAGGAGGTCGGCAAGGGCACCGGCCTCGGCCTGAGCCAGGCCTTCGGCTTCGCAAAGCAGTCGGAGGGCGACATTGCCGTGACGAGCACGCATGGTGAAGGCGCGACCTTCACCATCTATCTGCCGCGGGCGCAAAGCCCCGCGACAGCTCAAGAAGCCGCGGCGCTGACCTATGAGGCCGCGGCCACCGGGCGCGGCTATCGCGTGCTCGTGGTGGAAGACGACGACGAGGTCGGCCGCTTCTCCACGGAGCTGCTGGAAGACCTCGGCTACGTCGTCCGCCGCGCCGCCAACGCCAATGCGGCGCTCGCCATCCTCGGCGAGAACGAGTTTGCCGTCGACCTCGTCTTCTCCGACGTCATCATGCCCGGCATGAACGGCGTCGAACTCGCCGGCATCATCCGCGAACGCTATCCGGGCCTGCCCGTCGTGCTCACCTCTGGTTACAGCAACGTTCTTGCCGGGAACGCCGATCGCGGTTTCGAGCTGATCCAGAAGCCGTATTCGGTGGAATTGCTGTCGCGCATCTTGCGCAAGGCGATCACGGCAAAGCCGTCGGTCACGCGGTGAGTGCTATGATTGCACGAAGCCGCCACAAACTCCGTCATTGCGAGCGCAGCGAAGCAATCCAGAATCTTTCCGCGGGAACAGTCTGGATTGCTTCCTCGCTGCGCTCCTCGCAATAACGGGCTATCGCGCCGCTTCAGCCCCAACAGGCTTTTGGGCTGAAGCTCGGGCCGAGACGCGGCAAATCGCAGACGGTGGTCCGCGTCCCCGGGGGGAAGACAGCGGCGGCGGCTTCCGCTATCGCTGCCGAACACATCCTAGGGATCGAACGTGCCGTCTGACGCCATCCTGGCCTGGAGCATCATCGTCGCCGCGACCGCTGGCGTCATCATCCGGCCCTTTCGCCTGCCGGAGGCGATCTGGGCTGTCATCGGCGCCAGCGCGCTGGTGCTGATCGGCGTGCTGCCGTGGCGTGATGCGTTGACGGGCATCGGAAAGGGTGTCGATGTCTATCTCTTCCTGATCGGCATGATGCTGATCGCCGAATTGGCGCGGCTCGAGGGCCTGTTCGACTACCTCGCCGCGCTCGCCGTGGAATATGCCGGCGGCTCGCCGCAACGGCTGTTCCTGCTGATCTACATCGTCGGCACGCTCGTCACCGTCCTGCTTTCGAACGACGCCACCGCAATCGTGCTGACGCCCGCCGTCTATGCCGCGACGCGCGCCGCCGGCGCCAAGCCGCTGCCTTATCTCTTCGTCTGCGCCTTCATCGCCAACGCCGCGAGCTTCGTGCTGCCGATCTCCAACCCGGCCAATCTGGTCGTGTTCGGGACCCACATGCCTGCGCTCACCGAATGGCTGCGCCTGTTCGCCCTGCCCTCGGCGGCCTCGATCGTGCTGACCTATGTCGTGCTGCGCCTGACCCAGCACTGCGCCCTGAAGGAAGAAACGATCGCGCGCAGCGTGCCGCATCCAAAGCTCGGCCGCGGCGGCAAGCTGACGGCCATCGGCATCGTGGCGATCGGCCTCGTGCTGGTCACGGCCTCCGCCCAAGACAAGCAATTGGGCCTGCCGACCTTCATCTGCGGCGTGGTGACGGCCGCCATCGTGCTGCTGCTCAACCGGCAATCGCCGCTGCCCGTGCTGCGCGGCGTCTCCTGGAGCGTGCTGCCGCTGGTCGGCGGGCTGTTCGTGATGGTGGAAGCGCTGATCAAGACCGGCGTGATCGGGCAGCTCAGCGCGCTGCTGCATGAAGCTGTCGGGCAATCCGTGACGAAGGCGGCCTGGAGCGTCGGCATCGCCACAGGGATCGCCGACAACATTGCCAACAATCTTCCCGTCGGCCTCGTTGCAGGCTCGGTCGCCGCCAGCGATCATTTGCCCGCGCCGGTCGTGAGCGCCATCCTGATCGGCGTCGATCTCGGGCCCAATCTGTCGGTGACCGGGTCGCTCGCGACCATCCTGTGGCTGGTGGCGCTGCGGCGGGAGAAGATCGAAGTCGGCGCCTGGCCGTTCCTGAAGCTCGGACTGCTGGTGACGCCGCCGGCCCTGATCGCGGCGCTTGCGGCCGCGATCTGGTAGCCACGGCCGATTAAGTTCAGTTGTTTGCGGTGCATCAATGCCGACGGTCTGACCGCGACTAGAGTTCACTTGTCGCGTGATCGAGACATGCCGCGACAAGGAAGGTTCATCATGCAGATTCAATCAAAGGCGCTACCGCAGAGCTTTTCCCTGCGTCGCGAAATTCAGAGCTACATCGCGCCCGCTGACGGCCGGGGCGAGACGTCCCATCCCCTGCTCGTTTTCTCGGTCGTGGCGCTGCTGACTCTGTTCGCCATTATGCAGATCGACCTGCACTCCGCCCAGCTTCAGGCCATCGGCCTGCTGAGCCATGGGACCGCAATCGATCCCGTCTTCCTGAGCCCGTAGCAGGGCAAAACCCGATCGCGGCCATCGCGGGCCGCGACCGGGTCACGCATCGTCAGTCGTTCTCGTAGCCGTAGACTTCCGGCAGGATGAAGATCGCTGCGAGCAATCCGATCAGCGGGAAGATCGCGACCATCAGCGTCGCGTTCGCCTGCCCGATCGCAGCGAACACCGTCGGGAACAGGAAGATCGCCAGGAACGACGGCAGCTTCACGAACATGTAGGCGAAGCCGCTGGCGGTGCCGCGATATTTCGGCTTGGCGACCATGGTCGGGATCGTCATGCAGTTCGACGCATCCCAATAATGGCCCCACAGCATCGCGGCAGCCGCGAACGGCAGCAGGATCTTGTTGTCGGTGTAGAGCGCGAAGGCCGCGACCAGCAGCGAGACCAGCACGATCGAGAAGCCCGCGATCGAGATACCGCGATGGCCAATCTTCGGCGTCAGCAGCGGACCGACCCAGCCCGACACGGCGGCGAAGGAGAACAGCGCCATCGTCACCAGGTTGATGCCGAGCACGCTCGACACCCCGACCATCACAAAGAGCACCGGCAGGTAGAACGCGAAGGTCGAGAACTCGCTCGCTTGCGCGAAGCAGGCGATCCAGCCGTAGATCGTGGCGCGCCAGCGGATCGGATCCTTCTTGAGGTCGGCGAGGAATGCGCGGGTGGAGACCTTGGGCACCTCCACGTCATGGTCCGGCAGCATGGCGAGATCGTCGTTGAACATCTCGCGCGCGACCTGCTTGGCCTCGCGGTAGCGTCCCTTCTGCACCAGCCACACCGCCGTCTCAGGCACGTCGTGGCGCATCACCAAGATGATCAGCGCCGGCAGCGCGCCGAGGCCGAGCGTCACCCGCCACAGTGTCTCGTGGTGAATGTCGAGCAGCAGGAAGATAACGATGACGCCGATCGTCAGGACCTCGCCGACCGCGAACATGAACTGCCAGCGGTTGCCCATGACTTCGCGCTCACCTTTGGCCATGGATTCCATGATGTAGGTGTAACCGGTCGAGATGTCCGAACCGAGCGGAATGCCGAGCAGGAAGCGGATCACGACGAGCCAGCCGACGCTGGGCACGAAGGCCTGCGCCAGCGCCAGCACGATGAACAGCACCATCGTCACCAGGAACATGACGCGGCGGCCGATCTTGTCCGAGAGCCAGCCGCCGAGCAGCGCACCGATCATGGCGCCGCCTTGCGTACCGGCCGCGGCCAGGCCCAGCATCAGCGGATCGGGATTGAACTGCTCCTTGATGAAGATCAGCACGAAGGCGATCGAATAGAGGTCCCAGGCCTCGACCAGGATCGAGGCCATCATCAGCCAGCCGACCTTGTTGCCCTTGGGACTGTAGTTCGTGATGAGGTAGCGGACCGCGGCTTCGCTCGCGGTCGGTTGTGGCATCGCCATCGTCGACATCTTTGGTCCTCTCTTCAAAACTCTCAAGCGCGATGAGATCAGGATCGTCATCGCGCTTTAGCCCAATTATTTGAGCATGATCTCTTCGGAAAACCGCTGCACACTTTTCCGGATCATGCTCTACGTGCCAAGCAGCGGCTCGATGCTGCAATCGAGCAGGCGCGGGTCGATCCCGACCTCCATGCCGGTGAACATCTCGCCCATGTAGTCGATCAGTGCATCGCTCGCCTTCACCGCGTCCTCGACGCGGCGGCTGGCGACCGCATTAAGAATAGCCAGATGATGATCGATTGTTCCTGACAGCTCCGCCTGTCCCGGCATGAACCGGTGGTGGATGTAGCCGATGCGCCGGTACAGGGTGTGCAACGGCCGCAGCGTGTGCACCAGGAACGGCTCGCCTGCCGCCTCCAGCACCAGCGCGTCGATGCGGCGGTCGATATGGTTGAACTCGTCGAGGGTCAGACTGGCGCGGCGCTCGCGCAAAAGTCGCTCGATATGCAGCGCCTGATTGCGGTGCGAGAGGCTGGCGCGATCGGCCGCAAGCCGGATCACGAAGCGCTCCATGTCGCGGCGCAAGGCCAGCAGCATGCGCTCGCGTGCCAGATCGATCGGCGCAATGCGTAGACCGTGGCGCGGACGGATGATGATCAACGTATCGGCGGAGAGACGATTGACGGCGTGATGAACCGGCGTACGGCCGAAGCCGGTGATGTGCTGCAATTCCAGCATCGTCATGAACTGGCCGGGCTTCAGCTCGCAATGAACCAGGAGCTCTTCGATCCTCTGATAGGCCAGCTCGAAGAAGTTGAGACGGTTGCGCCGGGAGGGCTTGCCCTCGCCGTCGTCGTTCCTCACCACCTCGAGCGCGCGCTTGCGCGTTGCCATGTCGTCTCTCCCCTCAGCCCGCGCCGTCGTTGCAGGGCGGCGCCTTGTTGGTGATATCCCTAAAACATGTTGTGATATATTACAAGCGAGCGTAAGACTTGGCATGCGCCCGTACCATGCTGCGGTGCGGAATCACAACAAGACGGCGCTGCGCGCGCCTGCGACGGGAGGAGTATTGCCGTGAAGATCACGTCGATCGAGACGCTGCGCACCGAAGAATTCTCCAACGTCATCTGGGTGCGCGTTCACACCGACATGGGGATGATCGGCCTCGGCGAAACCTTCTACGGCGCCGGCGCAGTCGAGGCGCAGATCCACGACACCTTTGCCGGCCGCCTGCTCGGCCGCAATCCGCTGCACATCGAAGCGATCCATCGCGACATGCTGAACCTGCCGATGGCGCAGTCATCCACCGGTGTCGAATATCGCGCGGCTTCGGCCATCGACATCGCGCTATGGGACCTGTTCGGCAAGGTCTGCAATCAGCCGGTACACCAGATGCTCGGCGGCCTTTGCCGCGACAAGCAGCGAATCTACAACACCTGCGCCGGCACCCAATATGTCCGCTCGACCAATATCAGTCCGGTCGCGAATTGGAATCTCGGTGGCTCCAAGGGGCCCTACGAAGACCTCGATGGCTTCATGAACAACGCCGATGCGCTCGCCGAAAACCTGCTGGAGAGCGGCATCTCCGCCATGAAGATCTGGCCGTTCGATCCGGCGGCGCAAGAGAACAAGGGTCTCTACATCTCCGCCGCGCAGATGAAGCAGGCGATCGAGCCGTTCGAGAAGATCCGAAAAGCGGTCGGCGACAAGATGGAGATCATGGTCGAGCTTCATTCGCTCTGGAACCTGCCGACCGCAAAACAGATCGCGCGCGCGCTCGAGCCCTACAAGCCGACCTGGTACGAAGACCCGATCCGGATGAACTCGCCGCAGGCGCTGGCCGAATACGCCCGCTGCACCGACGTCTGGGTCTGCGCCAGCGAGACGCTGGGCTCGCGCTTCCCTTACAAGGACATGCTCGACCGTGACGCCATGCACGTGGTGATGGCGGATCTGTGCTGGACCGGCGGCCTCACCGAAGGCCGCAAGATCGCGGCGATGGCCGAGACCTACCACCGGCCCTTCGCGCCCCACGACTGCATCGGCCCGATCGGCTTCATCGCCGCCATCCACATGTCGTTCAGCCAGCCCAACACATTGATCCAGGAATCGGTGCGCGCCTTCTACAAGGGCTGGTACAATGAGCTCGTGACCACCATGCCAACGATCAAGGACGGTTTTGTCTATCCGATGGAAGGTCCCGGCCTCGGCGTCGACCTTCTGCCCGCCGTATTCGACCGCTCCGATCTGACCGTGCGCCGTTCCAACTCTTAAGGATCTTTCGAGATGAGTACTGCCCTGTTCGACCTTTCCGGCCGCACCGCGCTCGTGACCGGCTCCTCCCGCGGCCTCGGCCGCGCCATCGCCGAGGGCATGGCCAAGGCCGGCGCCAGGATCATCGTCAACGGCGTCGATCCCAGCCGCGTCGAGCAGGCGCTCGCCGATTTTCGCGCCGCCGGGCATCAGGCGGAAGGCGCCGCTTTCAACGTCACCGACGAGCCTGCGATCGTCGCCGCCTTCAACGACTTCGACAAGAGGGGCATCGCGGTCGACATCCTCGTCAACAATGCCGGCATCCAGCACCGCAAGCCGCTGGTGGAGTTCACCACCGACGAGTGGCGCAAGGTGATCGAAACCAACCTCACCAGTGCCTTCGTGATCGGCCGCGAGGCGGCCAAGCGCATGATCGCGCGCAAGCACGGCAAGATCATCAATATCGGCTCGCTCGGCAGCGAGCTCGCGCGTCCCACGATCGCGCCCTACACCGCCGCCAAGGGCGGCATCAAGAACCTGACCCGCTCGATGGCGGTGGAATGGGCCCAGCACGGCATCCAGGCCAACGCGATCGGCCCCGGCTATATGCTGACCGACATGAACGAGGCGTTGGTCAACAACACCGACTTCAACACCTGGCTGATGGGCCGCGTTCCCTCCAAGCGCTGGGGCCGACCGGACGAGCTGGTGGGCGCTGCGATCTTCCTGGCGTCGGATGCTTCGACCTATGTCAACGGCCAGATCATCTATGTCGATGGCGGCATGATCGCTGCGATGTGAGCCGCGAAACGCTGAGGGAGCCAACCATGCGCGCCGTCGTCATTCACGCACCGAAAGATCTGCGGATCGATAGCTATCCGGATGCAGCGCCCGGTCCGGGTGAAGTCCGCGTCAAGATCGCGAACGGCGGCATCTGCGGCTCCGATCTGCACTACTATCATCACGGCGGCTTCGGCGTCGTGCGCATCCAGCAGCCGATGGCGCTAGGCCACGAGATCGCCGGTGTGGTCGCAGCCGTCGGTGACGGCGTCACGAACGTGAAGCCGGGCACCCGCGTCGCGGTCAATCCGAGCAAGCCGTGCGGCCGGTGCCTGCATTGCCAGGAGGGTATGCGCAACCAATGCCTCGACATGCGCTTCCTCGGCAGCGCGATGCGCTTTCCCCATGTGCAGGGCGGCTTTCGCGAATTCATCACCGTCGATGCGGCGCAGGCCGTTCCAATCGCCGACAAGCTGTCGCTGGCGGAAGCCGCGGTCGCCGAGCCGCTCGCGGTGTGCCTGCATGCCGGCAAGCAGGCCGGGCCCCTGCTCGGCAAGCGCGTGCTGATCACCGGCTGCGGCCCGATCGGCGCGCTGATGATCCTGGTCTCGCGCTTCGGCGGCGCGGCCGAGATCGTGGTCACCGATGTCGCGGACGCGCCGCTTGCCGTCGCCAGGAAGCTTGGCGCCACTCACGCCATCAATGTCGCGGCCGACGCCACGGCGCTCGATCCCTGGCGCACCGGTAAAGGTGTGTTCGACACGCTGTTCGAAGCCTCGGGCAATCAGGCCGCACTCCGCACCGCACTCGATGTGCTCAGGCCCGGCGCCACGCTGGTGCAGCTCGGCCTCGGCGGCGAGATGACGCTGCCGATCAACTCCATCGTCGCCAAGGAACTGCAGCTGCGCGGCACTTTCCGATTCGATCCCGAATTCGAGCTGGCGGTGCGGCTGATGGGCGAAGGCCTGATCGACGTCAAGCCGCTGATCACAGCGACCATGCCGTTCGAGAACGCGGTCGCAGCGTTCGAGCTCGCCAGCGACCGCTCGCAGTCGATGAAGGTGCAATTGACGTTCTGAGGCCGCGCTTAAGGCTATTGCTGCGGCTGGTTCTCTATCAGCCGGTCGCTGACCAGCCGCACGGCGCCCCGTTTCCACGAATAGTCCGCGCCCAGGCGCAGGCCGCTGTCGCCGCGTGCCAGCACCGCGGCGGTCCTGGCATCGCGCACCTGAAAGCCGAGCGTGTACTCGGTGCGGCTGACCCGCCGCACTACGCCGATCAGAGACTGATCCGCACCGAGCCCTTGCGCAATCGCAGCCTCACAGCCGCCGCAGTCGCGTAAAGCGCGCGCCTTCACCGCCTTCTCGTTCGCGCTGCCGACATCGACTAGGCGGTAGCGGCCGGATTGACCGAGGGCGTCGCGGACACTTCCCGTCACTTCGGCCAGATAGGATGCATCCGCGGCCGCGAGGCCGGCGGCCGGCGCCGCGGTGTTGTCGTCGAGCTCGAATTCGAACACCGCCAGTGCGATCGGCGCGGGCGTGGCGAGTGCGGCCATGATCTCGCGGGACACGAAGATCTCGGCGCGCTCCCACGATTCATCATTGTCGCCGCGGAAGGTGTAGAGCTTGTCCATCACGATCTTTTTGGCACTGACGTCGATCACGGCGACCTTGGCCCATTGCACCAGCGTGCTCGTCTTCTGGATGCCGCCGATCACCTTGAACGCCGCGCCGTCCTGGGCCGACGGCACCAGCCGGTAGCGCCGGTCTGCGCCAATGTCTTGCCGGAGCGCGGCCATGAAGGCCGCCAGCCGTCGCTCGTGGGCGGCGGTCTGGTTGGCGGGCTCCGCCGACGTATCGGTATAACTGAAATCGTCGATGGCGACGCCAACGGCAGTCTCGGCACCGAGCGCATAAGCCGCCGGAAGGACGACAAGGAGACAAGCCGAGAGGATCAACCAGCGCAGATGCATGAGCGGGCCTCGTGTGACGGAGCGGCCTGCAATCTGGACGGCGGAATCGGGCCATGCAGCGGCGCCGATCCCGGCGATGGCCGGGAAAATTTCACGACGGTGCACCGCACTCACGGCTGGCGGCTTTGCGCCGGAGACGTTCTGCCGTTTAATGCGGACGCGACAAACCCGTTCGCACCAGGTGCCTGCCGATGTGGAACCGCCCGAGGTTCGATCTCAAAGTTCGTCTGACGTTGCGCGTGGCCGCGATATCGGCCGCCTGCTTCGCCGCGATCTCCGCCTATTTCCTGATTACGGCCGACCGCGCGGCCCATGCGCGCCTCGACGATATCGCCGCCATCGTCGCCAAGACGCTGGAGCTGCAGCAGGGCAAGATCCAGTGGGTCGCCAGCCCGCGCTCGGACTTTCCCAACCTCGACCCCGTTTCGGCCTATGTGATGACGCCCGGCCTGTGCCTGGCGTTCCGCGGCACGAGCGGCGACATCCTCCAGCGTTTCTGCAGCGGCGCGCCCGCCCCGGCGAACCCGCCGCCGCAAGCCTTCACGGCCTTCTATCGCAGCTTGTTCGATCCCGGCCGCGAAGCGGCACGGCCTGTGATCGTGCGCGGAGCGAAGCTCGGCGAGGCCGTGGTCTCGGTCGAGCCCGCCGTGCAGACCGCGGAGGCCTGGCACGAGGCCGGCCGCCTGATGCTGGCGCTGGCGATCGCGCTGCCGCTGCTCTGCGCGCTGGTCTACGCCGCGCTGGCACGCGCGCTGCGCCCCACCCGCATGATCCGCACCGGCCTCGAGCGGATTGCCGCCAACGACCTCACCACGCGGCTGCCGCCGTTCGACCTTGCCGAGCTCTCCGCGATCCGCGACGGCTTCAACCATCTCGCCGAAAGCCTCGAGACCGCGCTTGCCGAACGCAGCGAGCTGACGCGGAAGCTGATCGCGCTTCAGGACGAAGAGCGCCGCCATCTCGCGCGCGAGCTGCATGACGAGTTCGGCCAATCGCTCGCCGCCATCCGCGCGCTCGCCTCCTCCGCCCGCCAGACCGCCGCGCAGGACTGCCCTTCCCTGCTTGGCGAATGCGACGGCATCGCACGGACCGCAACCGGCATGATGGAGACGTTGCGCGGCACGCTATTCCGGCTGCGGCCGCCCGATGTCGAGGAGCTCGGGCTCGTCGCCAGCCTCGAAGGCCTGGTCGCGGGATGGAACGGGCGCAGCCGCGGCGAGACGCGTTTCTCGATTCGGTTCGACGGCGCATTCGAGACCCTGCCGGCCACGATCAGCGCCAGCCTCTACCGGATCGTGCAGGAGGCGCTCACCAATGCTGCCAAGCATGCCGTCGCCACGCGAGTCAGCCTGGAATTGACGATGGGGGCGAGTGATATCGCGCTTGCGATCGACGATGACGGACGCGCGAGCGATCCCGTCGCGAAATCCGGAATGGGCCTGCTCGGCATGCGCGAGCGCGTCGCAGCCTTGCGCGGCCAATTGAGCTTCGAGGCCGCTCCGAACGGCGGCTCCGCACTGCGCGTGGTCATTCCGCTCGCAGCCGCCGATCGGCCGCCGCTGGAGCACGCCGCATGAGCGCGGCCGACGCCACCATTCTGCTGGTTGACGACCATTCCGTCGTCCGCGAGGGCTATCGCTCCGTGCTCCAGAAGCAGCCGGGACTACGCGTCATCGCCGAAGCCGCCGACGGCGCGGAGGCCTACCGTCTCTACAAATCGGAGGCGCCCGACCTCGTCATCATGGATCTGAGCATGCCCGGCATCGGCGGCATCGAGGCGGTCAGGCGCATCCGGCAGTGGGACAAGGGCGCGAGAATCCTCGTCTTCACCATGCACGAAAACGCCGGCTTTGCCGTGCAGGCGATCCGCGCCGGTGCCAGGGGCTACGTCACGAAGACCAGTCCACCAGAGACGCTGGTGCGCGCCGTGATGGACGTGCTCGCCGGCAAGATTGCGATCAGCCCCGACATCGACCATGAACTCGCGCTGAGCCGGCTGGCCGGCGAAAGTTCTGCCGCCGACGTCCTCACGCCGCGCGAGTTCGAGGTGCTGCGGCTGCTGCTCGCCGAGAACACGACAGAGGAGATCGCGGAGACACTCCATGTCAGCCCGAAGACGGTGGCGAACCTGCATTCCCTGATCAAGGACAAGCTCGGTGTCGGCTCCGACATCGAGCTTGTCCGGCTGGCACTGCGCCAAGGCATCTTGACGGAGGTCGATCTCGGCGAGGCCTGATCGCTCAGGCCAGATAGCGCGTGAGATAACCTTCCATCGCGTAGAGCGCACAGAGCGCGAGGCTCGACCACACGGCGGCGGTGAAATACAGGAACATCCAGGTCAGCTCGCCCTTCCAATGCGCGATGTCGTGGGTCACGACCCAGCGCGTCGAGACGTCATGCAGGCCTTCGAGGAAGCCGAGCAACCTGTTGCCCTCTTCATGCCCTGCCCGCCAGCGGCTGAGATACATCGGCACGTCGACGGTGACGAGGAAGGCCAGGAAGGAGGCGATGCCGACGATCCCGGCAATCAGCGCCCAACGCACCACGCCCTGGAATTCCGGCATCAGCCGGCACAGCGCGATGCCCGCGAGGAAGAACGTCACCGCCCACAGTGAGTTCTCGATCGCGTTGAAGAGGAAGTTGGTCGTCACCACCGCATACCACGAGAAGCACTCCGCGATGATGATGATGGGCACGATCACCCACGCGATGTTCACGACCGTCTCGGCGCCCGTCATGGTCCCGAGTTGATGCAGGATGACCGCCCATTGCGC
Organism: Bradyrhizobium sp. WSM1417; assembly: GCF_000515415.1. NCBI lineage: Bacteria > Pseudomonadati > Pseudomonadota > Alphaproteobacteria > Hyphomicrobiales > Nitrobacteraceae > Bradyrhizobium > Bradyrhizobium sp. WSM1417. The sequence goes on from NZ_KI911783.1 coordinate 5,575,802, forward strand.
GGCGAAGCACAGTTCGGCCACGGTCGCGACCGTGCGGCCGACGAAGACGCTGGAGAGCCAGGTGTCGAACAGACAGATGCGCTGCACGTCGGCGCGCGGCAGGAACGAGCGGAAGGCGCAGCCGAAGACATAGCCGGCGCAGAGCAGGAACATCAGCCCGATGTCGGAGCCGCCACTGATGCTGCCTGAAGGCGTCGGGTAGAACGCGCGGTACAGCATGAACCAGACGAGAATGTTGGCAGCACTGACCAGCGTCAGGGACCCCCACCACCACGCGAGGGGATTTGTCCGCGCCTGCCACTGCAACATGAATCGCTCCGTAATCGATATGACATTCAGTCGTAATAATCCTGTCACAACAGGCCATGGAATCACGACGAAAATCTGTGTGCGGCCGCGCTCTTCGCGCAGATTTTATCACCGCCAGCAAAGGCGGCGCACGTTCGGATAGTGGACACAAAGTTGCATTTCCTGAATCTATTGGACAAAAGATCCGACCGGGTTCATTAATCCTGCATGGCCAGAACCGCGTCCAAACCGATCCGCGCCTCCTCGTCCGCCGCCGCCGTGCTGGCGGACAGCATCGACGACGCTGCGTTCGCGACGACGCTTGCGAAAGGTCTCGTGGTGCTCGAAGCGTTCAAGGCGGGGGCGACGCAGCTCGGCAACATGGAGCTGTCGACGCTGACCGGGATTCCGCGCCCGACGGTGGCGCGACTGACTCATACGCTCGCCGAGCTCGGCTACCTCCGCTACGATTCCGAACGCGCCAAATATCGCGTCGGCGCGCGTGCACTTCGCATGGCGCATCCGCTGCTCGCTGACATGCAGTTCCGCCAGGTCGCGCGTCCCATGATGCAGGAGCTGGCACAAAGCGTGCGCGGCACGGTCTCGATCGGCCTGCTCGATGCGACCTCCATGATCTATGTCGAGACCGCGCGCTCCGGCGACGTCGGCCCGCACGTCCCCGACATCGGCATGCCCATTTCCGTGGTGATGACGGCAATGGGCCGTGCCGCCGCGGCGACCTTGCCGCAGGCTGATGCCGCGCTGCTCGAAACGCGCATTGCAAGCGAGGATACCGAGCTGTGGTCGGCCTTCCGCGAGACCTACCGCGCCGGCCTCGCACAATGCGCCAGCCGCGGCTTCTGCACCTGCTTCGGCGAGTACATCGCCTCGATCCATGCCGTCGCCGCGCCGCTGTTTCATGCGCGTGAGGCGAAGCAGGCCTTTTCGATCAATTGCGGCATCCCCGCGTTCCGGCTCCAGCCCGGCCAGCTGGAGGGCGAGATCGGCCCGCGCATTGCCGCCCTTGCCGACAGCATCCGCACCATGATTGGGGCGGCGCCGGCCACCGAAACACAAAAGCAAAACAAGAAGAGCGCCAAGCGATGAACAAGACAATCGGCGCTCCGCCACCGGGAGGCCACCATGACCGTCACACGGCGAACATTTTTGGGCACCCTCGCCCTTTCGCTATCCGGACTTCCATTCCCCGCATGCGCTGAGGACGCCTGGCCGTCGCGTATGGTGCGGCTGATCTCGCCTTACGGGCCCGGCGGCTCCAACGACATCTCGCTGCGGCTGCTGGCCGAAGAGTTCGGCCGCAACCTGCACCAGCAGTTTATCGTCGAGAACAAGCCGGGCGCCGGCACCCGCATCGCCAACGACACGGTCGCGCACGCGCCGGGCGACGGCTACACGCTCCTCTATGTCGCGGCGCCCTACGCCACCGCCGAAGCACTGTTCGGCAAGCTGACCTATGAGCGCAAGGATCTGCAGCCGGTCGCGATGGCGGTGATCGCGCCGCTGTTCCTGATCATCAGCGCGGACGCGCCGTTCAAGGCGCTTCCCGAATTGATCGCCTACGGCAAGTCGAAGCCGGATGGCCTGACCTTCGCCTCGCCCGGTGCCGGCTCGCAGCCACATCTTGCCGGCGAACTCCTGTTCAGGGATGCCGGCGTCAAGGGGCTCAACATCCCCTTCCGTGGCGATGCCGCGTCCTACACCGAGCTGCTCGCCGGCCGCGTCGATGCCACGCTGACGGCGCTGCCGACCGCACTGCCCTACATCCAGAGCGGCAAGTTCATTGTGCTCGGCGTCGCTTCCGCCGAACGCAGCGCGCTCTATCCGCAGGCGCCGACCCTGCGCGAGCAGGGTTTCCCCAACGTGGCTGCCGCCGGCTGGTACGGCTTCATGGCGCCTTCGACGACGCCGCGCGCCATCATCGACAAGCTGCAGGCCGAAGTGTTGCGCGCGCTGGCCGAGCCGGCGATCAAGGACAAGCTGACCGCCCAGGGCCTCGAAGTGCGCGCCGGCACCGCGTCCGAATTCGGCCAGTTCATCGACAACGAGACGCAGAAATGGACCAGGCTCATTCGCGAGGCCGGCCTCAAGGGCGAGTGACAGTCACGAACAGGGAATGGAAATGAAAAGCATGTTTCTCAGACGTGTCGCGGCAGGCGCGATCGCTCTGGCGCTGTCGATCCCGGCAGCACAGGCGCAGAAGAAGTACGATCCCGGCGCGTCCGACACCGAGATCAAGGTCGGCCAGACCGTCCCGCTCAGCGGGCCGGCCTCGGCCTATGCCGTCATCGGCAAGACCCAAGCCGCCTACATGAAGATGATCAACGACCAGGGCGGCATCAACGGCCGCAAGGTCAATCTGATCCAGTATGACGACGCCTATTCGCCGCCGAAGACGGTTGAGCAGACCCGCAAGCTGGTCGAAAGCGACGAGGTGCTGCTGACCTTCCAGATCATCGGCACGGCGCCGAATGTCGCCGTGCAAAAATATCTTAACGCCAAGAAGGTCCCGCAGCTCTTCGCGGCAACGGGCGCGGCGCGTTTCACTGATCCGAAGAACTTCCCCTGGACCATGGGCTTCAACCCGTCCTACCTCGTCGAGGGCCGGATCTACGCGCAATATATCCTGAAGAACCATCCGAACGCCAAGGTCGGCGTGCTCTATCAGAACGACGATCTCGGCAAGGACTACCTCGCCGGCTTCAAAGCAGGTCTCGGTGACAAGTCGAAGATGATCGTCGCCGAGACGTCCTACGAGATCACCGAGCCGACCATCGACTCGCAGATCCTGCGGTTGAAGGATGCAGGTGCCGACGTGCTGTTCAGCGCCACGACGCCGAAACAGGCCGCGCAGGCGATCAAGAAGGTCGCCGAGATCGGCTGGAAGCCGCTGCACATCATCGACATCAACGCCTCCTCGGTCAGCGCGGTGCTGAAACCCGCCGGACTCGACAACGCCAAGGGCGTCGTCAGCGTCGGTTATGTCAAGGATTCGGCCGATCCCGAATGGAAGGACGATCCCGGCATGAAGCGATATCTCGCCTTCATGACCAAATACTACCCGGAGGGCGACAGGGATTCGAACCTGAACGTCTACGGCTATATCACCGCGCAGCTGCTGGTGCAGGTGCTGAAGCAATGCGGCGACGATCTCACGCGCGAGAACGTGATGCGCCAGGCCGCCAGCCTGAACAACATCACACTCGACCTGACGCTGCCGGGCATCTCGGTGACGACCACGCCGACCGACTACCGCGTCAACAAGCAGTTCCAGATGGTGCAGTTCGACGGCCAGCGCTGGCAGAAACTCGGCGACATCGTCACGGACGAGGCGAAGGAATGAAGCGCCCCTCTTCCTGAGGGGCGCGCGCCTCGAAGAATAAGGGCCTCACCGATGGTCCTCGTGCTTCGAGGCGGCCGCTCCGCGGCCTCCTCGGCATGAAGGAGGAAGGTGGCTGCTACCTCTTCATCCCACCCACATAGGCTGCGAGCTTGTCGAGGGTCTGGTAGCCGTATTCGACGGCACCGAAGCTGATCATGCCGTCGCGCTGCGCCGTGCTCGACGCCAGCTGCCGCATCATCAGAACCGTCTTGCCGTTGCTCTGTTCGGCGAAGGTGATTGTGAAACGGAACAGTCCGGGATCCTCATCCTGGTCGTCGCCGTGATCCATCTCCATCAGCGACGGCCGCTCGATGCGGCGAAAGCGCATGCGGTTCGGGTAGACGGTGCCGTCGGGACCGATCATGTTGAAGCGCCAGACGCCGCCGACCCGCACGTCGATCTCGAAGGTCTCGAGCTTGAAACCCTTCGGCCCGAACCATTGCGGCAGGTGCTTCGGGTCGGACCACGCTTCGAACACCAGATCGCGCGGCGCATCGATCACGCGCGACATCACGATCTCGCGGTCGAGCGACCATTGCGACAAAGCGGGATTGGCAGAATTCGTCATCGTCAGGAACCTTTCCGTTTGGTTGTCTTGTTAGTTGGTTTGGACGGCCGCTTGGCAGCCGTCCGCTCTTTCTTCAGCTTCATCACATAGGCTTCGAAGCGATCGAGCCGCGCCTCCCAGATCGCACGCTGGTGCTGGAACCAGTCCTCCGCGCTGAGGAGCGCGTCAGGACTCAGGCGGCAGGTGCGAACCCGGCCGGATTTCTCCGACAGGACGAGCCCGCTCGTCTCCAGCACCTGGATGTGTTTCATGAAGCTCGGCAGCGCCATCTCGAAGGGATCGGCAAGCTCGCCGACCGACGCCTCGCCGGCGCAGAGCCGCATCACGATCGCCCGCCGGGTGGGATCGGCAAGGGCCGCGAAAATCTGATCGAGCCGGGATAATTGGTTAGCCATGGAGCTAACTATAGGCCTGTCGCCATCCGGCGTCAACAATTGTTAGCCAATCAGCTAAGTGAAATTTTGCCGACTGGTAGCCTGGATGAAGCGAAGCGTAATCCGGGGCCGCTCGCTCGGCTGCGGCACTTTCCCGGATTGCGCTTCGCTCCAGCCAGGCTACGGACTGTCGCAAGGCTCCGCAGACGGAACCCACCACGCGCGATCGTGAATAGGGAGGCACGGCCCTTCCCGCTACAAGAGACCGGGGGCGCATCGAATCCTGCGTCAGAGCCGTGCCGTCTGTTGTCACCTCATCGTATCTCACCCGACGGGCGCTCGCCCGGGCTGCGCTCGTTCCGCTCGCGCTTGCCTGGCCGCGCGGCGCCGCCGCGGATTCCGACATGATCGCGCAGATGCGCGACATCGTCGCGAACGAGCTGGCGCCGACCGCGACGCCGGACCAGTCGGGCGGTCTCGCCGTTACGCTTTATGCCGGCAGCCATCTCGAGTTCTTCAACTACGGCTTTGCCGACGACACCACGCGAAGGCCGATCACGCCGGACACGCTGTTCAACCTCGGCTCCCTGCGCAAGCCGTTCGAGGCGACGCTGCTTGCGCTCGGCGCCCTCCGCGGCGAGCTGCGCCTCGACGATCGTCTGGCGAAATATCTCCCCGAGCTCACCGGCGACTATGTCCGCCGCGTCACCGTCGGCGAGCTCGTCACGCACACCTCAGGCATGCTGCTGCCGACCGACCATCCGCCGTGGCCAAGCGACATGTTTTCCCGCGCGCAGCTCATCGACATGTTCAACAGCTGGCGACCGCAAGCCGGCGAAGTGCCCGGCAAGCAGCGCGTCTACAGCCACGCCGGCTACGTGTTGCTTCAGCTCGTGCTCGAGCGCTGTTATGGCGCTCCGATCTCGACCCTGTTCGAACAACGCATCCTCAAGCCGATCGGCATGAATGCGACCTCCGTGCCCGAACGCGGCGAGGACAGCCGTGCCGTCATGGACGAGGCCTGGATGCAGCGCGCGGTCCAGGGCTACTCGGATCAGGGCATGGCGATCGGCCCCATCGGCAACCAGCAGAGCTATTTTGATTTTCCCGGCACGGGCCAGATGTTCTCCTCGCCACGGGACCTCGCGACCTTCGTTGCGGCCTGCGTCGACGGGCGGACGATCGAGCCTCACTTGCGCGAGGCATTGCGGATGACGCAGCACGAGATCTTCCGCGTCGACGACAAGTTCGGCCAGGGAATGGCCTGGGAGACGGTGCATCTTCCAGGCGTGACCATCGTCGACAAGCCGGGCGGGCTCAACAACGCCTCCGCCTATATCGGCCTCGTGCCGGCGCAGCGGATCGGGATCGTGCTGCTCGCCAATCGTGGCGAATATCCCCACGAGATCGCGCGCTACAGGATCCTGCCGGCGTTGGCGCACCTCGTGGCTTCGCACTGAACCCCGCGGCCCGCCAAAACAGGAAAGCCCCGGCCAGGCCGGGGCTTTCCACGCCAGGGATGGAACGGGATGCTCAGTACCTGGCGACGACCGGTCCGCCGAACTTGTAGTTCACGCCGACGCGCACGATGTTCGATTTGAGATCGACCGAGTGGGTGTAGACGTTGCTCGGAGACGGCGTGGTGCCTGCGAAAGTCACAAGATTGGTGCTGGTTGCCGTCGCGCGGCCGAGATCGACATAGAGATATTCGGCCTTGAGCGACCAGCCGCCACCGAACGCATATTCGGTGCCGACGCCTGCGGTCCAGCCGACGCGGGTATCGCGGATCGTTCCGGATTCGGTCGCGCCACCGATGAACGTGTCGGTGAAGTTGAAATTACCCTTCACTTCGGCGATCGCTGCACCGCCTGTGCCGTAGAGCAGCCAGGTCGGAGCCGCGAGGAAACCGATGCGGCCCCGAATGGTGGCAAGCCAGTCGGCTGAGACCGATGAATTGACAATGAAGGTGTCCGGCGCGCAGCAGGGATAGAGTGCCGAGCCACTCGCGCGGCCCTTGAAACCGAAATAGTTGATGTCGCCTTCGAGGCCGAGCACGGCGTGGTTGACCTGCCAGTTGTAGCCCGCGGTGAAGCCGCCGGTTACGCTGGAGCTGTTGACGCCCTGGGCACCGACCGCGTTGACGGCGGGGACGCTGCTGGCGGCGAAGTAGCCGGCCGGCGTCCAGATCGTAGAGGTGTTGAGATCGGCGTTGCCCCACTGCCCGCCGACATTGCCGCCGACGTAAAAGCCGGTCCAGTTGTAGGCCGTCGCCATCATCGGCGCCTTGGTGTAGTGCGCCGCGAGGTCGGCCGCCTGCACGGATGCGGAGCCCAAGACAGCCGCGGCGACCGCCAGCAAAAACTTCTTCATTCCAGTCTCCTTGCCTCACGCGATTGATCTCGCGTTTCGAATGCGCGCGGGCGGAAGGCGTCCGGCGCAGATCGGGCATAGGCTGCCGGTCCCTCGCCGTCTTGGGCTGCGGCGAAGTTCATAAGGACTGTGACGTAGTGCGCGCCGTGCGGCACGCGAACCGTGACGGGTGTGACCGAGCGGCAACGCGTGATGTCAAATCCGCGGCGCACGACGCACGTCCGTGTCGCATCGCGACAAGCGCGCGAAACGCGATTCGAGCCCCCGCGTCTCAGACCGAACGCGTCAGTCCGCCGTCGACACGGATGTTCTGTCCCGTGATGTAGGCCGCACCGTCGGACGCCAGGAACGAGATCGTCGCGGCGATCTCCTCGACCTTGCCGTAGCGCCGCATCGGCACGCTGTCGCGGCGTGCATCCAGCTGCGGCAGGCTGTCGATCCAGCCCGGCAGCACATTGTTCATGCGGATGTTGTCGGCGGCATGGGTGTCGGTGAAAATCTTGGTGAAGGCGGCAAGGCCAGCGCGAAACACCGCAGAGGTCGGAAACATCGCAATCGGCTCGAATGCCCAGGCGGTCGAGATGTTGATGATGGCGCCGCCCTTTTGCGTCTGCATGATTGGCATCACCAGCCGGGTCGGACGGATCACGTTGAGCAGATAGGTGTCGAGGCCGGTGTGCCACTGCTCGTCGGTGATCTCCGTGATCGCCGCGCGGGGGCCATGGCCCGCGCTGTTGACGAGCACGTCGATGCGTCCCCATTTGGCCATTGCCCCGTCGACAAGCCGCTTCAGATCGTCGTTCGACTTGTTGGAACCGGTGACGCCCAATCCGCCGAGCTCGGCTGCCAGCGCCTCGCCCTTGCCGGAGGAGGATAGGATGGCGACGCGAAAGCCGTCGGCTGCGAGCCGGCGCGCAGCCCCTGCCCCCATGCCGCTGCCGCCGGCGGTCACGAGTGCGATTTTCTCTGCTGCTGCCATGACCGATGAACCCCTGTGATATCGTTGAGGCGAGCCGCGAGCCCGGCCTATCATGAGGCCTTCTACCGCCGGACCGGCCGGAAGGTCCACCGTCGAAAGCGAATTGAAAGATGAGCGACTTGCAGATCCGCAATTTGCGCCCCGAGGAGATCGCCATCGCCGTCGACTGGGCCGCGGCCGAGGGCTGGAATCCGGGCCTCTCCGACGCCGCCTGTTTCGCGATCCCCGACGCGAAGGGCTTCTTAGTCGGCGAGATCGACGGCGAGCCGGTCGCGACCGTCTCCTGCGTCAATTACGACGATCGCTTCGCATTTCTCGGCTTCTACATCGTGCGATCGAATTTTCGCGACAGAGGCCACGGCCTGCACATCTGGAACGCGGCGATCGCGCATGCGGGCGCTCGCGTGATCGGCCTCGACGGCGTCGTCACGCAACAGGAAAACTACAAAAAGTCCGGCTTCCAGCTTGCTTACGCCAATATCCGCTATGGCGGCATCGTCGCCGCGCCATCAAGGCCGCCCGCCGAAATCGTTGCGCTCGACACGATCCCGTTCGCGCTCGTCGAAGCCGACGATGCAACGGTGTTCCCGGCTCCGCGCAGCGCCTTCCTGCGTGCCTGGATCGGCACGTCAGGGCATGTCGGCCGCGCGCTGCTGCGCGACGGCAAGCTCGCTGCATGGGGCGTGATCCGGCCGTGCCGGACCGGCCGCAAGATCGGCCCGCTCGTCGCCGACGACCGCGCGGCGGCCGACGCAATCGTGCAGGCCTTGCTAGCGAGCGCAAACGGCGGCGAGATCTTCCTCGACGTCCCCGCCGTCAATCGCGAGGCGATTGCGCTCGCAGAATCGCTCGGGCTGAAGCCGGTGTTCGAGACGGCGCGGATGTACACGGGACCGATCGCGCCGCTGCGGATCGACCGCGTCTTCGGCGTGACCAGTTTCGAGTTGGGCTAGCTCAGTAGCAGCGCATGATGTTGACGGTGTGCTCGCCGCCGCCGCGGCCGGGCACAGTCACCTGCTCCGTCGGACAGCTCGGCACGTAGGGCCGATCGGACGGCACCACGTTCGGCGGGAAGCGATGCGTCCAGTCCCAGGGAACATCGTACGTGTAGGTATAGCGCACGTCGTTCGAGACAGGCTGGGCGGTCTCGGCGAAAGGCTGGCCGTAACCTGCGTTGTCATAGTAGAACCCGCCACCGCCCGGCCAGTAGACCCACGGCGTGTTGCGGCCACGGAACCTGGCGCCTGGCCCAATCGGCGGACGCGCCGCTGGACCGGAAGGCGCGACAGCATGTGCGACGGCGCCGCCGGGCCTGGCAAAACTGTCGCTGGGAGCAAGGAGCAGCGCGGCTGCGCTGAGCGAGGCGAGCAACGCCCCAAATGATCTGGACATCATGATACGCACCAACTCGTTTGGCTTCGCAGATAGCGGCTCCCCACCGCAGGCTAGGCCGGGCTGTCGCCCACCCGCAAACGTATAATTAATTATTGGTTAAGGCACGGGATTAACAGGGAACAAGCTGCGGCAAGACGCCCGGGATTCCGGCTGATGTCGCACGTGTTCCGGAAAACGGACTTCATAACCAGTTGATCGGAGTTGATCGGTTCGGCCGACAACACCCGGAACGCTCCCGCACTGCGGTCGTTGGCTCCCGACACCAGCAAGGAGCATCTCCAATGCAGAACAAATCGAAACTCCTATGCCTGATCACGGCTTCACTCGTCGCGGGCACGACGGCCGCCTCGGCCCAGGGCTATGATTGGAACGGATCGCGCGCGGGCTGGGACCGCACCGCCCCCGCTTACCAACCGGTTCAGCCACGCGCGTACTATCCGGATGTCGCTGGACCATACGGTGCGCTCAACGGCACCAATCATCCGGCGCCGAGTTCAACGCAGGGCGATGTCGGCCCGGACGGCAACAACAACGGCACGCTGACCGGCGTCTATCGCAGCTGGTAACGCCCGCTCGCGATGGGGCCCATCGTCCTTCACGGACGATGGGCCTTCGTGCGTCAGCGGCCCTGCTGCTTGCGCAGCCAGTCCAGCATATCCTGCGCATTTCCGGTGCCCTGCGTCACGATGACGGTGTTGCCACCGCTGCGGCGATAGACCGTGGTGCGCCCCGGCTCCTTCTCGATCTTGACCTCGGCTTGCGCCGGATCGCCGCTCTGGGTGATGACGGACGCGCCGTTCTCGTCCTGAACTACGGTCGTGTGGCCGTCACCCGACTCGCCGGCTCCCGCCGGCCCGGTTATCGTCGCCATCATGATGCTCATTCCTGCTGCAACCGCGATGAACCTCATATTGCACCTCGCCTTCTCAATCACCGGCTGAACTGAAATATCGACAGCCAGTTGAAGCGCCCGAATTGTCGCACCGTTCCCGTGTTCATATCTCCGATCTGGAGCAGGAGGGCGTTGGTGGAAGTGCCGACCTGGGTGATGTCGGCAATGTTGCTCACGCCCGACTGACCGATCGCCACATTGGTGGTGCCACCCACCTGGGTCACATCGACATAATTTCGCGTGCCGTTCTGGATGATCGTCGCATCGACCGTCCCCGTGCCCCCGATCTGGATGACACGCGCGATATTGATGCGGCTGTTCTCTTCGATCGTGACCGGCTGGACATTGTTGCCGAACTGCACGATCGTTTCGATGCTCACGTTCCGGTTCGTTACGCCGCGCTGAACGGATCCGGCGGATGCCTCGGACGCGACGCTGACGGCGAACAATGCCGCCAATGCCAGGAGCAGTCTACCGCATTTCATCGCCTTAGCCCCATTACATTTATGACGACGAGGTCGCGACCGGCTCAATGACTATTCTGGACAATAGTCGCCGAGTTGAACGCACCGAACTGGGACAGGAAACTGCTGGTCGACTGGCCGGCCTGGCCGACAAACGCGACATTGTTCACGCCCGCCTGCCCCACCGATGCCGACGTCGTCCCACCGAATTGCAGGATTCCCGTCGCGTTGTTCGTCCCGTTCTGCGTGACGGTCGCGCTGGTGCTGCCGCCGATCATGAACACGCCGGCCATATTGAGCTGGCTGTTCTGGTTCAGCACGACCGGCGGGCCGCCGAGCGACACGATGGTCTTGATGTCGGCGGTCTGGGCACCGGCCGAGCCGGCGCCCCCGCAACACAAGGTGAGAAATGCGCCACAGGCGGCGCCTGAAAAATGTCTCATGAAATGCCTCGCTATCGAAAAGGATTGCGATCAAGGAGTCTGCTGCAAAATCGTCGAGCCGTTCAGGATTCCGAGCTGTCCGACGGCCGCCGCGTTGTTCGCGCCGATCTGGCCGATCAGGCTGGAATTGGAGCCGCCGGCCTGGCCGAGTAACGCGGTGTTGGTCGCCGTCGCGGTGGTGCCGCCCTGGCCGATCACCGAAGTGTTGACGGTGAGGAGCGAGCCCGTCTGCAGGGTGGTCGCAGTATTGGTGGCGCCGAATTGCATCGTGGTGGCGCTGTTGTTGGTGCCGCCACTCTGCGAGATGAAGGAGTTATTGGTGGTGCCGAATTGCAGCACGCTGGCCGAGTTGCCGGCCTGGGCATCGACAGCGGTCAGCAAGCTGAACGCGACGAACGTGGCAACGAGATATTTTTGATGCATGACATTTCCTCCGCGAAAGTCGGCGGACGAGCTCTCACCGAGTCGTCCTGCCCGAGGCGGTGCTTTCAAGGATGGCGCGGACGCGCCGCAGTTGACGCGTCCGGCCAAACGGGGCTGGCTTAGTGCGCCGTCTGCGAGACGGTGCTGCCGTTGGTGCCGAACACGCTGAGCTGTCCGACGGCAGCGGCGTTGTTCTGGAGCGCGGCAGGCCCGAACGAGTTCTGGGTGATCGCGCTGCTGTTGTTACCGAACGCCACCTGGCCGGTCGTCGCCGAGTTCTGCACGCCGATCTGGTTGACCGTGCTGCCGTTGTTGAGCGAGGCCGCGCTGGTGCCCTGCATCGTGGTCGCGCTGTTGACGAGGCCGAGCTGGCTGGTCGACGAGCTGTCGTTGGTGAGGCCCTGCTGCGAGACGCTGGAACCGTTCACGGCGCCCACTTGTACGGTGGTCGAGGTGTTAGCGGCCTGCGCGGCGGAGGACAGGGCGAGCACGGCAACGGAAGCAAAAAACAATTTGCGCATGGAATATCCTTTCTGGCTAAGATCTCTGACTGGGTTCGGATGCCGTCTTGGAGGAGGCCGACATCGCAGGACAGACTTTGAACCGATCGTGCTGCGTGTGACAGACTGCAGTTCATGCTAATCGGTACGGACTAGACGTTGCGCGATGCCTTGGTGCCCGCGGCACTAGCTGTAAGGTTGTCCCGTGCCGGTTCGTGTTGTCTCGTCTTCGCGTCCCATGCTGTCGACCAACCGCACCACCTCGATCGGCGAGCGAAGCTCCAGCTTTCGCATCATCCTGGTGCGATGGACCTTGGCCGTCACTTCGCTCACCCCGAGTCTCGCGGCGATCTGCTTGGCGACGAGACCTTCGGCCATCAACAGCATGATCTCGCGCTCCCTCGCCGTCAGCGTTTCGACGCGTTGGCGCGCTTCGCGCACGCTATCTTCGCGTTCGAGCCGCCTGCGGTCGCGCTCGATGCCATGCCTGATCGCGTCGAGGATCTCCTGCTCGCGAAAGGGTTTTGGAAGAAACTCGACTGCGCCGCGCTTCATGGCTTCGACCGAGACGCGGACGTCGGAATGGCCGCTGATGAAGACGATCGGGATCAGCACGCCCGTCTCGGCGAGCCGGCGCTGAAGCTCGAGGCCGGTCGGCGCGGTGCCGGGAAAGCGGACGTCGAGCACGAGGCATGAAGGCCCACCGGAAATGCTCTCCCCGAGAAACTCGTCGGTCGATGCAAACAATTTTACCTGATGCCCGGTCTCCTCGCAGAGACTTCCGATCGCGGTTCGAATCTGGATCTCGTCGTCAATGACATAAACTGTAGCTTGACCTGAACTCATGGCAACGGGCTCCCCGGCTTGGGGCTCGATGAACAAGCACCGAGCCATCCATTCTTCTTGCAAGCGAGATCAAGGTGCTTGGATGAATTCGAGGGGATCGAGCGAGTCGCTCCGATCCGCCGCTTCGATGTCTTAGGGCCAACACCCGTTCAAGACGAGTGAAGGCGTTCACATATCGGGTTTCGTGATTGGGGGGATTCGCCCTCGCGACTTGCGGCCTCATGGCGAGGCGCGATATCGACAATGCGACGATCCGGCGTCGGAACTTCGGTATCGCCGACTGCGTCATGGCGTCGCCACCCACGTGCCGACTTGAACGCCGGGCGCTGGCCGCTTTGGCCAGAGCAGACGAGACGTTCAGTCAGCTTGTCGAGTTCGATACCGCGCGCATCATATCGATACGCTCCGTATGCACTTCCGGCAAGTCACGAAAGATAGCACCCCGCAGACTTTACTTCTGGATCATCAAGCGCGCCCGACCGTCGCCCCGGTAGCGGCGACACACTGACGATCGACTGCGTTTTGGGCGATTTACAACCATAACGGGTCTGCAACCATAGCGCGACCTTTGCCTTTGCCGCCAACGATGCCATTTCAAGAGGCGGGTTTTTGATATGCGATTTGTGCCAGTTATTGCCTTGCTCGGAACTGCATGTGGCCTCGCCGCGGTCTACGCCGCAGGGCCAGCCGTCATCAGCGACGCGGCCGGGGCCGCCGCGCAGAAGGCGGCCCGCGCTTATGAATCGAGCCAACGGCTGCTCAAACCCCTCGGGCCGGAAGCACGGAGCTTCGGATCGGATGCCCCCGTGTTCCGCTATGCCTCGATCCAGCGCGGCAGCATCGAGCAGACCATCACCGTCACCGGCGCCCTGCAGCCGGTCAAGACGATCGAGGTCGGTTCCCAGCTGTCCGGGCAGCTCGCCCGGGTCTATGTCGATTTCAACGACACCGTCACCAAGGATCAGCCGCTCGCCTTGATCGATCCGCGCAGCTTTGCGGCCAAGGTCGACGAAGCCAGGGCCGCGGTGGCGGTGGCGAACTCCTTTGTCGACATCGAGCGGGCCAAGCTCGATCGCGCCAGGATCGATCTGCAAAACGCCAGGGGCAGCAGAGACGTCCTCGTGGCCAAGCTCGACAGCGCGCAGGCGGTCAAGGCGTCGGCGCAGAAGACCTTGCAGCGCAAGCTGGCTCTCCAGTCGCAAAACGTCGTGGCGATAACGGCGGTGGATGACGCCCAGACGGAGTTCACCGCCAGGCTTGCCCAAGAGCGCGAGGCCGAAGTCCTCATGTCCCTGAACGCGTTCTCAGTGGACGGCGCGCAGGCCGATATCCGCCGGATCGAGGCGGAGCTGCAGCAGGCACGAATGGCCGTGCCGGAGAAGGCAGCCGTTCTCGCTGCGGCCCAGGCCGATCTCGATCGCACCGTGATCCGCTCGCCGATCGATGGTGTCGTCGTCGGCAGGTTCGTCAACGAGGGCCAGACGCTCGCGGTCGGACTGGAATCGCGCACCACGTTCGTGGTCGCGCACCGGCTTGAGGACATGGAAATTCACGCGCAGGTCGACGAAGCCGATATCGGGCGCATCGCCCCCGACCAGCGCGCCCATTTCACGGTCGATGCCTACCCGGACCGCCGCTTCGAGGCGGTGGTGCGGCAGGTGCGCAAGGCACCGCAGAACCAGCAGCACGTCGTGACCTACACCGTCGTCCTGGCGACCTCCAATCTCGACGGCGCGTTGCTGCCCGGCATGACGGCCCTGGTGAAGATCGTGATCGAGCGGCAGGACGACGTGCTGAAAGTGCCGCTTGCCGCGTTGCGCTTCCAGCCCTCCGGCACGCAGCCGGATGCCGCGGCGCGCAGCGGGGTGTGGGCGCGCACCGCTAGCGGTTCACTCCGGCGTATTCCCGTCACCGTCGGCGCAGCCGGCACCGAACAGGTTGCGCTCAGGAGCGGAGACCTCGTCGAGGGCAGTCAGGTCGCCGTGGGTCAGGCCATCCGGCCGGCCGGCATGGAATTTCTCGGCATCAGGTTCGGATCATGATGGCCCTCCCGCCCCTCATCAGCCTGCAGTCGGTCTCCAGGACCTATCGTGCCGACGGAGTAGCGGTGGCTGCGGTGCGCAATGTCAGCTTCGACATCGAACGAGGCGAGATCGTCGCGGTGATGGGACCGTCCGGCTCGGGAAAATCGACGCTGATGAACATGCTAGGGCTGCTCGACCTGCCGAGCGAGGGCGCGCTCTATCTCGAGGGCGCCGACGTCGCCGATCTCTCGGAAGACCACCGGTCGTCCCTGCGCGCCCGCAGCATCGGCTTCGTATTCCAGTCCTACAATCTGCTCGCGCGCCACAATGCGATCGAGAACGTCGCACTGCCGCTGGTCTATTGCGGCATCGGCCGCAAGGAACGTCTGGCCCGCGCCGAGCAGAGCCTGCAGGCCGTCGGCATGGTGCACCGGGCCCACCACTTCCCGCGGCAGCTCTCGGGCGGCGAGCAGCAGCGCGTCGCGATCGCGCGCGCACTGATCGCCTCACCGCTGATCGTGCTCGCCGACGAGCCGACCGGCGCGCTCGACAGCCGTACCGGCGCCGAGATACTGGCCCTGTTCGCCGCGCTCAACCGCACCGGCCAGACCATCGTGATGATCACGCATGATCCCGGCATCGCGATCCAGTGCCGCCGCACGATCCGCCTCCATGACGGCGAGCTCGTCGCTGACGAAACGCTTGCTCCGATCCTGCCGCAACGGAGTTCTGCGCCATGACGATGCTTCAGGGCTTCCAGATCGCGCTGCACGCCTTGCGCCTCAATCCGTTGCGCAGCATCCTCACCATGCTCGGCATCGTGATCGGCGTCGCCTCCATCGTAACCGTGTTTGCGATCGGGTCCGGCGCGCAGCTTCGCCTGCAGGAGCAGATCCGCTCGATCGGCGCCAACGTGCTGATGATCAACCCCGGCGCGGTCTACCAGGGCGGCGTACGTCTCAAGGACGGCAGCAAGCTGACCATGACCGAGAGTGACGTGCAGGCGATCCTCGAGCAGATCCCCGAGATCCAGGCTGCGGCCGGCTCGATTGCAGGAACGGCCCAAATCATTCACGAGAGCAAGAACTGGAACACGACGATCAACGGGACGACGACCGGGCACTTCATGGTGCGCGACTGGCAGCTTGCGACCGGGCGCTATTTTTCCGGAAGCGAGGAGGCAGGCGCCGGCAAGGTCGTGATCCTCGGCAGCACGGTGGCGCACGAGCTGTTCGCGCCCGGCGAGGACCCGATCGGCGCACAGATCAGGATCATGAAGGTGCCGCTCGAAGTGGTCGGCGTTCTCGACCGCAAGGGGCCGGCGCAGGACGACGTGGCCTTCGTGCCGCTCACCACGGCCAAGCTGCGCTTCCTCGGCAGCGCAAGCAACATCAATCGGGATTCGGTCGCCTACATCATCGCCAAGGTGGCCGCGGACGGACAGATGGCGGGGGCGCGAACGGAGATCGAAAACCTGCTGCGGCAGCGCCACCGTATTCCCGCCGGCCAGGAGGACGACTTCAAGGTCCAGGATCCCGCCGCCGCCATGGAAGCGCAGCAGGGAGCGATCCGCACCGTCGCGCTCCTGCTTGTCGCCATCGCCTCGGTCTCGCTGCTCGTTGGCGGCATCAGCATCATGAACGTCATGATCGTGTCGGTCACCGAGCGCACGCGTGAGATCGGAATCCGCCGCGCGCTTGGCGGGCGGATGCGGGACATCCGTCTTCAGTTTCTCTGCGAGGCGCTCGTGCTCTGCCTGCTCGGCGGCGCGATCGGCGTCGGTGCCGGCGTCACGCTCTCGATGACGGTCGCGCGCATGGCAGGATGGATCACCTCGATCGACGGCCAGGCGATCGGCCTCGCCCTCGCCTTCTCGATCGCGACCGGCCTGATCTTCGGTTTTTATCCCGCCCACAAGGCATCCAAGCTCAGCCCGATCGAGGCACTCAAGACGGAGTGAGAACATGCTGGGGTGTTCGCGTCGACCAAAGGCCACGGAGGAGCAGTCATGAGTCCGGATCCGAAACAATCGATCACACCAACGCCACGCGAGCGGGACCTGATGATGCTGATCGCACGCGGCATGCAGAACAAGAACATCGCCTACGAGCTCAAGATCTCGGAGAACACGGTGCGGGCGCATATCGGCAACATCATGCGCAAATATCGCCTCCAGAACCGGACCCAGATCGCGATCATCTTCGCCCTGCAGGCGGCGCCGCCATCGCTTCGCCGCAACCTGGCCAATGGCGGCCGCATTTCGACGACGGCAGCGCCGGCCAAGGCGGCCGCGCAGAATACGCCGGTGCCGACCGCGCCGGATTGACCGCTCCGGCCACAATCCCTTGCGTCGTCTCAGACGAAACACCCAAATCCGGGGTCAACGGACCGCC
Source organism: Bradyrhizobium sp. WSM1417 (assembly GCF_000515415.1). Classification (NCBI taxonomy): domain Bacteria; kingdom Pseudomonadati; phylum Pseudomonadota; class Alphaproteobacteria; order Hyphomicrobiales; family Nitrobacteraceae; genus Bradyrhizobium; species Bradyrhizobium sp. WSM1417. Next base: position 5,593,161 of record NZ_KI911783.1, read on the forward strand.
GACAAAATATTTCTCTTTATTAGAATTCGGATTTTTGTTAAGAATTTCTCACTCCGGCCCGAGGAAGAGGGGCGTATCGCGATCGTCACGAACGCGGGCCGGACGGCGGTGGACGATAGTCACATCGGCGCGAATGGCTTCGCGGGGCGGGCAACCGTGAGTGAAGGCCTCGCGCACACGACCGGTGTGATCGGCGTACGGCAAAATCGTGTGGTCCTGACGCCCGGGGTCTGTGCGTCAAGCGTTGCGGTGATGTGATTGCCCAACCGGGCACACGCATCAGCCATCCGCGAGGCGACGGGGGCAATAGTGCATCGCTCCCCGGGGAGAGCGCGACATAAGCCGTAAAGCCACTGCGCAGGGAAGGCCGGATGTTGGGCTTCACCTGTATGCCGCTGTGCATTGTTCTTACGACAATCTCGCACAGTGGACCGCGGGTGCCAGCCGGCACCCGGTCTTCCCTGCGCCCTCTTTCAATTGAGGGTGAGACGACGAAGCAAAGCTCGGGCGAACGCGCCGCGAGGATGCGAAGGTGTGTCTGCGATCGAAAATGCGAATGGAAGCGCGACGCTGCCAGCCACTCACTCCGTCATTGCGAGCGCAGCGAAGCAATCCAGTCTGCCGCCACGGAAAGATTCTGGTTTGCTTCGCTGCGCTCGCAATGACGATGCTGAAGCAGTTGCCTGCCGACACCGCGATCTCGTGCCCCGGACGCCGCGCGGAGCCGGGGCCCCTGCCCTTCTTTACATGCCGCTCCGCTCTTGTAACAAAACCGTCATGCAGCGAAACTAAACGAAGCCGGGGGCCGCGGTTGGCGGCCAAGCCGCTTCGCAGGGAGAGATTTTGATGCGCCGTTCACTGGTGTTGCTGTCAGCCGGGCTGACAGTGCTGTCCGCCGGACTTTCGACCGGACCTGCCTCCGCAGAGAACAACACGCCCCGCAACCTGATCCTGTTCATTCCGGACGGCCTGCGGGCGCTGAAGGTCACACCCGAGACCGCCCCCGCAATGGCCGAAATCCGCGACAAGGGCGTCAATTTCAAGAATTCGCACTCGCTGTTCCCGACCTTCACCATGGCCAACGGCTCGGCGATGTCGACCGGCCATTATCTCGGCGACACCGGTGTGTTCTCCAACACGATCTGGACCAACTACACCTCGGTGCCCGCCGGCGACACCGTCGTCCCCTTCATCGAGAACGACGCCGTGCTCGGCGACATCGACGAGCATTTCAAGGGCAACTATCTCAACGAGGACACGATCCTGAAATTGGCCCGGGACAAGGGCTACAGCACCGCCGCGCTCGGCAAGCATGGCCCGACCTATCAGTTCGACCACACCGACAAGCCCGAAAAGACCGGACTGCATTCCGTCGTGTTCGACGACGCGACCGGCGGCAAGAACGGCGTGGCGCTATCGGACGAGGTCAAGGACGCGCTGACCAAGGCCGGCCTGCCCCTCGCGACGCCGCCGCGCGGCGACAACTCCAAGGCGGGCGATGCCAAGACGCCGGGCACCACGGCGGCCAACGTCGCGCAGCAGGCCTATTTCGCCGACGTCGCGGCCAAGGTCGTGCTGCCGATGTTCAAGGCGCGCAACAAGCCGTTCGTGCTGGTGTTCTGGTCGCGGGATCCCGACGGAAGTCAGCACAACACAGGTGACAGCCTCAACCAGATCATACCCGGCATCAACGGGCCGACCTCGATGGCCGGCATCAAGAATGCCGACAACAACCTCGCCCAGCTCCGCAAGGCGCTGGACGAGCTCGGCCTTGCCGCCACCACCAACATCATGGTCCAGGCCGACCACGGCTTCTCCACCATCTCCAAGGAAAGCAAGACCAGCCCCTCGGCCAAGGTCAGTTATGACGACACGCCGAAGGACTTTTTGCCGATGGGCTTTCTGGCGCTCGACCTTGCCAAGGCGCTCGACCTGCCGCTGTTCGACCCCAACGACAAGAACGTCAAAGTCGAGGGCAACAAGCATCCCAAGGCCGGCAACGGCGTGCTCGGCAAGGACCCGACCAAGCCCGATCTCGTCGTCGCCACCAATGGCGGCTCGGACCTGGTCTATTTGCCGAACAAGGACAAGAAGCTCGCGGAAAAGACGATCAAGGTGCTGCTCGAGCAGGATTACGTCTCCGGCCTGTTCGTCGCCGACTCGCTCGGCCGCTTCCCCGGCACGCTGCCGCTGTCGAGCGTCAACCTGCGCGGCAAGGCGGCGACGCCGACGCCGGCGATCGTCGTCAACTTCCGCTCCTATGCCAGCGATTGCGGCGAGGCGCCGACCAACTGCTCGGTGCACGTCGCCGACACCGTGCTGCGCCAGGGCCAGGGCATGCATGGCAGCTTCAGCCGCGGCGACACCATGAACTTCATGGCCGCGATCGGTCCGGACTTCAAAACCGGCTATGTCAGCGAGATCCCGGTCAGCAATGCCGACGTCGGCATGACGGCCGCCCAGCTCCTCGGCCTGCGCGCATCGCAGAACGGCGGCCTCGTCGGCCGTGTGATGTCGGAGGCCTTGCCCAACGGCATCGTGCCGAAGGCGTACAAGGGGGTCGAGAAGTCGAAGAAGTCAGAGAACGGCCTTCAGACCGTGCTGAACTTCCAGCGCGTCGGCAGCCAGCGCTATTTCGACACTGCCGGTTTCCCGGGCCGCACGCTCGGCCTCGAGTTGGACACCGGCAAACAAAAAACGGCGGGGAAATAACCCCGCCGTTCAAATGCGTCCTCGTGAAAGGCGCAGAATTTTACATGCCCAAAATCTTACATGCCGATGTCGAACACGTTCGGCAATTGGCCCGCCAGAGGCAGCGCGGTGGCGCCCAGGAAGGTCGCCACCATCGCCATCAGGCGACGGTTGTTGTGGCGCTTGCCGCGCATCTGGCCGGCGATCCACTCCAGCATTTCGCTGTTGACCTTGGAAGCATAGGACGGCGCCCAGCTCTCGATATCGGACTCGGCCGACAGCGCGACGCTGCGCGGCGGCACCTTCAGGCCGGAGGCGCTGGCGGCATAATGGGCCACCGCCTTGGCGAGCAGGTCGTCGAACCGGCCGCCATCGGTGCGCTCGGTTGCGGCTTCGTTGATCTCGAACAGCACTTCGGCCTCAGTGCGGCTGACCGGCTGCTCGTTGACGGCCGTGGCGGTCAGGATGCGGGCGCACCAGGCGGTGTCATCGGCATCGAGCGAGCGGGAGAAATGCACCCTTCCCTTGGTGGTCGGGCCTTCGCCCGTGATCACGCCGTCGCGCACGATAGTCAGTGCATGGGCCGAGGTATCGCGGCAGGACGGTTCGAGGCAGGACGTTTCGAGCGACGGCGACTCAACAGACTTATGCGCAGCGGCAGACATAGTTCACTTCCAGATTTCTTCTGACCGGCCAGCAATTTCATGCCGGCGTAAAGGGGTGGTTAATGATTCGGTACGGGGATCGCGACTTTTTGAGATAGTTGCCAATTGGTCGCTGTCAGGACCATTTCGGTTCTGGGAAGCGACGGGCGAGCGTGATGGAAGTCATAAAAGGCTTTCTCGGGGCAATCGGGCCCGTATAGCCCCGGTGGAGATGTTTCGCCGCAGGCGCCGCTGTAACAAAAAGGTGCTAGGAAATCAGGCCTTCAAAGAAGGAATTCACATTTTACTTGAAGCGGTTCAGTTAGCGTTCACTTGGATCGCGGAGACCCTATAATGGTCACGACGGTCAAAGATGAATTCACAAGTAAATTCAATAACATGAGGTAGAACCATGACACTTCCGATCGGCGCAACCGCCCCCGACTTCGAAGCCGAGACCACCGAAGGGAAGATCAAGTTCCACGACTGGATCGGCAATAGCTGGGCGCTGCTGTTCTCGCACCCGAAGGACTTCACGCCGGTTTGCACGACCGAACTCGGCGCGCTCGCCAAGCTGAAGCCGGAATTCGACAAGCGCGGCGTCAAGCTGATGGGCCTCTCGGTTGATCCGGTCGACCGCCACGCTAAATGGTCGGAGGACATCAAGGAAACGCAAGGCGCGGCCCCGAACTATCCGATGATCGGCGACACCGATTACAACGTCTCCAAGCTCTACGGCATGCTGCCGGCCGCGATCTCGGGCGATCCCCTCACCCGCACCGCCGCTGACAACCAGACCGTCCGCAATGTCTTCATCATCGGACCGGACAAGAAGATCAAGCTGGTGCTGGTCTATCCGATGACGACGGGAAGGAACTTCCAGGAGATCCTGCGCGTCATCGACTCGCTCCAGCTCACCGCAAAGCACCGCGTCGCGACCCCGGCCGACTGGTCGCAGGGTGACGACGTCATCATCGCAGGCTCGGTCTCCAATGACGAGGCCAAGACGATCTACCCGCAGGGCTGGAAGGAGCCGAAGCCCTACATCCGGATCGTGCCGCAGCCGAAATAACCCAACTGTCATTCCGGGCGATGCGTCAGCATCACCCGGGATGACGATGTTAGCTCTTACGCCGCGCGCACGCGTTCGAGGAAGCCCTCGACCTCGGCCTTCAGGTGCAGGCTCTCGCCCGACAACGCCTGGGCGGAGGCAAACATCCGGCTGGACGTCTCACCCGTCTCGTTCGCACCCTCGGCGGCCTTACGGACGTTGACGGCGACATCGGCCGTGCCCGATACCGCCGCGCGAACGCTGGCGACGATGTTTTGGGTCGCGCTCTTCTGCTGCTCGACCGCCGCCGAGATCGACCCCGCGATGCCGCTGATGCGCTCGATGGTCTGGCTGATCGCCTTGATGGCGACAACCGATTCCTCGGTCGCAAGCTGCATGCTGGCGATCTGGTTCGAGATCTCGTCGGTCGCCTTGGCGGTCTGGCCGGCGAGCGTCTTGACCTCCTGGGCCACCACCGCAAAACCGCGGCCGGCATCGCCCGCGCGCGCGGCCTCGATGGTCGCGTTCAGCGCCAGCAGGTTGGTCTGCTCGGCGATCGACGTGATCAGCTTGACGACATCGCCGATACGCGCGCCCGCCTCGGAGAGCTGCGCGATGCGCTGATCGGTCGCCTCGGCCTGCCGCACGGCCTCGGCGGAAATGACGTTCGATTCCTGCACTCGCCGGGTGATTTCGGAGATCGATTGCGACAGCTCGTCCGAGGCCGACGCCGCTGAACGCACGTGCTCGGAGGCGTTTTCGGAAGCTCCCGCCGAGCGCGCCGACAGATCGGCGGTGGAGCGCGCGGTGTCGGTGAGCTGCTGCGCCGCCCGCTCGAATTCGCCTGACGATGTCAGCACCTTGTCGAGAATGCCGCCGACGCCGCCGCGGAACTCTTCGACGAAATTGCGCAGGTCGGATTTGCGCTGCTCGACGGCTGCAGCCGAAGCCGCCGCCTGCTCGCTGCGCATCCGCGCCCGCTCCTGCGAATTGCTCCTGAACACCGCGACCGTGCGGGCGATCTCGCCGATCTCGTCGGCGCGATTCTCGCAATCGATCTCGACGTCGCTCTGACCTTCGGCGAGCGCCGTCAGCGAGCGCGTGACCGAGGTGAGCGGCTTGGTGACACGGCGGACGACCAGCAAGGTCAGGACCAGCACCAGCAGCGCGGCGAGCCCGGCGGCGATCGCCATGCTTTCGATCGTCTGGACCAGCATGCTCTCGAACTGCGCCATCGGGATGCCGACATAGAGGATGCCGGCGACCTTGCCGCTGGCGTCGGCGATCGGGAAATAGGCGGTCATGAAGGACTTGCCGAACAGGGTGGCTGGGCCTTTGTAAGCCTCGCCACGACGCAGCAGTGCCTGCGCCGGATGATCGGCGGCAAGCTGGGTCCCGACGGCGCGGTCGCCATTTTCCTTCTTCACATTGGTCGAGCGCCGCACGAACTGCCCGCTCGCATCGTCGAACACGAACAGGGTCGCGTTGCCGCCGACATAGGCCACCGCGCGATCGACGATGGCGTGATCCCTAAAGTCCGGCATCTTGGGAATCTCGGCGCGCGCGACCGCGCCATCCTTCATGGTGATCTTCGCATCGGGAACGATCTCGGCAAAGGCCAGCGCGAGCGTGCGCAAACTCACCTCGATGTCGCGGAGCGCGCGATCGTTGAAAGCGGAGCTGAGCGACCAATAGCCGGCGCCAACCACGAGCGCCGTATTCATGGCGATCAGCAGCACCGCGCACAGGAGCGCCTTGGTGCCAAGTTTGAATTGCGGCAGAAACTTCGCCGTTGCTCGTCCGTACATGAATGAAATCACCTCCGTAATTCCTGCATATTCGTGCAATCGGCTTACGGTCGCATTAATGACGGTTCCATCGCCGCACGCGACATGCTTTCCAAATCGTTAACGAGGACACCCTGACCACGCCCAGAACTACGCCAAGGACTACGCCAAGCGCTCCGCCCATCATCGTCTGGTTTCGCGATGACCTCCGCCTGTCCGACCACCCCGCCCTCCACGCGGCCGCCAAGGCCGCCGCGAAGACCGGCGCGCCGGTGATATGCCTCTATGTGCTGGACAACGCGGCTGGGCGAGCGCCGGGCGCCGCAGCGCGCTGGTGGCTGGCGCAGTCGCTGCGGGCGCTCGGCGCCGACATTGCCACGCGCGGCGGATCGCTGATCCTGCGCAAGGGGCCGGCGGCCAGGGTGATCGCGGAGGTGGCGCGCGAGAGCGGAGCCGGCGCGGTCTACTGGAACGGCATCGCACAGGCACCGCATCAGGCGATCGAGCGGCAGCTCGAAGCAGCATTGGCAAAGATCGGCGTGGACTCGCAAATTTTCCCCGGCGACCTGCTCGTTCCGCCCGCGGCAATCCGCAACAAGGAAGGCCGCGGCCTGCGCGTGTTCACGCCATTCTGGCGGCGCGTGCTGGCGCTCGGCGATCCGCCGAAGCCATTGCCGGCACCGAAGGAGCTGCGTCCTGCGCCGAGGGTCGCCAGCGACGTGCTGGAGACCTGGAAGCTCGAGCCGAGCAAGCCCGATTGGGCCGGCGGCCTGCGCGAGACATGGACCCCGGGCGAAGCTTCCGCCCGCGCCCGCCTGCGCGATTTCCTCAAGCACACTGCACAAGGCTATGTCGGCAATCGCGACCGCCCGGACCGGGAGGGCACCTCACATTTGTCACCGCATTTGAGGTTCGGCGAGCTCAGCCCGCGCCAAGTCTGGCACGCCGCGCGGTTCGCCGCGGCGGAGAACCCTGCGATCGGACCCGGTGTCGACAAGTTCCTAAGCGAGCTCGGCTGGCGAGAGTTCGGCCGCCACCTGCTCCACGACCATCCCACCCTCGCTACCGAAAACCTGCAAGCAAACTTCGATGGCTTCCCTTGGAAGCCCGACGCCAAGGCGCTCGCCGCCTGGCAGCGCGGAGGCACCGGCTATCCCATCGTTGACGCCGGCCTGCGCGAGCTCTGGCACACCGGCGTGATGCACAACCGGGTGCGAATGGTGGTCGCCTCGTTTCTGGTCAAGCACCTCCTGATCGACTGGCGCGACGGCGAAAGGTGGTTTTGGGACACGCTGGTCGATGCGGATGCCGGCAGCAATCCCGCCAACTGGCAGTGGGTCGCCGGCTGCGGCGCCGACGCAGCGCCGTATTTCCGCGTGTTCAATCCGGTGCTCCAGGGCGAGAAGTTCGACCCGGATGGAGCCTATGTCCGGCGCTGGGTGCCGGAGCTAAAGGACGTGCCGGCCAAGTTGATCCACCAGCCCTGGGAGGCCACGCCGATCGAGCTTGCGAGCGCCGGCGTCACGCTCGGCAAGACCTATCCGCAGCCGATCGTCGATCATGCCAAGGGACGAGAGCGCGCGCTCGCCGCCTACGCCAAGATCCGCAAAGGTTGAGCGTTGCTTTGACACAATTATGAAACGCGCTATCGTCATCGCTCCATGCAAACCGTGGGGGACACTATGGACGACGACAAGCCGATCACCGAACAGGCGATGGACACGATCACCACCGCCGTGGAAGCGACCAAGGACGCCGCTGTCACTGCCGTCAAGCAGGTGAAGAAAGCCGCCAAGAAGGTCGCGAAGAAGGTAGCGCCGAAGAAGGCTTCCAAGAAGGCTGCAAAGAAAACTTCGAAGGCCGCCAAGAAGACTTCGAAGAAAGCTGCAAAGAAGTCGTCGAAGAAGGCCGCCAAGAAAACGGCAAAGAAGGCCGCCAAGAAAGCTGCCAAGTCGAAAAAGAAGGCCAAGCGCTAATCGCAACGCTCAAGTCTCCGGGGGCGGACGCGCCCGGAGACGGCTCCAGCGATACCCTACCCTCGCCGTTTGGCCGCGCGCCGGCCCGGGTGATGCTCGCCGTGCGGATCGCGAAATTCGCTGCGATGGCCGCGCCGGTCCTCGGCGTTGAAACGCCGCCGTTTCTCGGGCGAGCCGAACGCCTTGATCACCTTCCTGCCGTTGACCTTCTTGATGACGTAGCCGCCCTCGGTCATCGAGAACGGCTCTTTCAGCGTTCCCTTGTGGTCGAACTTGGTGCCTCGGGGATGCCTGAACGGTTCGAACCAGGACGGATAGACGAAGTTCGACATCTCGAAGCCGGCGACGAAGAAGGTGTCCTCTTCCACGGCGTCACAGACCTCATAGGCATATTGGGTGTTCGGGTTTTTGTCGGCCCAGAGATTGGCCATGGGATCGAGCACCATCTCGAACAGCTCGTGCGAGGCCGCCACGCTGACCGGCTCGTCGCCCAGCGCCTTGACGAAGATCTTTGAGATCGGCTGGCGGCGGTGCGTCAGCTCATGGCGGCCGAGCATGTTCTTGTGGGAGGCCTCGTCAAAATAGACCAGTTGCCACTCGCCCGGCTGCGGGTTTTCGCTGACATAGAGGTCGACCGGATAGCCCCACACCGGCAGGAAGTGCTTGTCGTAGCATTTCTGGAGCGCCGCTGTGAGCCTGGCCATCTTGCGGCCGCTGATCGTCGGCTCCGCGTAGTTGATGCAGGCAATCCGGACCGGCTTCAGGGACCTGCCAAGCAATGCGCGTCTCGCCTTCTTCATGGAAATCACCTGTGAAAGGGCCACTGAAAGGCGCCGACCCTAGCACGATCTTGCCGCGCACGTCAGGGATGTATTCCGGCGGACCGGCTCGCCGGTCCTAGAAGCGCCGGTTGACCACGAACACCGCGGCCGCGCACATCACCATGCCGGCGATCGCCAGCGCATCGAGCTTTTCCCCAAACAGCAGATAAGCCATCAGCGCCGTCACGGCGGGCACCAGATAGAACAGGCTTGCAACAGACGTGGCGGCGGCATGGCGGATCAGCCAGTACAGCAGCCCGATCGACCCGATCGAGAGGGCCACGGCGAGCCAGGCCAGCGCCAGCATGAACTCGCGCGTCCAGTGCACCACGCGGTCCTCGAACAGGAAGGCGCCGATCGCGAAGAAGATCGTGACGGAGACGTACTGCACGAGATTGCCGGCGCGCCAGTCGATGTGGTTGCAATAGCGGCGCTGATAGAGCGTGCCGAGCGTGATGCTGATCAGCGCGACGACGGAGGCGAGCCAGCCGAGCCCGGCTTCGCCGGTCATGGGACGGCCGTGCAGGATCAGCACGACGCCGCCGAGGCCAAGGACGAGCCCCGCCCATTGCACCGGCGTCACCTTCTCCCCGAGCCAGCGGTTGGCGATGGTCGAGGTCAGGATCGGCTGAAGGCCCGGAATGAGCGCGGAGAGCCCGGCCGGAATCGAGTGCGCGATCGCGATTGCGGTGCCGCCGAGATAGAAGCCATGGACGAGAATGCCGGCGACGGCGCTGTGCGCGATGCCGATCCGGTCCGGCCATTTCGGTCGCGCAATCGCGACGATGATCGCCATCAGACCGACCACGAACGCCATGCGGATGGCGAGATAGGTCAGGGGGTCGGCATTGTTGACGACGTATTTGGTGCCGATGAAGCCCGTGCTCCAGAGCAGGACGAACAGGATCGGCGCGGCGCGGGCGGTCAGGGCTTCTTGATTATGATTCATTGCCGCCTCATTGCCCCACCGGGGGCCAATGCGGCAATGCGAATTTCGGCCAATTTCGTCCGGACGATGCTGCGCTGCGACGGACCGGACGGCTCAGCCGCTCACCATTCGTCTGGACAGGGATCGATGATCTTCCAGAGCTCGACGCCGTTCTTGATCTTTTTCATGTCGGTGGTGAGCCCGCCATTGCGGCGAATCCAGTCCTTCACCGTGTCGGGGTAATAGGCCATCAGGTCGGACGTCCCCTCCGCGCTGGTGACCTTGATGCCGAAGGTGAAGGCCTTGTCGTAATAGGCTTGGTGGAAGCCGAGGCTGGCGCGCGGCGTCACGCAGATCTTGTTCATCGGCACGATGCCGAGCACCAAGGTACAGGCCGAGTTGCAGATGCCGTCGATGATGACGCGCTCGCCCTTCTCGCGGACGCGCTTGTACTTGGCCTTGTACTCCTCGACATAGCCGCCGTGGTCGCGGGTAATGTGCAGCTCGGCCCGCGCCGGCGTGGCGGCGACGACCGAGAGCAACAGCAGGCTCAGAAGCGTGATGCGCATGGCGAGGTGACGGCGAAAGCCTTCAGGAATGGACCGGCCTATGGACCCCAAGAAGCCGGCAACAGGAGTCTTGAGCTAATTCTCTTTGGTCACACTTGTGTGGGGAATTCGTTAAGCATCTCGAAAAGGCCAAAAATGGGCAAGTCGGACCACAGAACCGGCAATTCTGTCACACCCACCCGGGAAACTGCGGGATTGCCCCCGTTTTCCGGGCTGCAGACGGGTGTTCCGGCCGCCCGAACTGGCTATAAACGGCTGACCTATTCGTGTGGGTTCCGGAGATTCGAGATGAGCAAGTTGAAGCTTGTAGCCGCGATTGCTGCCCTGTCGGCCGCAATCCTTGCCCCTGGCCTCGCAGAGGCACGGGGGCATCACCGGTACCATCGCTATCACACGAACCCGCTGCCCTACCCGATCAGCTATCTGCACAATTACGGGCCCGGCATAACGCCCGGGACGTTCGCCTTTTATGACGGCCCGTCGACCAACCATTGCTACCAGAGCGCAGCCGCCTATGTCGGCCAGGACCGCCGCCGGCACCCCTGCTACTGAGGGGCGCAGGCGCGTCGCGGGGCCGCTATTTGGCGGCGCCCGACAGCAGCAATTGCTTCTCGATTTCGTAGACCGGCAGTTTGACGAGGTCCTTGCCGACCTCGCCCTGGAGTGCCTTGCGCACCACATCCGAATAGTCGGCGCGGATCATCCCGAGGGCACGCGGCGAGGCCACCATCGTCAAGGCCGAGGTCTCGCCTGAGCTGACGGCCGCATCGAGCCGTCCGGCCAGGCTGCGCAGGAAGGCGCGCTCGGCCTCGTCGTGCCAATCAGTCTGCTCCACCGAGCTGCGGGCGCTACCGGCCGCGCCATGGAGTCTGCCCGGCGCGTCGGTCCCTTGCGCCCCGGTCGAGGGATTGGGCTGCTCGTGCACCTCCCTGGTGTGGAGGTTCGGAAACATCTCGTCGCCGAGGTTTTCCAGAATGAGCGCCTTGCGCCCGTCGCACACGACCAGCCAGTCACCCTTGTCGATTCTCATTTTGTCCATTTGCACAGCTCCAAAGCGACCTCGCGAGCCTGCCCTTCGAATTACTCGAAAGGCTGGCCACAAGGCTAGCTTAGGGACGAAGCCGCATCGGAGAATTGCGCGGGATCAAGGATGGCGACGATGTCCTGCGGGGCGCAAACGCAAGCGCAGCATTGGTCAAGCGCGCGAACCTGGGATAGTCTGCCGGAGCTAAAGGTCAGGCCTGCGGCGGGCTGGCTGAAGACCTGTTCATCAGCATTACATTTCGCCCCTGCCACAATTTGATCAGAACAAACTTCGATATCCCTGTATTGCGTAAGCGGAGAAAGACATCATGAAGCTTAGAATTGGCCTCGTCGCCGCGACCCTGCTGGGTGCGTTGGTCGCATCCCCGGCGGCGTCCGCCATGCCCATCGCGCCTGCTCCTGCGACGCCGCAGGTTTCCGACGTCGAGCAGGTCCGCATGGTCTGTGACGCCTGGGGACGCTGTTTCTGGCGCCCGAACTACTATGGATACTACGCGCCGCGACCGTACTACGGTCCCCGATATGCACCGCGCTTTTATGGTGGGCCTCGCTATTACGGACCACGCTATCGCCGTTGGTGATTCTATAGGGGCCCTCCGGGGCCCCTTCGCTTTTGCGAGATCAAGGACGTTGGTCTGGAGTCATTCCAAAACTGATCTAGATCAAAGACGAATTTCGCCACGCCGTCATTCTTCGACGATGGTCGATTTGATCGTTTTTCGATGTCCCCAGACGGGCATGAATGTACAGACACATCTTGAGAAGCAACAGAGACAGGAGGCGCAGAGCTTTGCCTCCTTCGCCTGTCCCGCCTGCACGCGGCTGCATTTCATCGACCTCGCCACCGGCCAGCCGATGACTCGAGACCGTTAACGACGACACCGATCCGCCGGGCTTCATGCCATGATGTCCGCAATACTACGGCCCGGAATCCGGTTTACTGAAGCGCGATGTTTCGCCATTGATGGCGATGTACTCACGTTCATTTGATTGTCACATTGCGGCAGCCGGCCACACGCATGTTGTTCGACGCCCTCGCTCCATCATCCGCGCTTCAATTGATCGGCTTTGCCGACGTCGATGCGTTTCGGCCGATCGAGTCGATGGAGGATGCGAGAAGCATTCCGCTCGACGTCCGGAATTTCGCGGCGGCTCGCGCTGTCGTCTCCCTGCCCGGTTGCCGCATCGTCATAATGCGTTCGTTCGCGCGCATCCTCGACGCGGCCTATCGGATGCCCGGCGGGATGGTGATCCTGCCCATGACGGACGACCTTCAGGTCAATTCCAAGGGCATGGATCTGGACGCGCGTTTCTTCATCGCGCTCCGCGGCAGCGATGAATGCCATTTCGTCGAGCGCCGGACCAATCATCATGCGATGATCATCTTCTCACCCGGCATGAGCGACCGGGGCTGGTTCGATCGGGCGGACGATTTGCGGGCTAATGTCGCGAACCGCCCCGCTTTGCTCCACATACGGCAGCTCCTGCTCGACATTCTGCGAACCGCGTCGGTGCAGCCGGCCCTGTTCGAAACGACCGAGGTCGCCGCCCATCTGCAGGAAGGCCTGCTGCTCGCGCTCGACGATCTGTTTCGCATCGATCCACTCTCAGACCGGAGTGCCTCCGTCCAGGGCGAGCGGTCGATCAAACTCGTGCAGCGTATCGATGATTACGTCGCGGCACATCCGACTGCTCCGATCTATACCGCCGATCTCGCCGGCGAGTTCGGCGTCTCGATCCGGACGCTCGGCGGCGCCGTCAGCAAGGTGCGCGGCATGAGCCTGCACCAGTACATTCGCCTGAAAAAATTGTGGGCGACGCGGTCTCGCCTTCTCAAAGGCGGGGGCGCCAACGTCGCCACATGCGCGCGCGCCCAAGGCTTTCACCATTTGGGGGAGTTTGCCGCAGCTTACCGCGCGACCTTCCACGAAGCGCCGTCCGACACGCTGGCACGGGGCCGGCAAGCCGGTCCGACGGCTGGCTGACCGGGCAGGCCGCTGCGGCCGTCGTTGTTGTCAGCGCCCTCTTCGGAACATATCCGGAATTGGCGCGCTCGGAGAGATTCGAACTCCCGACCCTCGGAATCGAAATCCGATGCTCTATCCAGCTGAGCTACGAGCGCCCTGGCCCAGACATTGGGCCACAGCCGAGACGCCCCAGATCGCTGCTGGCGGGCCAGCAGGCCGGACGACGCTCGGATGGGTTCGAATTAGCAGAGAGGCCGGCCAATAAAAAGCCCTTCCCGCCCCGATTCGAGATGGGTCAGACCTGCTCTTACCAGGTGCTGTTGAAGAAGCCGAAATGCGGCTGCTGCGCCACCACCATCATCGGCCGCCCTTGCTGCGGCACCGGATGCGTTCTGGCGACCTTGCGCTTGGGCTGCTGCGCTGAGGTCTGAGGGGGCTGGGCCTGAGGAAGCTGGCCCTGCGCCTGAATCTGTGAATTGGCTTCGATCTTCTTGACCGCAGCGGCAGCGCCCTTCGCGGCCGGCGTGAACTGGGCGAACGTCTCGCGGACCCGCGCCTTGGCAGATATCTCGGCCAAAGCCGGTGACATGCTCTCCACGGGCGACTGGGGAGCCGCGACGGCCGCGATCTTCACCGCAGGGGCGGCAAGCGTCGGCTGGCTGGTGTCGAGTACGACGCGCTCCGGCAGGTGGCGATCGGACCGGATCCGGATCAACGGCTGTTCGTTGCTTGCTGTTGCGATAGCCTGCGTCACAGGCGAAGTCGGCAGAACGTAGTCCGCCGCGAACAGCAGTGCAAACAAGGCTCCACCGACAAAGAAGAAATACCGAAAGATGGGCATTGGCCACGCTCCGCCCGCCGCATCCCCGCGTGGGCTCTCCGCCTTAACAGGCGATCATTTAATTGGTTCCTGGCCCAGCCGTTCGGTTCAAATGGCGACGCCAAGTTTCTTGGCCAAGTCCCCGGGACAGTAACTTTTCCGCTATCAGGCAATGCCGGCCTTATGTCCGACGTGCTGCCACAAGCGAACACTTTGCCTGATCGGCATTCACGTTGACGAAGCCGACGGGAATGCGCGCAAAAGTCTTGCGGCTCTTCATGCCGACCGGATCCGCCAGAACGCGGGTGCGGTCGGTGAGATGACTACCGTCGCGCCGCGCAAAAGCGCAGACGATCTCGACATCCTTTACGGCATAGTCGTTGTCGTTCCGCAGCGTGAGCGTCACCAGCGCCTTCGAGCCAAGGCCGCCGCGGCGCCAGGTCTGAGATGAAATCCTGATCCGGCCGAGTTCTGCCATTATCGGAAGCGGAGCCTCGGAAGCCGGCGACACGGCGGTCGCATCCCCCGAAGTTGCCGTCGCGATCGCTGCCATCTCAGACGTCACCGGCTCGGCACTGTTGCCTCTGGAGAGAGGGAGCAGCATCCAGATGCCGCAACCGACGATGATGGCCGCCAACAGCCACAGCAGGCCCCGCCCAAATGAAACGCTCGCGATCATCACTGCTCGCGCCAGCCGTTCGCCGGTCCCGGCGAAACGCCCTAACCCGATGCGGTCAAACCCAGCGTTCATGGTTGCCTCACCGATCGCGGCGGAAGCACGTTCGACAACGGATTCGGCCACTGCTTACCTTAATCGGGAAGGCGAACTAAGGTTCCCGCGCAGCTGCCGAGTCGGCAAGAGCGGTGGCGGTCACGGGCCGAGGCCGCTAACATGCGCTGCAACATCAAGATCCGTCGGGAGAACACGAAATGCCAGTCGTCACTTGGGATCACGTCCATCTGCGCAGCCCCGATCCGGAGGCCACGGCGGCCTGGCTGCGGGACATCCTCGGTGGCGAGATCGTGCAAGCGCCCGGACGGATCGACGTGAATCTCGGCGGCGCAAGGATCTTCATTGCGCCGCTCGAGGGCGACAATGTGGTCAACCCGCCGCCGCCGCACCCGCATCAAGGCCTCGACCATTTCGGTCTCACGGTGAAGGACATCGATGCCGTCGCCGCCGAGCTCAAGGCCAAGGGCGTCACCTTCACGCGCGAACCGACCACGATCCGCCCCGGCGTGCGCATCTGCTTCATCCGCGGCCCCGAGGGCATCTCCATCGAGCTGCTCGAGCGCGACAAGAAATATACCTGACACGGCGCGCGCCACATCGGCTCACCGGGCGACGTTGCCGCCCGGCGTGCCTAAGTCATGCTGCCGGGCATGAAGCAGCGGACGGCGACGCCCATGTAGCCGTAGATCGGCCAGACCATGGTGCGCCCTACGCGGTTCGGCTCCGAGATCACGGCCTCCTCGGGCACCTCGACCCAGACGAGCTCCTGCGGTCGGCCGTCGACCACGTAGCCATAACGCGGGACGCGGACCCGATAGTGCCCGTCCTTGCTGTCCCAGTCGGTGTCCGAGAGCGCCGAGCCGTCGGCATCGGAGCAACAAGGCCCCTTGCCGCTTCGCAGTCCGTCGAACCAGGCCTTCAATTCGGCATTGGTGTTGACGAACTGGCCGCGGTCGCGCGCATGGCCGACGGGGGCCGCGAGCGCGATCAGGGCCAGGACGCATGCGAGGCTCGCCACGCTTCGCCAGCGTGCTGCGCCGCCGATCCGCCGTTGTCGTGTTTCGCAAATCGTGGGACGCACACTGTACAGACGCGGCTTCTCGCCGCCGGAATCGATCCAGTTGCTCACGTTTGTCTTGCTCCAGCACCCCGCGGCCAGTGCAACAATGGTTATGCATTTCGCGGGCCAACTCGATTCGCAACGACTGGCCTCGCTTCATGATCAGACCGTCATGGCGGTGTCATAGACAAGCCGGGACAAGTACGGCTCGCGGTAGGCGCGCAAGGTCGGCGGCCAAACTGCCGCGTTGCGTGGCCGCATGCCCTTTGGCATAAATGCACTACCGGTTACGCCATTGGGCGATGGCGGCCGGCCTCGGGACTTTATGAAGAACGGCCTCTATTCGATTCACGTGAACCTGCTCGATGGTCGGGTCGGCAAGGGCAGCGGCGTGATTCTGTTTCGCGACGGCAAGATTCTTGGCGGCGATGCCTACCTCTATTACACCGGCAGCTACACGGTGAAGGACAACACCTTCAAGGGTGAGGTGCTGGTCCAGCGTCACACCTCGCCGCGGGGCGACGACAATCCGCTGTTCGGCGGCCCTGCCGCGGTCGGCATCGGCGTCAGCGGCACCTTCACGGAGACGCGCGGGGACATGACGGGCACCGCACTGGTCGGCAAGGCCAGCCAGATTTTTGGCGCGACGCTGCACAAACTTGCAGAGGTCGACTAGGGCTTCGGTTCTGATCGAATCAACCAAAGCTCTCAATTTATTTCGGCGCGTTTTCTTCACGCGAAGCCGGCATCCACTTCGCTCGAAAATGCTCGAGCTATTCCGCGGCCTGCTCGAGCGGCGCCACGCGCGGCAGGATGATCTGGATACGTGTGCCGCTGCCCGGTTCGGAATCCAGATCGAGCCGTCCGCCGAGCCTGTTCGTGACGATACTGTAGACGATGTGCAGCCCGAGACCAGTGCCGCCCTGGTCGCGCCGCGTCGTGAAGAACGGATCGAAGGCACGGCGGCGGACATCGAGCGACATGCCGCAGCCATTGTCGGAGAAGATGATCTCGACATTGTCCTTGCCGGACTCGCGCACCTGGATGTCGATGGTCCCCGGCCGGCCGTCCGGAAAGGCGTGCGCCACCGCGTTGAGAAACAGATTGGTCAGCACCTGGCCGTACGGTCCAGGATAGCTGTTCATGGTCAGATCAGGCTGGCACTCGACATTGAGCGTCAGATTGTGCTTGCGCAGCCCGGGCCGCAGACTCATCACCACCTGCTCGGTGAGGTCACCGAGATCGAAGCTGCGTTGGTCCGAATAGTTGCGGTCGGCGGCGACCTGCTTGAACGACTGGATCAGCTCGGCGGCGCGGTTGAGATTGGAGACGAGCTGCGAGGACGCGTCGCGGCTGGTATGGAGAAAGTCGTTGAGCGCGGAGCGGCGCAGCTCGCCACGCTCGACCTCGGCGGTGAACATCGCGGTCTTGCGCTCCAGCGCGGAGGCGACCGTGAGGCTGATGCCGACGGGATTGTTGACTTCGTGCGCGACGCCGGCGACGAGGCGCCCGAGCGCCGCCAGCTTCTCCGCTTCGATCAGCGAAGCCTGGGTCTCGCGCAGATTGCGTAGCGCGGTCTCGGCCGACTCCTTGGCTTTCCGCATCTCCTGCTCGCCGCGCTTGCGCTCGCCGATATCGAGCGCCACGGTGACGATCCGTTCGATCTCGCCTTCGGCATCGAGCAGCGGCAGCTTGTTGACGAGCCATTGCCGCATGTGGCCGGACGAATCAATGTACTCCTCTTCGTAGAAGCCGAGACCTTTTCGCAGCGTCAGCACGCGCTTGTCGCTCTCGTCGGACTTGGCCGCGCCGTAGCGCGACATCAGGTCGGCCGTGGTGCGGCCGAGCGCATCGCCGGGCTCGATTCCGAAGATGCCGGCCATGTAACGGTTCATCAGCACGTAGCGCAGGTCGCGGTCCTTGACGTTGATGACCGCGGGCACCGTGTCGATGACCTGCTGGAGCAGGCGCCGTCCTTCGGCAATGGCGTCTTCCGCGCGCTTCTGGTCGGTGATGTCGCGCAGCGTGCCCTCGTAGCGGACGATGTTGCCCGCCTCGTCGCGGACGCCGGTGGCACTGTCGGACAGCCACAGGATGTCGCCGCCGCGCTGGCGCACCTGGTATTCGAACTCGCGCACCATGCCGTCGCGGGCCATCAGCCGCTGATATTCGACGCGCGCCTCGGGATTGAGATAGATGGTGTGGGCGATGTCGTTGATGCTGTCGATCAGCTGCTGCGGGCTATCGTAGCCCATCATCCGCGCCAGCGCCGGATTGGCGTTGAGGAGGTCACCGGCCGGTGTCGTGACATAGATGCCGTCGACCGAGCCCTCGAACAGCTTCCGGTAGCTCTCTTCGGCGAGGCGCTGCTCGGTCAATGCGCGCACCGCCGCCTCGCGTGCCGTGTCGGCCTCCTCCAGCGCGCGGCGGAACACTTCGGCCGCGCGTGCGATATCGCCGATCTCATTGTCGAGATCGGCGGACGGGATCGAGGTGTTCTTCTCGCCGGCTGCGAGCGCGCGGATCGACCGCGCGATCTGGGCGAGCGGACGGACCGTCCGCCGCACCACGAAGCCGGCCGCGAGAATGCCGATCAGCACGCCGATGGTACCGAGCACGATGCTCTGCCAGCGCGCCTCTGTCAGCGTGCGGGCGAAGTCGCGCGACAGCACGTGGCCGCGCCGGGCGCTGACCTCGCGCAGCAATTCGGTGACACGGCCGATCAGCCGGCCCTCGGTTCCCAGCACCTCGCGATCGATGTCGGCGATCTGCCGCTCACGGACCGCGACCGCGATGATCGCCTCGGCGTAATTGTTGACGGCCGATCTGAGATTGGGATCGACGACGCCCATCGCCCGCATGCTCTGCGCCGCCAGCTCGGCCGCGGACGGGTTGCGCGCAAGCAATCCGAGCGCGATCCGGCTCTGCGCTTCCGACAGGCGGGACGCCAGCTCTCGGTCCCCCGTGCCGGAGACAGCCGCGTCGAACTGGTCGCGGAGCGGCGGCAGGCCGGCAAGCAGCTGGGCGCGGCGGTCGATCAAGGTCGAGATCCGCTCCAGGCCGCTGCGATAGGTCGCAAGCCGCTCGCTGACCCCGTCGATCATATCCTGCTGCTCGGGCACGAGCTCGATGCGGGTCTTCTTCAGGATGTCGCTGAGCGTCGAGGCCGCCTCGCCCACCTGCTTGAACTGGATGCCGGCGCCGGGGTCGGTGACGAAGTCGCGCGCGGCGAGCCGCAGCTCGTTCATGCGGCGGTCGATGTCCTCGGCGAGGTCGCCGACGCTCTGCAGCCGCTGCAGCTCGGCAAAGGTCGTGTCGATATGCCGGATCGCGATCACGCTCGCGGTCGAGGTGACGATGATCACCGCCAGCACCAGAAGGAAGCTGCCGAACGTGAGCTGGCCGATGGAGAGCGAGAATGTTCGCTTTTTCTCAGGGGTCGGCGTCAATTCGGCGGACATTGGTGATGTGAGGACCGGGCTATTGGAGCTCCAATATACGACGTATTGCGGTCCCGGGGGAACATGCGTCTGGCCGCCGAATATCCTTAATATTACAGCCCTGCCGCCCTCCTTGGCCCCGGCTTTATGACGTTTTGACACCGGCCGACCGCCCGGCCGGGATGGTCATGGCGGCGACGCCGAGGACGACGCAGGCAAGGCCGAGCCAGGCGGTCCGGCTCAGGCTCTCGCCGAGGAAGGCGACGCTGATGGCAACCCCGATCGGCACGCGGAGATAGGCCTGCGCGGTGGTGCCGACCGAGCCCAGGGTCTGGATCAGGCGGAAATAGATCACGAAGGCCGCGGCGGTCGAGAAGGTCGCCAGCGCGAGCAGCGCTAGCACGGAACTCAGCGAGGGCGACAGTGTCCAGGGCTGCTCGAGGATGAGCGAGGCCGGGATCAGCGCCGCCGCCCCGGCCAGCAACGAACCGGCCGCGGGCGCCATGGGATCGAGGCCCTTGAAGCCGCGACCGAAGATGGCGGCGCAGGCGTAGCAGATGGTGGCGGCAACGATGGCGGCCTCCGCGACGAGGCCGCTTCCGACATCATGGAAGGCATCGACGCCGACGATCAGCAGGATGCCGGCCATGCCGGCGACCACGCCGACCAGCTTGCGCGGTGTCGTCGCCTCGTGACGCGTCACGACCGCCGTGAGCAGGAAGGTGAAGATCGGGCCTGCCGAGTTGAGGATGGTCGCAAGCGCGGCATCGACGTGGCGCTCGCCCCAGGCGATCAACGTCCAGGGGATCACGCTGTTGAGCACGGCCTGGAAGGCGAAGCGTTGCCAGGTCGCGGCATCCGTCGGAAGCCTAATGCCCCGCGCCCGCATGATCGCGAGCAGCAGCAGGCCCGCAATCGTGGTGCGCGCCGCGATCAGCGTGATCGGCGGAATGGTGGCGACGCCGAGCTTGATGAAGGTGTAGGAGCCGCCCCAGAGCGTTGCGAGCGCCAGCAGCAGCGCCAGCTCGACGGCGACGTTGTTGTCCTGCCGATTGTCCTGCCGGTTATCCATGTCGCGCGCCCCGTCCCATTGTCAGGGACGGAACCTAGCGCGTCTACCCTCGCCGATACTTCGCTTTGTGTCGAAGTGTCCTAGCCGACTGCCCCGACCTCGAACACTTCGCCGTCGTAGCCGGCCTCGCGGGGAATGCGGAGCTGGCGGCCGGTTTCGGTCTTGGTCATGACCGGCATCACCGTCACGACGGACATGCCGCGGGCGTGCTTCAGCGCCGCGCTCACGCTCGACTGCTTGGCGAGCCGGATCAGGTTGCGCGTGGTCGGGAACGGCAGCTTGAAGCGGCCGCTCTCGCCACCCTCCACCGCCTCGCGCGGCGAGACCCAGATCGAGTCGGTCGACTCCCGGCCGTCATGTGCGCCGAGCTGGTCGGGCGGTGCTGCCGCAAGGAAGAACCAGGTGTCGAAACGTTTTGGCATCCCCTCGGGCGTGATCCAGTGCGCGTAAGGCACGAGCGTATCGAGCGCGAGCTGGAGGCCGTTATCGGCCAGAATGCTCAGGAAGCTGACCTTGTGCTCGTTGAGCGCGACGCGATGCGCATCGGCGATTTCGCCGGCGCGCTTGGCGTCAACAGGCGTGCCCGAGTCTTTCGAGCGCGCCAGCAGGATGCCGCTTTCCTCAAAGGTCTCGCGGATCGCGGCGATACGAAATCCGCGGTCCGCTTCACTCAGGCCCTCGCCGCCCGAATACAGATCGGACCGCGCGACGATCTCCTGATCGCCGGCATCGACGCTGCCACCGGGAAACACCAGCGCGCCCGAATTGAACTCGATCTGATGATGGCGCACCATCATGAAGACTTCGATTTCGTCGCGGCTTTTGCCGTCGACCTTCACGCCGTCGCGCAGCAGGAGGATCGTCGACGCGGGGCGCGATGCTGATGCCTCGGCCATTCGATTAACCTGCTGCGCTGGATTGCGGGCCGAGATTGGCGCGCTTGTCGACGCGCGCGACGCGCGACAGCAGGTACTCGACCTCGGCCTTCGCCGCCGGCGTGATGGTGGCGCCGGGCTTGCGCTGGGCGCTGGAGGCAATGATGCCGCGCTTCTGCAGCACGTATTTGCGTACGGCAAGGCCAGCACCAGGCTGCTGCTCGTAGCGGATCAGCGGCAGATGCGCGTCGAACAGATCATGGGCGGCGTCGCGCTTGCCTTCCTTCGAAAGTCGCACGACGTCGATCAGAAGCTCGGGGAAGGCATAGCCGGTCATGGCGCCGTCGGCGCCGCGCTCCATCTCGAAGTCGAGAAAGAGCCCGCCATTGCCGCAGAGGATCGAGAGCGGCCGCAGCGAACCGTCTTTCTGGAAATTGCGCAGCGTCGAGATCTTTTCCAGCCCCGGCCAGTCCTCGTGCTTGAGCATCACGCAGTTGGGATTGTCGGTGACGATCTTGCGGATCACAGCGGGGGTGAACACCACCGACAAGGTCAGCGGATAGTCCTGGAGCACCCAGGGCACGTCGGGGCCAATCGCCTCGGCCGCCTGCTTGTAATAGCCGATGATCTGGTCGTCGGTCCGCAACGACGGCGGCGGCGCGATCATCACACCGGCCGCACCGGCCTCCATCGAGGCCTTCGTCAGCGAGCGCATGGTGGCAAAGCCGGGCGCGGAGACGCCGACGATAACCTGCATTGTCTTGGCCCGCTTGACGAAGCGTACCGCCACCTGCTCGGCCTCGGCGGCATCGAGCTTCGGCGCCTCACCGAGGATCCCTAACACCGTGACGCCGTCGCAGCCGACCTCCTCGTAGAAATCGGTCAGGCGGTCGATCGAGCGCTCGTCGATTCGGCCGTCATCGTGGAACGGCGTCGGCGCGATTGCGAAGGTGCCCTTGGCGTCGGCGGTGAGTTTCATCGTTGTCCTTGTTTCTCTCTGTCGATGGCTAAAACCGCCGCGCCCCCATCTTGATCTGCTCTTCGGAGAAGAAGATCTCCTTGGCATGATCGGCGATGTCCTGGGCCTTCCAGCCCGTGTGCGGCGGCTTCCAGCCGTCCATTTCCATCATCCGCATTTCGCGCACGCCGCGGGGCCCGGACACACCCAGCACCTTGCCGGTCTGGTCGCCGGACAAGTCGCTGACCATGTATAGCACGGCCGGCGCGATGCCGTCCGGCCCCAGCGCCGCGCCGGGGTTCTCCTTATAGCGGGGCAGGTCTGCGGTCATGCGGGTCAGCGCGCCCGGCGCAAGCGTCCAGATCCGGATGTTGTATTTGCGGCCCTCGATCGCCAGCACGTTGGACAGGCCCCAGATGCCGCCCTTGGCCGCGCCGTAATTGCTCTGGCCGAAATTGCCGATCAGGCCCGAGGTCGAGGAGGTGTTGACGATGACGCCGCCGCCGTTTTCCCGCATCCAGCGAAACACCGGCATGGTGCAACAAAAGGTGCCCTTCAGATGCACCTTGATGACCTTGTCCCAGTCGGACTCAGAGGCCTTGGCGAAGGTCTGGTCGCGCAGGATGCCGGCATTGTTGACGAGGATGTCGGCGCGGCCGAAATGCTTGATGGCGTCGTCGAACACCGACTGGCCGCCTTCCATGGTGGAGATGTCGGCGCCATTGGCGACCGCCTTGCCGCCCTCGGCCTTGATCGCATCCACCACGAGCTGCGCCATCGACGTGTCGGCGCCGGAGCCGTCACGGGGACCGCCGAGGTCGTTGACGACGACGGAGGCCCCTTCCCGCGCGAACAGCTTCGCGTAGGCCTCACCGAGTCCCCCGCCCGCGCCGGTGATCAGCGCAACCTTGCCGTCGAGTAGTCCCATGGTGGCGTCTCCCTGTTTGTTTTTTACCTCGCCCCGCTTGCGGGGAGAGGTCGGATCGCCCTTGCGATCCGGGTGAGGGGGTACAGGTCTCACTACCGTCTCGGCTGGTGGAGAGAGCCCCTCACCCCACCCTCTCCCCGCAAGAGCGGGGCGAGGGAGACCACGGCCGTCCCGTGTGCTAACCCAGCACCGTCTTGCCGTTCTTGATCACGGTGACGCCGCGCGACTTCACCTTGGCTTCGAACGAGATCACGCTGCCGTCCTTCCAGAGGTCCATGGTCACGGTTTCGCCGGGATAGACCGGCGAGGAGAACCGCGCGACGTGCTGGCGGAAGGCGGAGGCGTCGTAGTCGGCATAGGTCTGCAGCACGCCGCGGCAGGTGATACCGTAGGTGCACATGCCGTGCAGGATCGGACGCGGAAAGCCGGCCTTCTTCGCGAACTCAGGGTCGGAGTGCAGCGGGTTGCGGTCGCCGCAGAGACGATAGACCAGCGCCTGGTCGGGGCGCGTGACGATGTCGATCGTCCTGTCGGGTGCGCGCGAAGGGATCTTGTGGGGATCCGGCTGGGTCAGGTTCGGCCCGCCAAAGCCGCCATCGCCGCGGGCGAAGCGGGAGGCGACCAGCGTTGCCAGCTTCTCGCCCTTCTCGTTCTTGAGCACGGTCTGGTGGCTGATGACGACGCCCTTGTCCTTGCCCTTGTCGTAGACTTCGACAACGGAGGAATCGGCGGTGATGTGCGCGGCGACCGGCAGCGGCTGGTGGAAGGTGATGTCGCGCTCGCCGTCGACCACCATCACGCGGTTGAGATTCATCTCGCCCGGACCCGCGCCCCACGCCGCGACGGAGGCGAAGGTCGGCACCACCTTGAGCGGCCGCGGCGTCAACGTGCCCTCGTTGACGAAGGCGAGCTCGTTCTCGTCCATCGGATCGGCGCCGAGGCCGATACCGTAGGCATAGAGCATCACTTCGCGGTCGGTGTAGGAATATTTCTGGCCGAGGTTTTTGAGGCCTTTGAGTTCGTCGTATCTGGCGGACATTTTTGTTGTTTCCTCCCGAATGTCTTCGGCACCGCCAGTTGAAGTGCCCTCTCCCCTTGTGGGAGAGGGCAGCGAGGACGGTGCAACAAACTCACTTGGGTGAGGGGTTGCTTCCGCAGTGAAAGCTTTCTCCGCGGAGAGATACCCCTCATCCGGCGCTTCGCGCCACCTTCTCCCGCAAGGGGAGAAGGAAGAAGCAACTACGCCGGCGTGAAGAACGGCAGCGGCGCGCCATCGGTCGGCTTGAACACCACCTTCACCTTCTGGCCGATCTTCAACGTCGTCAAATCGCAATCGACGAAATTGGTCTGGAGCGACGGCCCCTCCTTCAGCGTGACGTACCCGATCGCGTAGGGGCCGGTCGGCGACTTCCGCATCAAGCTGTAAGTGTAGATCGTGCCTTCGCCCGAAGACTCCTCCCACACCGTCTTGTCGGAGTAGCAGAACGGGCAGATCGCGCGCGGGAAGTAATGCGCCTCGCCGCAGGCGGTGCAGCGCTTGATCATGAACTTGCCCTCTTTGGCCGCGTCCCAAAACGCGGCCGTCTCGGGGTTGGTCACCGGGGCCGGATATTTCTTAGCTTCGCTCATCACACGCGCTCCAGAATCGCAGTCGAGGCGGCGTGGCGAACACCCAAAAGCCCGCCGGTGCCGTGGGCGATGGCGAGGTCGCAATTCTTGACCTGCACCTTCGGATGCGCCTCGCCGCGCAGCTGCCGCACCGCCTCGAGGATCTTGGTCATCCCGCCGCGGTTGACGGGATGGTTGCTGCAGAGGCCACCGCCATCGGTGTTGAACGGCAGCTTGCCGACGCCCGAGATCAGATTGCCGTCAGCAACGAACTTGCCGCCCTCGCCCTTCTTGCAGAAACCGAGGTCCTCGAGCTGCATCAAGACGGTGATGGTGAAGCTGTCGTAGATCGAGGCGTATTTGATGTCCTTCGGCGTGATGCCGGCCTCCTCGAACGCACGCGGGCCGGACCAGATTCCGGCAGAGTATGTGAGGTCGAGATCCTTGCCGCCGCGCGGGCCCTTCATCGCCTCGCCATGGCCGATCAGCTTGACCAGCGGCTTCTTCAGGCTCTTGGCGATTTCAGGCGTGGTCACGAGCAGCGCGCCGCCGCCGTCGGAGACGACGCAGCAATCCATGCGATGCAAGGGATCGGAGATCATCGGCGAGTTCAGGACGTCCTCGACGGTGACGACGTCCTTGAGCATCGCATGTGGATTGTATTGCGCGTGGTGCGAGGCCGCGACCTTGATCCAGGCGAGCTGCTCGCTGGTGGTGCCATAGTCGTGCATGTGGCGCATGGCACACATGCCGTAGGCATTGTGCGTGGTCGCGCCGTAAGCCGTCTCGAAATCGGCCTCGGCGCCGGCCGCGCGCGGCGGCATCGCCCCGGTGCGCGGCTTGCCGGCCAGCGTGATCAGCGCGATCGAGCACTTGCCCGCGGCGATGGCTTCGGCGGCATGGCCGAGATGGATGATGTAGGAACAGCCCCCGGTTTCGGTTGAATCGACATGGCGGAGTTTCTTGGTGTTGAGGCCGAGATAATCGACCATCGGCCAGGCGCCGCCCGGGGCATCGCCGGCGCAGAAATAGCCGTCGACATCGTCCTTGCTGAGCCCGGCATCCTCGATCGCGCCCTTGGCGACCTCGGCATGGAGCTGCGCGGTGGATTTGTCCGGCGCGTGCCGGGTCGGGTGTTCGTAGATCCCGGCAATGTAGGCCTTGCCCTTGATGGTCAAATAAGGTCTCCGCTAGCGTTTCTCGCTTCCGGTTTTTTCTGAACCGCTGCTGCCCTGTTGGCAAGCGCGGAAATATTCCGCCGGGCGAGAGGGTAGCGGACTGGCGCAAATCGCCGAGGTGCGGTGGGAGGGCCTCTGCTTCCGGAATCGTCATTGCGAGCGCAGCGAAGCAATCCAGGAATCTTTCCGCGGACGCATTTCTGGATTGCTTCGCTACGCTCGCAATGACGGGAACGACGGGCAGAACCCTAAAGGTGTTTTGCCCGACGGCACAAGCGGTTTCGTTTTATCGAAAAACGTTTCTTCGCGAAAACAACCCCATGCACAGTAGAGCGATCGTTGATTTCAAACAGGAAATCCTAGGCGGGCGAAGCGAAGCATGCCCACCCTCTTGCTATGCAATCTTGGTGAGATCGTGGGCACGGCGCTTCTCGCCTCTGCCCACTGTAGGAGATCGGGTTTGCGAAAACATAACCACCGATACCATCGTATGGCTTACCGACTAATGCGGCCGAGGAGCCAAGAGCTTTGAAATCTTTGTCTCGGCCGCTCCAGCACCGAACAGTCCGTCACTGTCCAACCCCTGCAGGTCATCATAATCTGAAAGGAGCTCGGATGCGCTGCGAAGCGGATCAACGTCCGAGTACCGCACCAACCAAGCCTTCCTCGAGATGGGATCTCGCCTGACAAAGTCGGGGATTGGCCAATCTGCCCGATCCCAGTTGGGCACCTTGCCGATGATCACCCACCGCCCGTCAATCAGTCCTAGGTCTCCGAAGCGAATTCTCGTTACGGCTTGGTCAGGATGAAGGTGATCGAGCGTTGCCGACGCTGATGTTTCAAGACGCGGACCGAAAAAATAGCCCAGCAGAACCCTTCCCACGCGGGTCGACCTCGCGACGACTCCACGAGCAAATCCGCCGTTTCGGAGCGGCACTGCGAACACAGAGCCTTCTTCGTAGGGCAGCTTCATCTGCTGTGGATGGTACCGTACGTGACCTAGTTAGATTAGCAGCCCTCGCTAAAGAAACCTGCTGGGTTACGCTATCGCTAACCACCCTCCCAGACGATGCGCCACCCTACTCCGCCGCAATCTGCCTTGGCGCCGGCGGCGGGTTCGCGAGGTCGGCGGCGAGCTGGGCGTAGCGGGCCTTGGCGTCCGCGACGGCCTTCTCCTTGACCGGACCGTAGCCGCGGATGCGGTCGGGCAACGACAGCAGCTCCACCGCGGTGTCGATCGTCAGCGGAGACAGCAGGCCGAGCACGGTGGCGACGTCCTTCTCGTAGCCGGCGATCAGGTCGCGTTCGAGCTTGCGGTCGGCGCTGCGACCGAAGATGTCGAGCGGCGTGCCGCGCAGGAATTTGAATTTTGCCAGCACGCGAAATACCGGAAGCATCCACGGGCCGAACGCGCGCTTCTTCGGACGGCCGAGCGCATCGACTCCACGGCTGAGGATAGGCGGGGCCAGGTTGAAGTTGAACTTGAAGTCGCCCTCGAACTGGTCGCGGAGCTGTTTTTCGAACGCGCCATCGGTGTAAAGGCGCGCGACTTCGTATTCGTCCTTGTAGGCCAGCAGCTTGGCGTAGTTGACCGCAACGGCGCGTGTCAGCGCCTCGTCATAGCCGCCCTGCCTGGCGGCGTCGCTGACCTGGTCCACCAGCTTCCGGTAGCGCTTGGCCAGCCGGCCGTTCTGATAGGCCGTAAGATGCTTGGCTCGGTGCTCGATGAGTTCGTCGAGGGTCATGGCGTCCAGGGTCCTGGGCGCGACGGCCTCATCCGTTCCCTTCAGCATGCCGGCAAGGCGCTGGGGGTCGGCGACCGCGAGGCGGCCGAGGCGGAAGGCTTCCTTGTTCATCTTGATCGAGACGCCGTTGACCTCGATCGCCTGCTCGATCGCTTCCGCCGACAACGGCAAGAGGCCCTTCTGATAGGCGTAGCCCATCATCATCATGTTGGTTGCGATGCTGTCGCCGAGCAGCTGCTCGGCCGGCTTGGTGAAGTCGAAGAACACCGAATCCTTGTGCAGCGCGGTTTCCAGCAACCCGTTCAGCTTGCGGGTCTGGAAGTTGAAATCGCGGTTGAGAACGAAGTCGGCGGTGGGAATGACGTGGCTGTTGATGATGCCGCGGGTGCGGCTGCTGTCGCAGAGCGAGATCGTGTCCTTGGCAACCGCGACCACCTCATCGGCTGCGAGCACCACATCGGCCGTACCGGTGACGATGCGCGAGCAGGTCACCTCGGCCGGATGATCGGACAGGCGGACGTGGCTCAGCACCGCCCCACCCTTTTGCGCCAGCCCCGACATGTCGAGGATCATCGAGGCCTTGCCCTCGATATGGGCGGCCATGCCCAGCAGCGCGCCGATGGTCAGCACGCCGGTCCCGCCGACGCCGCCGACCGCGATGTTGTAGGGCTTGTCCAGGTTGGGGCGCGATGCCGGCTCAGGCAGCGCGCCGATATCGCCGACGCCCGCCGGCGCGCGCTTGCGCATCTTGCCACCGTCGACGGTGACGAAGGACGGGCAAAAGCCTTTGACGCAGGAATAATCCTTGTTGCAGGTCGACTGGTTGATGGCGCGCTTGCGGCCGAACTCGGTCTCCAGCGGCTCGACCGAAATGCAGTTCGATTGCACCGAGCAATCGCCGCAGCCTTCACACACCGCGGGATTGATGAGCACACGGCGCGCCGGATCCTCCATCGTACCGCGCTTGCGGCGGCGGCGCTTCTCGGCGGCGCAAGTCTGCACGAACACGATCGCGGACGCGCCCTTGACCTTGCGCAGCGTTTTCTGGACCGCGTCGAGCTCGTCACGATGCGCGGTCTTGACGCCTGGCGCGATCTCATTCGCGGGATAGGCGTCGGGATTTTCCGAGACCAGATAGATCTCGCGGATGCCTTCGCTGTGAAGCTGGAAGGTGATCTGCTGCGGCGACAATTCGCCGTCGACATGCTGGCCGCCGGTCATCGCGGTCGCGTCGTTATAGAGGATCTTGTAGGTGATGTTGGCGCCGGAGGCGATCGCCTGGCGGATCGCGAGGCTGCCGGAGTGGAAATACGTGCCGTCGCCGAGATTGGCGAACACATGCTCTTCCTTGGTGAAGGGAGCAACGCCGACCCACGGCACACCCTCGCCGCCCATGTGCGTGAAGGTCTCGGTCGAGCGATCCATCCAGAGTGCCATGAAGTGGCAACCGATGCCGGCGAAAGCGCGACTGCCTTCGGGCACCTTGGTCGATGTATTGTGCGGGCAGCCGGAGCAAAAATACGGCGTGCGGGCGACAGGCGCGGTCGCCTGCATTTGCGACGCCTGGCGGCCGTTGAACCAATCGGCCTTGGCGCGCAGCATCGTTGCAATTTCGGGATTGAGATCAAGTCGAAGCAGACGCTCGGTGAGCGAGCTCGCCAGTGAGGCGACGCTGAGTTCTTCGGCAAAGGGGAGGAAGCGCTTGTCGTGATCGTCCATCTTGCCGATGATGCGGGGACGGACATCGTCGCGCCAGTTGAACAGTTCCTGCTTCACTTGGTTTTCGACGATCTCGCGGCGCTCTTCGATGATGAAGATTTCCTCGAGGCCCACGGCGAATTGCCTGACGCCTTCCGGCTCCAGAGGCCAGGGCATGCCGATCTTGTACAATCGAAGTCCGATCTTGGCGGCGACCTCGGGTGTGATACCGAGCTCGCGCAGCGCCTGCCGGATATCCTCGTAGCTCTTGCCGGACGCCATGATGCCATAGCGGGCATTCGGCGAGTCCATGGTGATGCGATTGACCTTGTTGGCGCGCGCAAAGGCGATCGCGGCAAAGCCCTTGTAGTCCTGCAAGCGGCGGTCCTGGGCGAAGCGGTCGTCGGGCCAGCGCAGATTGAGGCCGCCTTCGGGCATCTCGAAATCGGTCGGGATCACGAACGGCGTCATCTCGTCGGTGAGATCGATCTCGGCGGTGGTCTCCACGGTCTCCGTGATCACCTTCATGCCGACCCAGCAGCCCGAGTAGCGCGACATCGCGATACCGAGAAGACCCATCTCGATCATCTCGTGGACGCTCGAGGGGTAGAGATAGGGCATCAGCGCCGACATGAAGGCGTGGTCGGACTGATGCGGGACGGTGGAGGATTTTGCGCCGTGGTCGTCGCCGGCGAGACACAAGACGCCGCCGTTCTTGGCGGAGCCCGCGGCATTGCCGTGGCGGAAGACGTCGCCGCAGCGGTCGACGCCGGGGCCCTTGCCGTACCAGATGCCGACCACGCCGTCATACTTGGCGCCGGGCGAGAGGTTGAGCTGCTGCGAGCCCCAGACCGCGGTCGCGGCCAGGTCCTCGTTCACGCCGGGCTGGAACTTGATATTGTACTGCTCGAGATGTTTTCGCGCGGCGAAGAGCTGCTGGTCATAGCCGCCGAGCGGTGAGCCGCGATAGCCGGAGATGAAGCCCGCGGTGTTCAGCCCCGCGGCACGGTCGCGCCGGATCTGGGCCATCGGAAGGCGGACCAGGGCCTGAATGCCCGTCGTGAAAATATGTCCGGTGTCCTGGGTGTATTTCTGATCGAGACTGATCGGACCCTGGTTGATGCCCATTATGTCCTCTTCCGCCCTTTTGAGCGCTTGGCTGCTTAAGCCGTTGCCTGCCCGTGGTTTTTAGCTAGGGCGCGCCGACTATTTCCGCCACTCTATGTCGGATATTTCACGCTCCGCATCACAATTCTGGAGCAAAGGCAGCGGCGGGTAAAAATCGCAATTTCGTGGCTGCATTGGCATCCGCGATTTTCATTTTGTGTCACCATACCCCCGCCGTCGCGCAACGAATTGACGCCCGATCATCCCGGACGGCGTCGATGGGTCGCAGGAGAGGCTTTCGATGCGGACGATTCTGGCTGGCCTGGCTCTCGTGGCTCTGGCGTTGTGCAGTGCGGTTGCGAACGCGGCCGTCGCTGCCGAGCCGTCACCGGAGCTGATCGCCACCGGCAAGGCGCTGGTGGAGGCCGGCGACTGTGCCGGCTGCCACACCGCCGATCCGGCCAAACCGTTCGCGGGCGGAAAGCGCATCGACACACCGTTCGGCGCGATCTACGCGCCAAACCTGACGCCGGACCGCGACACCGGCATCGGCGCCTGGACCGACGCCGACTTCACCCGCGCCGTACGCACCGGCGTCGCGCCCGACGGCTCCAATTATTACCCGGCGTTCCCCTACCCCTATTTCACGCGAATGACGAAGGACGACACGCTGGCGATCCGGGCTTATCTCGGAACGCTCGCGGCCGTCACGAGCCGCAACAAGCCGCCGGAACTGCGCTGGCCGTTTAGCTATCGCGGCCTGATGCGGATCTGGAACACGATGTATTTCAAGCCGGGCCTGTTCGAGCCGGACCAGGGCCAGAGCGCGGCGTGGAATCGGGGCGGTTATCTCGTCACCGGGCTCGGTCATTGCGGCGCCTGCCATACGCCGAAGAACTATTTTGGCGCGGACAAGCAGGCGCAGGCCCTCGCGGGCAACGAGGTCGGCGGCTGGTACGCGCCACGGCTCGATGGCGCCGCCCGCACCGGGCTGAAATCGTGGAGTGTCGAGGACGTCACCGAATATCTTCAGAGCGGGCGCAACGCCAGGAGCCATGCCAGCGGGCTGATGGCGGAGGTGGTCGTCAACTCGACCTCGAAGATGAGCGATGCCGACGTGCGCGCGATCGCGGTTTACCTGAAGAACCTGCCGCCCGCGCGGCGTGAGACGATCGTGACGCCGCCTGACGATGCCGAGATGAAAGCCGGCCAGGCCGTCTACGCCAAGCTCTGCATCGCCTGCCATGAGGCCGACGGAACAGGCGCACCGCGCATCTATCCGCCGCTGCCCGCCAACGCGCTGCTGCAATCGGTCAATCCGTCCTCGACCTTGCGCATCATCCTCGACGGCGCCCACACCGTGACCACGCCCCGCGCACCGAACACCGGGGAGATGCCGGCCTATTCCAACCGGCTGTCCGACGAAGAGGTCGCGGCGGTGACGAACTACATCCGCAATTCCTGGGGCAATGCCGCGCCGCTGGTGACGCCGGCGCAAGTGGCGAGGGCGCGGAAGCAGGAGCCGTAGCTCAAGGCTCCCGCCCCTCCTCTTCCGTGAACACGAATTTCGGCATTTCCCATTTGTAGCGCACCGCCAGCAGGCGAAAGCTGATGCCGAGGGCGAACGTCAAGATGGTCCAGAGCTCGGCGTTCAGCTTGAGACCGAACGCGGTGGCATAGAACAGTCCCGTTACCACCGAGACGCTGGCATAGAGCTCGGAGCGAAACAGCAGCGGCACGTCGTTGCAGAGCACGTCCCGCAAGACGCCGCCGGCGCAACCGGTCACCATGCCGGAGACGATGACGATCGGCAGCGTGGCATCCATCTGCCAGGCGATGTCGCAGCCGGTCATGGTGAAGACGACGAGGCCGATGGCATCGAGCACGATGAAGGCCAGCTTCAGCCGGTGCACCAGCCGCGCCATCAGGATGGTCAGGAAGGCGGCGCCGCCGGCCAGCGCGAGGTAGATGGGGTTTTGCACCCAGGCCAGCGGATAATGCCCCAGGAAGAGATCGCGCAAGGTGCCGCCCCCGAGCGCCGTGATGCAGCCGAGGAAGCAGACGCCGAGCCAGTCCATGCTGCGGCGACCGGCAGCGAGCGCGGCGGTCATGCCTTGCGCCGCGACCGCGACCAGCGACAACAGATGCAGCACGCTATCGCTCGGCGGCAAGCTCCACATCGCTTTGTTCCCTTCCGTCAGCGGAGCTTACGCTTCAGGTTCCCCAACGAACAGGTTCCCGATTCCCGCCGCGGGCGCAACATACGACGAAAGCAGTAAGGAGGGCGGAACAGAAGCTCGCATCTATGGGTTGTCCCGCCGCAATAATCGAGGAGAACCAATCGATGGCTGACGACCGTTTTACCAACGATCCGTACCGCCCGAATCTCGCCGATGATGAGTATCGCAATGCGGCGCGACGGGATGCCCAGCTTCAGGTCGACCCGGAGCTTGGCGAAGGCCCCGCCTCCAGCGGCAAAGTAGCCCTGTTCGCAGTGGCAATCGCCTTGGTGCTGGGTGCCGTGTTCTACGGCCTGAACAACACCGGCACCAGCAACCAAGCTAGCACCACGCCGGCGACGCAGACAGCGCAGCAGGCGCCGGCCACCAATCCGGCCGCACCTCCCGGCATGCGCGACGTGACGCCGCGCACCAACACCGGACCTGGCGTGACCACGGGCGCCGCGCCGAGCAAGCCGACCCCGGATACGCCGGCACCGGCTGACGGCGCGAAGTAACGATTTGCAACAATATGCGACAGCGGCGGGATTTCAGATCCCGCCGCTTTCGTCTGTCTCTAGCTGAACATCTTGTTGAGTTCGCCCCCGGGATAGCCGCTGCCCAGCTCGGTGAACGTCCCCTTCTCCGCCATTTCCTTCGCGGCGCGCATGAAGCCACCCCAGGCGGCGCGCGCGAGTGAACCGCCGACGCTGATCCGGCGCACGCCAAGATCGGCAGCTTCCTGCAATGACAGCCCGGAGCCGCCGATCAACAGGTTGAACGGCTTGGGTGCGACAGCCTTCACCACCGCGGCGATGTCCTCGCGGCTCTTCAAGCCCGGCGCGTAGAGACAATCGGCGCCCGCATCGGCGTAAGCGGTGAGCCGGTCGATCACGAGCTTGAGGTCGGTCACGCCCCACAGATAAGCCTCGCAGCGACCGACCAACAGCGCGCCGCTATCGCCGATCGCCTTGCGCGACGCCTTGATGCGCTCGACTGCGAGCGCGCGCTCGTAGATCGGATTGTCCTTGTCGCCGGTGGAATCCTCGATCGACAGGCCGGCAACGCCGGTGCGCACACAGCGCTCGACATTGTCCGCGACCTTGTCCGGCTCGACCGCAAAGCCGCCCTCGAAATCCGCGTTCACGGGGATGTCGACCGACGTGCTCAATGCTGCCAGATGCTGACAGACGTCCTCGACGGAGACATGGTTGTCGGCCTTGCCGATGGTCCAGGCAAAGCCCGCACTCGACGACGCGAGTGCCTTGAAACCGAGATGCTGCAACGCTTTCGCGCTGCCGACGTCGACCGGATTGGGCAGGATGAAGCAGCCGCTCTCGTGCAGCTTCCTGAAGGTCGCCCGCTTGTCAGCAGTTGTCACATGCATGTTTCTCTCCTTTGTGGGCCGCGCAGAGATGGGGACGTGCCGTCGCGCGCGCTAGTGCGCGTCGTGTACCGCGCGACTGTCCTTCGGCGCCTGCTCGCGATCATTCATGCTGTAGTCGCGGATGACGCTGGCGATCCGCAGATGATAATCGGCGAAGATTTTTGCGCGGCCCTTCGCCTGGGTGCGGCGGTGCTCCATCGTGTTGCGCCAGGCTTGCACGGCCGCCTCGTCCCGCCAGAACGACACCGACAAGATCTTGCCCTTGTCGGTCAGGCTCTCGAAACGCTCGACCGAGATGAAGCCGTCGATGGTTTGCAGGATCGGCTTGAGGTCGGCCGCGAGGTCGAAATAATCCTGGCGGTGTTCCGGCTTCGGCCAGACCTCGAAGATCACGGCGATCATGGGCGTCTCTCCTTGAGTTGATGGCCTACGATACCACTTACAAAACCACTTGGCGCAGAAACGTGCGCTCTTCCGCGAGGATGAATTTGTGCTCCTCGGCGAAGTGGAAGTTCGCCATGCCTTCCGTATCCTGACGCAGCCGGGCGCGATAGGCCTCATACGCAGCCAGACTCTCGAAGGTGATCAGCGCAAACGCGATGTTGTTGGTGCCCTCGTGCGGCATGAAATAGCCGATCAGATCGCCGCCGCATTTCGGGATGATGGTGAGCCAGCGCTTCGAGTATTCCTCGAACTGCGCGCGCTTGAACGGATCGAGCTGGTAGCGGATGAAGACGGTGACGGACATCTAAGTTTCCTCTTCCTTGTTTGCGCGAGCGAAGCGCCAGCTCCTCATCCTGAGGAGCTGGCGCAGCAAGCGTCTCGAAGGATGAAGGCCCCGCCGGTGGCCTCGCCCTTCGAGACGCGCGCAAGAGCGCGCTCCTCAGGTGAGGATCGAGATTTCAGTTTTGCTACGCCGTTCGCTCGCAATGACGAGCAACCCCACGCTACGCGCTTGCCCCACCGCAATGCTTCGGCTATCATCGAAGCATGAAATCAGGTCCAGACATCGCCATGATCGCCTCGCTCGTCGGCGATCCCGCACGCGCCAACATGCTCACGGCGCTGATGAACGGCCGCGCGCTCACCGCAAGCGAGCTGGCGCAGGAGGCCGGCATCACGCCGCAGACCGCGAGCTCGCATCTTTCCAAGCTCGAGGCCGGTGGCCTGATCGAGCCGGAGAAGCAGGGCCGCCACCGCTACTATCGCCTCACCGACGACGACGTCGCCGGCGTGCTGGAGGGCCTTGCGGGCCTCGCCGCACGGACCGGCCATATGCGCGTGCGCACCGGCCCGAAGGATCCGGCGCTGCGGCGCGCGCGGATCTGCTACGACCATCTCGCCGGCGATCTCGGCGTGCAGATGCTCGACACCCTGCGCGCGCAAAACCTGGTCAGGCAGAAGAAGCAGGAGATCGAGCTGACGGCGGAGGGCGAGCGCTTCCTGGCGAAGCATTTGCAGATCTCGCCCGACATGCTCGCCCATCCGCGCCGGCCGGTCTGCAAGGCCTGCCTCGACTGGAGCGAGCGGCGCCACCATCTCGCCGGCACGCTCGGCGCCGCGATGATGCAGCGTTTCGCCGAGCTGAAATGGGCCGCCCGCGACGCCACGCCCGGCAGCCGCGTGGTGAATTTTACGCGCACCGGCGAGAAACAGTTCGCCGCGTTGTTCGGTGACGGGAAGGACTGAACACAAACGCGTGTGAACTGACGTCTCTCGCTTGACCCGGCCATCCACGTGTTTATGGCCACGGTTGTCACACACAGAGACCCCCATGATCCGCCTCCTTCCGACGGCGCTCGTCGTCGCCCTGATCGCCTCTGCGCTCACCTCCACGCGCGCCGCCGACACCGCCCCGCGCGAGCCTTACGGCATCGCGCTCGAAGGCTTTGCCTATCCCTATCCCGTGCACCTGCTGCCTGTTGTCAATGACGGCGAGCAGCTCAGAATGGCCTATATGGACGTGCCGCCTGCGCAGCCGAACGGCCGCACCGTCGTGCTGCTGCACGGGCGCAATTTCCCGTCGAGCTACTGGGCGCCTGTTATCAAGATGCTGAGCGAGGCCGGCTTCCGCGTCGTGGTGCCGGACCAGATCGGCTTCGGCAAATCCTCCAAGCCGATCGGCGAATTGCATTTCGACACTCTGGCGCGCAACACCATCGCGCTGCTCGATCACCTCAAGATCGACAAGGCCGAGATCGTCGCCCATTCGCTCGGCGGCATGCTGGGCGTCCGCATCGCCCGGGCCTTTCCGGACCGCGTCGCCCACCTTGTTCTGACGGCCCCGATCGGGCTGGAAGACTACCGCCTCTATGTGCCGCCGACTCCGACCGAGAAGATCATCGAGACCGAGGACAAGCTCACGGCCGAGGGCTATCGCAAGCAGCTCCAGACCAACTATGCAATCAAGCTGCCGCCGGACGCGATCACGCCGTTCATCGACGCCCGCTTCAACATCAAGGGCAGCCCTGATTATTCGCGCTGGCTGCGCGCCTTCGTCAGTTCCGGCCAGATGATCTATCGCGAGCCGGTGGCGCACGAGATCGCACTGATCACCGAGCCGACGCTGTTCATCATGGGCGCCGACGACCACAACGCACCGGGCCGACCGAACGCGCCCGAGGCGCTGCGCGCGAAAATGGGAGAGAACGCCGAGCTTGCGAAGGCACTCGCGGCGAAGATGCCGAATGCGCGGGCCGAGGTGATCCCGGACACCGGCCATCTCGTCTTCCTGGAGGCGCCTGAGAAGTACAAGGAGCTGGTGCTGGGTTTTCTCGGCCGCTAGCGACATTGCTGTCGTCCGGAGCCGCGTGCGGGGAATGTTCATGCCGCATTCAGGTCATGATTGGCAGATTTGGCTCGCGTCGTATCGTCATGTTGCGATTTTAACGTGTCGAATCGTGTCTTTTGATTCATGGTGCGCCGAAAGCGCCAAGCCCTCCTAGAACCTGCCCCAATCCTGCCCCCAAAACCTACCCCAAGGACGAGAAGGAAGACCAAATGAAATACCTGTTTGCCGCCGTGATGCTCGCCAGCGCGGTCGTTGGTTTCAGCGAGGCGGCCAGCGCCGCCGGCGGTTGCGGCCCCGGCTGGTATCGCGGCGCCTATGGCGGCTGCCGCCCGATGCGCGGTCCGGTCGTTGTCCGCCCGGGTCCGATCGTGGTTGCGCCGGCCCCTGTCGTGGTCGTGCCGCGCGCGCGCGTGTGCCCCTACGGCTTCCGCTGGTACGCCGGCCGCTGCCGCCCGTTCTGATCTCGTTTTTTTCGCATAGCGAAACGGCCGCGCGGCGAAAGCCTGCGCGGCCATTTTCTTTTTGAGCGCCTGACGTCGCACCGGGATGTTTCGAATCAGAACGGGGACCGTGATCGCGGTCCCCGTTCAAGCCTCGCTTAGCGCAACGCTTACCAATGGCGGCGGTGCCAGCGCCGGCGATGCCAGCCCCGGTGACGGCGGCGCCAACCCCAATGACGGTGATGGCCGTGCCAGTGCACCTGCTCCGGCTTCAACTGCGCGGCTTCATCGCTGCTCGTGACTGCGGGATGAGCGTCGGGATTGCCTTGCGGCTTGCTGGGATCACCGAGCGGCTGCGGCGCCAGCGGCGCGGCCTGTGCGGCGGTCGTGAACGCGGCCGCTCCGGCCGCAACACCGATTGCAACTTTCAAAAAGTTCCGGCGCTCCATGACTTCTTTCCTCTTGGATGGTCGTGCCAGTGATGCAGAGGAAGTGTCGCGGTGATGACATGAACCGAAGCTGAATCGCGCGTTCAGCTTCGTCGCGTAGGTGGCAGGAGAATTCGCAGCGCCGTAGCCCGGTGCTCTATTTCCCGAACTCCTGCGCCAGCACCAGCAACTCGCGCGTGCGCGTCACCTCGGGCCAATCGCGGTTGAAATCAGCCACCAGCTGCGTCAGCGCACCGCCCTTCAGCATGGCCTGCAGCGCAGCCTCGCTCTCGAACTGATACATCGCCTGATGCAGTGACGGATCGTCGAGGCTCCAGAATCGCCAGGCCTTGCTCACACCGAAGGCCTTCATCGCGTCGGGCAGATGTTCGGTCTCGTACCATCTGTCGAAGGCGGCGCGCTTGCCGGCATCGGTGACGATGGCGCGGACGACGAAGAAGGCTGACGGCATCGGATTTCCTCCTGTTGGTTGGGGTGAGACTAGCCGGTTACGCCGACGACGACAAAAAGAGTTGGCGACCGTGTCGGACCGCGCGCCCCTCGTCCGTCCTATGCGCGAGACAGCACGGAGACGACCTATGGCCGACCTCACCCTCACCACCTTCGACTGGGTTCCCCCGCCCCCGCGCGGTTTCGTGCGCGACCTTCGGGTGCGCTGGGCGCTCGAAGAGGCCGCATTGCCCTATCGCGTCGCGAGCGCGCCGTTCGACGGGCGCGGCGCCGAGCATCTTGCGCACCAGCCGTTCGGGCAGGTGCCGTGGCTGACCGACGGCGATCTCTCGATCTTCGAGAGCGGCGCGATCCTGCTGCATCTCGGCGGCCTCAGCGCGAAGCTGATGCCAACAGATCCGCGCGGCCGCAACCAAGCCACGGAATGGCTGTTCGCCGCGCTCAATTCGGTGGAGATGGCGAGCCTGCCCTGGTCGATGTCGAAGTTCATGGGTCATCCGAGCGATACGGCCGCGTGGAAATTCGTCGACGACTTCCTCAAACTCCGCCTCAAGCACATGGAGGCGGTGCTGGCCAACCGCGAATGGCTGGCAGGCACGTTCTCCGTCGCCGACATCCTGATGTCGGACGTGCTGCGCATCGTCGATCAGTTCGATGGGCTCGCGGACAGTCCCGCCTGCCGCGCCTACGTCGCGCGCGCCACCGCCCGCCCGGCCTTCGCCAAGGCCCACGCCGACCAGATGGCGCATTTCGCTGCGGCGGACGCGACCCGCTGACGCAGCGCGGGGTGTGACGTGCCTCACATAATGAATCCGGCGATGGCCGTAGGGTCACGGCCATCAAATCAACCCTGCGGAAGGTGACACATGGCCCGCATCGCATATCTCAGAGACCAGCTTGCCCGCGCCGAACGGCTGGCAAAGGCGATCCTCGACCGGCAAACCGCGGAGCAGCTTCAGGCGTTTGCAGCCGAATGCCGCGAGGAGCTGCAGGTTTTGTCGCGCAGGGTTGCGGCGTAAGGCTGCTCGGTTACACGAGCTTCATCGGCGTGTCGGCGACCACGCGAAGGTCGATGCGGCTGATCAGTTGAGACCGAAGCGCCTCCGCATCGCCGATGGCCTCGTCAGTCTGCCGCAGCGTACTGACGTTCGAGCCGAGCGAGACGATTCCGCCGAGCACGAGAGCTACCGAGCCGAGCGCGGCGGTCTGCCCCGTCCCGAGCAGACCGAGGATCGTGATCAGCAACAGTGCAGCCCCGCCGCCGATGGCAATCTTGGATGCCAAAATATACTTCCGGCATCGCTCGGCAGTCTCGGCCAGCGCCGCAATCCGGTCTTCAATGTCTGAAATCTCGTCGGTCGGATCGTCTTCGGTCATCGGATTCGGATCGAGGATGCCAAGTCAGAAACAAGATCAGTAGCCCGCATGAGCGAAGCGACATGCGGGAGTCGGATAGAGAACCCGGATATCGCTACGCTCATCCGGGCTACAAGTCCGCTTACAACGGCAAATTGTCGTGCTTCTTCGCCGGCGTTTCCACTTTCTTGTCCTTCAGCATCGACAGCGCCCGCGCGATGCGCTTGCGGGTCGAGTGCGGCATGATGACGTCGTCGATGTAGCCGCGCTCGGCGGCGATGAAGGGGGAGAGGAAGCGGTCTTCGTATTCCTTGGTGCGCGCGGCGATTTTGTCGGGGTCGCCGATGTCGGCCCGGAAGATGATCTCGACCGCGCCCTTGGCGCCCATCACCGCGATCTGGGCGGTCGGCCAGGCGTAGTTCATGTCGGCGCCGATCTCCTTGGAGGCCATGACGTCGAAGGCGCCGCCATAGGCTTTTCGGGTGATGATGGTGACCAGCGGCACGGTGCACTGCGAGTACGCAAACAGCAGTTTCGCGCCGTGCTTGATCAGGCCGCCATATTCCTGCGCGGTGCCGGGCAGGAAGCCCGGCA
The DNA here is from genome assembly GCF_000515415.1 of Bradyrhizobium sp. WSM1417. Lineage (NCBI taxonomy): Bacteria > Pseudomonadati > Pseudomonadota > Alphaproteobacteria > Hyphomicrobiales > Nitrobacteraceae > Bradyrhizobium > Bradyrhizobium sp. WSM1417. Next base: position 5,633,547 of record NZ_KI911783.1, read on the forward strand.
CGTCGACGAAGGTGACGATCGGGATGTTGAAGGCATCGCAGAAACGAACGAAGCGCGCCGCCTTCCGAGAAGCGTCGCTGTCGAGCACGCCGGCCAGCACCATCGGCTGGTTGGCGACGAAGCCGACCGTGCGGCCCGCGATGCGGCCGAACCCGGTGACGATGTTCTTGGCAAAGGCATCCGCGATCTCGAAGAAGTCGCCCTCGTCCACGACCTTGAGGATCAGCTCCTTCATGTCGTAGGGCTTGTTCGGATTGTCGGGGATCAACGTGTCGAGCGACATGTCGACCCGGCCGATGTCGTCAAAGCTCGGCCATTCCGGCACGCCGTCGGTGTTGTTGGATGGCAGGAAGTCGATCAGGCGGCGCATCTGCAACAGCGTCTCGACGTCGTTCTCGAAGGCGCCGTCGGCGATCGAGGAACGCGTGGCATGCACGGAAGCGCCGCCGAGCTCTTCCGCCGTGACGACCTCGTTGGTGACGGTCTTCACGACGTCGGGGCCAGTGACAAACATGTAGCTGGTGTTCTTCACCATGAAGATGAAGTCGGTCATCGCAGGCGAATAGACGTCGCCGCCGGCGCAGGGGCCCATGATGACGGAGATCTGCGGGATCACGCCGGAGGCGAGCACGTTGCGGCGGAACACGTAGGAATAGCCGGCGAGCGCTGCGACGCCTTCCTGGATGCGGGCGCCGCCCGCGTCATAGAGGCCGATGATGGGCGCACGCGCCTTCATCGCCATGTCCTGAAGCTTTGTAATTTTCAGCGCGTGCGTTTCCGACAGCGAGCCGCCGAACACCGTGAAGTCCTTGGCGAAGACAAAGGTCTTGCGGCCATTGACGGTGCCCCAACCGGTGACGACGCCGTCGCCGGGCACCTTGTTCTTCTCCATGCCGAACTCGGTGGAGCGATGCTCGACGAACATGTCCAATTCCTCGAACGATCCCTTGTCGAGCAAGAGCTCGATGCGCTCGCGCGCGGTCAGCTTGCCGCGGGCGTGCTGCGCCTCGATGCGCTTCTCGCCGCCACCGAGCTTTGCGCCGGCGCGACGGTCTTCAAGGGCGTCCAGGATATTCTTCATTTGCTCCCGCCAGTTCTTAGCCTAAATGCGATTGCCGGGGGTTCTAACACGGCATTTTGCGGGCCGGGAAGCGGCTTTCGGTCCCGCAGGGCTGCCTTGCCGCAGCGGGAAAGCGCAAGGAATTTCAAAGTTTTGCCTGGGAGACGAGCATGGCCGAAGGAGCGGCCGAGACCGGCGCGGCGACGGGCGGCGTCAACACCCTGCTGCGGCTGGAGGGCCTGACCCTGTTTGTGGGGATGGTGATGCTCTACTGGGCCTGGGACGGCTCATGGCTGGTGTTCGCACTGCTGTTCTTCGTCCCCGATCTCAGCTTCCTGGCATACCTGTCGGACGCCAAACTCGGCGCGATGGTCTACAACGCCGCCCACAGCTACATGGCGCCGGTCGCGCTGCTGACGCTCGGCTTCGGCCTCGCCTCGCCGCTCACCCTGTCCATCGCCTTGATCTGGCTCGCCCATATCGGTATCGACCGGGCGCTGGGCTATGGCCTGAAATATTCGGCCGGGTTCGGCTTCACCCATCTCGGCCGGATCGGCCGGCAGAAGGATACCTGACGCAGTTGCAAATCTGGCCCTGCCCGGTTGACCGGGCGCGGCGATTCAGGCTTGCTCCAAGCTTGCGATCAGGCGCCGAATGTTGCGTGAGCTCAGTCGGTACGGCGGCGGTCATCATTTCCGGCTGCAAGCATCACCTCATGTCCGCGACGGTCGTTCCACTGCCGCCGAACCCATCGTCCGAAACCACCGACTTCCTGCGGCGCATGGCCAGCATGGTGTCGGGGCGGAACGGCGAGATGCTGCTGCGCGCCGCCGCGCTGATCGAGTCGCTGACGCAACGGGCGATGTCGGCGGAACGCCTCTATCACCGGGAGCACGAAGAGAACACGCGCAACAGCGAGCTGCGCGAGGCCGGTGAGATGGCGTCCGACGCCATGGTCAAGCAAATCGACGGGCTGCGCAGCCAGCTTGCCGAGGTCACCGCGGCCGCGGCGGCCGAGCGCGCGGCATTCGATGCCGAGCGCGGCAAGCTGCTCGGCCTGATGCAGCAGGCCGAGAGCCATATCGGCCAGCTCACAAGCGAGCTGGAGACGCTGCACGCCTCGATCGACAGCTACAACGAGACCGCCATCTCCGTGCCGATCGAGGTGCTGCGGCTGGCGCGCACCCAGTTCGATTTCCTCTCCGCCGGCTTTGCGCGCAAGGGCGACGTCATCTCGCAGGCGATGAGCGAAATTGGCGGTTTTGCGATCGACCAGGCGTTGACGGTGAAGAAGGCCGATCCCGCCTGAGGCGGGCCGCCGGCTTGCGTCAATTTGACAGCGCGCAGGCCCGTTGTTCTACTCACTGAAAATCACGGGGGAGGATCCGATGCCGACGGCATTCCGCGTCGCCATGGCGCTCTGCATTTCAACGCTGTTCGCCGGCATGGGCGCCAACGCGCAATCGCTTCCCAGGGAAGTCGCTACCCGCGCCGAGATCTACCCGATCCCCTCGCTCACCCTCTCCGACCAGCAATTCCTCAGCGGCGACGCCGCAGCCGGAAAGCCGGTGACGGTCGCCGGCGAACTGCGCGTGGCGCAAGGCAGCGGAAAACTCCCCGTCGTGGTGCTGATGCACGGCTCGAGCGGCGTCGGCGCCACGACCGAAGCCTGGGTGCACGCGTTCAACGCCATGGGCATCTCGACCTTCGTGATCGACGGCTTTACCGGCCGCGGACTGACGGTGGTGGGGCCGAACCAGGCCCTGCTCGGCCGCCTCAACCTCGTCGTCGACATCTACCGCTCGCTGGAGATCCTCGCCAAACATCCCCGCGTCGATCCTGATCGCATCGTGCTGATGGGCTTTTCACGCGGCGGACAGGCGACGCTCTATGCGAGCCTCAACCGCTTCCACAAGCTCTGGAACAAGTCCGGCATCCAGTTCGCCGCCTACATTCCGTTCTACCCCGACTGCTCGACGACCTATCAGAACGACACCGACATCGCCGCGCGCCCAATCCGCATCTTCCACGGCACGCCCGACGACTACAATCCCGTGAAGAGCTGCAAGGCTTTCGTCGAGCGACTCAAGACGGCCGGCCGCGACGTGGTGCTGACCGAATACCCCGACAGCGCGCACGGTTTTGACAGTGGGCTGCTCGGCGTCAAGACGGTTGCCGTGTCCACCGGCGCGCAGACGGTGCGCAACTGCCAGATCCGCGAAGGCGATGGCGGCGTGCTGATGAACGCCGATACGAAAGCGCCGTTCACCTACCAGGATTCTTGCGTCGAGCTCAATCCGCATGTCGGCGGCAATCCAGCGACAGCCGCCGAGTCGCGCAAGGCCGTGGTGGAGTTTTTGCAAGTGTTGTTCAAGCTGGGTTAGGCCAGCGCAACATACTCCGTCATTGCGAGCGCAGCGAAGCAATCCAGAATCTTTCCGCCGAGGCAGTCTGGATTGCTTCGTCGCTTCGCTCCTCGCAATGACGAAGGCTACGGCTCGCCTGGCTTGAACGGCTCCTGCTTGTCCGGCGGCACGGTCTCCTCGGCCATTGCCAGCAGCATCGCGACCATCACGTAATTGCCGGCGACTGCGGTGAGGTCGACAATCTGCTGGTCATTGAACACCTTCTTCGCGCGCGCATAGGTTTCGTCGCCGACCTTCCTGGTCGTGGTGAGTTCGGTGACGAAGTCGTACACGACGGCCTCGTCCTCGGCCATATTCGCAGGCCGCTTGTTGGCCTTCAGCTCCGCGATGATCTCGGGCGACAGACCCGCCTTCGCCGCGAGCGGCGCATGGGCGTACCACTCGACCTGCGAGCGCCATTGCCGCCCGATGATCAGGATCGCGAACTCGTTGAGTTTTGTCGGGACCGAGGTCTCCCAGCGCAGATAGTGGAACAGGTCGAACAGGCGCTGGCCGAGCACCGGGCTGCGGATCATCGGATTGTAGGGACCGCCGATGCCGACGCTCGAGACCTTCATGATCTGCTCGCCGAGCGGCTTCTGCTTGGCGTCGAGCTGGTCCATCGTGAGTTGCGGAAAGCGCGGCTCCCTGCTGGTGGCGGGACCGGCAAACATTGTAGCGGCGAGCCAGCCGCCCGCCGCGGCGAGTGTGAGCGACGACAGCCAGAGTGGCGTTGAGTTCATGTTGTCCTCCCGGTTTTTCTTGACCGGGGGATGCTAGTCGAGCAACGCCAGCGTGATAGCGCTAGATCGTGCCGATCTCGGCAAGGCAGGCTTGCGTCAGGGGCATGCGCTCGCCGACCAGATGCGGCTCCTTGCAGTCCATATTGAGCGCGAACACGGTGTGCGCTTCGCCCTTCTCGGCCCAGCCCACCATCCAGCCCAGCGATGGCTCGCCGCGCTCGGCGCCAAGCAGCCCGGACTTGGCGCGAATGACGCTATTGCCGACCTTGGTCACCGGCAGGATGTCAGCGACGAGATCCTGACTGCGCTTCGAAATCGGCAGCGCGCGGCGGCGCAGCCTGTCGACGAAATCGACCTGCTCGACCGGATCGATGCGCAAGGCGCCGGTGAGCCAGAACTGGTCGATGCCGCCGCCGATGTCGCGATTGCCGTAGTCGAACAGATCGACGTATTTCTGCATGCGCTCCTGTCCGATCCGGCGCGCGATCTCCTGATAGACCGGCACCGCGCTGACGAGAATCGCGCTGCGCAGCGTGTGGTCCTTGTTCCAGGCCTCGATCGGACGCTTCACGCCGTCCCAGGGAAATACGTCCTTGTCGGGGTCAGTGACGACGCCAGTTTCGAGCGCGATCAGCGAGTTCGGAATCTTGAAGGTCGAAGCCGGCAGCTTCGCCTCGCCCGAACGTTCCTTGTCGCTGGCGACGACCAGATAGTCCTCGACCTTGTAGCCGACGAACGTCCCGGCCGTGCCGAGGTCGGTGAAGCGCTTTGCGAGGCTGTCACGGATCTCGTTGCGCGGCGGCGCGACATGGGCGAATGCACGCGCTGGCAAAGCGGCAGCTGCGGCGAGAAGGCCGAGGGTGGAACGGCGAGTGAGCAAGGGCGATATCCGTTGAACGATGAAAGCGGCCGCGACCATGCAGCAACTATCGTGGTGAAACGATGACAGGTTATTTCTTAAGCATGATCTCTTCAGAAAACCGCTGCACTCTTTGCGCTAACGCGGCCCTTCGGGTCTGGATCATGCTCTACCGCCTGCCCGACAACCGCAGCACGAACACCAGCACTTCGGCGACGGCCTTGTAGAGGTCGGGCGGGATCTCCTCGCCGAGTTCGACCTTGGACAGCGCACCGGCCAGGATCTCGTTCTCCTCGATCGGGATGTCATTGGCCTTCGCGATCTCGACGATCTTTTCGCCGATCGTGCCCTTGCCCTTGGCGACGACGACCGGCGCGTTGCTGCCCTTCTCGTAATGGAGCGCAATCGCAAGCTTCGACGGGTCGCTCATGTGGCGAGATCCAGGAAGTGACCGGCGCGGGCCGGTGCGGGCTGTGGCGGGGTGCCATCGCGGACCAGGATGTCACCGGGCTTGAGCTCGGCCCTGGTCAGGGCCTGGTTGAGCTCGCCGATTCCGGCGCGGAGCTGCTGTGCGGTCGCCGGCCGCTCCGCCCACATCCGCACAAAGGTCTTGTCGCCATTCAGCGTAATCAAAGCATGCACGGGGCCGGCCGGCTCGACATTGAGTGTGAACCGCGCGCGCCAGGCTCGCTTGGCGGGATCGGCGGATTCATTGCCGCCATCGCGCGAGATCTCGAACTGCGCCATTGCGGTGCCCTGCGGCGTTGCGAACGGAATCTCGAAATTCCACTGCGGCACAGTCGGATCGATCCTGTGACCGCTGGCGTCGGTGCGATCGGGGAGCGAAGCGACCTGGAGCAAGGTCTGGCGCGCGAGCGCGGCATCGGTATCGTCGAGCAGGCGGTGCACGGTGGCAGCGAGCGGCGTATCTGGCACGAGTGACGGCGAGGCGATGGCTTGCGGTACCGGCAGCGCGCCGCGAACCGGTGGTGGCGTCGCGCGCGCGGCGGCTTCGAAGACGTGTCCATCGGGCACGGCCTTGTTCGAGCCCCGCAAATTACCCATCATGCGCGGCAGGTTTTGCGTGATCTCTTGCAGGAGGCTCGCGGCGAGACCTGCGGTCATGGTCCGCGGCATCGCGGCCTGCGGCGCACCGCCAGCGGCGTCCGCCAATACAGAGGCTGCAAGATTGGCGCTGCGCGGCATTTGCGGTGGTTGGGCGGTCCCGGGTTCGGTTGCGGACAATACGGCCTGTGCAGCCTGCGTCTGCGCGGGAGCGACCTGCGGTGCCGCCACGGTACCAGCTGGAAGGACGGCACCTTGCGTCTGTGGCGCCGTCTCGAGCGTCGTCAGCGTCTGCCGCAGCACCAGCAGCGCGGCCTTCAAATCCGGCATCGTGCCCGAGGACGGCGTCGTGCCTGCCGCGAGCGAGGCCTCGAAGAGCAGCCCGGACTTCTGGAAGGCGGATTCGATGTCGCCGCCTTCGAGTCCGGTGTTGAGCGGCGTCTGCTGCGCCAGCACGCCCAACATCGCCTGCTTCAGCCCCGCCGGAAGATCGCTACCGGTGACGACCGCGGCCAGATTGGCGAACAGCGGCGCCTGGCTGCCCTGCTTCACCACGGCTTCGGCCGAAGCTGTGGTGACAGCAGCCTGTTCGGATGGGGTCAGGGCATTGCGGGCCGCGCCCACTGACGGCGCAATCGGCGGGCTGTCCACCAGCGAGGCCGCAGCCGGCGTCAGCGTGACTTGGTCGGCGGCCGCCTCGCCTGCCCCGCCCGTGACGGCGAGCCGGATGGTGCCGCCGTTCTGCGACACCGCAAGCTGGAGATTTTGTCCTGGTGTCAGCGCCACCTCGGACATCACATCCATCGAGAGGTTGGCGATCGCGATCCGCACCAGATTATCGGCGAGCACGCTGACCACTCGGGCGTCGACCACGCTGCCGGCCTGCAGCACAAGATCGGGCGTCGCCGCGTCAGCAACAGGGCTGGCGGCACTGACGGGAAGAATCGAGCTTATCGGCGTCGGCATGGCGAGGGGCCCAGGGAACGCTGGCCCCCACCCTAAGGCCGCCTCGTAAACCTCTCGTTAAGGACCTTTGGCCGCAGGCGGCTTCACAGCGGCCAAAACCGCCACGGCAGCCTCGAAATCCCGCAGGCGGGCGGCGCGGCGCGCGGCCGCTTCCTCGTCCACGCCCCATTTCTCGGCGTTCCAGTCCTCGTCGACATAGGCTGCCGCCCAGACCTGGCCGGCATCGCGCACGCCATGGGCCAGCGCCAGCGCCAGCAGCGCCGAGCCGGTCAGAGTGGTAATCACGTGGAGGGCGGCGACCGACCAGGCATCCTCCGGCAGCGCGGCGCGCGCAGCTCGGACAGCCTCATCCGGCTGCGTCACATGCATGATGCCTTCGGACAGGATGAAGTGCGCCCCCAGGGTCTCCGCGGCCCAGAACAGCACGGGATCCCAATGCGCAGCTTCGCGGGCGACAAGCCCCTCGGGATGGCCGGCGCGATAGAACAGCAGATCGGACTGGAGATATTTTGCGAGGTCATCCGTGACGAGGTCGACGCGGTCGACGACGCCCTCGACCACGCTATTGGCGATCCGCGTCAGCGGCATGGTCATGGGCTTGATCGTCTCGTTCTGATCCGCCCATTCCGCAGCCACTGCGTCGGCCAGCGCGCGCGAAGGGATGATCACCTGGCGGCCGGATGGCGTGCGGATCGCCTTGCCGTCAAGCGTGATGACAAAGCCGCCCTCAGCCTCAGCGACCCCCACCTCCTTGTAGAAGCGCTTGCGCAACGGCACGCGCGCGGCCTGGCGAACCAATTCCTGCGGATCAAGCGGGGATCGCCCCGCAGCTTCATCAAACAATTCGCGCATCTCGTTCCGGTCCCTGTTCAGTCACCAACCCTTCCGCCGCCGGCCAGTTCAATTACTCTTCAGGCGCGTTCTCGATCGGATCAAATCTGGTTGCATCGAGCCCGAGCAAATTCCACGACTGCTGCATGTGCTGCGGCAAGGGCGCGGTGGCGTCGATAAAACCGCCGCGCGGATGCGGAATGACGATACGGCGCGCGAGCAGATGCAGCCGGTTTTGCAGGCCGCCCGGCAATTGCCAGTTCTCGATGTTGAAATATTTGGGATCGCCGACGATGGGGTGGCCGATATGTTCCATGTGGGCGCGCAGCTGGTGGGTGCGCCCCGTCACCGGCTTCAGCGACACCCAGGTCAGCTTGTTGCCGGCGGTCTCGACCACCGCATAGTAGGTCACCGCGTGGCTTGCGCCCTCGTCGCCGTGCTGGGCGATGCGCATGATGGTGTCGTCCTCGCTCTCCTCCTTGGCAAGGAATGTCGAGATGCGGCCCTGCTTCGGCTTCGGTAGCCCCGGCACCAGCGCCCAGTAGGTTTTTCGCGCCGAGCGCGAACGGAACGCGCCGGTCAGATGCGAGGCGGCAAAGCGGGTTTTGGCGACCAGGAGACAGCCCGACGTCTCCCTGTCGATGCGGTGCACGAGGCGCGGCTTCTGGCCCTTGGAATCGCGCATCACCTCCAGCATCTGGTCGATGTGTCGAGTCATGCCCGAGCCGCCCTGCACGGCGAGTCCGGCCGGCTTGTTCAGCACGAGAACGTCGTCGTCCTCGTAAATCGTCATCTCCTTCAGCGCGGCAAGCGTCTTTTGCGCCGCCTCCGACTGCGGGTTGGGTGCCTTCGGCGTGTCGAGCTTCAGCGGCGGAATGCGGACGCTCTGGCCCTCCTCCAGCCGGTCCTTGCTGTCGACGCGCTTGCCGTCGACGCGCAGCTCGCCTTTGCGAACGACGCGCTGGATGTGGGAGAACGACAGGCCGGGAAAGTGCGCTTCAAGGAAGCGATCGACGCGCATGTTGTTCTCGTCGGCCGTCACCTTGACGGTCTGCACCTTGGTCGGCAGCAATGCCTCGACGGGGGGCTTTGCCGGCGCGGCCTTTTCCGGTTCGGCTTTGGCCGCGCGCCGCTCGACGCGCTCGCTCGCGAAGCGCGGCGGCTTCGTGCCCGGCTTGCCGCCCGGCCGCAGCCCAGCAGGTTTCGCGCTGCGCGCCTTGAACGGACGTGCTTCCTTGCGCTCGTCGCGCTCGCGAGGTTTTGGGTTCATTCTCTTGATGCGGCGGCTCATGCGGTTTTTCCAAACTTTCGTATCGACTGCGCCGTCGCGCGGCGCGGCAGCGACGCAACCTGCGCCCCCACTTCTTTTTCCGCGAGGCGCAGCTCATATTGCTGCTGCAGGTTCATCCAGAACTGCGGGCTGGTGTCGAACCAGTGACCAAGACGCAACGCCGTATCGGCCGTGATGCCGCGCTGTCCATTGATGATGCCGGTGATCCGGTTCACGGGTACATCGACCTGACGCGCGAGTTCTGCGGCGGAGATGCCGAGTTGTCGCAGTTCTTCGGCAAGATGTTCACCGGGATGTATGGGCGTGCGGGGCATGGCGATTTCTTGGCCGGACTAGCGTGAATTACGCGTTACGTAAACCGTAAATCGAACTCTACAGCAAGCCCGAAAGGATTAGGCCCCACCCCGCTCCTTCCGCAACTTCGCCCAATAATCCAGCCGCTTCCTGATCTCCCGCTCGAACCCGCGGTCGGGCGGGTCGTAGAAGGTCTGGCGGCCCAGGGCTTCCGGGAAGTAATCCTGGCCGGAGAAGGCATCGGGAGCGTCGTGGTCGTATTCGTAAGATGCGCCGTAGCCTTCCGACTTCATCAGCTTGGTCGGCGAGTTGAGGATATGTTTCGGCGGCAGCAGCGAGCCGGCCTGCTTTGCGACCTGCATCGCCTTGCCGAAGGCGGTGTAGACGGCATTCGATTTCGGCGCGGTGGCGAGATAGACCACGGCTTGCGCGATCGCGAGCTCGCCCTCGGGATGACCGAGGAAGTCGAAGGTGTCCTTGGCTGCGTTGGCGATGACCAGCGCCTGCGGATCGGCAAGCCCGATATCCTCGACCGCCATGCGCACGACGCGGCGGGCCAAAAACAGCGGGTCCTCGCCGGCGTCGAGCATGCGCGCGAGATAATACAGCGCGGCATCAGGATCCGAGCCCCGTACCGACTTATGCAGCGCCGAGATCAAATTGTAATGGCCGTCGGCCGACTTGTCGTAGATCGGCGCGCGGCGCTGCAATATCTCCTGCAACTGCGCGGCGTCGAAAATCTCGTCCTTGCGCGCGGCGCGCCAGACTTCCTCGACGAGCGTCAGCGACGCGCGGCCGTCGCCATCGGCCATGCGCACCAGCACAGCGCGCGCTTCCTCGTCGAGCGGCAGCTTGCGGCCCTCGACCTCCTCGGCATGCGCAAACAGCTTTTCGATCGCGGCCGCGTCGAGCGAGCGAAACACCAGCACGCGCGCCCGGGACAGAAGCGCCGCGTTGAGCTCGAAGGACGGATTTTCGGTGGTAGCGCCGACCATCACCACCGTGCCGTCTTCCATGACGGGCAGAAACGAATCCTGCTGGGCGCGGTTGAAGCGATGCACCTCGTCGACGAACAGCAGCGTGCCCTTGCCCATCTCGCGGCGTGCACGTGCCGCCTCAAAGGCCTTCTTCAAATCGGCGACCCCTGAGAACACCGCGGAGATCTGCTCGAAATGCAGATCGGTGGCGTCGGCGAGCAACCGCGCCACCGTTGTCTTGCCGGTGCCGGGCGGGCCCCAGAACACCAGCGAGCCCAGCGTGCGCGTCTCCAGCATGCGCGTCAGCGCGCCGTCGGGACCCAGGATGTGATCCTGGCCAACGACCTCCGAGAGCGCGCGCGGCCGCAGCCGATCCGGCAGCGGATGCGGAGCCTCGTGATCGAGCCCCGCCGCGGCGAAGAGAGTTGGCGTCTCCTGTGGTCGCTTCGGACTCATCCGCCCAGCGTGACGTTAATCTGCTGGCCGCCGCGCACCAGCGTGATGCGCCAGATGCGCTGGCGCTCGGCCGCCGCCTTTTCGAGATCGCTGGTCTTGCTGATCTTTTGGCTGTTGACGGCCAGGATGACATCGCCCTTCTGGAAGCCGACATTCGCGGCCGCGCTGTCGCCGCCGAGATCGGTGACCACGACGCCTTCGGTATCGGCGTCCAGATGCAGCTCGTCGGCGAGCGCCGGGGTGATGGTCGAGACCTTCGCGCCCTGGAGAGGCGAGCGCGCGGTGATGACGAGCTCGTTGCGGCCGGCATCGGGCGCCGCGTCCAGCGCCACCGTCAGCTTGACCGGCTTGCCGCCGCGCTGCACGTCGATCTGCGCCGTGCCGCCGAGCGGCCGTGTGGCGAAGCGATAGTCGAAGGCGTTGGGATCATCCACGGTCTGGCCGTCAATCGAGACGATCAGGTCGGAGGATTTCAGCCCGGCCTTGGCCGCCGGTCCGTTCGGAACGACGCTTGCGACCAGCGCACCGGTCGGCGAACGCAGGCCGAGACTCTCGGCGATCTCCGGCGTCACCGCCTGCAATTTCGCCCCTAACCAGGGCCGCTTGACCGCCTTGCCGCCGCCCTTGGCGGAGGCGACGACGACGCGCACCATGTTGGCGGGGATCGCGAAGCCGATACCCTGCGAGCCGCCGGAGCGCGAATAGATCGCGGTGTTGATGCCCGCGAGCCTGCCATTCATGTCGACCAAGGCGCCGCCGGAATTGCCCGGATTGATCGCCGCGTCGGTCTGGATGAAGAACTGGTAGTCGGTGATACCGACCTGCGTGCGCGCCAAGGCCGAGATGATGCCGTGCGTCACGGTCTGGCCGACGCCGAAAGGATTGCCGATCGCCATCACGACGTCGCCTACCATCAGCTCGTCCGAATTGGTGAATTCGAGCGCCGGAAACTTCTCCTTGGTGTCCTTCAAACGCAGCACGGCCAGATCGCTGCGAGAGTCCTTCAGCACGATCTCGGCCTCGAACTCACGCTTGTCCGACAGCGACACCTTGACCTGGTCGGCGCCTTCGATGACGTGGACGTTGGTGACAACGAGCCCGGACGCATCGACGATCACGCCCGAACCGAGCGAGCGCTGCACCTGCTCCTGCTGCTGGCCGGGCACGCCGAAGAAGCGGCGGAATATAGGGTCGTCGAGCAGCGGGTTGCGGTTCTGCACCACCTTGGCGGCATAGACGTTGACGACCGCCGGCTGCACCCGCTGCACGATCGGCGCATAAGACAGCCGCAGTTCGGCGGGCGAGGACGGCACACGGCGGTCCTGCGCGGCAGCCGGATTGAAGTTGGCCGAAAAGGCTATGCACAGTGCCGTGACGACGGCGGTCCAGGTCGATCGAAACATTCCTACCTCTTGGAAAAGACGCCGGAATATAGGCGCGTTCGTCCCCCAATAGAAGGGCGCCCGGCGGCCTATTCGCCCCCCTTTTGGTGTGTCCGGCCTGCAAGCTCTGCGTGCGAAATAGCGATTTGCCGGGGCTGCCGATTGGCATGATGTGCGTCATCTTGCATGGTGGTGCAAGGCGGATTCGCTTGCGGCGAATTTACACCAGTGGGAACCGCGCAACCGGGCGCAGCGTCGCGGGGCAGTCATCGATCACACCTAGGCTCTCCGCCCGCGACTTGGGGAAGTTCGTCAAACGATGGAGTCATGACGTGAGCAGGACAAGAATTGCAGCCACGGCGATGGGTCTCGCCGCCGCACTGGCAGCCTCGCAGGCCCAGGCCCAATCGGCGAGCAGCAGCGACCAGGAGATCGCGCTCCTGAAGCAGCAGCTGAAGATACTGGAGCAGAAGCTCGACAAGCTCCAGAGCCAGACCGCCGCGAACACTGCGGCCACGGCGAAGGCCAGGCTTGAGGCGAAGGCGGAGGCAAAAGCCGAAGCGCGGTCCGAAGCGAAGGCCGTCGTCGCCAACGCGAACGCGGCGATCCCGCTCAAGGGACCGGCGCCCGCATCCGGCGTCGTCGTGACGATGCCGAACAACCGGCCGACCATCTGCACTGCCGATGGGGCAAACTGCGTCGGGATCACAGGTCGCGTGCATTGGGACGTCGGCGGCTATGACTATCGGCCCAACACGGCGGCAACCGTGCCGCAGAAACTCGATAGCGGCGAGAACGTCCGCCGCGCGCGCATCGGTCTCGCCGGCAAGTTCTTCCACGACTGGAATTTCGCGCTGGTCTACGACTTCGGCGGCTCCTCCGACGGGTTTGGCGGCGCAGCTCCAGGTTCGCTGCCCGGCGGCGGCGTCTCCGGCATCGAGAACGCCTATCTCAGCTATACTGGCCTGAGACCCTTCGGCGGCAAGATGGCCATCGAAGGCGGCATCATGGACCTGCCCTACACCCTCGATGAGGCCACGAGCTCCAACGACATCATGTTCATGGAGCGCGCTTCGGCGGGCGTTGTCGCGACTAGCATCGCCGCGGGCGACTTCCGTTCGGCGATCGGCACGCGCTGGTACAACGACCAGCTCTGGATCGGCGGCTATGTCACAGGACCCTCGACCGGCGCGATCCATTCGGCGTCGAGCGCAGCACCGAACGGTGCCTCCGAGCAGTATGGCGCCGTCGCCCGCGTTGCCGGCCAAGTCGTCAGCGGCAAGGATTACTCGCTGCACCTTGGCGGAAACGCCGAATGGCTGATCCAGCCGTCGCGCAACATGGTGACGGGCGCACAGACGGTGACGCTGAGCGATCGTCCGGAACTGCGCATCGATCCCACGGCGCTGGCTACGACCGGCGCAATCGCCAATGCCTCCGGCGCGCAGGTCTACAGCGTCGAAGCGGCCGCTACCTATGGACCACTGATCCTGCAAGGCGAGTATTTCTGGTACAACATCGATCGCAGCGCCAATACCGGCCTGCCGCCGCTGGGTGCGCCGAGCCTCAAATTCCAAGGCGGCTACGCGCAGGCCGGCTACGTGCTGACGGGCGAAGGTCGCAGCTATAATGCGGCGAATGCGGCCTATGGCGGCGTCAAGCCGGCGCACCCGTTCTCGCTCGAGGGCGGCGGCTGGGGCGCGTGGGAAATCGCGGGACGCTTCTCCACGATCGACCTCAACGATCAGCTCGGGACCGCTACCGGCGTCGCAGGCGGCCGGCAGACCGTCTACACGGCGGCGCTGAACTGGTACGTCAACGGCAACGTCCGTTTCATGCTGGACTATCTGCATGGCACGGTATCGAGGCAGGCCTCGCCGGTCTCGACCGCCGATGTGGGCTCCAAGTTCGATGCGGTCGCGATGCGGACGCAGTTTGCGTTCTAGCTCTCGTTTGTCGTCTCGGGGCGCGCGAAAATGCGAACCCGGGACCCAGCATCTGCAACGCTCCGAAGGAGACACGCCATGAAGGCCGTCGGCTACAAGAAATCGCTTCCGATCGAGGATCAGGACGCGCTGTTCGATTTTGAGACCGCCAAGCCCGAACCCAAGGGCCGTGATATCCGCGTCGCCGTGAAGGCGATCTCGGCCAATCCGGTCGATTACAAAGTGCGCAAGCGCGCCGCCCCGCCCGAGGGGGAAACGAAGATTTTGGGCTATGACGCGGCCGGCGTGGTCGACGCCGTCGGTCCCGACGTCACGCTGTTCAAGCCGGGCGACGAGGTGTTTTACGCCGGCTCGATCCTGCGCCAGGGTACCAATTCCGAATTCCATCTGGTCGACGAGCGTATCGTCGGCAAGAAGCCGAAGAGCCTGTCGTTCGCGCAGGCCGCCGCCCTTCCCCTCACCTCCATCACCGCCTGGGAGCTGTTGTTCGATCGGCTCGGTGCGGTACCCGGCAAGAGCGTCGATCCGCGCACGCTCTTGATCACGGGCGGCGCCGGTGGTGTCGGCTCGATCCTGATCCAGCTCGCCCGCCGCCTCACCGGGCTGACGGTGGTTGCGACCGCGACGCGGCCGGAATCGCAAAAATGGTGCCTCGATCTCGGCGCGCATGCGGTGATCGACCACGGCCAACCGATGAAGGAGCAGATCGAAAAGCTCAGGCTGCCGCCCGTCGCGCTGGTGGCGAGCCTCACCTTCACCGACCAGCACTACAAGAGCATCGCCGAGTTCATGGCGCCACAGGGGCGGTTTGGCCTGATCGACGATCCGCCGGAATTCACGGTTGCCGCGTTCAAGGGCAAGGCCATCTCGGTGCATTGGGAATCGATGTTCACGCGCTCCTCGTTCCAGACCGCCGACATGATCGCGCAGCATCATCTGCTCAATGACGTCGCCGACCTCATCGACAAGGGCGTGCTGCGCACGACGCTCGACCAGACCTTCGGCACGATCAACGCGGCCAATCTCAAGCGGGCCCACGCGCTGCTCGAGAGCGGCAAGTCGCGCGGCAAGATCGTGCTGGAGGGGTGGTAGGTCCTAGCTCGAAGCGGGCGCCGCATTCGTCTCCGGAGGACGCGTCGCCCGCTCGATAAAGCCCGTGGCGAGCGCGTGGTAGATCCCCTCCTCGCAGATCAGCCGCGAGGTGGCGTGTGCAATCAGGGCGGCGGCCATCAACGGCACCACCATGGCGTGATTGTCGGTCATCTCGGTCACGATGACGAAAGCGGTGATCGGCGCCTGCACCACACCGGCAAAATAGGAGACCATGCCGAGCAACATGATCGCACCGAGCGGAGCGTCGTGGAAGAAGGACGCGATATTGCTGCCGAGGCCGGCTCCAACCGCGAGTGACGGTGAAAAAATTCCGCCGGGTATGCCACTGATCGCCGCGAAGGTGGTGGCGAGAAGCTTGAGGATGCCGAAGTCCTGCGGCAGCGGTGCGCCCTGCTCCAGGGCCGTCTTTACCTGCTGGTAACCTGTGCCATAGACCGTATCGCCGGAGACGATGCCGCAGATCGCGACCGCCAATCCGCACGCGAGCGCGAACCACAAAGGGTGGCCCTTGACCGCACGCCCGAACGGATGGGCGAAGCCGCGCGCCATCACGATGACGATGCGGCTGAAGACGCCGCCGGCCACGCCACCAACCACGCCGCACACCGGAACCGCCAGCCAGTCGGTGCCGCGGGCAAGAGACGTCGCACTGCTGCCGAAATAGGCGTAGTTGCCCATCAGCGCGAGCGAGGTCAGGCCGGCCGCGATCACCGCCGCGATGATGAGACTGCTGGTACGCGTCTCGAAAGCCCGGCTCATCTCTTCGATGCCGAAGACGATCCCCGCCAGCGGCGTGTTGAAGGCGGCCGCGACGCCAGCAGCCGCGCCGGCCAGGATCAATCCGGGCTGGCGGCGTGGCGAGACGCGGCCGAGCGCGAACATGATGGAAGCGCCGACTTGAACGCTTGGTCCTTCCCGACCGACGGAGCCACCGCACAGCAGACCGAACAAGGTGAGGATCACCTTTCCGATCGCGATTCGGATCGAGACCAGGCTCTCGCGCGCCGTCTGGTCGGTCAGATGCCGTGCGGCGATCGCCTGAGGAATGCCGCTGCCCTGTGCGTTCGGGAACATCCGGGTGGTCAGATAGGCCGAGAGCATGAAGCCGAGAGGTGTCACTGCGAGCACGGCGTACCGCGACTGGGCCAACAGCAGTGCAAAGGCGTGCTGGGCGAGATCAGCGAGTTGCGCCAGCGCCACCGCCGCGGCGCCAACCCCGATCCCACCAAGCACGAAGATCGCCCGCCGCTGCCATCGCGCGGATGTCAGCCTGAACAGGCGTTTATGGCGGGTCGAGAGGGGCCAGAGCATAAAGCCGAGGTTTAGCCGGTCCCGCCGCGAATTGAAGAGGCAAGCGAGCAGACCAGCTAGACTGGAACCACGCCCTCGACGAACATCAACCGTCGCTCCAGCGCCGTCTGCCGCAGCTTTAGCGCCTCCGCATATTCCGGCGACGCATACCATTCCTGCGCCCGCGCCATCGATGGGAACTCCACGATGATGATGGTTTTGGGCGGCGGGCCGCCCTCCACCACCTCAGTGGCGCCGCCGCGGACGAGATAGCGGCCGCCATATTGCGCGATGGTTGCGGCAGCTAGCGTGCGATAGGCCTCCATCGCGGCTCTGTCGCGTACCTCGACTTCCGAGATCACATAGGCCGGCATGCGCAGGTCTCAGGCAATCGTGTTGACGATGCCGCCCTCGGCACGCAACGCCGCGCCGTTGGTCGCGGAGGCTTCCTTCGAAGCCGCATAAACCACCATGTTGGCGATCTCGTCGACGCTGGCGAAGCGCTGGAGCAGCGAGCTTGGGCGATGTTGTTTGACGAAATTGGCCGCGGCCTC
The DNA here is from genome assembly GCF_000515415.1 of Bradyrhizobium sp. WSM1417. NCBI lineage: Bacteria > Pseudomonadati > Pseudomonadota > Alphaproteobacteria > Hyphomicrobiales > Nitrobacteraceae > Bradyrhizobium > Bradyrhizobium sp. WSM1417. Next base: position 5,650,779 of record NZ_KI911783.1, read on the forward strand.
ATCCAGCGACTGGCCGTTCTGCTTGGCGAGGTCCTTCACGAACGTCTCCACACCCTCCGACATGGTCGGGCCTGGCAGCACGGAATTGACGGTGACGCCGGTACCGCGTGTGAGCTGCGCCAGGCCGCGCGCGACCGAGAGCTGCGCCGTCTTGCTCATGCCGTAGTGGATCATCTCGACGGGAATGTTGAGCCCGGATTCCGAGGAGATGAAGACGATGCGGCCCCAGTTGCGCTTGAGCATGCCCTTCATATACGCGCGTGACAGACGCACGCCGCTCATGACGTTGACCTCGAAGAAGCGGCTCCAGTCTTCGTCCGGAATGTCGAAAAAGTCCTTTGGCTCGAAGATGCCGGCATTGTTGATGAGGATGTCGACGTCTGGCAGCGCCGCGGCCAGCGCCTTGCAGCCCGCCGCGGTCGAGACGTCGGCGGCGATGCCGCGGACCTTTCCGCCCGCTCCCTCCAGCTTGCGCACGGCCGCATCGACCTTGTCCTGGCCGCGTCCGTTGATCACGACGCTCGCACCCGAGCCGGCAAGGCCCTTGGCGATGGCGTGGCCGATGCCGGCGCTCGAGCCGGTCACGAGGGCGGTCTTTCCGGAAAGGTCGATGTTCATGTGTGATCTCCGTTGATGCTGGCGGAGATATTGTGCGCTGCCGGCACGATAGCAATCGGTACTCACCGACGCGTGAGGTTCGGTCACTACAACGCATAGGATGGGCAAAGCGAATCGTGCCGCCATTTCGGCGCGATACGCGGATCGACCCGCTACTCCACAATGCCCTTAAGGATTGCAACGTCTCTCTTCCCGTCCAGGACCTGCTCGAACTCTTGTGCGAAGGCCTCCACAGCCGGATATTCGGCTCGGAACCGGACAGTCGCCGAATTCTGAAGGTCGACATCAGGCGTTTTCCAAACTTCGGAAGAGACATCCACATGCACGAGCAACGTTCCGCGGCTATCGTATGGTTTGATGCTGATCCTCAGATGGCATTGGTCGAGACTTTTCGGATTTCCACTGCGCCAAAAGCCGCCCTCAAGAATTGGCAGATCATTCGCAGGTAGCGGAAATTTTCGGAGCGCAACCAGGAACGTTTCCTTGACGTGGATCCGATCAAACCAGGCCGCGCCTTCTGCAGAGAATTGACCTGACTTTACGGTTATCCTGATCTGCCCGGTATATTCCTCGTCCGTCCAGTAGACGGCTTGCAGTTCGGCAGCACTCATTTGGAAGCTCCACCCCTTCACTGGTTGAACTCGGCGCTCCAATAAGAAAAAAGCGGCACCCAAGGGCGCCGCTTTTGAAAACTGAAGTGCCGGTCGGCTTACGCCGCCTCGGCTTCCTTTTCCTGCACCGGACCGGAGTCCTGGCCCTTGGCATCGACGTCGCGGTCGACGAACTCGATCACGGCCATCGGCGCATTGTCGCCGTAGCGGAAGCCGGCCTTGATGATGCGGGTGTAGCCACCCTGGCGGTCCTTGTAGCGGGGCGCGAGCGTGTCGAACAACTTCCTGACCTGATCCTTGTCGCGCATCTCGGAGATGGCCTGGCGGCGCATGGCCAGCCCGCCCTTCTTGCCGAGGGTAATCAGCTTCTCGACGATCGGACGCAATTCCTTCGCCTTCGGCAGCGTGGTGACGATCTGCTCGTGCTTGATCAGCGCGGCGCACATGTTGGCGAACATCGCGCGGCGATGCTCGGCGGTGCGGTTGAGCTTGCGATGAACCTTGCCGTGACGCATTTTATCTATCCTTGAATTTCATTCGTCGCGACGGTTCGTCGGACAGTTGCTCAGGTGGGCTGCCTGCGTTCGCCCGCTAAGGCGCGATGAATTCGCGCCTCAGCCTGTCGTCGTTCGGATCAGTAGTGATCCTCGAAGCGCTTGGCGAGCTCGTCGATGTTCTCCGGCGGCCAGCCCGGCACTTCCATGCCGAGGTGCAGACCCATCTGGGCCAGCACTTCCTTGATCTCGTTCAGCGACTTGCGGCCGAAGTTCGGAGTGCGGAGCATTTCCGCTTCGCTCTTCTGCACGAGGTCGCCGATGTAGACGATGTTGTCGTTCTTCAAGCAGTTGGCCGAACGCACCGACAGCTCGAGCTCGTCCACCTTCTTGAGGAAGGCCGGGTTGAAGGCGAGGTCCGGGATGATCTCCTGGGCGACTTCCTTGCGCGGCTCTTCGAAGTTGACGAACACGTTGAGCTGATCCTGCAGGATGCGCGCAGCGTAGGCGACGGAATCATCAGGCGTCAGCGCGCCGTTGGTCTCGATCGTCATGGTCAGCTTGTCGTAGTCGAGGATCTGGCCCTCGCGGGTGTTCTCGACCTTGTAGGAGACCTTGCGGACCGGCGAGTACAGGCTGTCGACCGGAATCAGGCCGATCGGCGCGTCCTCGGGGCGGTTGCGCTCGGCGGGCACGTAGCCCTTGCCGGTTGCAACCGTGAACTCCATGCGGATCTCGGCGCCCTCGTCGAGCGTGCAGATCTGCAGGTCCGGATTGAGCACGACGACGTCGCCCACGGTCTGGATGTCGCCGGCGGTGACGACGCCCGGGCCGGACTTCTTGACGACCATGCGCTTGGGGCCTTCGCCCTGCATCTTGATCGAGATGTCCTTGATGTTGAGCACGATGTCGGTGACGTCCTCACGGACGCCCGCGATCGAGGAGAACTCGTGCAGCACGCCGTCGATGTGCACCGACTGCACCGCCGCGCCCTGGAGCGAGGACAGCAGAATGCGGCGCAGCGCGTTGCCGAGCGTCTGGCCGAAGCCGCGCTCGAGCGGCTCGGCGACGATGGTCGCGAAACGGGTCGGATCGCTGCCGGGCTGTACCTGCAGCTTGTTCGGCCGAATCAGTTCTTGCCAATTTTTCTGGATCGTCACTGTTTCACCCATACAGGCCAGTCAGACTGCTGTTGCAGGCACTGGCGTTGGAGAAAGGCCGCAGATCATTTCCACGGCTTTGCAAAAAGTCATTGCGGGCGCCGATGCGCCCGCAATCTGGTATCAAACGCGCCGACGCTTGCGGGGACGGCAACCGTTGTGCGGGATCGTGGTCACGTCGCGGATCGAGGTGACGGTGAAGCCTGCGGCCTGGAGCGCCCGGAGCGCTGATTCGCGGCCCGAACCGGGACCGGCGACTTCGACTTCCAGCGTGCGCATGCCGTGCTCCTGCGCCTTCTTGGAGACGTCCTCGGCGGCAACCTGTGCGGCATACGGGGTCGACTTGCGCGAGCCCTTGAAGCCCATCGTGCCGGCGGAGGACCAGGCAATCGTGTTGCCCTGCGCGTCGGTGATGGTGATGGTCGTGTTGTTGAACGACGAGTTCACGTGCGCGACGCCGGAGGCGATGTTCTTGCGCTCACGACGACGAACGCGGGTGGCTTCCTTGCCCATAGACTACCTTTCCTGAAGATCTCAAACGCCGCCGTAATGCCAGCGGCTACACCTGTGGAACGAAAGGCGCGTGGCGAACGGGTCATCCCCGGGTCGCCACACGCCGTGATTGGATGCGAAAACTTACTTCTTCTTGCCGGCGATGGCCTTGGCCGGACCCTTGCGCGTACGCGCATTGGTGTGGGTCCGCTGGCCACGCACCGGCAGACCGCGACGATGACGCAGGCCGCGATAGCAGCCGAGGTCCATCAGACGCTTGATGTTGATGCCGACTTCACGACGCAGATCGCCCTCGACCATATAGTCGCGGTCGATCACTTCGCGGATCTGGAGCACTTCGGCGTCGCTGAGCTGATTGACGCGACGATCCACCGGGATCTTCACCTTGTCCAGAATCTCACCGGCGATCTTCTGACCGATGCCATGGATGTACTGGAGCGCGATCAGCACGCGCTTGTTGGTCGGGATGTTCACGCCGGCAATACGGGCCACGGCCTTCTCTCCTGTCGCCGATTCCTCGTCAGGAATCGCGCTTTAAGTGCTTGGTTTCTCGGGCAGGTGTTCACAAACGCGAACACGACGCCCACCCCTGGTCTTCCTGGGGCCCGGCATCGTTTGAAACTATCCGACTTGGATGCGGGGCTTATTAGGGGATTCTGGGGGCTTTCGTCAACCGCTGCTAGCGCTTAGCTCGCCTTTTCGTGACCTTTTTTCCGGCCTTTTTGGCACCTTTCTTGACAGCCTTCTTGGCGGTCTTTTTAGCTGCTTTCTTCTTCCCCGCCTTCTTGACGGTTTTCTTGGCCGCCTTCTTGGGACCCGTCACGGCCTTCTTGGCCACTTTCCTGGATTTGGCGGCCTTTTTGGCTGCCTTCGCCGGCTTTTTGGCCGATTTCTTCGCCGCCTTGGCCTTTCTGGCCGGGGCCGCCTTGGCCGCGCTCCGGGCGGGCGCCTTGCCATGCGTCTTGCCACGCGTCTTGGGCTCGACCGCCCCGAGCGCCAGGAGCTGGCGATGAATGGCGCGGGTGACCTCGTCGATGGCCATCATGCCATCGATGGTCGAGAGCTTCCGCCGCTCGGAATAGTAGTGAATCAGCGGTTCGGTCTGGTTGCGGTAGCTGGCTAACCGCTTGGTCAGGACCTCCGGGGTGTCGTCGAGTCGGACCTCCTCCCCGCGCTCGCGCATCTGGGCGACGCGAGTCTCGACGCGGTTCAGGAGCGCGCTCTCGTTGACGCGGAGCTCGATCACGGCATCGAGCTTGAGGTGCTTGTGCTTGAGCAGCTCATCCAGCGCCTCGGCCTGCGGCACGGTCCGCGGGAAGCCGTCGAGGATGAAACCGTTTTTGGCGTCCGGCTGATCGATCCGATCGGAGATGATTCCCACCACGACATCGTCTGGCACGAGACCGCCGCTGGCCATGATCTCCTTGGCCTTGAGCCCGACCGGCGTTCCGGCCGCCACCGCTGCACGCAACATCTCGCCGGTCGAGAGCTGGACAATGCCATAGCGCTGCACCAGCAGCTGCGCCTGGGTGCCCTTGCCCGATCCCGGTGGCCCCAGAAGTATAATTCTCATCGGCGTACGCCCCCCGATTGGTGCGCGATACGTCGTGCACCTGTGTTTTGAAGTCCAGTTACAGTGCAAATCATAATCAGCGCCGCACCGCTACCCATATCATAGGGGAGCAAATGGCCGGACGCCAAGAAGCCTTTGAAATCAGTGATTGTGCTTCAGTGCGAGTGGCTCTGCCGATGCCACCGGATGGCTGGCTGGCCGCTCCCGCAGGCGCCGCGCGTTACTCGCGCGGCGAATCGGCGGCGCAATTGCGCCGCCTGAGAGGACGCCGCGCTTAACGGCGGCGGCCGCGCAGCTTCGACTTCCGGATCAGGCCTTCGTACTGATGCGCCAGGAGATAGCCCTGCACCTGCGCCACCGTGTCCATGGTGACACTGACGACGATCAGCAGCGACGTGCCGCCAAAGTAGAACGGCACCGACGCGTAGGAGATCAGGATTTCCGGAATCAAGCAGACGATCGCCAGATAGACCGCGCCGAGCACGGTGATCCGCGACAGCACGTAGTCGATATATTCCGCGGTGCGCTCGCCGGGACGGATGCCCGGAATGAAGCCGCCGTGCTTCTTCAGATTGTCCGCGGTCTCGGTCGGATTGAACACGATCGCGGTGTAGAAGAAGGCGAAGAACACGATCAGCGCCAGATACATGATCAGGAACAGCGGACGGCCGTGACCGAGCTGGGTGTTGATCCACTGGAACCATTCCGGCCCGCTGCCCGCGTTGAAGTTCGCAACCGTGGTCGGCAGGAGCAGCAGCGAGGACGCAAAGATCGGCGGGATCACGCCCGAGGTGTTGAGCTTGAGCGGCAGATGCGAGGACTGCCCCTCGAACATCTTGTTGCCGACCTGGCGCTTCGGATACTGAATCAAGAGCCGGCGCTGGGCGCGCTCCACGAACACGATGAAGGCGATCACGGCCACCGCCATGACGATGACGACCAGAATCAGGCCGGTCGACATCGCACCCTGACGGCCGAGCTCGAGCATATTGGCGAGCGCCGCGGGCAGCTCGGCGACGATGCCGGAGAGAATGATCAGGGAAATGCCGTTGCCGATGCCGCGCGAGGTGATCTGCTCGCCCAGCCACATCAGGAACATGGTGCCGCCGGTCAGCGTGATCGCCGTGGACAGGCGGAAGAACATGCCGGGGTCGCTGACGACGTTGCCGGCGCCTTCGAGCCCCACCGCGATGCCGTAGGACTGGAACGCGGCCAGGATCACCGTGAGATAGCGGGTGTACTGGTTCAGCAGCTTGCGGCCGGACTCGCCTTCCTTCTTCAGCGCCTCGAGCTGCGGCGAGACGGTGGTCAGGAGCTGGATGATAATGGAGGCCGAGATGTACGGCATGATGTTCAGCGCAAAGATCGCCATGCGGTGAATGCCGCCGCCGGCGAACATGTTGAACATGCCGAGGATGCCGCCCGCCTGGGAGCGGAACACCTGCTCCCAGATGTTGGGATCGATGCCGGGCAACGGGATGTAGGTCCCGAGCCGATAGACGAGCAGTGCGCCCAGGGTGAACCAGATGCGCTTCTTCAGTTCGTCGGCCTTGGCAAACGCACCGAAATTGAGATTGGCTGCCAGTTGTTCCGCTGCAGAGGCCATCTTGGACTTTCTCCCGCCGCTTGTTGCGCCGTCATGCCCGCGGCCGGGCTACATTATACCGGACACCGGACATTATCTGGGGCTACGGCTTCGATAAGTCCATCGTCCCGCATGCGTAAAGGCCCGCGAGCCGCGGGCCGATGACGCAGTTGTTACGCCGCCTCGCCTTCTTCCTTGGCAGGCGCGAGGATCTTCACCGAGCCGCCGGCCTTCTCGACTGCCGCGATCGCGGTCTTCGAGGCGCCGTGCACTTCGATGTTGAGCTTGGCCTTGAACTCGCCGCGGCCGAGCAGCCGCAGGCCACCCTTGGCGCGGCGCAGCACGCCGGCCTTGACCAGGGATTCGACGTTCACGACGCTGCCGGCGTCGATCTTTTTGGCATCGACCGCGTCCTGGAGCCGGTCGAGATTGATCTCGGCGAACTCCACGCGGAAGATGTTGTTGAAGCCACGCTTGGGCAGACGGCGATGCAAGGGCATCTGGCCGCCTTCGAAACCCTTGATGCGCACGCCCGAACGCGCGGTCTGGCCCTTGCCACCGCGGCCGGCCTGCTTGCCCTTGCCCGAACCAATGCCGCGGCCGACGCGCATACGCTTCTTGCGCGAGCCGGCATTGTCGGCGATATCGCTGAGCTTCATCGCCCTGCTCCTTGTTTCTTGCGCATGACCTTCACCGAAAACGGGTCCCGCTTCGGGATCGTGCGCCTTTGCTTACTTCTCGTCGACGATGCGAACGAGATGGTGAACTTTCAAAATCATGCCGCGGACCGCCGGGGTGTCCGGCAGTTCGCTGGTGCGGCCGATCTTATTGAGCTTGAGCCCGATCAGCGTCGAACGCTGCGAGTGATGGCGGCGGATCGCGCTGCCGGTCTGCTCGATCTTGATCGTCTTTGCGGTCGTAACGGTACTCTTGGCCATGGGTGTCTACTCCGAAAAGCTTCCGTTATTCGGCAACCGCCTCGGCGTCACCACCGATACGGCGGGACTGGAGGGTGGACACCTTGATGTTGCGGCGGGCAGCGACCGAGCGCGGCGAATCCTGATGCTTCAGCGCATCGAAGGTTGCGCGAACCATGTTGTACGGGTTCGACGAGCCGATCGACTTCGCAACCACGTCCTGGACGCCGAGCGTCTCGAACACGGCGCGCATCGGACCGCCGGCGATGATGCCGGTACCGGCCGGAGCTGCGCGCAGGTAAACACGGCCCGCGCCATGACGGCCAGCGATGTCGTGATGCAGCGTGCGGCCCTCGCGCAGCGACACGCGGGTCAGGTTGCGCTTGGCGGATTCGGTTGCCTTGCGGATCGCCTCGGGCACTTCGCGCGCCTTGCCATGACCGAAGCCGGCGCGGCCCTTCTGGTCGCCGATCACGACCAGCGCTGCGAAACCGAAGCGCTTGCCGCCTTTGACGACCTTGGCGACGCGATTGATGTGGACGAGCTTGTCGACGAACTCGCTGTCGCGCTCTTCCCTGCGTTCACGTCCGCCGCCGCGTTGATCGCGTCCACCACGTTGTTCGCGTTCTGCCATGGTTTTTCCAGTCCTTCAGAGGCTTACGCCTCAATCCTCAAATTCTGTTAGAAGCTCAGCCCGCTCTCACGCGCCGCGTCGGCAAGAGCCTTGACGCGCCCGTGATAGAGATAGCTGCCGCGATCGAACACGACTTCCTTGACACCCTTCTCGGCGGCGCGCTCGGCCAGCAGCTTGCCGACCGCCTTCGCCGCATCGATATCGGCGCCGGTCTTGCCGCCGTCGCGCATCGACTTCTCGAGCGACGAGGCAGAGGCCAGCGTCTCGCCCTTCAGGTCGTCGATGACCTGGGCGTAGATGTGCTTGGACGAGCGGAACACCGACAGGCGCGGACGGCCGCCACCCGAGCGGCGCAGCTTCAGTCGTACACTGCGCTTGCGCCGGGCATTCGTAACCTTGGCTTTCGACATGACCGGCTCCGTTACTTCTTCTTGCCTTCCTTGCGGAAGATGAATTCGCCAACATACTTCACGCCCTTGCCCTTGTAGGGCTCCGGCGGACGATAGGAGCGAATCTCGGCGGCGACCTGGCCGACGCGCTGAATGTCGCTGCCGGTCACCGTGATCTCGGTCGGCTTCGGCACGGTGATCGTGATCCCTTCCGGGATCGCGTAGACCACATCGTGGCTGTAGCCGAGCGCGAGCTGCAGGTTCTTGCCCTGCAGCGCGGCGCGGTAACCGACGCCGGTGATTTCGAGCTTCTTCTCGAAACCCTTGGTGACGCCTTCGACCAGATTCGCGACCTGGGCGCGAGCGGTCCCGTACAGGGCCCGTGCGCGGTTGGTCTCGACCCGCGGGTTCACCTTGACCTGGCCGTTGTCGAGCTTCACCTCGACGTCGCTATGGACGACGAACTGAAGCTGGCCCTTCGGCCCCTTCATCTTGACGGTCTGCCCGTCGACGGTCGCGGTCACACCCGACGGCACCGCTACCGGCCTTTTGCCAACACGTGACATGGATCAAAAATCCTTCTCAGAACACCGTGAAGAGAACTTCGCCGCCCACGTTCGCTTCACGCGCACTGTGGTCAGCCATGATTCCCTTCGGGGTCGACAACACCGAAATGCCGAGTCCGTTATTGACCCGCGGCAGGTTCTTCACCGAGGCGTAAACGCGACGCCCGGGCTTGGAGACACGCTCGATCTCGCGGATAACGGGCTCGCCGTCGAAATACTTCAGCTCGATCTCGATCTCGCTGCGGCCCGAGGAGTGCTCGAGCGTGGCGTAACCGCGGATGTAACCTTCGCTCTTCAGCACCTCGAGCACGTTCTCGCGCATCTTCGAGCCAGGCGTGGAGACCTTGTTCTTGGAGCGCATCTGCGCGTTGCGGATGCGGGTGATCAGATCGCTGATTGGATCGTGCGTAGACATCTAAACGACCCTCCTTACCAGCTGGACTTCACGAGGCCCGGGACCATGCCCCTGGAGCCAAGGTCCCGCATTGCGATGCGGGACAGTTTGGTCAAGCGATAGTTCGAGCGCGAACGGCCCGACAGCTCGCAACGCAGACGGATACGGGTCGCCGACGAGTTGCGCGGCATTTCGGCCAGCTTCAGGGTCGCAGCAAACCGCTCCTCCATCGGCAGCGTCTTGTCGGCGATGATCGCCTTCAACCGCTCGCGCTTCGGAGCGGCGTTCTTCGTCATCCGCTTGCGCCGGTTGTTCTTCTCGATTGAACTCTTCTTTGCCATGCTTGGCTCCTGGGTATCCGCGTTTGAGAGGCTTTAGGTCAGCGTCTCACTGCCGGAACGGGAAATTGAAAGCGGTCAACAAGGCCCTCGCCTCGTCGTCGGTCTTGGCTGTGGTGCAGACGGTGATGTCCATACCGCGGGATTCCGTGACCTTGTCGAAGTCGATCTCGGGGAAAATGATGTGTTCCTTGAGGCCGAGCGAGTAGTTGCCGCGGCCGTCGAAGCTCTTCGGGTTCAAGCCGCGGAAGTCGCGGACGCGCGGCAGCGCGACCGTCACCAGGCGATCGATGAACTCGTACATGCGGGCCTTGCGCAGCGTGACCTTGCAGCCGATCGGCTGGTTCTCACGCAACTTGAAGGTCGCGATCGCGATCCGCGAATAGGTCACGATCGCCTTCTGGCCGGCGATCTGGGTCAATTCCGCAGCAGCGTTCTCGGCCTTCTTGCGGTCGTTGACGGAATCGCCAACGCCCATGTTCAGCACGACCTTGTCCAGGCGCGGAACCTGCATGACGTTCTCATAACCGAACTTCTCGGTCATTTCCGTCCGGATCTTCGCGTCGTATTCCGCGCGCAAGCGCGGTGTGTAAGCGGCCTCAGCCATCGATCTCAGCTCCCGAGCTCTTGGCGATGCGGACCTTCTTGCCGTCCGCCAGAATCTTGAATCCGACGCGGGTCGGCTTCCCGTCCTTGCCGACATACGCGATGTTGGACAGTTGGATCGGCGACTCTTTCGAGATGATGCCGCCCTCCTGGGCCTGCGTCTGCTTCTGGTGACGCTTGACCATGTTGATGCCGCGCACCAGCGCCGTACCGGCGTCGGGACGCACTTCGAACACCTCGCCGGTGCGGCCCTTGTCGCGGCCGGTCAGCACGACGACCTTGTCGCCCTTGCGGATCTTCGCAGCCATCACAGCACCTCCGGCGCGAGCGAGATGATCTTCATGTGGTTCTTGGCGCGCAGCTCGCGCGGCACGGGCCCGAAGATACGGGTACCGACCGGCTCGGACTGATTGTTGATCAGAACGGCGGCGTTGCGGTCGAAGCGGATGACCGAACCGTCGGCGCGGCGGATGTCCTTGCGGACGCGCACCACGACGGCCTTCATCACGTCGCCCTTCTTCACCTTGCCACGCGGAATCGCTTCCTTGATCGAGACAACGATGATGTCGCCGATCGTGGCGTAGCGGCGCTTGGAGCCCCCGAGCACCTTGATACACATGACACGGCGTGCGCCAGAATTATCGGCCACGTCGAGGTTGGTCTGCATCTGAATCATTGATGCACCTCGTCCTCTTCTTTTTGCGCCAGCCCAGCCGGCGCTCAACATTTACCTGAAGTCAGTCGGCTAAAGCCAACAGATCAGGCGCTTTTCTTGTGTTCGCCCCGGATCACGACCCAGCGCTTCAACTTCGAAATCGGCTTCGATTCCTCGATCCACACCATGTCGCCCGGCTTGAACTCGTTGCTCTCGTCGTGCGCGTGGTAGTTCTTCGAACGGCGGATCGTCTTCTTGTAGATCGGGTGCGTAAAGCGGCGATCGACGCGCACCACGATGGTCTTGGCTTGCTTGTCGCTGACGACCACGCCCTGCAAAGTACGTTTCGGCATCTTCGTAAGCCTCTTACTTCTTCTTCGCGCGCGTCTGCGCGGCGACGGTCTTGATCCGGGCGATGTCACGGCGGGCCTCGCGCAGGCGCGAGGTGTTCTCGAGCTGCCCGGTGGCGCGCTGGAAGCGCAGGTTGAAGCGCTCCTTCTTCAGGTTCAGGATGGCGTCATCCTGCTGATCGGGGCTCAACGCGCGGATGTCTTCGATCTTCATCTGGGCCATGGCCATTACTCCGCAATGCGCTCGACGAAGCGCGTCTTGATCGGCAGCTTGGCTGCCGCCAGGGTCAGCGCTTCACGCGCCGTCTGGGTGTTGACGCCGTCGATCTCGAACAGCACCCGGCCCGGCTTGACGCGCGCGACCCACAATTCCGGCGCACCCTTGCCGGAGCCCATGCGGACTTCGGCAGGCTTCTTCGACACGGGAACGTCGGGGAATATGCGGATCCAGACGCGGCCGGCGCGCTTCATGTGGCGGGTCAGCGCGCGGCGAGCGGCTTCGATCTGGCGCGCGGTGACGCGCTCAGGCTCGGTTGCCTTCAGACCGAACTGGCCGAACGCCAACGTCGCGCCCGAAGACGCAACGCCGTGGATACGGCCCTTATGCGCCTTCCGGAACTTCGTTTTCTTAGGTTGCATCATGGCTTCAAGCCCTCAAATTCTCTGTGCTGGCGTCAGGCTGCAGCGTTGTCACGGCGCTGCCGGCCGCCGCGATCGCCGCCGCCACCAGTCTCGCCTTCGGCCATTCTCTTGTCCTGGGCCATCGGATCGTGCTCGAGGATCTCGCCCTTGAAGATCCAGACCTTGACACCGCAGGTGCCGAAGGTCGTGAACGCGGTCGCAACGCCGTAGTCGATGTCTGCGCGCAGCGTGTGCAGCGGCACGCGACCTTCGCGGTACCACTCCATGCGCGCGATTTCCGCACCACCCAGACGTCCCGAGCAGTTGATGCGGATGCCTTCCGCGCCGAGACGCATCGCCGACTGCACGGCGCGCTTCATGGCGCGGCGGAACGCCACCCGGCGCTCCAACTGCTGCGCAATCGACTCGGCCACCAGCGTCGCATCGAGCTCCGGCTTGCGGATCTCGACGATGTTGATGACGACGTCGGACGCGGTGATGTCCGCGACCTTCTTGCGCAGCTTGTCGATGTCGGCACCCTTCTTGCCGATCACCACGCCCGGACGAGCCGAGTGAATGGTGACGCGGCACTTCTTGTGCGGGCGCTCGATCACGATGCGGGCGACGGCCGCCTGCTTGAGCTCCTTGTGCAGGATCTCGCGGATCTTGACGTCCTCGTGCAGCAGCTTGCCGTATTCCTGCTTGCCCGCGTACCAGCGGGAATCCCAGGTCCGGTTGATGCCGAGACGCAGACCGATCGGATTGATCTTTTGACCCATCGTGTTCTCCTGCGTCCCTTAAGCCGCTGCTGCGGCTTCGACCTGACGAACGATGATCGTCAGCTGTGAAAATGGTTTGTAGACACGGCCCGAACGGCCACGGCCACGGGCGGCAAAGCGCTTCATCACGAGGCCGTTGCCGACGAAGGCCTGCGCCACGACGAGATCGTCGACGTCGAGGTCGTGGTTGTTCTCGGCGTTGGCAATAGCCGATTCCAGGCACTTCTTCACGTCAACCGCGATCCGCTTGCGCGAAAACTGCAGGTCGGCGAGCGCAGCAGCCGCCTTCCGGCCGCGAATGAGCTGGGCGACCAGGTTGAGCTTCTGCGGGCTCACCCGCAGCATCCGGGCGACCGCCTTGGCCTCGTTCTCGGCGAGGCTCCGTTCGCGCTTAGGTTTGCTCATCGTTTAATCCTCAAGCCTTCTTGGCTTTCTTGTCCCCGGAGTGGCCATGGAAGGTCCGGGTCGGAGAGAACTCGCCGAACTTGTGACCGACCATTTCCTCGTTGACGGCCACCGGCACGTGCTTCTGACCGTTGTAGACGCCGAAGGTCAGACCGACGAACTGCGGCAGGATCGTCGAGCGACGGCTCCAGATCTTGATGACGTCGTGACGGCCGGACGAGCGCGCGGCATCTGCCTTCTTGAGCAGAGAACCCTCGACGAACGGGCCTTTCCAGACTGAACGAACCATGTCCGGCGTTCCTTACTTCTTCCGCTTGTGGCGGCTTAGGAGAATGAATTTGTTAGTCGACTTGTTGGAGCGGGTCTTCTTGCCCTTGGTCGGCTTGCCCCACGGAGTAACCGGGTGGCGACCGCCCGAGGTACGACCTTCACCACCGCCGTGCGGATGGTCGATCGGGTTCATCGAGACGCCGCGGTTATGCGGCTTGCGGCCCAGCCAACGGTTGCGGCCGGCCTTGCCGATCGACGTGTTCATGTGATCCGGGTTCGACACCGCGCCAATCGTGGCGCGGCAACGGCCGTGCACCAGGCGCTGTTCGCCCGAGTTCAGGCGGACGATCACGTAGTCCTGGTCGCGACCGACGAGCTGGGCGTAGGTGCCCGCGGAACGGGCGAGCTGGCCGCCCTTCCCGATCTTGACCTCGATGTTGTGGATGATCGTGCCGACCGGCATGTTGCCGAGCGGCATGACATTGCCCGGCTTCACGTCGACATAGTTGCCGGCAACGACGGAATCACCGACGGCCAGGCGCTGCGGCGCCAGGATATAGGCCTGGGTGCCGTCTTCGTATTTGACCAGCGCAATGAACGCGGTGCGGTTCGGATCGTATTCCAGCCGCTCGACGGTCGCGGGCGCATCGACCTTGTCGCGCTTGAAATCGACGGTACGCAACGTCCGCTTATGACCGCCGCCGCGGAAGCGCACGGTGATGCGACCGGTGTTGTTGCGGCCGCCAGAGGAGTGCTTGCCTTCGGTGAGCGCCTTGACCGGCTTGCCCTTGTAGAGGGCCGAACGATCGACCATGACCAGCTGGCGCTGGCCCGGCGTCGTGGGATTGAATGTCTTCAGTGCCATCGTCGTACGACCTTACAGACCGGTGGTCACGTCGATCCGGTGACCCTCTTCGAGAGTCACGATCGCGCGCTTGGAGTTCGACTGCGAGCCGAGATTGCCGCGGAAGATCTTGGTCTTGCCCTTGCGGACCAGCGTGTTGACGCTCTTGACCTTGACGTCGAATAACTTCTCGATCGCTTCCTTGATCTGCGGCTTGGTCGCCTTCGCGGCCACCTTGAACAGCACCTTGTTGTGCTCCGAGGCGATCGTGGCCTTTTCGGTCACGACCGGCGACAGGATCACGTCGTAGTGGCGAGGCTCGATGTTCTTCGTCATTTGAAGCGCGCCTCCAGCGCATCGATGGCGGCCTTGGTCAGAACAAGCTTCCGACGGCGCAGGATGTCATAGACGTTGATGCCCTGGATCGGCAGCACGTCCATGTTCGGGATGTTGCGGGCCGCAGCGGCGAAGCCGTTGTTGAGCTCGGCGCCGTCGATGATCAGCGCGTTGGTCAACCCCAGACCGGAGAAATGACCGAGTAGCGCCTTGGTCTTGGCAGCTTCCAGCGCAGCCTTGTCGATCACGATGAGATCGCCGTCCTTGGCCTTGGCCGAGAGCGCATGCTTGAGAGCGAGCGCACGGACCTTCTTCGGCAGGTCGGTGGCGTGCGAACGCACCACCGGACCGAAGGCACGGCCACCGCCGCGGAACTGCGGCACGCGAGCCGAACCGTGACGAGCACCACCGGTGCCCTTCTGCTTGTACATCTTCTTGCCGGTGCGCCAGATCTCGGCGCGGCCCTTGGCCTTGTGCGTACCGGCCTGGCGCTTGTTGAGCTGCCACTGCACGCAACGTGCAATGATGTCCTGGCGCGGCTCGAGGCCGAAAATGGTGTCGGAAAGCTGGACCGAGCCGGCTTCCTTACCTTCGAGGGTGGTGACCTTCAATTCCATCTCACGCCTCCTGCGCAGCCGGAGCAGCGTCCGCTTCGCCAGCAACCTTGAACTTGCCGGGCTTCGGAGCTTCCTTTGGCAGCGGCTTCTTGACGGCGTCGCGCACGCGGATCCAGCCGCCCTTGGAACCGGGAACGGCGCCTTCGACGAGGATAAGTCCGCGCTCGACATCGAGCTGAACGACCCGAAGGTTGAGCGTGGTGATGCGGTCGACGCCCATGTGACCGGGCATCTTCTTGTTCTTCCAGGTTTTGCCCGGGTCCTGACGGCCACCGGTCGAACCGATCGAACGGTGCGAGACCGAGACGCCGTGAGTGGCGCGCAGACCGCCGAAGTTCCAGCGCTTCATGCCGCCGGCAAAACCCTTACCGACCGAAGTACCGGTGACGTCGACGAACTGACCGACGACAAAGTGGTCGGCCAGGATCTCGGCACCGACGGGGATCATCTGATCCGCGGAGACGCGGAATTCCTCGACCTGCCGCTTCGGCTCGACCTTGGCGACCGCGAACTGTCCGCGCTCCGCCTTGGGCATGTACACGGTCTTGCGGCTGCCAGAACCAAGCTGGAGCGCGACATAACCGTTTTTCTCTTCGGTGCGGTGGCCTACGACCTGGCAATTGCCGAGCTTCAGCACGGTCACGGGGATATGTTCGCCGGCCTCTGTAAAGACCCGCGTCATCCCGACCTTTTGTGCGATCACTCCGGAGCGCATCGGCGTGCTTCCTGTTCTTTCTGTCCGCTAGTGGCGAACGTGATCCAAAAATCTTAGAGCTTGATCTCGACGTCGACACCGGCGGCCAAGTCGAGCTTCATCAAAGCATCGACGGTCTGCGGGGTCGGATCGACGATGTCGAGCAGGCGCTTGTGAGTGCGCATCTCGAACTGCTCGCGGCTCTTCTTGTCGACGTGCGGCGAACGGTTGACGGTGAACTTCTCGATGCGGGTGGGCAGCGGAATGGGTCCGCGGACCTGCGCGCCGGTGCGCTTCGCCGTGTTCACGATCTCGCGGGTCGACGTATCGAGGATACGATGGTCGAACGCCTTGAGACGGATACGAATGTTTTGGCCGTTCATTGCCGTGGTCTTTCTTCAGTGGGGTGGCGAATAGCGAATAGCGAATGTCACATTCGCTATTCGCCGATCCCTATTCTCGTAATTACTCGATGATCGAGGCGACGACGCCGGCGCCGACGGTACGGCCACCTTCGCGGATCGCGAAGCGGAGCTTCTCTTCCATCGCGATCGGCACGATCAGGTGCACTTCCATCGCGATGTTGTCGCCCGGCATCACCATCTCGGTGCCTTCCGGCAGATGCACGACACCGGTCACGTCGGTGGTGCGGAAGTAGAACTGCGGACGGTAGTTGGTGAAGAACGGGGTGTGGCGGCCGCCCTCTTCCTTGGTGAGGATGTAAGCCTCAGCCTTGAACTTGGTGTGCGGCTTGACCGAACCCGGCTTGCAAAGCACCTGGCCGCGCTCGACGTCCTCGCGCTTGGTACCGCGAAGCAGCGCACCGATGTTGTCGCCGGCCTGGCCCTGATCGAGCAGCTTGCGGAACATTTCGACGCCGGTGACCGTGGTCTTCTGCGTGGCGCGCAGACCGACGATCTCGATTTCCTCGCCGACCTTGACGATACCGCGCTCGACACGGCCGGTCACGACGGTGCCGCGGCCCGAGATCGAGAACACGTCTTCAACCGGCATCAGGAACGGAAGGTCGACCGGACGCTCCGGCTGCGGAATGTAAGCGTCGACCTGCTTCATCAGCTCGAGGATGGCCTCATGGCCGAGAGTCTTGTCGGAATCCTCGAGAGCGGCGAGCGCCGAGCCCTTGATGATCGGGATGGTGTCGCCCGGGAATTCGTACTTCGAGAGCAGCTCGCGGACCTCGAGCTCGACGAGCTCGAGCAGTTCCGGATCGTCGACCATGTCGCACTTGTTGAGGAACACGACGAGCGCGGGAACACCGACCTGACGGGCGAGCAGGATGTGCTCGCGGGTCTGCGGCATCGGACCGTCGGCGGCCGACACGACCAGGATCGCACCGTCCATCTGGGCAGCGCCGGTGATCATGTTCTTCACGTAGTCGGCGTGGCCGGGGCAGTCGACGTGCGCGTAGTGGCGGTTCTTGGTCTCGTATTCGACGTGCGCCGTCGAGATCGTGATACCGCGCGCCTTCTCTTCCGGCGCCTTGTCGATCTGGTCGTACGCCGTGAACGTCGCGCCGCCGGCTTCGGCGAGGACCTTGGTGATCGCCGCGGTCAGCGACGTCTTGCCATGGTCGACGTGACCGATGGTGCCGATGTTGCAGTGCGGCTTGTTACGTTCAAACTTTGCTTTGGCCATTTGACTCTCCGTTCAATCGTCAGTTCGAGACCGACGACAATCAGGCAAACTTCTTCTGGACTTCTGCCGACACGTTGGCCGGCGCTTCTGCGTAGTGGTCGAACTGCATGGTGAAGGTCGCGCGACCCTGGCTCATCGAGCGCAGGTTATTCACGTAACCGAACATGTTCATGAGCGGCACCATCGCGTTGATGACGTTGGCGTTGCCGCGCATGTCCTGACCCTGGATCTGACCGCGCCGGGAATTCAGGTCGCCGATGACCGAACCGGTGTAATCTTCCGGGGTCACCACTTCGACCTTCATGATCGGCTCGAGCAGGACAGACTTGCCCTTCTGCAAGGCTTCGCGGAATGCAGCACGCGAAGCGATTTCGAAGGCGAGCGCCGACGAGTCGACGTCGTGATATTTTCCGTCGACGAGCTGAACCTTGACGTCGACCACGGGGAAGCCCGCGACGACACCAGAGCCCATCACGCTGTTGAGGCCCTTTTCGACGCCGGGGATGTATTCCTTCGGAACCGCACCGCCGACGATCTTGGACTCGAACTCGTAACCCTTGCCGGGCTCGTTCGGCTCGACCACGATCGACACTTCCGCGAACTGACCGGTACCGCCGGTCTGCTTCTTGTGAGTGTACTTGACCTCGGCCCTCTTGGTGACGCGCTCACGGAACGCCACCTGCGGCGCGCCGATGTTGGCATCCACCTTGTAGGTGCGGCGGAGAATGTCGACCTTAATGTCGAGATGGAGTTCGCCCATTCCCTTGAGGATGGTCTGGCCGGACTCCTGGTCGGTCGATACGCGGAAGGACGGATCCTCCGCGGCGAGCTTCGCCAGCGCCACGCCGAGCTTTTCCTGGTCGGCCTTGGACTTTGGTTCGATCGCGATCTCGATGACCGGCTCGGGGAATTCCATCTTTTCGAGGATCACCGCCTTGTCGGGATCGCACAGCGTGTCACCGGTGCGCGCCTCCTTCAGGCCAGCCAGTGCGACGATGTCGCCGGCATAGGCTTCCTTGATGTCTTCGCGGTTGTTCGCATGCATCAGCAACATGCGGCCGATGCGCTCCTTGCGGTCGCGCGTCGAATTGATGACGCCGGTGCCCGACAGCAGCGTGCCGGAATAGATGCGGCAGAAGGTGATGGTGCCGACGAACGGGTCGTCCATGATCTTGAAGGCCAACAGAGCCAGCGGCTCCTTGTCGTCCGGCAGGCGAACGACCTCGTTGCCGTCTTCGTCGACGCCCTTGATGGCGGGCACGTCAACCGGCGACGGCAGATAATCCACGACCGCGTCGAGCAAAGGCTGCACGCCCTTGTTCTTGAACGCCGAGCCGCACAATACCGGGAAGAACGCGCCAGTCAGCACGGCCTTGCGGATCAAGCGCTTCAGCGTCGCCTCATCGGGCTCCTTGCCGTCGAGGTAAGCGGCGAGAACTTCGTCGTCGAGCTCGACGGCGGCTTCCAACAGCTTCTCGCGATATTCCTTCGCCTTCTCGACCATGTCCTCGGGAATATCGATGTCGACGAACTTGGCGTCGAGCTTCTCTTCTTCCCAGACCACGCCCTTCATGCGAACGAGATCGACCAGGCCCTTGAAATTGTTCTCGGAGCCGATCGGAAGCTGGATCGCGATCGGCTTCGCGCCGAGGCGGTCGACGATGTCCTGCATGCACTTGTAGAAGTCAGCGCCGGTCTTATCCATCTTGTTGGCGAAGACGATGCGCGGAACCTTGTACTTGTCGCCCTGGCGCCAGACCGTCTCGGTCTGGGGCTCGACGCCCTGGTTCGAGTCGAGCACGCACACGGCGCCGTCGAGCACGCGCAGGCTGCGCTCGACTTCGATGGTGAAGTCGACGTGGCCGGGAGTGTCGATGATGTTGAGACGCTTGCCTTCCCAGAACGCGGTGGTCGCGGCCGACGTAATCGTAATGCCGCGCTCCTGCTCCTGCTCCATCCAGTCCATCGTCGCGGCACCTTCGTGCACTTCGCCGATCTTGTGGCTCTTGCCGGTGTAATAGAGGATGCGCTCGGTGGTCGTGGTCTTGCCGGCATCGATATGCGCCATGATACCGAAGTTACGGTAGTTCTCTATGGCATGAACGCGGGGCATGGAGTGTTCCTTAGATTCCGTGTGTCGCCGTTACCAGCGATAGTGCGAGAAGGCGCGGTTGGCTTCCGCCATCCGGTGCACGTCTTCGCGCTTCTTGACGGCGTTACCCCGGTTGTTCGACGCGTCCAGGAGCTCCGCAGAGAGCCGCTCGGTCATCGTCTTCTCGTTGCGATCGCGCGCAGCCGAGATCAGCCAGCGAATGCCCAGCGCCTGACGACGCACCGAGCGAACCTCGACCGGAACCTGATAGGTCGCGCCACCGACGCGGCGGGAGCGCACTTCGATCGTCGGCATGACGTTCTCGAGCGCCTGCTCGAACACGCCGAGCGGGTTCTGCTTGGTCTTGCTTTCGATGAGGCCGAACGCGCCGTAGACGATGCCTTCGGCAACCGACTTCTTTCCGGCGTACATCACCGAATTCATGAACTTCGTGACGATGATATTCCCGAACTTCGGATCGGGAAGGACTTCGCGCTTTTCGGCAGAATGGCGACGAGACATGGACCTGGTTCCCGCTTACTTCGGACGCTTGGCGCCGTACTTCGAACGGCGCTGCTTACGGTTCTTGACGCCCTGGGTATCCAGAACGCCGCGGAGGATGTGGTAGCGCACGCCGGGCAAGTCCTTGACGCGACCGCCGCGGATCATGACCACCGAGTGCTCCTGGAGGTTATGGCCCTCACCGGGGATGTAGCCGATCACCTCGAAGCCGTTGGTCAGGCGCACCTTGGCAACCTTACGAAGCGCCGAGTTCGGCTTCTTCGGGGTCGTGGTGTAAACGCGCGTGCAAACACCGCGCTTCTGCGGCGACTGCTGCAGCGCCGGCACCTTCTTGCGCGACTTCTGCACTTCCCGCGGTTGAGCGATCAGCTGGTTGATCGTCGGCATCCTGGCATTACCCTTTGTGTTCTGCCGCGGCCCGTCGCCGGGTCCGCAAATTCTTTCGAGCTACCCGCCCGACGAGGCCGCCTTCCGCGGAACAATCCGCACAAAGCGAAATCGCGCCAACCACCCATCAACGGGCGGAAAGCGCTTCGACGCCACAGAGGACCGCAGTAGTTGAACCGGTCAGCTTGAAGCTGCGGCCCGCGCACCGAGGTCATGCATCCGAATTCGATCTCGAGAGAACATGCTCACGAGACCTAAAATCGCACTGGCATTGCCTAGCTATGATCGACAGCGTTTGAGCGGCATTCGTCGAGGTTGGTGCCTGTCTTGGCGATCCCAGGGGATCAAACAGGTGGCCCGTTCCGACGTTGGCGATGCTCACCGCCTGTCGTTAAGTGAGGGGGTTCTATAAGTGGGAGTCGGTCAAGTCAAGGCGAAACGTCAGTCAGAAGCGCTTCCCACACCTGCCGAAATCGCTTCCTGGGCCGCTCGCTGCGCCTTCGCGACATGGAAATGAAGAGCGCGTTCCGCCACCTCGAATCCAATTTATACCCGGGTTAAATATACTTTTATAACCTTTGGCTAAGGCTTTCTTTCCTGTTGGAGCGCCAATGTGCCGCCTTGGGCAGGGATTGGCGCCATGCGGTACACCGACATTGCCATCATCGGCGGGGGATTGTCCGGCTCGATCGCCGCCGCGATGCTCGGCCATAACGACATTTCGACCACCCTGATCGATCCGCATGAGAGCTATTCTGCGGACTTTCGAGTCGAAAAACTCAGTGGTCACGTGCAAATCGGACGATTCCTGCAGACGGGAATCGCCGAATCGGTGCTGCGGCGCGCGACCTTTGTGGGTGAGAACTGGATCGCGCGCTTCGGCCGCCTTCTCGACAAGGCGCCGAGCCGGCAGTTCAACATCCCCTACGATTCCCTCGTCAACGCTGTCCGCGACGAAATTCCTGCCGGCGTCGAGCGCATCTTCGCCAAGGCGGTCTCGGTCGAGACAAGCGCGGAGCGGCAGAAGGTCACTCTCTCCAACGACGAGATGGTCTCCGCCCGGCTGGTCGTGCTCGCCAACGGCCTCAACGTCGGCCTGCGCCACCAGCTGGGAATCGCCCGAAAGATCGTCAGTGCCGGCCATTCGATTTCGATCGGGTTCGACGTGGTGCCCGCGGGACGGGCCTCGTTCGCCTTCCCGGCGCTGACCTATTTCTCGGAACGGCCGAGCGATCGCATCCCCTACCTCACACTTTTTCCGATCGGGACGCGGATGCGCGCCAATCTGTTCGTCTACCGCAGCTTCGACGATCCCTGGCTGCTTGAGCTGCGCCGCGCGCCCGCCGAGACTTTGAACGCCGCACTGCCACGGCTCAAGCGCATCACCGGACCATTCGACATTCCCGGTGAGCTGAAAATCCGCCCGGTCGATCTCTATGTGAACGATGCCAGGGGCCAGCCGGGTCTCGTGCTGGTGGGCGATGCCTTCTCGACCTCCTGCCCGGCCGCCGGCACCGGGTGCGACAAGGTCTTCACCGACGTCGAGCGGCTCTGCAACCTCTACATCCCGCAGTGGCTGGCCTCCGACGGGATGGATGCAAGCAAGATCGCCACCTTCTACGCAGATCCGGTCAAGCGGGCGTGCGACGATTGGTCGACGGCGAAGGCATTCGACTTCCGCTCAGTCTCCATTGCGACCAGCCCCTATTGGACGGCGCAGCGCTGGGCACGCTTCATTGCCTGGTCGGTTCAGGGGCTGTTGCGGCCGCTTGGAGGAGCCTTCGATCTGGAGCCGAACTTCCTCGGTCACTCCTCCTCATCGTCCTCGTCGAGGTCGTCTTCATCCTCGTCGTCATCGTCGCTGTCCTCGTCGACGTGAGCGGGCGCGCCATGCGGTTGGTGGATCTGGTCGTTCCACAGCTTGCGATAGGTGCCGTTCCTGGCGAGCAGCTCGGCATGCGAGCCGCGCTCGATCGCCCTGCCCCCTGAAATCACGATGATCTCGTCCATCTCGACCACCGAGGTCAGACGGTGGGTCGACCAGATCATGGTGCGGCCTTTAGCGACCTTCAGCAGCGTGCGGTTGATCGCGGCTTCCGTGGTCTGGTCGAGCGCCGACGTGGCTTCGTCCAGCAGCAGCACGGAAGGATTACGGATGACCGCGCGCGCGATCGCGATGCGCTGGCGCTGGCCGCCCGACAACGTATCGCCGCGCTCGCCCACCGGCGTATCGTATCGCTGCGGCAGGCTCATGATGTAGCGGTGAATCTCGGCCTTCTTGGCCGCCTCCTCCACCTCCTCGTCGGTCGCGCCCTCCTTGCCGAGCCGGATGTTCTCCCGGATCGACATGTTGAACAGCATGTTCTCCTGGAACACCACCGCCATGCTCCGGCGCA
Source organism: Bradyrhizobium sp. WSM1417 (assembly GCF_000515415.1). Lineage (NCBI taxonomy): Bacteria > Pseudomonadati > Pseudomonadota > Alphaproteobacteria > Hyphomicrobiales > Nitrobacteraceae > Bradyrhizobium > Bradyrhizobium sp. WSM1417. Next base: position 5,673,801 of record NZ_KI911783.1, read on the forward strand.
GCGAATCCAGCGTCACCTTGCGGACGTCGACGCCGTCGATGGTGACCCGCCCCTCGTCCGGCACATAGAGCCGCAGGATCAGGTTCAGCAGCGTGCTCTTGCCGGAGCCCGAGGGACCGACGATGGCAATGCGCTTGCCGACATTGAGCTTGAGGCTGAGATTGTCCAGCACCGGCGTCTGGCTGCCTTCGTACTGGAATGTCACGTGGTCGAAGGTGATGTCGTTGGTGATGCGGGGCAGATCGGGCGCGCCGGCACGATCGGCGCTACGCGTGGGCTCGTCGAGCAGCTCCTGCATGTGACGAATCGCGGCTGCCGCGGAGATCGACACCGGGATGAAGTGCATCACATGGGCGATGTTGTAGGACACCTCCCAGAACGCGCTCTCGAAGGTGACGAAGGTGCCGATGGTGATCTGCCCCTTGGTCGCCAGATACGCGCCGATCGCGAGCACGACGAGATGCAAGAGCAGCACCGAAATGGTGACCGTCCGCTCCACCATGGTCGACAGGAACGCCGCCGTGGCCATCCTGTTTCGGGTCTCGTCGTTGCGGAATTTGAAGAAGCCGAACATCCGGCGTTGCAGGCTGAACGCCTTGATCACGGCCTGCGCCGCCACGTTCTCCTGCACCATGCCGAGCAGCGCGGACTCATTGAGCTTCTGCTCGTAATTCGCCTGAACAGCCTTCGGCGTGAGCATGCGTGGACCGATCAGCGTGATCGGGAACACCAGCAGCGCAACCGCCGCGAGCTGCCAGTTCAGGAACACCATCAGGATGATGCCCGCGATCAACTCCAGGAACGGCAACGCCGCACTGTTGGCGAAGGTCTTGACCGAACCCTCGAAGGCCGCGAGGTCGACGGAGAAGCGCGACAGGATCTCGCCGCGCTTGGTGCGGCCGAAATAGGCCGCCGGCAGGTCCTGGACGTGCTCGAACAGCCGTTTGCGGACGTCGGAGATGATGCACGCCGCGAGCCTCGCATCCCAGCGCTCGTACCAGACCGCGACGATCGAGGTGAAGATGCCCGCGACCGCGAGCACGCCGAGGATCTTGTACAGCGCCTGGAAATCCTCCTCGCCTAGCGCGTCGTCGATCAGGTACTTCAGGCTGAGCGGCATGATGACGTTGAACAGCGTCTCGACGAAGACGCCGAACGCCACGAACGACAGCATCTGCTTGTAGTTGACCAGGAAGGGTTTGACGAAGCCCAGGATGGTCGCGAGCGCGCCGGCGGCCTCGCGCGCGGTAAAGACGACGAGGTCCTCGTCCTCATCGTCGTCATCGAGCTCCAGCCCGCCATCTTCCTCGTCTTCATCGTCCTCGTCGTCTTCGAGGTCCGGCTTGGCGATCGGGACGAGCTTGTCGTCTAGCTCGGCCGCCTCTTCCGCGGCGAGCTTTTGTTTGTGGGGCGGGAGGGGCTTGGACGCCATGAAACCAACCGATGCTGACGGCCGGCATGACCGCAGAGAAAGAAGGAAATAGCGGAAACCGCTACTGCATCGATTCTATGCGATCAGGATGAATTCGGCAAAACAATTGGCGAAGGCCCCGCTTCGGGCAGCTAGTCGTCTTCCTCGTCCTCGACCTTGTCGAAAAAGGAATAGCGCAAGGAATCGGCGTCGGCGTACCACTGGCCCGGCCCCTTATTGGCGGCGAGCGTCGCCTCCCAGAGCGCGTCGGTGCAGTCCTTGCGGTGCATCGACAGGTCGAAGCCGTTGCCGAAGAACAGTTCGGACCATTCCCACCAGGTGCCGAGCTTCTTGACGCCGCGCAGAAGGTCGTAGCGGTCGATCAGTGCCGGCGCCATGTCCGAGGTGATCGAGCCGAACACCAGCCCGGTCTTGACCACGCGGTTCAGCTCCCTGATCGCACGGACCACCTGCTTCGGGGAAAGATGGCAGAGGCTGGTCTCGAACACGAAGTCGAACGCACCGTCCTTGAACGGCATGTCGGTGATCGAACCGAGCTTGTTGTACTTCTTCAGCGCCTTCGGCGTTCTGGCGTGAATGGTACGGTTGTTCTCGATGCCCCAGGCATCGATGCCGCGATCGCGCAGCGCGCCGACAAGCTCGCCGCTGGCCGAGCCCGCGATCAAGAGCTTCGTGCCTTTGGCCTTGCCCCAGACAATGCCGATCAGTTTTGTGAGATAGTCGGGATCGGTGAAGTGTTGCCACGCTTCGCTGTAGGGACCCTGGCCGCGGTAATTGTCGAAATAGTCGCGATCGATCTTGTCCGAGAGCGGCTTGTCGTCCTGCGAACGCTCGCGGCGCAGGCGCATCATCTCGGTCAAGATGATGTCGGTCGCCGCGTCCGAGGAATCGAGCAGGCCGTTCAGCGTCGAGTCGAACAGATAGTCGCCGACCACCACGATTCCGGGATGTTCCTTCGGCTCCGGCCGGTGATTGGTCATGACGTCGCGCACGGGCAAGCCGCCCGGAATCGCGTTCACCGACGACAGCCAGCGGTGGATCTTGCCTTCCATGAAATGCGAGCGTGCATCGCCGAGCGATGCCGGCAGCGATTTCAGCGCGGCATCGATCAGCTCCTGGTCGGAGAGATTCGCAAAGGCCAGCGCGTCGGAGCCCGGAATCAGCCAGTTCAGCACGCCGTGTTTGCCCACGTCGTGGCGCGCGCCCTCGTTATAGACGCAGCAACCGCCAAAGGCTTCCGACATGAACCAGGCGCCGGCGATCTTGTCGCCCCAGAACGGGGTGTCGAACAGGATCGAGACACGCAAATAGTGCGCGGGACGGTCGAAGTACGAGACGTGCTTGACCATCGACTTGCGGAGCTGTTCGCCCTCCCAGCCGACGGTCCCGAGCCAGGAATGCGGCAAGCAGACCAGCACAAGGTCGAAGTCGCGCGTCTCCGGCCCCTTGCCGTTCATCATCTTGAGCTGATAGCGGCCGGTCGGCGCCTTGCCGACCGTGAGGATGCGGTGATTGAGCTGGATGTCGGCATTGACCTCGGACTGGAGGCACTCGATGAGCTGCTCGTTACCGTTCTGGATGGAATAGAGGCCGATATAGCCGTCGACGTCCATCAGGTAGTTCTTGAGCGCGTTGAGCCCGTTGGTGTTGTGGCTCTCGGTCGCGAGGTCCGAGCGCGCCATCACCTTGAAGAATCGCTTCGCGGTCTCGTCCTCGACCTCCTCGTCGAGCACTTGTTCGGCGGTCTTGTAGGCCCAGGGATTCTCGTTGTCGTGCGCGCCGACCCCCTCGTAATACTCGAGCGGCGTCATCGCCTCGGCGCAGCGCTTACGGAACGCCTCGATTGCGGCTGCGGTCTTGGCACCGTATTTGCGGCGCATGCCTGCGACGTCGTTGAGGAGCTCGCCGCCGAACTGGACCTGCTCGGCATCCATCGGAATGGTCTGCAAGCCGAAATGCTGGATCAACTCGCGCAACGGATCCGGCCCGGTCATCGAGTAGTCGTAGATCTCGGCAACGCCGGCCTCGTACATCGCAGGCGCGGAATCGAATTTGCGCGTGACGATCTTGCCGCCGAGCCGGTCGGATGCCTCGTAGATGGTGACGCGGCAGAGGTCGCCGAGCTTGCGCTTCAAATACCAAGCGCTCATCAGCCCGCCGGGGCCGCCGCCTACGATTGCGAGATCAAGCATGAGAATTCCGTGGTCTCCGGCCCGCCCCCTTCACGGGACCACCGGTCTAAGCTCTCCTAGCACAAGCGCTTTTGCGCCTGAAGGAAAGATGAACAAAGGTTGATCCTGCACCGCAACAGGGAAACAAAGCAGCAAAAAGGCCGGCTTGCGCCGGCCTTTTCAGTGTCCTCGGTATTCCTACGGATGAACGATTATTCCGCAGGTGGCAGCGCCATCGGCTCCACTTCCGGCGCCGGCGGCACGACCGCCGCCTGCTTCTCGCGCTCGTCGAGGATCATCTTGTCGCGCTTCACCGCGACTTCGCGGATCTTCGCCATGGAGGCGCCGGTGCCTGCCGGAATCAACCGGCCGACGATGACGTTCTCCTTGAGGCCTTCGAGCGGATCGACCTTGCCGTTGACCGCCGCTTCCGTGAGGACGCGGGTGGTCTCCTGGAACGAGGCCGCCGAGAAGAAGGAGCGGGTCTGAAGGCTCGCCTTGGTGATGCCGAGCAGAACCGGCGTCCCCGTGGCGATCTTCTTGCCCTCTTCCTTGGCCTTGGCGTTGATCTGGTCGAACTCGATCTTGTCGATCTGCTCGCCCGAGATCATGTCCGTGTCGCCCTGGTCGGTGACTTCCACCTTCTGGAGCATCTGACGGACGATCACCTCGATGTGCTTGTCGTTGATGAGCACGCCCTGGAGCCGGTAGACCTCCTGGATCTCGTTGACCAGATAGGCCGCGAGTTCCTCGATGCCCTTGACCGCCAGAATGTCGTGCGGCGCCGGGTTCCCTTCCACGATGAAGTCGCCCTTTTCGACGACGTCGCCGTCCTGAAGGTGGATGTGCTTGCCCTTCGGGATCAGGTACTCGCGCGCCTCGTCGGTTTTGTCCATCGGCTCGATCGAGATGCGACGCTTGTTCTTGTAGTCGCGCCCAAACCGGATGGTGCCCGCGATTTCGGCGATGATCGCCGCATCCTTCGGACGCCGAGCCTCGAACAGTTCCGCCACCCGCGGCAGACCGCCGGTGATGTCGCGCGTCTTGGCGCTTTCGGTCGAGACACGGGCGAGAATGTCACCCGCCTGAACCTTGGCGCCGACATCGACCGACAGAATGGCATCGACCGACAGCATGTAGCGAGCATCGCCGCCACGGGCGAGCTTGAGCACCTTGCCGTCCTTGCCCTTGACCACGATGGCGGGACGCAGGTCCCCGCCGCCGCGCATCGAGCGCCAGTCGATGACCACACGCTTGGCAATACCGGTGGCCTCGTCGAGCGTTTCCGAGATCGACTGTCCCTCGACCAGATCCTCGAAGCCGATGGTGCCTTCGACCTCGGTGAGGAGCGGACGGGTATAGGGATCCCATTCGACGATACGCTGGCCGCGCTTGACCATGTCGCCCTCGTCGACGTGCAGGCGCGAACCGTACTGAATACGGTGCGTCGCACGCTCGGTGCCGTCGGCATCGACGATCGCGATCACCATGTTGCGAACCATCGCGACCAGGTGGCCGTCGCTGTTGCGGGCGATGGCCTTGTTCCGGATCACGATCTTGCCGTCGAAGTTGGATTCGACGAAAGATTGCTCGTTCAGCTGCGCCGCACCGCCGATGTGGAAGGTGCGCATGGTGAGCTGGGTGCCAGGCTCGCCGATCGACTGCGCCGCGATGACGCCGACCGCTTCACCGTGGTTGACCGGCGTGCCGCGAGCGAGATCGCGGCCGTAGCACTTGCCGCAGATGCCGTTGACGAGCTCGCAGGTCAGCGCCGAGCGGATCTTCACCTCCTGGACGCCGCCTTGATGGATGGCATCCAGATGGCTCTCTTCCATCAGCGTACCGCGCTTGAAGATCACCTTGCCCGTGCTGTCACGCACGTCTTCGCAGGCCGTGCGTCCGAGGATGCGCGAGCCGAGCGAAGCGACCACGGTGCCGGCATCGACGATGGCGCGCATTTTGATGCCGAGCTTGGTGCCGCAATCGTCCTGCGTGATGATGCAGTCCTGCGCGACGTCGACGAGACGACGGGTCAGGTAGCCGGAGTTCGCGGTCTTCAACGCGGTGTCCGCGAGGCCCTTGCGGGCGCCGTGGGTCGAGTTGAAGTACTCGAGCACCGAGAGGCCTTCCTTGAAGTTCGAGATGATCGGCGTCTCGATGATCTCGCCCGACGGCTTGGCCATCAGGCCGCGCATGCCGGCGAGCTGGCGCATCTGGGCCGGCGAACCGCGGGCACCGGAGTGAGCCATCATGTAGATCGAGTTGATGTCGGCATCCGCCCCGCTCGCCGTCTTCTTGGTCGAGGAGATCTCCTTCATCATCGCCTTGGCGATTTCTTCCGTGGCCTTCGACCAGGCGTCGACGACCTTGTTGTACTTCTCGCCATGGGTGATCAGACCGTCGTTGTACTGCTGCTCGAAATCCTTCGCCAGCGTACGTGTGGTGTCGACGATCTTCCACTTGGAGTGCGGCACGACCATGTCGTCCTTGCCGAACGAGATGCCGGCCTTGAACGCGTTGTAGAAGCCGAGCGCCATGATGCGGTCGCAGAAGATCACCGTCTCCTTCTGACCACAGTGGCGGTAGACCTGGTCGATGACGCCGGAGATCTCGCGCTTGGTCATCAGCTTGTTGATGATCTCGTAGGGAACACGCGGATTCTTCGGCAGCAAATTGCCCAGCATGACGCGGCCAGCGGTGGTCTCGATCCAGCGCTTGGAGATCTTGCCGGTATCGTCGATGCCTTCCCACCGGTACTTAATCTTGGTGTGGAGGTGGATGACCTTCGCGTGCAGCGCGTGCTCGAGCTCCGCCATCTCGCCGAAGATCTTGCCCTCGCCAGGCAGGCCTTCGCGCATGATGGAGACGTAGTAGAGACCGAGCACGATGTCCTGCGACGGCACGATGATCGGCTGGCCGTTCGCCGGATGCAGGATGTTGTTGGTCGACATCATCAGGACGCGCGCTTCCAGCTGCGCTTCCAGCGACAGCGGAACGTGCACGGCCATCTGGTCGCCGTCGAAGTCGGCGTTGAACGCGGCGCAGACCAGCGGGTGGAGCTGGATCGCCTTGCCCTCGATCAGCACCGGCTCGAACGCCTGGATGCCGAGGCGATGCAGCGTCGGTGCGCGGTTGAGCAGCACGGGATGCTCGCGGATGACCTCGTCCAGGATGTCCCAGACCTCGGGCCGCTCCTTCTCGACCAGCTTCTTCGCCTGTTTCACGGTGGTGGACAGGCCCTTGGCGTCAAGCCGCGAGTAGATGAACGGCTTGAACAGCTCGAGCGCCATCTTCTTCGGCAAGCCGCACTGATGCAGGCGCAGCTCGGGACCGACCACGATCACCGAGCGGCCCGAATAGTCGACGCGCTTGCCGAGCAGGTTCTGACGGAACCGGCCCTGCTTGCCCTTGAGCATGTCGGCGAGCGACTTCAGCGGACGCTTGTTGGCACCCGTGATGACGCGGCCGCGGCGGCCGTTGTCGAACAGCGCGTCGACGGCCTCCTGAAGCATGCGCTTCTCATTGCGGATGATGATGTCCGGCGCGCGCAGCTCCATCAGCCGCTTCAAGCGGTTGTTGCGGTTGATGACGCGGCGGTAGAGGTCGTTGAGGTCGGAGGTCGCGAAGCGGCCGCCGTCCAGCGGCACCAGCGGACGCAGGTCCGGCGGAATCACCGGGACCACGGTCATGATCATCCATTCCGGCTTGTTGCCGGAGTGGCGGAACGCTTCCACGATCTTCAGGCGCTTGGCGAGCTTCTTGTGCTTGATGTCGGAGTCGGTCTCCTGCATCTCCGCGCGCAAGGTCAGCTCGAGCTTCTCGAGATCCATGCCCTTGAGCAGCTCGCGGATCGCTTCCGCGCCGATCATGGCGGTGAAGGAATCCTGGCCGTATTCGTCCTGCGCCTTCAGATACTCGTCTTCCGACAAGAGCTGACGGTCCTTCAGCGCGGTGAGGCCCGGCTCGAGCACGACGTAATATTCGAAGTAGAGGATCCGCTCGAGATCCTTCAACGTCATGTCGAGCAGGAGGCCGATGCGCGAGGGCAGCGACTTCAGGAACCAGATGTGGGCGACAGGGGCTGCGAGCTCGATATGGCCCATGCGCTCGCGCCGGACGCGCGACAGCGTGACCTCGACCGAGCACTTCTCGCAGATGATGCCCTTGTACTTCATGCGCTTGTACTTGCCGCACAAGCACTCGTAATCCTTGATCGGCCCGAAGATGCGGGCGCAGAACAGGCCATCGCGCTCGGGCTTGAAGGTACGGTAGTTGATGGTTTCCGGCTTCTTGATCTCGCCGTACGACCAGGACAGAATCTTCTCGGGGCTCGCGATCGAGATCCGGATCTGGTCGAAGACCTGAGCCGGCGTCGTCGGATTAAAGAGATTCATAATTTCTTGGTTCATCGTCTTCTCCTCGCGTGCCGGTCGCCTCCGGCAGCAAATTCGAAAATCACTATGCGGGGCGCCCTGCCCTCGCGACTCCAGGACTGGGCGCCGATGCCCGGCCGTTCAGGCCGGGCATGAGGGTCGTATTACTCGGCCGCTTCCGCCGTCCCCGGTCCGACCTTGGAATTATGCAAGTCGACGTTGAGGCCGAGCGAGCGCATTTCCTTGACCAGCACGTTGAACGATTCCGGAATACCGGCCTCGAAGGTGTCGTCGCCACGCACGATCGCCTCGTACACCTTGGTACGGCCGGCGACGTCGTCCGACTTCACGGTCAGCATCTCCTGGAGCGTGTACGCCGCGCCGTAAGCCTCGAGCGCCCACACTTCCATTTCGCCGAAGCGCTGGCCGCCGAACTGCGCCTTGCCGCCCAGCGGTTGCTGGGTAACGAGCGAGTACGGACCGATCGAACGCGCGTGGATCTTGTCGTCGACGAGATGGTGCAGCTTGAGCATGTAGATGTAGCCCACCGTCACCTTGCGGTCGAAGGCATCGCCGGTGCGGCCGTCATAGACGGTCGACTGGCCCGAAGCGTCGAGACCGGCAAGCTTCAGCATCTCCTCGATGTCGGCTTCCTTGGCGCCGTCAAACACCGGCGTCGCGATCGGAACGCCGCGGCTCAGATTGTGGCCGAGCTCGATCAACTCGTTGTCGTTGAGCGACTTGATCGTCTCGTCCTCGCCGTAGACCTTCTTCAAGGTTTCCTTCAGCGGCCTGATGTCCTGCTTCGACAAATAGGCATCGACCGTCTGGCCGATACGCTTGCCGAGGCCGGCACAGGCCCAGCCGAGATGGGTCTCGAGGATCTGCCCGACGTTCATGCGCGATGGCACGCCGAGCGGATTGAGCACGATGTCGGCATGCGTACCGTCTTCGAGGAACGGCATGTCCTCGATCGGCACGATCTTCGACACCACGCCCTTGTTGCCGTGGCGGCCGGCCATCTTGTCGCCGGGCTGGATCTTGCGCTTCACCGCGACGAAGACCTTGACCATCTTCATCACGCCGGGCGGCAATTCGTCACCGCGCTGAAGCTTTTCGACCTTGTCGAGGAAGCGCTGTTCCAGCCCCTTCTTCGACTCGTCATACTGCTTCCGCATGGCCTCGATCTCGGCCATCAGCTTGTCGTTCGGCGAAGCGAACAGCCACCACTGCGACTTCGGGTACTCCTCGAGCACCGCACGGGTGATCTTGGTGTCCTTCTTGAAGCCCTTCGGACCGGCGATGCCCTGCCGTCCCTCGAGCAGCTCGGCAAGACGGTTGTAGACGTTGCGGTCCAGGATCGCCTGCTCGTCGTCGCGGTCCTTGGCCAGACGCTCGATCTCTTCCCGCTCGATCGCCAGCGCACGCTCGTCCTTGTCGACGCCGTGCCGGTTGAACACGCGCACTTCGACGATGGTGCCCTGCACGCCCGGAGGAACGCGCAGCGAGGTGTCGCGGACGTCGGAAGCCTTCTCGCCGAAGATGGCGCGCAGGAGCTTTTCCTCCGGCGTCATCGGGCTTTCGCCCTTCGGCGTGATCTTGCCGACCAGGATGTCGCCGGCGCGCACTTCCGCGCCGATGTACACGATACCGGCTTCGTCGAGGTTCTTCAGCGCTTCTTCCGAGACGTTCGGAATGTCGCGGGTGATTTCCTCGGGTCCGAGCTTGGTGTCGCGGGCCATCACCTCGAATTCTTCGATATGAATCGAGGTGAACACGTCTTCCTTCACGATCCGCTCGGAGAGCAGGATCGAGTCTTCGAAGTTGTAGCCGTTCCACGGCATGAAGGCGACGAGCACGTTCCGGCCGAGCGCGAGCTCGCCGAGATCGGTCGACGGACCGTCGGCGATGATGTCGCCCTTCTTGACGATGTCGCCGACCTTCACCAGCGGACGCTGGTTGATGCAGGTCGACTGGTTGGAGCGCTGGTACTTCATCAGCCGGTAGATATCGACGCCCGACTTGGTCGGATCGAGATCTTCCGTGGCGCGAATGACGACGCGGGTTGCGTCGATCTGGTCGATCACGCCCGAACGGCGCGCTGCGATCGCAGCACCCGAGTCACGCGCAACCACGCCTTCCATGCCGGTGCCGACAAAGGGCGCTTCGGCGCGAACCAGCGGCACCGCCTGGCGCTGCATGTTCGAGCCCATCAGCGCGCGGTTGGCGTCGTCGTTCTCGAGGAACGGGATCAGCGCGGCTGCGACCGAAACGAGCTGCTTCGGCGACACGTCCATGTAGTCGACCTTGTCCGGGGTCACCGGCAAGACTTCGCCGGCGTGACGGCAGACCACGAGATCTTCGGTGAAGCGGCCCTTCGGGTCGAGCGGCACGTTGGCCTGCGCGACCGTGTAGCGGCCCTCTTCCATCGCCGAGAGGTACACGACCTCGTCGGTGACGCGGCCGTCCTTGACCTTGCGGTAAGGGGTCTCGACGAAGCCGTACTTGTTCACGCGCGCGAAGGTCGCGAGCGAGTTGATCAGGCCGATGTTCGGGCCTTCCGGCGTCTCGATCGGGCAGATGCGGCCGTAATGCGTCGGATGCACGTCGCGCACCTCGAAGCCGGCGCGCTCGCGGGTCAGACCGCCCGGTCCAAGCGCCGACAGGCGGCGCTTGTGGGTGATCTCCGACAGCGGGTTGGTCTGGTCCATGAACTGCGAGAGCTGCGAGGAGCCGAAGAACTCGCGCACGGCGGCGGCCGCCGGCTTGGCGTTGATCAGGTCCTGCGGCATGACCGTGTCGATGTCGACCGAAGACATGCGCTCCTTGATCGCGCGCTCCATGCGGAGCAAGCCGATGCGGTACTGGTTCTCCATGAGCTCGCCGACCGAACGCACACGGCGGTTGCCGAGATGGTCGATGTCGTCGATCTCGCCCTTGCCGTCGCGCAAATCCACCAGCGTCTTGATGACGGAGAGGATGTCTTCCTTGCGCAGCGTGCGCTGGGTGTCGGGCGCATCGAGGTCGAGGCGCATGTTCATCTTGACGCGGCCGACCGCAGAGAGGTCGTAGCGCTCGGCGTCGAAGAACAGCGACTGGAACATCGCCTGCGCCGAATCCAGCGTCGGCGGCTCGCCGGGACGCATCACACGGTAGATGTCGAACAGCGCGTCCTCGCGCGTCATGTTCTTGTCGGCCGAGAGCGTGTTGCGGATGTAGGCACCGACATTGACGTGGTCGATGTCGAGCAGCGGCAGTTCCTTGTAGCCCTGCTCGTTGAGAGCCTTGATCGACTTGTCGGTGATCTCTTCACCGGCTTCCGCATGGATCTCGCCGGTCTTGGGATTGACGAGGTCCTCGGCGATGTAGTTGCCGACGAGCTCCGCATCCGAGAGGCGCAGCGCCTTCAGCCCCTTCTCCTGCATCTGACGCGCACCGCGCACGGTGAGCTTCTTGCCGGCTTCGAGCACGACCTTGCCGGTATCGGCGTCGATCAGGTCGTTGATGGTCGAGTAGCCGCGGAAACGATTGGCGTCGAACGGAACACGCCAGCCCTCCTTGATCCGCTTGTACTGGATCTTCTTGTAGAAGGTGCTGAGGATCGCCTCGCCGTCGAGACCGAGCGCGAACATCAGCGACGTCACCGGAAGCTTGCGGCGACGGTCGATACGCGCATAGACGATGTCCTTGGCGTCGAACTCGATGTCGAGCCAGGAGCCGCGATACGGGATCACGCGGGCGGCGAACAGCAGCTTGCCCGACGAATGGGTCTTACCCTTGTCGTGGTCGAAGAACACGCCCGGCGAACGGTGCATCTGCGAAACGATGACGCGCTCGGTGCCGTTGACGATGAAGGTGCCGTTCATCGTCATGAGCGGGATGTCGCCCATATAGACGTCCTGCTCCTTGATGTCCTTGACCGACTTCGCGCCGGTTTCCTCGTCGATATCGAACACGATGAGGCGCAGCGTCACCTTGAGGGGAGCCGCGAAGGTCATGCCCCGCTGGCGGCACTCGTCGACGTCGTATTTCGGCGGCTCGAACTCGTAGCGGACGAATTCCAGCATCGAGGTGCCCGAGAAGTCGGAGATCGGGAACACCGAGCGGAACACCGCCTGCAAGCCCTCGTCCGACCGCCCGCCCTGGGGCTCGTCGACCATCAGGAACTGGTCATAGGACGCCTTCTGAACCTCGATGAGGTTCGGCATCTCGGCCACTTCCTTGATGTGTCCGAAGAACTTGCGAACGCGTTTGCGACCGGTGAATGTCTGCTGCGCCATCGTGGCCTCTCATTTTCGTCGCCCGATTTGGGCGCGCCCTCCGGAACGCGGCGACCGCCGCTCCCCGGGTTGAATTTTTCGAACCCCGTCTTGGAGGCCGGAGACTCAGTTTCAGGCAGGAATGTCCTGAATCTGTTCTTCAGACCTTCAAAACGCAAAACGACGCGCGGGGCGCAGGAGCGCGCCCGCCCGTCACAACCATCCTCTTCACGGACTGCAAAAGCCCGAAATAGCTTGCTCTCCCAACGGCTTACAGGGAATGCGGCATCCCTGCCCACCGCGCTTTCGTGCTGCCGACCCGATATGGGGCGACATTAGTGCAGATTCGAGGGACAAACCCTCAAATCCCCACACTTTTTCGTGTTCGGCCTGCGTCGGGTCGTTCCGTCGCACGCCTTTTGCATCTCGCCCACCCTTTCGAGGAGTGGACCGAGACCCCGGTTGCGATGATGCTGACCGGGATCTCGTGCCCGTAAGCGCTGCTTACTTGAGCTCGACCTTCGCGCCAGCCTTCTCGAGCTGGGCCTTGAGCTTCTCGGCCTCGTCCTTGTTCACGCCTTCCTTGACAGGCTTCGGCGCGCCCTCGACGAGGTCCTTTGCTTCCTTCAGGCCCAGGCCGGTGATGGCGCGGACTTCCTTGATGACCTCGATCTTCTTGTCGCCGGCGGCGGCAAGAACGACCGTGAACTCGGTCTTCTCTTCGGCCGGAGCGGCGGCAGCGCCACCACCAGCCGGGCCGGCCACGGCGACAGCCGCGGCAGCCGAAACGCCCCACTTCTCTTCGAGGAGCTTCGCGAGTTCGGCAGCTTCGAGCACGGTGAGGCTCGAGAGGTCGTCAACGATCTTCTGCAGGTCAGCCATTGTTCAGTTTCCTTGAATGTAAGTCTGGTTCGGGTTTGAGTTTTGCGAAGGGCGTCAGGCCGCTTCGCCCTTTGAGGCATAAGCCTGGATGACGCGCGCGAGCTTGCCCGCGGGCGCGTTGGCGAGCTGAGCGATCTTGGTCGCCGGGGCCACAAGCAGGCCGACGATCTTGGCGCGCAGTTCGTCAAGCGACGGCAGCGAGGCAAGAGCCTTCACGCCGTCGACATTCAGGACGGTCGTTCCCATCGATCCGCCAATGATGACGAACTTTTCGTTCGCCTTGGCGAATTCGACGGCGACCTTTGGCGCCGCTACCGGATCGTCCGAAGTGGCGATCACGGTCGGTCCCTTCAGCATGGGGCCGATGGCAACGACGTCAGTGCCTTCAAGAGCAATTTTGGCGAGACGGTTCTTCGAGACCTTCACCGAGGCGCCAGCCTGCTTCATCTGCGAGCGCAGCTTCTGCATCTGGACAACGGTAAGGCCGGAATATTGGGCAACGACCGCGACGCTCGTGGTCTTGAAGACCCCATTGAGCTGTTCGACCGCTTCCTTTTTTGCCGCTCGTTCCACAGCAAGCTCTTTCCGGTTGGCGGTCATCGCGAAAGCGGGACCGCCGGGTTGCACCCATCGTCCCGCCCAAACCTGAACCTCAGGGCCAAACCCATCGGACACGCCGGGCAAGACGACAATTCAAAGCCTGCCCTCCGGGAGCCCACAGGGCCCACGGCGTGTCGAGGTCCGAACCAGACCCATTCCGCAACCGACCCCAAGGCGATCACGACGTGAAATCCGGTCTTCACCCGTCTATGCAGGCATGCGATTAAGCCGTTGAGAAATCGAAATTCCCCGCGAGCGCCTGCAGTCTTGGACAGGACAAGGTCAGCCGGCGAACCGCCCGACCTCTGCCCGCATCCCACACCCGACGAATTTCCCTCCTTTCCAGCAAATCCTCACGGACGCCCTGAAAAGGAATGATCTCCATCGCTTGTTTTCGGAATGCGTGCACGAACGCGCCAGCCGAGGCCGGCACGTCCGGAAGCGGTTCTTTAACCGCTCGGGGCCTGCTTGCCAAGAGCAAAATTCACACCAGTTCCAATCCGTTGCCGCTGGCGCTTGACCCGGGCCGACAAGGTCCGATTCAGGCTCCTTTGACCGCGTAAGGCAGCGGCTGGCCCTCGAAAAATGCGGTCAGGTTCGCCAGCACGCAGTTCTGCATGGCGACGTGCGATTCGAGGGTGTGGCCGCCGATATGGGGGGCGAACACGACGTTGGGCCGCGACGTCAGCCCGTCGGGGGCGTGCGGCTCCTTCTCGTAGACGTCGAGACCGGCTCCAGCGATGGTCTTTTCGGTGAGCGCCACCACCAGGGCTTTCTCATCGATCACCGAGCCGCGGGAGATGTTGACGACATAGCCGTCCGCCCCGAGGCGCTTGAGGATAACGGCGCTGACGGCATGCTGGGTCTCGGCTCCTGCCCGGACCGCAATCATCAGCACACTGCACCAGTCGGCCAGCGCCTCCAGCGTCGGGAAATATTGATAGGGCAGATCGTATTTGCTGCGGCTGAAATAGCCGATTTCGCTCTCGAAGGATGCGCAGCGCGCTGCGATCTTGCGGCCGATCTCGCCCATGCCGTAGACGCCGATGCGGCGGCCCGGCATCCCGGCCTGCGGGCGCATCATCGGCGAGGGCTTTGAGGCGGCCCAATCGCCGCTTCGGACGTACCGGTCGGCAACCAGGATTCGCCGCGTCGTCGCGAGCATCAGCGTCATCGCGATGTCGGCGACGGAGGCCGCATTGGCGCCCGGGCTATGTCCGACCGCGATGTTGCGGGCAGCAGCGGCCTTCAGGTCAACACCGTCATAGCCAGTGCCGTAGCAGACGATGGCACCGAGCTTCGGAAACAGGTCCATCGCCTCCGCGCCCAGCGGCGTGCCGCCGGCCGTGAGCACCGCGCGGATACCGCCGAGCGCGTCGGCCGAAAACATCTCGCTCGCCGGCTTGCCGCCGGTGTCGAGCAGCTCGAACCGCTCGGCGAAGCGCGCCATCATCGTCTTGGGAAAGCGCGAGTAGATCAGGACCTTGTCAGTCATTGTTCTTGTTTCCGGTGAACGCCGTCACAAACGACGAGGGGCGGAATCGGTTGCCCAATTCCGCCCCTCGCCTCATGTCGTTTCCAAACCTTAGCCGAGAATGGTGCCCGGCTCGACCTTCACGCCGGGACCCATCGACGAGGACACCGCAACGCGCTGGATGTAGGTGCCCTTGGAACCGGCCGGCTTGGCCTTGGAGACAGCGTCAGCGAGAGCCTTGATGTTCTCGACCAGTTTTTCCTCGGTGAACGAGGCCTTGCCGACGCCAGCCTGCAGGATGCCGGCCTTCTCGACGCGGAACTCGACCGACCCGCCCTTGGCGCCCTTCACGGCGCCGGTGACGTCCATGGTCACGGTGCCGATCTTCGGGTTCGGCATCAGGCCGCGCGGGCCGAGCACCTTACCGAGGCGGCCGACCAGCGGCATCATGTCGGGGGTTGCGATACAGCGGTCGAAATCGATCGTGCCGTTCTGCACCTTCTCGACCAGGTCCTCGGCGCCGACGACATCGGCACCCGCAGCCTTGGCCTCGTCGGCCTTGGCGCCGCGGGCGAACACGCCGACGCGGAGCGTACGGCCGGTGCCGTTCGGCAGGGTCACGACACCGCGGACCATCTGGTCGGCGTGACGCGGATCGACGCCGAGATTGATTGCGACCTCGATGGTCTCGTCGAACTTCGCTTTCGCGCGTTCCTTGACCATCTTGATGGCGTCCGCGAGCGGGTAAAGCTTTTCGCGATCAATACCTTCGCGGGCTTTGTTCAAACGCTTTCCGATTGCCATGAGCCCTTACCCCGCCACTTCCAGACCCATCGAACGGGCAGAGCCCTCGACCATCTTCATGGCCGACTCGATCGAGTCGCAATTGAGATCCTTCATCTTCTTCTCGGCGATCTCGCGCACCTGCGCTTTGGTCACCGCACCCGCCTTGTCACGGCCCGGCGCCTTGGAGCCGGACTGGATCTTGGCAGCCTGCTTGAGGAAGAAGGACATCGGCGGCGTCTTCATCTCGAACGTGAACGAACGATCGGCGTAGATCGTGATCACGACGGGAATGGGGGTGTTCTTCTCTTCCTTCTGGGTCTGGGCGTTGAACGCCTTGCAGAACTCCATGATGTTGAGACCGCGCTGACCGAGCGCGGGACCGATCGGGGGCGAAGGATTCGCCGCACCGGCCGGGACCTGAAGCTTCAGGTATCCGGTCACTTTCTTTGCCATGTATCACTCCTGTTGGGCCGGCTTGGGCCGGCGGTTTCAGGTTCGTGGTCTGGGTTGGATGCGGCTGGCAACCGCCCTCTCCCTCCCACGGCCTCTTGTTGCGCGAGACCGAAGCCTCACGCCTGCCCGATCAGACCTTCTCGACCTGACCGAATTCCAGTTCGACCGGCGTGGCGCGGCCGAAGATCGACACGGCGACCTTCACGCGCGAGCGCGCCTCGTCGATTTCCTCGACCACACCCGAGAACGAGGCAAACGGGCCGTCGGCCACGCGCACGTTCTCGCCGATCTCGAACGATACCGACGCCTTCGGCCGTTCCACGCCCTCCTGCACCTGGTGCAGGATGCGCATGGCCTCGGCTTCCGAGATCGGCATCGGCTTGTTTTCCGCGCCGAGAAAGCCGGTCACCTTCGGCGTATTCTTGATCAGATGAAACGCCTCGTCGGTCAGCTTCATCTTCACCAGCACGTAGCCCGGGAAGAACTTGCGCTCGGCGTCGATCTTGCGGCCGCGGCGCACTTCCGTGACCTTCTCGGTCGGAACCAGCACCAGCTCGAACAGCTCCTCGAGCCCGCGCTGCTTGGCCTGCTCGCGGATCGATTCGGCGACCTTCTTCTCGAAGTTCGAATAGGCGTGGACGATGTACCAGCGCTTGTCAGACAATTGAGCCGTTGCTGTTGCCATCAGTGAATGCCCAGAAGGAAGGTGATGAGGACGCGGATGATCTGGTCGGCGGCGAAGAAGAAGATCGAGGCCACGGCGACCATGACGAACACCATGATGGTGGTGATCGTGGTCTCGCGGCGGGTCGGCCAGGTGACCTTGGCGGTCTCCGAGCGCACTTCCTGCAAGAACTTGAACGGGCTGACTGCCATCGTTTGATGTCCAACGTCCGTCGACAGACGCGAATGAATTTCAGGGATCCGAACAGCCGCCGTTGGCCCAGCCCTCTGTCGAAGGATGAGCCGGAAATCGGGCTCGATTGTTCGGGGATTTCAAAGCCGCGCCGGAGATCCGCGTCTAACGGGCCGGCTGCGAGTGCGCGGTATCTACTGCGGATGGGACCAAAGGTCAAGATAGAGAGGGCCCGCGCGGGCAAAGCGACCTCCGCGGGCGCCCGGCCAGAGATCAGGCCGATCAAGGGCTTATCTCCCCCCTGCAATGCGTCGTCCCAAGGCCACGGCCGGTTACCTGCAGAACGACATACCGGGCTCCCCCTCACCTGCTCCCCCCTTTAGCGCCCCTTCAAGGTCAGTCGGCCCGTTCAATCGTCGAAATGCCCGGTAACGGCACAACGAACTTTCCGCCGCCGGCGAAATAGCCGGCATGCTTGGCCCGGATCGGATCCACATAGCGCCAGGCGAAGACGACGACGAAGGCCGGCTTGCGCTCGTAAAGGGCGGCGGGCGGCAGGATCGGGATGTCATACCCCGGGCCGGCCATGACGTTCCCCTTCTTGGGGTCGTCGTCCACCAGGAAGTCGATCTTGTTCTCCAGGCCGAACTGCGGCAGCAGCGTCGTGGTCCCGACCGAGACGCCGTAGCCGGCGACGAGCTGGCCGCGCGCATGGGCGGCATCGGCCATCGCGACCAACTCGTCGCGGATGGCGGCGATCCTCTTCGCATAGGGCACATAGTAGGCCGGCTGGTCGACGCCGAGCCGGTCTTCCTCGGCAATGAAGCGCGCGACCTCCGCGGACGGCGTCTTCGCGCCGCCGGCACGCTGCACCGTCACCCGGATCGAGCCGCCCTTGGTCTCGATGTGCTGGACGTCGATCACCTCCATGCCGAGCCGCGCGAAGAAGCGCGTCAGCGGCTTGATGTTAAAATACGACAGATGCTCGTGATAGACGGTGTCGAGAAGGTTCTTCTCGGTGACGTCGACGCCATACTGCGTTTCGAAAACGAACAGCCCGTCCGGCGCAAGCACGTCACGAACCCCGATCACCAGCGGGTCGAGATTGTCGACATTGGCGATCATGTTGTTGGCGATCACGACGCTGGCCGCGCCATGGCTTTGCAGGATGCGGCGACCGATGGCATCGGTGAAGAAATCGCCGATGGTCTCGATTCCCGCTTCCGTCGCACGCCGCGCGATGTCGACGGCGGGATCGACGCCCAGCACCCGCATGCCGCGTTCCCTAAAAAAACCGAGCAGCGATCCGTCGTTGCTGCCGAGCTCGACGACCAGCGAGCCTGGCGCGATGGCGAACCGGCTGACGACGTCGCCGGCGTAGCCTGCGAAGTGCTCCCGCAGGCCAAGCGAGAGCGAGGTGGTGTAGACGTAGTTTCGGTACTGGATCTCTGGATTGCCGACGTGGAGAATCTGCAGGTGGCCGCAATCTGCGCACAGGTGCAGCGCCATCGGCACCGCAGCCCGAAAGACGGGATCGTCGACGCTTGCATCCGGCACCTGGAAGTTCGGCGTGCCAATGGGCATGCCTGCCATCGGGACGACAAGCTCTTGCTTGTCCGAATGACAGAGGCGGCAGGTATGGCGGACGTAAAACAGGTTTTTCATCGTAGGACCGTGCAACGGAGACATGCGAGCGGGCGAGGCAATCTCACCCCGTGGTGATCAGATCGAGGGCACCGCCTCAAGAGGCCGGATATTCCGCGCGACCGATGATGAGGTCGATCGCGGCCATCATCCAGAACTGATGCGTGGTCTCGACGATGTTGTAGCTGCGGCTGTCGACGTAATAATTGACGTCGCCGAGATAGCGCAGCGGATTCTCCGCGTTCATGCCCGACAGCGTGATCACATCGAGCTTCGTCGTCCGCGCCTGCGCGACCGCATTGAGAATGTTCTTCGAACGTCCCGACGAGCTGATTGCGACGAGGCAATCGCCGGCGCGTGCGTTCAGCCTCACAGCATGCGCAAGCCAGTCCTCGAAACCGTAGTCATTGGCGAGGCACGACATCATGCTGGCATCGCTGAAGCAGAGTGCGGGCACCGCTGCGTTCTTCGCCAGATCGATTGCGAGATGGGAGGCGATGCCGGCCGAGCCTCCATTGCCGATGAAGATGACGCGGCCGCCCTGCTCGCGCGCGCGCAACCAGACCGTGCGGGTGGCGGAAATCCTGGCGAAAACCCCATCGTCAATTGCCGTCGCACGGTGGAGGCGCCCTACGTAGTCGTCAAGGAAAGCCTTGTGATCGGGATCGACGGACTCGGCAGGCATGGGCACGCGGCTCGACGGCGACATGACGTCCTGATACCGGCTATCACCAGCGATTGCAAAGGTATATTGCCTTCGAAGCCGACTAGCAGCCGATTCGGTTTCCACCTTCACTCAACATTGGCGGGCCTGTTTCGCTGGGCATTCGCATCACGGATGTTCCTATGAAATGCATCGTTACCGGTGGCGCCGGCTTCATCGGCAGTCACCTCGTCGACCGCCTCCTCGACGACGGCCACGAGGTCGTCGCGCTCGACAATTTCGTGATCGGACGCCCCGAAAATCTGGCCTCGCGCGTCGATTCTGATCGACTGAAGATCGTGCGGGCAGACGTCACCGAACGCGAATCGATCAAGCCGCATTTCGACGGCATCGACTGGGTATTCCATCTCGCAGCGCTGGCCGACATCGTTCCCTCGATCGAGTCCCCGATCCCGTATCACCGCGCCAACGTCGACGGTACGGTCAACGTTCTCGAGGCTGCACGGCAGGCCGGCGTCAGCCGCTTCGTTTATGCCGCGTCGTCCTCCTGCTACGGAATTCCCGACGTCTATCCGACGCCGGAGAGCGCCGAGATTCGGCCGATGTATCCCTATGCCCTCACCAAGAATCTCGGCGAGCAGTGCGTCATGCACTGGTGCCAAGTCTACAAGCTGCCCGCGGTGGCGCTGCGCCTGTTCAACGTGTACGGGCCGCGCCATCGCACCACGGGCACCTATGGCGCCGTGTTCGGCGTGTTCATGGCGCAGAAGCTCGCCGGCAAGCCCTTCACGGTGGTCGGCGACGGCGAACAGACCCGCGACTTCACCTTCGTCAGCGATGTCGCCGACGCTTTCGTGACGGCCGCGCGCTCCGAGGTCTCCAACGAGATTTTCAACGTCGGCTCCGACAACACCTACAGTGTCAACCAGCTGGTCGAGCTCCTCGGCGGCGACAAGGTCCACATTCCCAAGCGTCCCGGCGAGCCCGATTGCACCTATGCCGACATCACCAAGATCAAGCGGATCCTGAAATGGACGCCGAAGGTAAAATTTGAGGACGGGGTCGCGACGATGCTGAAGTCGATGGATCAGTATAAGGACGCCCCCCTGTGGACGGTGGACAAGATCGCGGACGCCACGAAGGACTGGTTCAAATATCTGGGAGACAACAACGACTAGGCGTCCGGCGCGCCGCAGAAGGCAAGCCTGTGAACAGGTTCGCCGGGTATCGTTGCGGCGAATCGATCAATTCCGGACCGCCCGGCTGAGGCCGGCCGGCGCTTTGGGTTATTCACATGGGCAATATTTCGAACGACACTCCCGCGTTGAACGACCAACTGGCGGCGCACGAAAAGATCAAGACAATCGAGGAATTGGGCGAGATCGCGCGGTCCGCGCAAGCGCGGGGCCGGAAGGTTGCACTCTGCCACGGCGTCTTCGACCTCGTGCATCTCGGCCATATCAGGCACATCCAGGCGGCGCGCAACGAGGGCGACGTCGTCATGGTGACGATCACCGCCGACCGTTACGTCAACAAGGGACCGGGGCGGCCGATCTTCCCCGAAAACATGCGGGCCGAGATGCTGGCTTCGCTCGCGACGGTCGATTGGGTCGGCATCAACCACACCTCCAGCGCCGAGCCGATCCTGGATACTGTGCGGCCGGACATCTATGTGAAGGGGTCCGACTACGAAAACCCCGAAGACGACGTAACCGGCAAGATCCGGAGCGAGCGCGACGCCGTCGAGTGTCACGGCGGACGCATCGTGTTCACGCGCGACGTGACATTCAGCTCCTCATCGCTGGTGAACCGGTATTTCGACATCTACGATCCTCCACTCCGCGACTACCTGCAAAAAGTCCGTGAAGGCGGCGGCGCCGACCGCCTGCTGGAGCTGATCGACAAGGTGCAGGACATGCACGTCGTCCTGGTCGGCGACACCATCATCGACGAATACCAGTACGTCACGGCGCTCGGAAAGGCCTCGAAGGAAAACATCGTCGCCACGCTGTTCAAGAACGGCGAGCATTTTGCCGGCGGCGTCATTGCCGCGGCGAACCATGTCGCGAGCTTCTGCAAGTCGGTGGAGGTCGTCACGACGCTGGGTGGCAACGACTACCCTGAAGAGTTCATTCGTGCGCATGTCCGCCCGAACGTCACGTTGACGCCGATCCGCCTTCAGGGCCGTCCGACGACCCGCAAATCGCGGTACGTCGAGCTGGGATATTTGCACAAGCTCTTCGAAGTCTACACCATGGACGATACGCCGCTCGACGAGGCCGATCGGAAGGAGATCGACCGCATCACGACGGAGCGCGTGCGTGGCGCGGACGTGGTGATCGCCACCGATTTCGGTCACGGCATGATCGCGTCGAGCACGATCGACGCCCTGATCGTCAACTCCAAGTTCCTGGCGGTCAATGCCCAGAGCAACAGCGGCAATCACGGCTACAACCTGATCACGCGGTATCCGCGGGCCGACTACATCTGCATCGACGCGCCGGAGGCGCGCCTGGCTGCAACCGACAAGTTCAGCGACATCGCGTCCGTGATCGAGGCCGGCCTGCATGGCAAGATCGACTGCGACAACATGATCATCACGCATGGCTCCTTCGGCTGCTACCCCTTCTCGTCAAAAACCGGCGTCACGCGCGTTCCCGCCTTCACCAAGACCGTCGTCGACACCGTCGGCGCGGGGGACGCCTTCCTGACGATCACGGCGCCGCTGGTCGCCGCCGGCGGCAATATCGAGGACGTCGCCTTCATCGGCAACGCGGCCGGCGCGATCAAGGTCGGGATCGTCGGCCACCGCAGCTCGGTCGAAAAAGTGCCGCTGGTCAAGTTCGTCACCGCGTTGCTGAAGTAGCGCGACCGGCAGATACTGGAGAACGACAGTGATTGGTCAAAAATGGAACGTGATGGTCACCGGTGGTGCCGGCTATGTCGGCAGCGTGCTGGTTCCCCAGTTGCTCGCTGCGGGCCACAAGGTCACCGTGCTCGACCTGTTCATGTATGGCGAGGACGTGTTTGATGGCGTCCGCAACAATCCCGATTTGCGCCTGGTCAAGGGCGACATCCGTGACGAAGCCGCGATCAACGAGGCCCTGCGCGGCAACAACGCCGTGATCCATCTCGCCTGCATCTCCAACGACCCGTCGTTCGAGCTGGACCCGGGGCTCGGCAAGTCCATCAATTACGACTGCTTCCGGCCGATGGTGCGCGCCGCCAAGAAGGCAGGCATCAAGCGCTTCATCTATGCCTCCTCGTCCAGCGTCTACGGCATCAAGGACGAAGTCGAGGTGACCGAGGACCTGTGCTGCGAGCCGCTCACGGACTACTCGAAGTTCAAGGCGATGTGCGAGACCGACCTTGCCGACGAGGCCGCGTCCGGTTTC
Source organism: Bradyrhizobium sp. WSM1417 (assembly GCF_000515415.1). NCBI lineage: Bacteria > Pseudomonadati > Pseudomonadota > Alphaproteobacteria > Hyphomicrobiales > Nitrobacteraceae > Bradyrhizobium > Bradyrhizobium sp. WSM1417. The sequence continues at coordinate 5,696,790 of NZ_KI911783.1, forward strand.
GTCACCTGCACGGTTCGTCCCGCCACCGTCTGCGGCTACGCACCGCGGCAGCGGCTCGACGTCGTCGTCAACATCCTGACAAATCTCGCGGTCAACACCGGCCGCATCCGCGTGTTCGGCGGAACGCAGCGCCGGCCCAATTTGCACATCGAGGACATGTCCGCGGCCTATCTGTTCCTGCTCCAGCAGGATGACGCAAAGATCGACGGCAAGACTTACAATATCGGCTACGAGAACCACTCGCTGATGAAGATCGCCGACATCGTCAAGTCGGTGGTCGGCAGCAATGTCGACGTCGTCGTTGAGCCGACCGACGATCTCCGCTCCTACCACGTCTCTTCGGAGAAGATCCGGCGCGAGCTCGGCTTTGCGCCGTCCCACACGATCGAGCAGGCCGTGTCCGGTCTCGTTGACGCTTTCAAGGCCGGCCACCTGCCGAACTCGCTCAACGACCCCCGGTACTTCAACATCAAGATGATGCAGAACATCAGCCTGAAGTGAGCGGCGTGCGGATCGGCATCGATTTCGACAACACGATCATCTGCTACGACAAGGTCTTTGCGGCCGTCGCACGTGAGCGTGGGCTGATGCCGGAAGGGTGGGAGGGGCTGAAGACCGACCTACGGGATCATCTCCGGTCCCGCGCGGGCGGCGAGCTCGCCTGGCAAGGACTGCAAGGCTTCGTCTACGGCAAGGGAATTGGCAGCGCCGAAATCTATTCGGGGGTGCGGGAATTCCTGGCGGCGTGCAAGCAGGCCGGCTCTAAAGTCTCCATCATCAGCCACAAGACCCGATTCGGTCATCAGGACCCCGATCGCACGGACCTGCGTGACGCCGCGCGCAGCTGGCTGCGGGGAGCCGGCCTGGTCGACGCTGCGGATGCGACGCTGGCCATCGGCGACGTCTATTTCGAGGACACACTGGCCGCCAAGGTCGAGAGGCTCGTGAGCCTGAAGCTCGACGTCTTCATCGACGACCTCGTCGACGTCTTCGAGCAACCACATTTTCCGAAGGCCACGCGATCGATCCTGTTCACGACGTCGCAGCCTCTCCACCCCGAACACTGCAAGCCGATCGCGACATGGGCCGATATCCGCCGCGAGGTGTTTGCGGCATGAGCGAGACCGACATCACCGCGCCGGATGCGATGGCGATCGGCAGCCGCCTGGCCGGTGCGCGTGTCGCATCCGCCCAGCCGGCACGGTCCGGCGGCAACAACAGGGTGTTTCGGCTGGAGATGGCAGAGGGACCGCCCCTCGCCCTCAAACATTATCCGTCCGACGGACGCGATCGCCTAGGACAGGAGTATGATGCACTCTCGTTCCTGGCGCGCCACGGCATCACGTCGACACCGCGGCCAGTCGCGAAGGACGCAGATGCGTTCTGCGCGCTGTACCAGTGGTTCGACGGCGAGGCCGCGGTGCTGCGCCCCCAAGGCGACGATGCCGATCAGCTCGCCGATTTCCTCATCGATCTGCAGAAGCTGCGCGAGGCCGAAGGCGCGCAGACTTTGCGCAACGCCTCAGCGAGCATCTTTTCGCCCGAGGCGGCCATCGCCCAGTACGAGCGGCGCCTGGACGCACTGAGGCGGGCCTCGGATGATCATCCCGACCTGCGCGCGTTCATGGAAGGCAGCTTGGTCCCCAGCATTGACGTCGCGATTCGGCAGCTCCGCCGGCACTACGCGGAACTGGGTCGGCATCCCGCAGCGGACCTTGCACCCACCCATCGCGCGCTGAGTCCGTCCGATTTCGGACTGCACAACGCACTGCGCGCCGAAGACGGGCGCTTGCGATTCATCGACTTCGAATATTTCGGCTGGGACGATCCGGTCAAGCTCGTGTCCGACACTGCCATTCACCCCGGTAGCGATCTGCCCGAGGCGAGCGCGAATCACTTGATTGAACGGTTGTCGCGCGCCTTCGAGGCGAACGATGACGCGTTTGCGATCCGACGTGACGTACTTTATCCTGTGTTAAAGGGAATCTGGTGCCTGATTGTCCTGAACGCCTATTTGCCGGACAGCCGCTCCCGGCGCGCAATGGCTGCGCAAGGTGGCGATGTTAGGATCCGCCTCGCCGGTCAGCTCGACAAAGCCCGCCGGCTTCACCAGACGATTCGCCCAACCGATTTACCGAAGTGACCCAGATCTCACCGCACGCTGAAGCCGCTCTCACCTGCACGCTTGACGAGCGCAGCCTTTATCTGCGCCGCCTGGTGCTCGGTTCTGTCCGCTCCGCGGGACGCGGACATGTCGGTCCGGCATTGTCGCTGATCGAGATGGTCCGCGTGCTCTACGATGACGTGCTGCGGATCGATCCGAACAACCCGCGCGATCCGGCCCGCGACCGCGCGATCCTCAGCAAGGGACACGGGTGTCTTGCACTCTATGCGCTGTTGGCCGATCGCGGCTTCTTTCCGCTGTCGGAGCTGGACGGTTTCTGCGGCCCCGACAGCATTTTGGGCGGACATCCCGAATACGGAATGGTGCCGGGGGTCGAGGCCTCGACCGGCGCGCTCGGACACGGCCTGTCGATCGGTGTCGGCCTCGCGCTCGCCGCGCGCATGCGCGGGCGCAGCTACCGCACCTTCGTCCTGCTCGGCGACGGCGAGATCAACGAGGGATCGGTGTGGGAAGCCGCCATGGGCGCGGCCAAGCACGGGCTCGACAATCTGGTCGCGCTGATCGACTACAACAAGCTGCAGAGCTACGGCCCCACCGATTACGTCCTGCCGCTAGAGCCGCTCGCGGACAAATGGCGCAGCTTCGGCTTTGCCGTCCAGGAGCTCAACGGCCACGACATCGCCGCCCTGCGCAGCGTCCTGAAGCAGGTCCCAGCCGTTCCGGGAAGACCCACCGCGATCATTTGCCATACCGTCAAGGGCAAGGGTCTGCCGGCCGCGGAATCCAACGCCGATTGGCATCACAAGAACAAGCTCACCGACAGTGAGCTCGACGCCGTCCGCGTCGCCGTCGGGGATTTTTGATCGGGTCCTCATGCGCAACACCGCGATGAACATGGTCCACAAGCTCGCCGCGCGCGACGAGCGTGTGCTCTACATCGGCTCCGATCCCGGCGCAGGTACCTTGCGCGCGATGAGCAAGGATTTTCCGAAGCGCCATCTGATCGAAGGCATTTCGGAAGCACACATCATCGGCATGTCGGCCGGTCTCGCGATGGAAGGCTTCGTACCCTATGTCAACACCATCGCCACATTCCTCACCCGCCGCTGCTACGAGCAGGTCGCCGTCGATCTGTGCCTGCACAATCTGCCGGTGCGGCTGATCGCCAATGGCGGCGGGCTGGTCTACGCGCCGCTCGGCCCCACCCACCAGGCGATCGAGGACATCGCCATCATGCGGGCGCTGCCGAACATGACGGTGGTCTGCCCGTGCGACGCCGACGAGGCGGCGCGGCTGATGGAGCAAACGCTCGACTGGACCGGGCCGATCTACATCCGGCTCGGCAAAGGTGGCGACGCCGTGGTCTCGAAGGCCGAGCACGGCTTTGAGATCGGCAAGGCCATCCTGATGCGGCCGCCCGGCGACGTCGTCATGGTCACGACAGGCATCATGCTCCAGCGCGCACTCGCTGCGGCCGACCTGCTGGCAGCGCAAGGCATTCGCGCCGGCATCCTGCACATGCACACCGTCAAGCCGCTCGACACCGAGGCGCTGCTGCAAGCGATCCGGGGCACCAGGCTGGTAGCGACGCTGGAGGAGCACGTGCCCTCCGGCGGCCTTGGCAGCGCGGTCGCGGAGGCGCTGATCGACAAGCTCGGCTCTGGCCTGCCCGCGATGCTGCGGTTGTCGCTGCCGGACCGGTTCATGCACAATTACGGATCGCAGGATTCGCTGCTCAAGAAGCACGGACTTTCCGCCGACGCCATTGCGACCTCGATCGCGCGCGCGCTCCCCGCCTCGCACACCTCCTCTCCGCAACTTCATTCCACCTGACGGCCCCCATGCACGACGTTCGATATTCCTATCTGCTCGAGCAATTCTCCGACCCGGCACCGATCCTGGCCGAGATCGGCCGACTGGTGGCGACCGGTGACTTCACCCTGGGCAAGCCGGTCGCCGAATTCGAACGGCGCTTTGCCGAGCTGATTGGCGTGCGTCACGCCATCGGCGTCGGATCGGGCACCGATGCGCTCAAGCTGCCGCTCAAGGCGCTCGGCATCGGCCATGGCGACGAGGTCATCACGGCCGCCAACACCTTCATCGCCACGGTCGGCGCCATCGCCGAGACCGGCGCGATGCCGGTGCTGGTCGACTGCGACGACTCCTTCTGCATGAACGTCGACTACGTCGAAGCCGCGATCACCGAGAAGACCAAGGCGATCATGCCGGTTCAGTTGACCGGCGAGGTCACCGACATGGGCAAGCTGATGGCGATCGCCCAGCGTCACAACATCCCCGTCGTCGAGGATTCCTGCCAGGGCATCCTGTCGGAGTTCGCGGGAAAACGGTCCGGCACCCACGGTATCGCTGCCGGCTTCTCCCTGCATCCGCTCAAGAACCTCAACGTCTGGGGCGATGCCGGTGTCGTCGTCACCAATGACGACGGGATGAACGAGCGGCTTCGCCTGATCCGCAACCACGGCATGAAGAACCGCGACGAGATCGCGATCCTCGGCTGCAATTCGCGGCTCGATTCCCTCCAGGCGGTCGTCGGCAACTGGCTGATCGGCCAGACCAGCGAGATCACGCGCCGTCGGATCGAAAACGCGGCCTTTTACGATTCGGGCCTTGCCGGCCTGCCCGGCCTGCGCATTCCGCCGCGCCGGCCCAACGTGAAGCACGTCTATCACCTCTACATGGTGTTCGCCGAGCGTCGGGACGAGCTCTACAAATACTGCCTGGACAACGGCATTGAAGCGAAGATCCACTATCCCATCCCGCTGTACCAGCAGGAAGGCCTCAGGCACCTCGGCTACGCGCCGGGCACCTTCCCGGTCACCGACCGCCATGCCCGGGAAGTCATCAGCTTCCCGGTCGACCAGCATCTGACGCGCGCTCAGCAGGACCGCGTCATCGAGATCGTTCGGACGTTCTGCCATGGACGCTGACACCGGCCGCCGGCGCATCGGTTACGTCAATCTTCCCGCGCAATTTGATGAAGAGCGCGTTGAGATCATGCAGGCGGTCGAGGGCGTGTTCCGGCGCGGCGATTTCATCGGCGGCGCGGCCGTTGCGAAGCTCGAAGAGGAGCTCACCACCTATCTCGGCTCGCCGCATGTGGTGACGCTGAATTCCGGCACCGATGCGCTGATCCTGTCCTTGCGGGCACTCAACATCGGTCCGGGGGACGAGGTGATCACCCCGCCGAATTCGTTCGTGGCATCGAGCGCCGCCATCATCGCCGTCGGCGCCGCGCCAGTATTTGCGGACGTGCTGCCGGACCAGAATATCGATCCCGCCGCGGTCGAGGCCGCCGTCACCTCGCGGACCAGGGCGATCATGCCGGTGCACCTGACCGGGCGCATGGCCGACATGAACCCGCTGATGGCGATCGCGGCCAAGCACGCTCTCGCCGTGATCGAGGACAGCGCGCAGGCGGTCGGCTCGACCTATGACGGGCGGATGAGCGGGACCATCGGAACGTTCGGCTGCTTCTCCGCCCACCCGCTGAAGAACCTCAATGCCGCGGGCGACGCCGGCTTCGTCGTCACCGCCGACGCCGAGCTTGCCGCGAGAATTCGCCGCCTGCGCAATCACGGTCTGATCAATCGCAGTGACGTTCAGGAATGGGGCATCGTGTCACGCCTCGACACGGTCCAGGCCGAGGTGCTCCGGATTCGCTTGCGTCACCTGCCCTCTGTCATCGAACGTCGGCGCCGCAACGCCGCGCAATACCGCGCCGAGCTCGCCGGCCTTCCCCTGTTCATCCCGGTTTGCCGCAACATCGAGTTCAACACCTTCCACACCTTCGTCGTGCAGACGGACCGTCGCGACGACTTCCAGAAATATCTTGCCGACAAGGGCATCGAGACCGCGATCCACTATCCGGTACCGATCCACCTCCAGGAGGCGGCGGCGCATCTGGGTCACGGTCGCGGCGCCTTCCCGGTGACCGAGCGGCAGGCGGATCAGATCCTCACGCTCCCCATCAACCAGTTCCTCTCGACCTCGGACATCAGCTATGTTTGCGCCACCGCCCGGGAGTATTTTGCATGACGGACACGGCTTTCCTCGAGGCCGATGAGCAGGCATTGGCGCAACGCTTCATCGACGACGGCTTCGTCACCACGCCGGCCGACGATCGCGCCGGGCTCGACCGGATCCAGCGGCGCGCCGCCGAGCTCGCGGCGAACTATCTGAAGCTGCCACACGGCAACGACCCCTACGCGATGCTCGACACCATCCACACGCGGGTGAGCGTGGATGATCTCAACGGCCTGCGGCTGCACGTCTTCAACGGCCTCAATGACGAGCCCTGGTTCCGTCCGACCTATTTCCGTCTGGCGCGCTCGACGATCGAGACCATCGTCGGCAACGAGCTCTGCATGCAGCGCCGCGTCAATCTCAGCATCCAGCTGCCGGGCGACGATTCGTCACTGCTCGCCACCCATTCCGACGTCTGGTCGGGCGACTCGCCGTTCGAGGTCGTTGTGTGGGTACCGCTGGTCGACGTCCACCGCACCAAATCGATGTATCTGCTGCCGCCGTCCCTGAACGGCGAGATGCAGGACCGGATGGCCAGCCTGCGCAGCGCCGAAGAACTCTACCAGACCATCAAGCCGCACGCGACGTTCATCGAGATTCCCTACGGTCACGTGATGCTGTTCAACCAGACCCTGATGCACGGCAATCGCATCAACGAGGAAGCCGGCTCGCGCTGGAGCATGAACTGCCGCTTCAAGAGCATCATGTCGCCCTATGCGGACAAGCGATTCGGCGAATTCTTCGAACCGATCCTGCTGCGTCCGGCGACACGCGTCGGCATGCAATACAAGCTCCCGGGAGGCTTCCATGGCTGAGCGAGCCGGCCATCGCGGCTATATCGGCGCCCGGCCGCTAAACGGCAGCCGTACCCCGCAGCACGTCCAGAACATCGTGATCCGCGACTACGCGCGACGGAAGAATCTGCATTATCTGCTCAGCGCCGCCGAGCACACCATGCCCGGCAGCTACATGGTGCTCGAGGACATCCTGGACGAGCTGCCGCGATTGCGCGGCCTGATTCTCTACAGCATATTCATGCTGCCGCCCGACGAGCCACGGCGACGGGAGATCTATGACCGCGTGCTGAGCGAGGGCTGCGATCTGCATGCGGCCGTCGAGGAGATCACGCTGTCCTCACGCGACGACATCCAGGCCGTCGAGGACATCCTGCTCGTCAACAAATTCGCGACCATCCTGTGACGATGCCGCGGACCGATTGAGGACAATGACCGAGATCAACCTGCTCCAGCCGATGCACGCATCGACCAAGCGGAACTACGTTCAGCGGGTCGTCGAGCACGACAAGGCGGAAACTGCCACCGTCGCGCGGCAATGGGGCCACGACTACTGGGACGGCGATCGCCGTTATGGCTATGGCGGCTACCGCTACGACGGACGGTGGCGGCCGCTCGCCCAGACCTTGATCGACCGCTATGGCATCAAGCCCGGGATGAGCGTGCTCGATGTCGGCTGCGGCAAGGGCTATCTGCTCTACGAATTCGCGCAGCTCGTCCCCGGCCTCACCATCGCCGGCATCGACATCTCCGACTATGGCATCGCCAACGCCAAGGAGGAGGTGCGGCCGCAATTGAAGGTCGGCAGCGCCGTCGAGCTCCCCTACCCCGACCACAGCTTCGATCTCGTGGTGTCGCTCGGCGTGCTCCACAATCTTCCCCTCGAGGACGTCTTCCGAGCAGTGTCGGAGATCGAGCGCGTGGGGCGCGGCGCCTCGAAATATCTGATGGTGGAATCGTTCCGCGACGAGCGCGAGAAGGCGAACCTGCTCTACTGGCAGCTCACCTGCCTGAGTTTCCATGGTCCGGAGACGTGGGCCTGGATTTACGACAAATGCGGCTACCGGGGCGACCATGGGTTCATCTTCTTCGAATGAAGCAACGGGCCTGCGCCGGCCGTCCTCGCTACGTGCGCAAAATCCCGAAGTGTATTATTCGGACGACGCCATCGTCACGGCGGACGATGCCACGATCGCGGAGCTGAAGCGCATCGCCGCAGGCAATCCGCGTCTGCGCAGCCGGCTGTGCACCCATCCCGATCCCTCGTCCGGCCTGCACGAGATGCTGATCGTGCATCATCGCGAGGCCTATGTGCGGCCTCACAAGCACTTTGGCAAACCTGAATCGTTTCACCTGATCGAGGGCACAGCGCAAGTCGTGATCTTCGAGGACGACGGCCGCATTCGCGACGTGCTCGAGATGGCGCCGTACGGGCAGGGCAAGCGCTGCTATTACCGGATGCCCGAGCAGGTGTTTCACTCGATCCTGATCACCTCGGAGTGGCTGGTGTTTCACGAAACTACCGCCGGTCCGTTCGATCCCTCCCGCACGGTGTTTCCCGACTGGGCGCCGGATGGCGGCGATGCCGCGGAAGTGCAGGTCTATGTCACTAGGACCGGTGCGCTCGCCGCGGAGCATCTGGCCCATCGCCATGCTTCACGAGCCATTCCAGCAGAGGTTCCTATTCGATGACTGATCATTGCCGCCTCTGCCACTCGACCCATTTGCGCACGGTCATCGACCTCGGACAGATGCCGATTGCGCATCGGCTTCGGCACAGCCGCGACGAACAGGAGGAACGGTATCCGTTCGAGGTGCTGGCTTGTGGCGAGTGCGGCCTGCCCCAGATCGTCAAGCCGATCGATCCTGACATTCTGTACCGGCAGTTCAACTACAATTTCAGCAGCTGGAAGCCGGAGCCGCACCAGGTCGACGAACTCGATACCATCGCCAAATTCTCGGCCCACCAATCCGTGTTCGAGATCGGATGCAACGATGGCCTGTTCATGGACAGGCTTCGCGAGCGCGGTGCGAAGGTTTTGGTGGGCGTCGAGCCCAACCCGGTGTCGGGCAAGATCGCCCGCGAACGCGGCATCAAGGTCTATGCCGACATGATCAGCCCGGCGCTGTGTCACGACGCGGTCGCGGAGGCCGGCAAGTTCGACCTCGTCGTCTCGCGACAGGTGCTGGAGCACATCGTCGATTTCGAGAACTTTTTCGACTGCGTGAAAATCGCGCTGCGCGACGACGGTCTGCTGTTCATCGACGTGCCTGATTTCGCACCCGGCTCGACGGCGGGCGACCTCTCGGTCCTGTGGGAGGAGCACGTCAGCTACTTCACTGAGCCGACGCTGCTCGCGTTGCTGGCGCGCCACGGCTTCGAGGCGGTCTCGGTGAAGAAATACAATTTCAGCGGCGGCAGCCTCGCGATCGCAGCGCGACGCGCCGCGAACGACGTGACGGCCCCACCCGCGCCGTCCGGCGTCGGCGAGAGATTCGGCCAGCGCGCAAGGGAGTATGGCGCGCGTCTTCGCCCGATCCTCGCCAAGGCCCGCGCCAACGGCGCCGAGATCGCCATCTACGGCGCGGGCTGCCGCGCCTGCACCTTCACCAATGCCCATGAACTCGCGGATCTCGTCGACCTCTCGGTCGACGACCAGCAGGAGCGCCAGGGCTTGTTCCTGCCCGGCACCGGCATTCCGATCCGTTCCCCGAAGGACCTCGCCGGCAAGTCGGGTCCGCTCGTCTGTCTTCTGGCCGTAAACCAGGAGAACGAAGACAAGGTCAGCAGCCGGCTGCGCCAAAACGTGAAGCGTCCGCTCCACATCGTTTCGATCTTCGCGCCCTCCGACATCTGGAGCGAGCTCGATCGCCTCGAGGCCGCCGCAGGGTCGCGGCATGGCTGAGGACAAGCTCTTCAACTATTACGAACGTCAGGACGTCCTGCCGACGTTCGGTAATTTCAAATCCGCAGCCGAACTCGAAAGCTATGCCGGCCTGCGGCGCGAGTTGTTTTCGGACAAGCTGGTGCTGCCGCCGCGGTTGTTCCGCGACGCAGACGTGCTCGAATTCGGCCCTGATTCCGGCGAGAACGCGCTGGTGTTCGCCGGCTGGGGCGCGAACATGACGCTCGCCGAGCCGAACCGGCATGCGCACGCGAAAATCCAGGCTTACTTCGCGCATTTCAGCCAGGCCCAACGTCTCCGCGAACTCGTATCGTTCGATGTCGAAGGATTTCACAGCGATCGTCGTTTCGACATCATCGATGCAGAAGGATTCATCTACACGGTGCAGCCGACCGAAAATTGGCTCGGCATCTTTCACCGGCTGCTCAATCCGGACAGTTACGCCGTCGTTTCCTACTACGAGCGCTACGGCGGCTTTTTCGAGCTCGCGCTCAAGGCGATTCATGCGGCCGGCAAGGCACTGACGGGCCGTCCCGGACTCGAAACGGCGAAGATGCTGTTCGATGCGAAATGGAACAGCATTCCGCACACGCGCAGCTTCGAATCCTGGCTGATGGACGTGCTCGAAAATCCTTTCGTCCGGCACCGCTACTTCCTCGACGCGGGCGCCTTGTGCACGGCGGCGCACGAGCAGGGATTCGATATCCATTCGGCTTGGCCCGCTTATCGCGACAGCCTGGACGTCTACTGGCACAAGAAGGTCCTGTCCGGCGACGAGAAGCTGCGGCGCGCGACGCGCCACCTCGGCCGCAGCCGTCTGAGCTTTCTCGGCGGACGGAAGCTCTATCTGGCCGGCAAGACCGAAGCGGTCGACGCGATTTCGGCTTCGATCGAGAAACTGGTTCTCGATGTCGATGCGATGATCGACGATCCCTTCGGCGACAGCCTGCCCCGTGCGATCGCGAGCCTCGCGTCACTGCGCGAGACGATTCCGGCGACAGAAATTCTCGCCGACGATGCGTCCGACATCGACGCCATCATGGCGACCCTCGATAGTTTCCATCGCATCTTTGGCGCGATCGGGCGACGGGATGCGTCCACAGTCACCACCCTCACCCAGTCAGACCAGGCGTTCATCAACACCTGGGGACAGCCGGCGCATTTCCTCGTTCTCCGGAAACGCTTCGAGGGGTGCTAGCAAGTGAGGCCAGGCATTGGCATCATCGGGACGGGCATGGTCGGTCAGATGTGCCACCTCGCCAATTTCGTCGCTAACCCCGGCTGCCGCGTTGTCGCGATCGCCGATCTGCGGCTTGATCTCGCCGCCGCAGCGGCGCAAAAATTTGACATCGCGCGGGTCTACCGCACGCACCGGGAACTGCTGGCGGACAGCGAGGTGTCGGCCGTCGTCGTCGTGACGAAGCGTCGCGCCACCGGTCCGATCGTGCTGGATGCGTTGAACAGCGGCCGCCATGTGCTGTCGGAAAAGCCGATGGCCTACACCACGGCTCAGGCCGTTTCACTGGCCGAGGCGGCGCGACGGCAAGACCTCGTCTACAGCATCGGCTACATGAAGCGTCACGACGCCGGAGTGGCGCGCGCGATTGCCGAGTTGGCGTGCCTGCGAGCGGATCAGTCGCTTGGACGCATTGTCGGCGCGCGAGGCTGGTGCTTCGGTGGCAGCACTGGCCGGTCGCAGGACAATTTCGTCATGACCGGCGAAGTGCGACCGGACGGGCTCGAGCTCTGGCAGGACGGCCCCGACTGGATGCCGGGCGCGATGCGACCCGGCTACGACAATTTTCTGAACGTGTTCAGCCATATCATCAATCTCGCGCGCTACGTGCTCGGATCGTCACCGACAGTTGCGGAAAGCGCCGTCGAGACCTCGGGCACGGCGACCGTGACACTCGACTTCGACGGCGTCGCCTGCGCGCTGCAACTCGCGAATGGATCCGAAGGCGTCTGGCGCGAGGGGCTGAGCATCGAATTCGAGCGGGGCACGCTGACCATCGAATTGCCCCCGCCTTTTGCCGAGCAGGAGGCGGAGGTCATCCTCGATCAGCAAGGACAACGCACGCAATTGCGGCGCGACACGAGCTGGGCGTTTCGGCGTCAAGCCGATGCATTCGTCGCCGATATCGTGGAACAGAGAACGCCGCTGGCTTCCGGCGCAGATTCCGTGGCCGATATCGCCCTTGCGGAGGCGATCTGGAAGCGCGGGTCAGTTGCTAGGTTTCACGCCATCCGGCGGCAATATCCGGGCGAGTACTGATCGGCCGCGTCCTGGGTTAAGTGTTTGATTTCGCTGGCAGGAGTGGCAGGGCTCGAACCTGCGACCCCCGGTTTTGGAGACCGGTGCTCTACCAATTGAGCTACACTCCTACGGACCCTGCGTTGCCGCGCGGATCAGGCCGCTTTGAAGCACAGGGGGTGGCCAGATTGCAAGGCCGGATTGCAAGGGTGAAGCGCGCTGGCTTCGCTTGTTTGTGCCGCGCCTTCTGGGCCACAGTCCGCTCCGAACAATAATAAGCACCGGGAGTACCCATGACTGCGTCCGCGACAGCCCCTCGCCCCTCGACCTCGCCGAAAACCCCGCCTCTGCCGGAATCCCGCCCGGAGACGCTGGGGCTGTCGCGCCCTCGCCTCCAGGCCATGTCGGACGCCTTTAAGCGCGAGATCGACAAGGGAACCGTGCCCGGCGTCACCGTGCTGGTGGCACGGCACGGTCAAGTCGGCTGGTTCGAGGCGCTCGGCAGGCAGAGCCCGATGGGCGCAGCGCCGATGGCGCATGATTCGATCTTTCGCATCTTCTCGATGACCAAGCCGATCGTGTCGGTCGGCATCATGACGCTGGTCGAGGACGGCCAACTGATTCTTGCCGACCCCGTCGCGAAATTCATCCCGGAGTTCGCCAACCAAAAGGTCGGCGTGGTCAGCGGCGGCAAGCTGGAACTGGTTCCGCCAAAACGCCCGATGACGGTGCAGGACCTGCTCCGCCACACCTCTGGCCTGACCTACGAGCACCAGGGCGACGGCCCCGTGCACAAGATCTACCAGGACTCCCGGGTGCGCAGCCGCAAGATCACCAATGCCGAGCACGCCGCCTTGGTGGCGAGCTTCCCCCTGGTCTGCCATCCCGGCGACGAGTTCAACTACAGCCGCTCCACCGACATCCTTGGTCGCATCATCGAGGTTGTCAGCGGCAAGTCGCTCGGCGCGTACCTCGCTGAGCGCATTCTTACGCCATTGCAGATGGCCGAGACCGGCTTTGCGACAGCCGAGGCCAATGCCGGCCGGCTCGCCGAGCCGTTCGCGGCCGATCCCTGGACCGGCGACAAGGTCGCGCTGTTCAACATGCTCGAGCAGCCAATCATGGAGTCCGGCGGCGGCGGCCTCGTCTCGACCACCATGGACTATGCCCGTTTCGCGCTGATGCTGCGCAACGGCGGCACGCTCGACGGCAACAGGATCATCGGCCGCAAGACGCTGGAGCTGATGGCCTCCGATCATCTCGGGCCTCACGTCGTGACCAACGGCACGCTGCTGTCGCCCGGCCACGGCTTCGGCCTCGGCTTCGCGGTGCGCCGCGAGGCCGGCATCGCGCCTTTCCCCGGCAGCGTCGGCCAGTATTTCTGGAGCGGCATTGCGGGGACGTTCTTCTGGATCGATCCCAAGGAGGATCTGTTCGTCGTGTTCATGAGCCAGGGCCCGGGACAGCGCGATTTTACGCGAACGCTGGTGCGGGATCTGGTGTACGCGGCGGTGGATTGAGGGCTTCGCCTGGTCGCAGCGTCGCACCTCCACACTTGCTGTCATGCCCCGCGAAGGCGGGGCATCCAGTACTCCGCAGCGGCAATTGGTTTACACGACTACGGCCGCGGAGTACTGGATCGTCCGCCTTCGCGGACGATGACACCGAGTATGGAGAGGCAAACCCCTTCCCGCCTCCGCGTCAACTGATCGTGGCGCCGCCGTCGATCACCATGGTCTGGCCGGTCATGAAGTCGCCGGCCTTCGAGCCCAGGAACACCGCGGCGCCCGCGATCTCGTCGGGGACGCCGATGCGCAGCAGCGGCGAACGCGCGGTCGAGGCTTTCAAATTCTCCGGATTGTCCCACAGCGCTTTCGCGAAGTCGGTCTTGATCAGGCCGGGCGCGATGCAGTTCACGCGGATGTTGTGTGGGCCGTATTCGCAGGCCAAATTGCGCGCGAGCTGCATGTCCGCGGCCTTCGAGATCGCGTAGGCGCCGAGGATGGTCGAGCCTTTCAGGCCGCCGATCGAGGAGACGATGATGATCGAGCCGTCCTTGCGCTCGATCATCTGCGGCACCACCATCGAGATCAGCCAGTTGTTGGCGACGATGTTGTTGTCCAGGATCTTCCTGAACTGATCGTCCGAGATGCCGGCGAGCGGACCGTAATACGGGTTCGACGCGGCGTTGCAGACCAGCACGTCGATCTTGCCGAAGGCGCGGTTGCTCTCGTCGATGAGATTTTGCAGGTTTTCCTTCGACGAGATGTTGGCGGCGATCGCCACCGCCGTGCCCTTGCCAAACTTGTCGTTGATGCCCTTCGCGACCTGGTCGCAAACGTCGGCCTTGCGCGAGGAGATCACCACCTTGGCGCCGTGCTCGGCCATGCGCTCGGCGATCGCAAGCCCGATGCCGCGCGTCGAGCCGGTGATGACGGCGACTTTCCCCTTCATGTCGAACAAGGTCATGTTTCTCTCCCAGAGTACGTTTTGATTGCTTGAAGCTTACGCCGCGTCCGCGCGACCGGGCAATTGCTCAGGCGAGCTTCTTGACTTCCGGTCCCGCGGGTTGATGCATCGCCGCATGCGCGTCATCCGCGATCCACGGCTGCTGATTCACCATCGGCAGCCGCCAGACATTGCGCTCGGGACTTGTGAAATAGTCGAGCCGCGTCACCGAGCAATTGTCGATATCGAACGCGAGCCCCCGCTCCGGCTGACCCTCGAGCGCCAGCCCCAGCGCCGCCTTGATGGTGCCGCCATGTGCGACCGCGATCACGTCCTGCCCGGCGACCTCATTGTTGATCCGCTCGATGGTGCGGCGGGTGCGGTTGTAGAGGTCCATGAAGCTCTCGCCGCCGGGCGCGGGCTCGTTGATGTCGGCAAACCAGCTCGAGCCGACAGGACGGCTGGCGATGAACTCGGCGCGGTTCATGCCCTGCCAGCGGCCAAGGTTTTGTTCGGCGAGGTCCGCCTCCCATTTCATCGATGCAGGCCTCGGGAAGCCCGCCGCCCAGATCGCTTCGGCGGTCTGATGCGTGCGCATCAGATTGCTCGAATACCAGACCGCCTTGCGTGGCAGCACCTTGGCAACAGCATTGAAGACGTAGGTATCGCTGGTGTCGCAAGCGAGATCGGACTGACCGTAGATGTTGCCGCCGTCATTGCGCACGGGGGCGTGACGGACCCACCACCAGCGTGTCGTCACCACTTTGGGCTTGTCTGCACCTGCCATCGAAACCCTTCCATCCCGTTTGATGTCGCTGTACGTCAGTAGCGAACGTGTCTCAAGACACTTTACCGTTTGAAATCTTGTTTGAAATTCCGTCGCGCGGCAAGCGTCGCGTGCGAACCAAAGGGAGAAACCGCATGGGCCGTCTGCAAGGCAAATCCGTCATCATCACCGGTGCCGGCAGCGGCATCGGCCGCGCGGCCGCGCTGCTGTTCACCAGGGAAGGCGCCAAGCTGATCGCGGTCGATCGCACCGAGGCGGTGAAGGAGACCGTCGACGAGGTGAAGAAGGCCGGCGGTGTCGCGGAAGCCATGATGGCGGACGCGGGCTCCGAACAGGACGTCATGGCCGTGATCGACAAGGCGGTGAAGACGCACGGCCGGCTCGACGTGATCTGGGCCAATGCCGGCGTCTCCGGCGGACTCGTTCCGCTCGGCGAGCAGACCGTCGAGCACTGGCAGGAGGTTTTGCGCATCAATCTGATCGGGCCGTTTCTCGCGGTGAAGCATGCGATGCCGCACATGGTGAAGCAGCAGTCCGGTGCGATCGTGCTGACCGCGTCCGTCGCCGGCCTCAAGGCCGGCGCCAGCGGTCACCCCTATGCCGCGAGCAAGGCCGGCGTCATCTCCCTGGTGCAGACCACGGCGTATTCGCTCACCGGCACCGGTGTGCGCATCAACGCAGTGTGCCCGGGCCTGATCGAGACCGGCATGACCAAGCCGATCTTCGACCGTGCCAAGGAGCGCGGCACCGCCGACAAGATCGGCCAGCTCAATCCGCTCAAGCGTCCCGGCCAGCCGCACGAACTCGCCGCGATGGGATTGTTCTTGGCCAGCGACGAGGCCTCGTATGTCAACGGCCAGGCCTTCCCGGTGGACGGCGGACTGACGGCGTCGATGCCGTATACGGGCAAGCCGGTTTAGCGCAACTGCTTCAGCACCGTCATTGCGAGCGCAGCGAAGCAATCCAGAATCCTTCCGCGGCGGCAGACTGAGCCTCCCCTAAATCGGTGGACACCTATAGCTTAGGCAGCGAGAGGTGTCAGATGGCGAAACGGCAGCGACGGTCCTATTCGGACGAGTACAAGCGGCAGGCAGTCGATCTGGTCTTGTCGAGCGGCCGCTCGGCGAAGTCGGTATCGAAGGAGCTCGGGCTTGACGGCTCCGTGCTGAGCCGATGGGTGAAGGATCGGAGCACGGTGGCAGCCGGCGGCAGCGCCGTGGCGCCCACATCGCAAGCGGCGGTGCCGTCGGCGGACCAAGCTGACCTGGTCGCACGGTTGCAGCGGGAAAACGAACAGCTGCGCATGGAGCGCGACATTTTAAAAAAGTCGATAGCGATCTTTGCTGGACCCCGGACATGAGGTTCCGTTTCATCGAAGATCGCCGGGCGGACTATCCGGTTAAGATCATGTGCCGTGTGCTCGGCGTCTCGCCCGCGGGCTACTATGCTTGGAGGTCGCGCCCGGAAAGCCCTCGGGCCGTGGCCAATCGAGATCTGCTGGAAGGCATCAAGCGGGTTCATCGCGAGAGCCATGGCCGCTATGGCAGCCCGCGCATCCATGTCGAGCTCAAAGCCCAGGGACATCATGCAAGCCGTGGCCGGATCGAGCGGCAGATGCGCCGTCATGGCGTTCGAGCCATCTCCGCCGGGCCGCGACGATGCCGCACCACCGATAGCGGGCATGGCTTCCCGATCGCGCCGAACCTGCTCGGCCGGAACTTCTCGGCCGCCATGCGCAATCAGGTTTGGCTCGCCGACATCACCTATGTCTGGACCGGCCAGGGATGGTTGTACCTGGCCGCCGTTATGGATCTGTACAGTCGCCGCATCGTGGGCTGGGCAATGGACGACCATCTACGCGCCGAATTGCCGCTCGCCGCATTACGAATGGCGATCAAGGGACAAAAGCCCGGCGCCGGCCTGATCCATCATTCCGATCGCGGCATCCAATATGCTTCAACCGAGTACCGCCAAGCGCTGCAAGCCGCCGGCTTTCGGCCTTCGATGAGCCGCAGAGCCGACTGCTACGACAACGCCCCGATGGAAAGCTTCTTCCACACGCTCAAGACCGAACTGATCCATCACAGTCAATATGAGACCCGCAATGAAGCCGAGCGCGACATCTTCGCTTACGTCGAAGGCTTCTACAATCAGACCCGAAGGCACTCGGCTATCGGCTATATCAGCCCGGTCGAGATGGAGCTAAAATCGGCTTGAACCCTGTCCACTTTTTTGGGGGAAGATCAAGACTGGATTGCTTCGCTGCGCTCGCAATGACGAAGTCTGTGGGTGGCAGGGTCGCGCTTCCATTCGCATTCCGGATCGCAGATGCACCTTCGCATCCTCGCGGCTTGTTCGCCCTAGCTTTGCTTTGGTCGTCTGACCCTCAAATGAAAGACGGCATACACCGTTTCCGAATTTCGGCAAAGTTTCGCCGCCGCGCGTTGGGCCACGGCTCGCGTGTTTTGCTCGACGGCAACGCAAGGCGTTGCAGGTTCGGATTTGTGCTGGTTTGCCCTACCACCCGCAACGTTGGTATGGTTCGTGCAAGCACTTCAGCTTCCATCCCCTGACAAGAACGTAATAATGCCAAGCTCAAGACCCGACCGTATTCGCAAGCTGCTCGCCGACCTCGTCGGCTTCGACACGATCAGCGATCGCTCCAACCTGCCCCTGATCGTGCATATCGAGAGCTATCTCGCCACGCTCGGTGTCAAGGGTGAGCGCATCGTCGACGAAACCGGACAGAAAGCCTCGCTATGGGTCACCATTGGACCCGAGGACCGCCCCGGCCTGGTGCTGTCGGGCCACACCGACGTGGTCCCCGTGGTCGGCCAGGACTGGAGCCACGATCCGTTCAAGCTGATCGAGCGCGACCGCAAGCTCTATGGCCGCGGCACCACCGACATGAAGGGCTTTGTCGCGGTGTGCCTTGCGATGGTGCCGGAGATGCTGGACGCAAAGCTGACAACGCCGATTCATCTGGCGATCTCCTATGACGAAGAGATCGGCTGCGTCGGCGTGCGGCCGATGCTGCGCGAGGTCGCGAAGAAACAGATCAAACCGCTCGGCGCCTTTATCGGCGAGCCGACCGAGATGAAGGTCATCATCGGCCACAAGGGCAAGCACGGCGTGCGCGCCACATTCCGCGGCCTCGCCCGCCACTCCTCGATCGCGCCCGACGGGGTCAACGCCATCGAATATGCCGCCGAGTTGATCGTCGAAATCCGCCGCCGCGCCGTGGCGCTCGCAGCCGTGCGATCGGCGGACAGCCTCTACGACGTCCCGCACTCGACGCTGCTCACCAGCATCGTGCATGGCGGCGCCGCGCTGAATATCGTGCCTGATACCTGTACGGTGGATTTTGAATGCCGCGGCATCGGCATTACGGAGTCCAGGGAGGTCACGGATGCCATCGTCGCCTGGGCCAAGGCGGAGATCGAGCCCGCGATGAAAGCCAGACATCCGGAGTGCGGAATTGATTTCGAGGAGATCCTCGACTATCCCGCGCTCGACACGGCGGCCGATGCGACAATCGTCACGCTGGCCAAGAGCCTTGCGGGGCGCAACGACCACGCCAAGGTCGCGTTCGGCACCGAAGCAAGCCTGTTCGCCAGCATGGCCGATATCCCGTCGGTGGTGATCGGCCCCGGTTCGATCGCGCAGGCGCATACGCCGGACGAGTTCGTGGAAATGGCGGAGCTGGAGAAATGCGCAGGCTTCGTCGAGAAGCTGATCGCGCATTGCGTGAAGGGGTAAGGCTTCTCCTCGTCATTGCGAGCGAAGCGAAGCAATCCAGAATCGTTCCGCGAGGGCAGTGTGGATTGCTTCGTCGCAAGAGCTCCTCGCAATGACGGGGGCAGCGCGTATCCCACGTGAGCGGTGAGCCTCATCGCTCCTGCAAGGCCAGCCGCACGCCAATCGCGCAGTAGATGGTCCCGACCACCTTGCCCTGCCATTTCACGACGGCCGGATGGCGGCGTAGCAAATTGCCGAGGCGGCCGGCGCCGACGGCGAACACCACCGTGCTGACGAGGCCAAGCAACACGAAGACAGCGCCGAACAGCGCGAGCTGCAGCGTCGTCGAACCATGCTCGGGACGGACGAACTGCGGCAGGAACGCGAGGAAGAATAACGCGGTCTTGGGATTGAGCACCTCGGTCAGCACGGCCTGCCGGAATGCCCGCGCTGCGCTGATCGCGGGCGCGCCGCCATTCACCTCGAGCGGCGTCCTGTCGAGCATGGCGCGAATGCCGAGATAGATCAGGAACGCGGCACCGGTATATTTGACAATGCTGAACAGCAGCGCCGAGGTCGCGATGATCGCCGAAAGACCGACGATCGCCATGCTGGTGTGGATCACGTCACCGGCCGCAATTCCCGCACCCGTCGCGATGCCGACCTTGGTTCCCGAACTCGCGGCGCGCGCCATGGTGAGCAGTGTCGCCGGTCCGGGAATGAAGACGAAGCCGAGAACGATGAGGATGTAGGTGATGAGCGTGGCGTGATCGATCATGCGGGCATCTCTCTCGTCATTCTGTCCCGTGTCCCGGACACGAGAGGAACGCAAGCAAAAGCGCGGCCGTCAGCCGTGCCTTCGGATTCCTTAAACCGCGCCCGCCTTCTGCGCGTACTCCCATGAGGCCTTCGACAGCGGCACGGTGCGCTTGGCTGACTCCAGCGCCTTGGCATTCGCCGCGGTGCCGTCGCGGACGCGGCCGGCGATGCCTTGCGTGATGCCGGCGAGGCGGAACAGGTTGTAGGCAAAATACCAGTTGAGATCAGGCACCGTCATCTTGGTGACGCTGCAATAGATCTGCGCGGCCTCTTCCACGCTCGGAATGTTGAGCGCCTTGAGGTCGGCGCCGTCCAGTCCGGGCATCACCCACTGCATCAGCAGATAGGTGAAGTCGGCCATGGGATCGCCGAGCGTCGACAATTCCCAATCGAGCACGGCCTGCACGCGCGGTTCCGTCGCATGGAAAATCATGTTGTCGAGGCGATAGTCGCCGTGGACGATCGAGACGCGCGCCTGCTCCGGCACGGTCTTCGGCAACCATTCGGCGACCTTCTCGAACTCCGGAATGGTCTGGGTTTCGGACGCGCGGTACTGCTTGGTCCAGCGGTCGATCTGGCGCGCGAAATAATTGCCGGGCTTGCCGAAGTCGCCAAGACCGATCGCGACGGGATCGAACATGTGGAGTTTTGCCAGCGTCTCGATCTTGCTGGTGAAGATCTTGCGGCGGTCTTCCCGCGTCTGGCTCGGCAGCGTCGGATCCCAGAACACCCGGCCGTCTTCCATCGACATGATGTAGAAGGCTGAACCGATGATGCTGTCGTCCTGGCACAGCGCGTAGGCCTTCGCGACCGGAAAGCCCTGCTTTCCCAGCGCCGCGATCACCCGATATTCCCGATCGACCGCGTGCGCCGATGGCAACAATTTGCCGAACGGTTTTCGGCGCATCACGTAGGAGCGGTTCGGCGTGTCCAGCCGATAGGTCGGGTTGGACTGGCCACCCCTAAACTGGAGCACGACCAGCGGACCCTGATAGCCTTCGACGTTTTCGCGCATCCAGGCTTCGAGCCGCATCTCGTCGATGCGATGACGCTCCTCAACCGGTTTGGTGCCCGAGAATTCTTCGTCTTTCCTGACGCCGTCAGCCACGATGACGCTCCCTCTTCAGTCCGAACATGATCCTAATCGGTACCCCCCGGCGCACTTGCGTCAAGCGGTCATCCGATCACGGATCATGCCCTGTCGTTTCTTCAAATCGGGAGCGCCAGCGTGCCCTCCCGCTTAATGACTGGAAGAGTTTGCATACTTCCGAACCTCGAGCCTGGCAATGGCGCGATTGTGCACCTCGTCCGGGCCGTCGGCGAGACGGAGCGTGCGGATGTGGGCGTAGTCCTTGGCCAGTCCGGCTTCGTCCGAGACGCCTGCACCGCCAAATGCCTGGATCGCCTCATCGATGATCTTCAGCGCCATGTTGGGAGCTGCGACCTTGATCATGGCGATCTCGGCCTGCGCGGTCTTGTTGCCGACCTTGTCCATCATGTCGGCGGCCTTGAGGCACAACAGCCGCGTCATCTCGATATTGGTGCGGGCTTCGCCGATGCGCTGCTCCCACACCGAATGTTCGACGATCCGCTTGCCGAAGGCGGTGCGCGAGGTGAGCCGCTTCACCATTTTCTCCAGCGCCTCCTCGGCCTTGCCGATGGTGCGCATGCAGTGATGGATACGGCCGGGACCGAGACGGCCCTGCGCGATCTCGAAGCCGCGGCCTTCGCCGAGCAGGATGTTCTCCTTCGGCACCCGCACGTTCTCGAGCAGCACCTGGGCGTGGCCATGCGGCGCGTCGTCGAAGCCGAACACGGGCAGCATCTTCTCGACCTTGATGCCGGGAGTGTCGAGCGGAACCAGGATCTGCGACTGCTGCTGGTGCTTGGCCGCCTTGAAATCGGTCTTGCCCATCAGGATCGCAATCTTGCAGCGGGGATCGCCGACGCCGGACGACCACCATTTGCGACCGTTGATGACGTAGTGGTCACCGTCCTTCACGATGCTGGTCTCGATGTTGGTGGCATCGGACGAGGCCACCGCCGGCTCCGTCATCAGGAAGGCGGAGCGGATCTCGCCGTCCATCAGCGGACGCAGCCATTTGCGCTTCTGCTCCTTGGAGCCGTAGCGCATGAACACTTCCATGTTGCCGGTGTCGGGCGCGGAACAATTGAAGACTTCCGAAGCCCAGGAGATGTGGCCCATCTGCTCGGAGAGCAGCGCGTATTCGAGATTGGTCAGTCCCGCGCCGCGGAATTCGTCGTCCTCATGCTCGTTGGGCGGCATGAACATGTTCCAGAGGCCTTCGGCCTTCGCTTTCTTCTTGAGATCCTCGAGCACCGGGATCACCTTCCAGCGCTCGCCGCTGCGATCCTGCTCGTCATAAACCGGCACGGCCGGGCGCACGTGCTTGGCCATGAAGGACTGCACGCGGTCGAGCCATTCCTTCTGCTTCGGCGACAGATCGAAATCCATGGGACGCTCCTCGTCTTTGCCAACTCGTTGTGGCGAACTTGTTTTGGCGAACTTGTTTTGCGCCGGACTGTCCACCCGCATTGTGCGACCCGCAAGTGCGAATGCGCGACTTGCGAACTCTCCGGAACCCCTTCGCGCGTTTGCGAACGAGTCCCGATTGCGGATTGACTTTCCCGGCCTTCAAACGATAGTTTCATACAACTGTTTGAATTGCAACTCCCTCCCCGAGGGGCTCCCATGGCCAGCGATCATACCCGGACTGCCATTCTCGCCGCCGCCGAACGGCTCTATGCCGATCGCGGGTTCGGCGACGTGACGCTGCGCGACATCGTCGCGGAGGCCAATGTCAATCTCGCGGCGGTGAACTATCATTTCGGCTCGAAGGACGAGTTGATCGCGGAGCTGTTCGTCACACGTTCGATCGCCACCAACCGCGAGCGTCTGCGCGAGTTGAAGGCGGCGGAAGAACAAGGCGGCGGCCGCGCGCCGATCGAGTTGATCCTGCACGCCCTGGTCGGTCCGACGCTGCGCGGCTGCCTTGGCCCCGAGAACCAACGCTCGAGCGCGGCGCGTTTCATGATCCGCGCCTCGATCGAATCCGTGCCGCCGATCCGCCGCATCAAGAATCGCGAGATCGACCATTTGCGCAAATTCGCCGGCGCGATGCGAAGGTCCCTGCCCGACCGCAGCGACGTCGATATCTATTGGGGCCTGAATTTCGCGCTCGCCATGGCGCACCACACCATCCGCGAGAGCGAGCGGCTGACGAAATTATCGGAAGGCAAATGCGACCTCGACGACGTCGAGGACGTGGTCGCGCGTGTCGTCAGCGTCGCGACGATGGCGCTGACGGCGGGAAAGGTGGAGGCGAAGGCGCCGCCAAAGGTGGCGGCGCGCTAGCGCACTCGTTGCCGCACTGACGGTGCGCTCCCTCGCCCCGTTCTTACGGGGAGAGGGTTGGGGTGAGGGGCCTCTCTCCGCGTATGAGATCGTCGAGGGACCTGTACCCCCTCACCCGGATCGCTGACGCGATCCGACCTCTCCCCGCAAGCGGGGCGAGGTAAGTAAGCGCGCTCACATCATCGCGATGCAGTCGATCTCGACGTCGAAGGGGCCGAACCATTCCGGCGTGCAGACGAAGATCCGCGCCGGCGGATCGTGCGGGAAATAGCACGCATAGACGGCGTTGAACGCAGCGAAATGTTTTGTCGAGGTGCAGTAGACGTTGCACTTCATGACCTTGTCGAGGCTCGCGCCCGCCGTCTGGAGGCACAGCTTCATCTGCTCCATGATCAGTTCGCTCTGCCGTTCGATCGGCACGTCCGCGATCTCGCCCGTGTCGGGGTCGAACGGCGGCAGGCCGGCGACGAAGATCATGTTGCCGGCGCGCGTGACCGGCGAGACCGGGGCTTTCCGGCGGTCAAGGAATGTCGAGATCGGTTCGACGCGGAGCGCTTCGCGCTTCAGTTCGGGTTTCATGGGCGGCCACCTTCGGTGCAAGCGAGATGACGGCTTGCTACATCATCTTGCAGCCGTCATGCTTCGCTTGTGATCGAAGTTTGATCGCCGAAGTTTGCCCGTTGAGCCGCCTAAGCGTGCTGCGGCATCTCCTCGGCCTCTTCCTTGGCGAGCAGCAGCAGCATCTCGATGCCCATGTCGCCTTCCTGCGGCGAGCGGATGAACTTTATTTCGTCTGCGCTTTGCCGCAACGCGGCAACGATCGCGACGGCCTGGTTGGCCGTTGCCGCCTCGGTTGCCAGAATTGCCTTCTGGTTCTTGGCTTGAAACCCGATCGTGTAGGACATGCGTTCCCTCCCGGACTGAGTGGACCGATCGAATCTGAGTCGCGCGCGAAGCGGAAGCCTGTGTGAGTACGGACCGGGATTATCTGGGGATTGCGCGCAAGGCTCGCGCAAGGCCGCACGAGCGTCATGATGACGTCAAGATCTGCGCTCCGCCGAAGCTAGATGATCCCCTGCTGCTTCAGCGCCTCGATCTTGCCGGCATCGTAGCCGAGCTTGCCGGCGAGCACCTCCTGGGTGTGCTCACCGAGCAGCGGCGGGGCGCGGTAGTCCTTGATCGGGGTTTCCGAGAGCGTCAGCGCGTTGCGGATCAGCGAGAGATCGGGCTGGAAGGGATGGTCGACCTTCACCCGCATGCCGCGCGACTGGACGTGGGGATCGGAAAACACCTGCTCGAAATTGTTGATCGGGCCGGAGGGCACGCCGGCCTCCTCCAGCCTGTCCAGCCAATAGGCCACCGGCTGCTTCAGGAACAGGCCGGCGAAGATCGCCATGATCTCCTTGCCGTGCACGACGCGGTCGTTGTTCTTGACGAAGCGCTTGTCGCTCGCGAGCTCGGGCGCGCCGAGCACGGCGCAGGTGCGCTGGAACTGGCCGTCATTGCCGACCACCAGCATCAGTTCGCCGTCGGTGCAGCGGAACACGCCGGCCGGCATGCCGCCATTGCCCCAGGTGCCGCGGCGCGGCGGCGTCTTGCCATTGACGAGGTAGATCTGCAGCCAGTGCGACAACGACGCGATCACGGTGTCGAACAGGCAGACGTCGATATGCTGTCCCACGCCATCATTGGCGTCACGATGATAGAGCGCCGAGAGGATTCCGATCGAGGTGTTCATGCCTGTCATGTAGTCGACGATCGACGGGCCGACCTTCATCGGGCCCTCGCCGGGCTCGCCGTCGATATGGCCGGTGACGCTCATCAGGCCGCCCATCGCCTGCAGGATGGCGTCATAGCCGGCGCGCGGCGCGTAAGGCCCCGTCTGGCCAAAGCCGGTCACCGAGCAATAGATGATGCCGGGATTGATCGCCTTGATGGTCTCGTAGTCGAGGCCGTAGCGCTTGAGATCGCCGACCTTGTAGTTCTCCATGAAGACGTCGACGTCCTTGGCGAGCTCGCGGATGATCGCCTGCCCCTCGGGCTTGGCGATGTTGACCGTGACCGACTTCTTGTTGCGGTTGGCGCAGAGGTAAAACGAGTTGTTGTTGTTGGCCTTGCCATCGGGGTCGGTCAGATAGGGCGGGCCGAAGGCGCGCGCGTCGTCACCGGTGCCCGGCCGCTCGATCTTGATCACCTCCGCGCCCAGATCGCCCAGCATCTGGGCCGACAGAGGCCCGGCAAGTACGCGGGTGAGGTCAAGGATCTTGATGCCTGAGAGCGGCAGGGCCGACATGTAGGTGTCCTCCGGGGAACTGGATCTTGGCGCGGCGGCGAGATCGCAGGACGCGCTCCCTGCGGATACACCATTTTGGCAGTCCGAGCACTGCACTGTGGGCATACGGCTATCCGCCCGCCCGCCCGGCGCAGGGTCACCCGCGCGGTAATTTCCGCAGCGCGAATATTCTCAGGTCACGGCCGCTGCAGCCACCTGCGGCCGCCGGCGGCCGAGCAGGACCAGGATCAGCACCGTGGCGCAGGAGCAGACGAAGGTGAGACCGAGCGCGCCGCGGCTGCCGAACTGGGTGAGCAGGCCGACAAGGAGGGGCGGCGAGACCGCGGAGGCGAGATTGAGCGGCAGTGCGATCATCGACATCGCCTTGGCGAACTCGGTCTGATCGTAAAACACGAGCGGGATCGTCGCCCGCGCCACCGCCATTGCGCCGCTGCCGGCGCCATAGAGCAGGATGAAGGCCGCAACCGCCCAGGTCGCGCCATCGCTCGTCATCAGCAGCAGCATGGCGACCGGGAGCGCCGTGCCGGCGACGAGCCCGGTCGTGATTCCGTCCCACCGCCCTCCGCCGAGAAAATCGAGCCCGCGGGCGCTGACCTGGATCACGCCCAGCATCGAGCCGAACGCAAGCGCCTGCGCCGGGGGAAGCCCCTCCGCTCTCAACAATTCGATCATGATGGCGCCGATGCCGAAATTGACGAAGGCATTCAGCGTGATCGCGGCGACGACGAGGCTGAAGGTGCTCCTGGGAATCGCCGGCGGCGGTGACAACTTCACCGGCTCACCGCCATGACCCGCGGCTATTTTCCGGCGCGGGGCGAGGAACGCGTAGAGTGGAAGGTTGATGACGACCATCATCGCCGCATAGACCAGGCACGTCCCGCGCCAGCCGAGCAGACCGCTGAGGAACGACGTCGTCGGCCAGAAGATGCTGCTCGACAACCCGGTCACCAGCATCAGCGCGCCGATTGCGTTCTTGGCCTGCCGCCCGGCGACCTCGTTCAGCATGATATAGGCGCCGGTCGACAGCGTGGCGCTGCCGGCAGTGCCGAGGACGATCCAGGCAGCGAAATACAGTATCGGCTCGCGCGCGAGGGACAGCAGGATGAAGCCAGGCACGGTGAGGACCGTGCCTGATATCATCACCTTTCGTGCGCCGTGCCGCGCAAACGACTTGGCGAGCCAGGGCGCACACAGGCCCATCGAGACATAGAGAACGGACGTCCCGGCGAACACAGCCGGCAGGCTCATGCCGAGATCGGCCGCGAGATCGCGTCCGACGATGGCGGGAAGACCTATCGTACCCCACCCGACAAGCTGGGAGACCGCAAGCACCAGCAGGACCCCGATGAGCCTGCTGTCAGATTTCAAGAACCGCATTCCAACCGTCGCCTGCCCGGCAGGCGCCGATCACGCCTGTGACACCTGTCTTACCCGCAGACTCGGCGCACGGAAACGCCGGCCATCGAATGGCAGCAAGCGGCCGGGAGCATGTCAGGAGGCGGCAGGAGCTCCCTGCCCCGCGAGCCCGAGCAGGGATCGCGCCTCGGCCGCAGTCGCCACGCGCCGGCCGTGGCGCACGACAGCCTCACCGGCGACGGCCACGAGCTCGGCGTTGCTGGCGGCGAGGCGCGCCTTGTCGATCCTGATATTGTCCTCGAGCCCGGTGCGGACCGCATCGGCGCCCCGCGCGAGCGCCCAGTCCATGACCTCGGCCTGGTGGCGTCCGATCCCGGCGGCCGTCCACGTCGCCTTCGGGATCAGCCGCCTGAGCTCTCCCAGCAGAATGTCGAGGACATGCTCGTCCGCGGGCATGGCGTTCTTGACGCCCATGACGAACTGCACGTGCGGACGCGCGTCGATCAGCCCAGCCTCGATCAAGCGGCGGGCCCCGTGCAGATGCGACAGATCGAAGATCTCAATTTCCGGCCGGATGCCATTCGCCTTCATGCCGGTGGCGAGAGTCTCCACCAGCGCGGCGCTGTTCTCGTAGACGATGGTCGGAAAGTTCACCGATCCCGTGGACAGCGAGGCCATGTCCGGCTTCAGGTAGAGCGACGATCCGCGCGCCGAGGGATCGCGACCCCGCCCGCCGGTCGAGAACTGAACGATCATGCCAGGACAATGCTTCTTGATCCCCTCCTGCACTACGGCGAAACGCTCGGGATCGGAGGACGGCGTCTCGTCGTCGTTGCGGACATGGATGTGGGCGAGCGTGGCACCGGCTTCGAAGGCCTGGTGCGTCGACTCGATCTGTTCGGACGGCAGAATCGGGACCGCGGGATTGTCCTTCTTGCGCGGAACGGAGCCGGTGATGGCGACAGCGACGACGACGGGGTTCATCTTGCAACCTCATATTGACTGCGCTCACGCGCACCAAATTCGAATCGGCAGCCTGACTATGCAGTGAGGCCCTGCCGCCGCGAACATCGTCGATCGCGGCGGCAGTTGCCTCTATCATACCCGTCAGGTCCGAACCGTGGCAGCCCCGCTCACTGCATCGCCGGCACGCTGGCGGTCATAATCTGCCCGCGGCATCGGAACGGCATTGGGGTTGCCGAGATCGTCGATCCTGATCCGATAGGTTTCCCGCGCGGTCAGGGCCGCCAGCGCGGCGATGACCGTGATAGCGAAGGCAATCGCCCCCACCGTTAACGGAATGTTGGTCGAGCCGGGAGGCGCGACGGTCGCAAACAGGGCAGGAAGCAATGCGGTGATGGTGGTTCCGATGTTCTGCGAGATCGCCATCGCCGAGACGCGGGTGCGGGTCGGAAACAGCTCCGGGTAAAAGCTCGGGAAGATCGCGTTGTAGCCCTGATAAACGACGCCCCACATCAGCAGCGACACCAATATTGCCAGCGGCACATTCCTGATGCTGATGGCATAGAGATAGCAAAAGGCGAGCAAGCCGGAGAGAAGCGCGCCTACGATGATCGGAGGCCTGCGGCCGACCTTATCGGAGAGATTGCCGACGAAGGGAATGACGAACACCGCCAGCATATTTCCGAGCACGGGGATCCAGAGATAGACGTCCTTGGCAAAACCGATCCCGTAGGCCGGCTGCACCGCATAGGCCGCGCCGAAGATGGTCGCAACGACAGGAATGACGTTCATCAGGGCCATGCAGATGACCCTGAGCATGTCGCGCCAGCTCAGCTTGATGGCCTGGACGATGGGCGCGCGCGGCGTTTCTCCCCGTTCGCCCTCGCGGGCAAAAGCAGGGGTCTCGTCGACTTCGCGACGGATGATGTAGCCCGCGACGATGACGAAGAAGCTGAGCAGGAACGGAATCCGCCAGCCCCAGCTGTTGAAGGCCTCGGTTGGCATATAGGCCGCCAGCGGCAGGAACACCGCGGCCGCGAGAATTTGTCCGGCCTGCACCCCCTGAAGGGCGAAGCTGGCATAGAAGCCCCGCCGACCGAACGGCGCGTGCTCCAGGATCATCGAGCTTGCGCCTGAGATTTCGCCGGCAACGGCAAATCCCTGCACGAGGCGCAGAATGACGAGCAGAATTGGCGCCAGGATGCCAACCTGCTGGTAGGTCGGCAGGATACCCACGGCCATCGTCGAGATGCCCATCAGGAACATGCAGACGATGAGAACCGTCTTGCGGCCATGAGTGTCGCCCCAGTGGCCGAGGACGAAGGCACCGATGGGACGAGCCACATAGCCAACCCCATAGGTTGCCAGCGACGCAACGATCGCGACGGTGGGATTCTCCGACGGGAAGAAGATTTGCGGGAAGATCAGCGACGCAGCGGTCGCGTAGATGAAGAAGTCATAATATTCGAGAGCCGACCCGATCCAGCCGCTCGCAGCGGCCTTCCTGGACTGACTCATCTGATGGGTCGCGGTCATCTCAAGATTCCTCCCTTGGGTTTTTACTGACGTCCCGTTGACGGGCTTCGCTCAAAATTGGGCAGCACTCTCCGGCCGCTCTGCGGAGTTTCGCGAGCGCTTGTCATTGCCGGTGGGTGTCTGCTTGGTGGCGACGATAGGCTATCGCCGGGCTAACACAATTACCCAGTTATGCGACAAACCTAACCTGATGTTATCTAGGCGCGAGACCCACGTCCCGGCGACACCGCCGGCAGGCACATGCCGAGATCGGCCTTCCGAAGGGTGTGGAGTGCCCCTTCGCAGAACGGCGAAGTGGGAGGCGGTTGACATTGGACCATTACATGGTCCATTTTACGAAATTGAGGAAGGACAATGAGATGCGGGTCTCCGTCACCGATGCAAAAGGACAATTGACCGATCTTGTCCGCCGCGCAGAGGCCGGCGACGAGGTGATCCTGACGCGGCATGGACATCCCGCGGTACGGCTCGTCCCGGTCAAGCTTGCGCTGGACCGCGCCGCCCGCCGGACCGTGCTCGAGGCGGCGCGAAGGACCGGCGGGGCCAAAGCCATTCCCGGACCGAGCGCCGCGCGCAGTCAGGACTTTCTTTTCGGCGATGACGGACTGCCGGAATGATCGCAGTCGATACCTCCGCACTGATGGCGATCGTGCTCGACGAACCGCAAGCCGATGCTTGCATCACCGCGCTGGACACCGCCGACGAAATCCTGATCTCGGCGGCCTCCGTTGCAGAAAGCCTGATCGTCGCGGCACGGCGGGGCGTCGACGAAGAGATGAACAAGCTGATCAACGATCTCGGTTTGAACGTGATCTCGGTGACCCAAGCTTCGGCCGAGCGCGTGGCGCAAATCTACGCGCGTTGGGGCGAAGGCATTCGTCCTGCCGGTCTCAACTTTGGTGATTGCTTCGCCTACGATGTCGCCAAGGAGCATGGCTGCGCACTGCTTTACGTCGGCGACGACTTTGCCAAGACGGATATCGTTGCGGCGGCGTAAGTCGACGACTGCCGAGCGGCGACTTACCGGCCCAACAGAAAAGCCGCGGGGCAGCCGTCAGGCTGTATGGCCGGGATCGACCTGCTTCGGCGTTTTCTTGTCGCGTTGAGGTGTCATCTTGGCCGGATCCGGTGCATTCGGCACGCCGCGCGGCCCGAGCTGGTCGCGCTGGATGTCGTCTTCGGAGCGGGAGGGCTCAATGCCGTTCGGCTCACGGGGCTTGGTCATCGCAGGCTCCTGAAGTGTGTCGCTCGGAGTGTCCATCAAATTCCCAGCGCGTTCTCGCCGGCTTCGCGGCCGGGCACGCTGACATGAACTTCGTGTCCCTCGCGAAGCGCCAGCGAGGCGGCAGCCACCGCCGATTCGAACGCAGCTTCCTTGGTGGAGTATCTGTTCTTGACGTCGCCGTCGTGCAGCACGCCCCATTCGTCCTGCACCGGCACGATCGTGTATTGAGCAAGGCCCATCATTTAACTCCTCGAGATCTATCGCTGCGTGAGCTGCGGGTGCGCCGCCGTCACGCGCCACACCGTGTTGCCGCTGTCATCGGCGACGAGCAGCGCGCCGGTCTTGTCGATGGCGACGCCGACGGGCCGCCCGCGCGCGTGATTGTCGCTGTTGAGGAAGCCAGTGACGACGTCCTGCGGCGGGCCGCTCGGCTTGCCGTCCGTAAACGGCACGAACACCACCTTGTAGCCGTTCAAGACCTGCCTGTTCCAACTGCCGTGCTCACCGACGAATGCGCCGCTGCGATAGGCCGCCGGCAAACTCGCCCTTGTGTTGAAAGCCATTCCAAGCGGCGCGACATGCGAGCTCAGCGCGTAGTCAGGCACGATCGCCTTGGCGACGAGATCAGGACGCTCCGGCTTGACGCGCGGATCGACATGCTGACCGTAATAGCTGTAGGGCCAGCCATAGAAGCCGCCGTCCTTCACCGACGTCATGTAGTCCGGCACGAGATCGGGACCGAGTTCGTCGCGTTCGTTCACCACCGCCCACAGCGCCCCGGTCTGCGGCTCGAAGCTGAGGCCGTTGGGATTGCGCAAGCCGCTCGCGAAGATGCGCCAGCGGCCGCTGGCACGGTCGATCTCGAGGATGGCGGCGCGATTGTGCTCGGCCTCCATGCCGTTCTCGGTGATGTTGCTGTTGGAGCCGACGCCGGCATAGAGCTTGGAACCGTCGGGGCTCGCGACCAGACTCTTGGTCCAGTGATGGTCGATCGGTCCGCCCGGCAGCGGCGTCAGCACCGTGCCCGGCGCGGTGATCTTGGTATCGCCTTCGGTGTACGGATATCTGACGATCGCATCGGTGTTGGCGACATAGAGATCGTTGCCGACCAGCGCGACGCCGAACGGCGAGTTGAGGTGGTCGAGGAACACGCTTTGCGTGTCCGGGACGCCGTCGCCGTTGCTGTCGCGCAGCAGCGTGATGCGGTTGCTCGGACCGGTATCGCCGCCACCTGATGTCGCCCAGGACTCGATATATCCCATCACGATTTCCTTGGGCCGCTTGATCGGAGCGCCCTTCGGCGCCTTGGATTCCACCACCAGCACGTCGCCGTTGGGCAGCACGTAGAGGAATCGCGGGTGCTGCAGGCCCGTCGCGAAGGCCTTGGCCTGCAAGCCCTGCGCAACGGCCGGCGTCTCGTCCTTTTTCCAGCCGACGATGCGGGCGATGTGCATCGGCGGCAGCAGGTATTGCTGGATGTCGGGAAGCGTCGGGTTGGCGCCGGTTTGCGCCTTGGGATCACCACTGCCGTCATTGCAGCCGGCCAGACACAGCAGCGAAGCGCACAACAGCGCCCGAGCGATTGCGGAGTTCATCGGGCAACTCCCACGCCGTGGCGATACACCATGGCCCAGCCGAGCCAGCCGGTGACCGGCAGGATCAATACGGTGATGGCTGAAAGAACGAGCCCGGTTGGCCACACCGAGGTCCAGGCATCGCGCGTGTGGATCAAGGCATTGACGATCGCCAAGACCAGCGCCAGCGCGTTGCCGATCAGATGCGGCCAGGCCGGCAACTGCGCCCGCACCAGGCGGTTGCCGAGAAAATCGGTCAAGCCGGCGATGGCGGCCAGCACGCCGAAGATGACGCCGACGACCAGAAGCCAGGCGGAAAAATCCGCCCACATGATCTCGGCACTGACGACATAGGCGATGTCAGTCAGCAGCGCCCCGATGAAGCACGTGATCGGGATCGGCACCAGCATCGGATGAATCGGATGGCCCGCGATTTGCGCGGTCGAGCGCACACGCAAATTGTCTTGCACGGTTGGCCTCTTGTCAGATCGCCACCCCTCCCCCGTGGAAAACACCCGCTTCCAGCGAAGGTTCCTGATGGTCGACCACAGCGTCGCCGGGCCTCAACAGCGCTGCGGCGTCGAAGCACTCACGAGGAACCCCTTGCCGCTCCGGGCCTTGATCCGGGCCTTGAGATGAACCGGCCTTTCAGGAGACCGCGGAGTGGACCAGCCTGGCGACGGCGCCTCCTTCAATCCAGCCTCGAAGCTCGACGGCGTTTCGCGGCGCCAGACCGAGCAGATCGAATCCCAAAGCCGACCGAACGCCGCACTCATTCACGAGACGATCCGCGCCGAGGGTGAGCAGGAACTGGAGCGGCGATGGTGGGCTATCGTGCTGTCCGGCCTCGCCGCCGGCCTTTCGATGGGCCTGTCCCTGATCGTCCAGGGCGAGTTTCACGCGCTCATTTCCGACGAGGCCATCCGGCGCCTGGTGGCCCCGCTCGGCTACACGGTCGGTTTCCTGGTCGTGGTGCTGGGACGGCAGCAGCTCTTCACCGAGAACACGCTGACACCGATCCTGCCGCTGTTGCACAACAGGGATCTCGCCACGCTGTGGAGCGTGATCAAGCTGTGGAGCCTGGTCCTCGCCTCCAACATCGCGGGAACCTGGGCGGTCGGATCCGTGCTCGCGCACACCAGCATCTTCGAACCACGCATCGTGGACGCCTTCGTGGATCTCAGCCGCCACACCATCGAGGGCACGTTCACGACGACGTTTGTCCGGGCGATCTTTGCCGGCTGGCTGATCGCCTTGATGGCGTGGCTGCTGCCCGCCGTGAAGGGATCGCGCCCGCACCTCGTCGTCGTGATGACCTATGTGGTCGCGCTCGGCCAGTTCGCGCACATCATCGCGGGCTCGGTCGAGTGCGCCTTCCTGGTGCAGAGCGGCCGGGCGTCGCTCTCACAATATGCCTCGGACTTCTTCGTACCGACACTCCTCGGCAATATTCTGGGCGGAACGACCCTCGTGGCCTTGCTGAACTACGGACAGGTTGCCCCCGAAATCGACGACCACAGGGAATAAAGAGCCTGCACAAAAGCTGCCGGCTCGGCAGGAACGATGGGCGCGACCCGAGCTTGCCTCGACAAATCAACGTACGGCGACGAGCAGGATCAATCATGAGCACCAATACCAAGAGCCCATTCGACAAGGAACCGGCAGAAGGATCACGCGACATCATCGATCGTGAATTGCAGCGTGCCGAAGATGCCGCCAACAACAAGGTCGATCATCTCCCCGGTGTGAAGGTCAGCGGCCAGCCCCAGGGCGGCGCAGTCGATCGTGCCCGGAAGCAGCGCGAGGAAAAGGATAGCGAACAGGAATAGAGTCGTTCTGCCGAACCGAAACGCAGTTCGGTCAAGCGAGATGCATTAATTTGTTCGAGACTGGCAATGACTGGCAAGCCCATCGTTCCGGGCAACGTGGAACTTCCCAGCCGCGCGTATGTTGTGGGCGATGAGTGATGCGGCGGCCAGCACAAGGCGGGCGGCGATTTCTTGCGCACGATTGCCCATCATCGAACCCAGGAGCCGGAAATGAGCCGCGGAATGCCATCGATGACCGCCCTCTTGGGTATGCTCGCAATCGCCGGTTATCAAAATCGGGACAAGCTCGCCGACATGTTTCGCAATGCGACCTCCGGTCAGCCGTCGGGTGCCAAGGATTCCCTGAGCGGCATGCTCGGCAATCTTGGCGGCCTTGTGGGAGGCGGCGGCGTCGGTTCCCTGCTGAACGGCGGGATCGGCGAGTTGCTCGAGCACTTCAGGCAGAACGGGCAAGGCGATGCGGCTCAATCCTGGATCAATCAGGGGCCAAACCGCGAAGTCAGCCCGCCCGAACTCCAGCAGGCTATCGGCCCCGACGTTCTTCAAAAACTGGAGCAGCAGACCGGCCTGTCTCAGCAGGAGATCCTCGACCGATTGTCGCGCGAGCTTCCGGCAGCGGTGGACAAATACACGCCGGAAGGACGTCTTCCGGCGCAATCCGCAGGATAACACTCCTCAAGACTCGAGAAAAGCTATGAGCATCATCTGGACGATCATCATCGGTTTCATCGCAGGCGTCATCGCGAAGTTCATCATGCCCGGTGACAACGAGCCCTCGGGTTTCATCCTGACCACGATCCTGGGAATAGTGGGCGCGTTCGTTGCGACCTATCTTGGCCAATCTCTCGGCTGGTACCGGCCAGGAGAAGGCGCAGGACTAGTGGGGGCAGTTGTAGGCGCCATCATCGTGCTTTTCGTCTACGGTTTTGTAGCCGGTCGCAGCCGTCGGGCCATCTAACCGCAGTGAACGGAATTCCGCGCGTCAGCGGAGAATTCACCCGGCGCGAAAGGCGATCAGCAAGATGAAATGGATGCTCGTTGTCCTGGTAGGAGGCATGACCCCGGTCAACACCGACCTGGTTTTCGACAAGTTTGCCGATTGCCTTGCCGCCGAGGAGCAGATGCGAAAGCACTATACGGACGCTTTCGAGGCCTGGGACCGATGGGCCGCGGCCAATATCGAGCGACGACGCGAATACTCAAAGGTGCGCGACCTCCAGGCCAAACGGCTGCTCAGCAACATCGGTACGTGCGTTCCTCACGCAGGGGGAGAGGCCGCAGCGCCTCAGCAACTGAGCAATCCGACACCTTCTCCGCAAGCCACACCTACGCCGCAGCCAAGTCCGAAAACGTGACGTTTGAGCCCTAAGAGCCCCTTGGCACCGCCGCTAACCCCGCACTTTTTGAGGAGATCAGCATTGAGCGACAGGACGGGCAATGAACCTGCACCCTTGGTGCTTGTGGGCGTGGCAATCATCCCGATCATTGCAGTATTGGCGTGGTTCGCTTTTTAGCTTTGAACCTTCTTCGCGATCGCGCGTCATACAGTCGAAGCGTCCCTAAGCTTCACCCCGACCAGAAAGCCCCGCTTCCCCCAGGCGGGGTTTTCGCTGTCAGCGCTGCATCAATGAATCGATCTTTTCAAGCGCCCTTTTGGCTTGACCACTTTTTCCCGATGCAGCAGCCTAGATATGGGCAGGGTTTTGAGGAGGCACAATTGCCGAAAACCCTAGTGGAATTCAGAGCGCAGAACCTTCGTTTACTTGAGCAGCTTTGTCCGGACGATCCGGGCTACATTCAAACCTGGATCAGGAAGTTCGACCAGCAGAATGGGATCGAACCTGAAGCTCCTGCGAAGTCCCGCCGGGAGCGAGGTGTTGCTTCACCCAGGAAGGCCAGGTCCGGCGACCGAACCAATTGAGCGCGTGGTTTCCCTCGCTCGGCGCCGGGACGCTACGGCCAAGAGGCGTTGGGCTAGGCAGTTCGCCGCTTTTTTCCGGGGAGCGCTCGCCTTGGCCTTCAACTTACCGCTCCCGGTATTCGACACACGAGCCACACCTCCGAGTGCAGCTGCAAGAACCTCGCGCTGAGCGAGGGCATTTGGCCCGTCAGCTTCATGCATTACGATCTGAGATACTTCGACCTCGAGCAGAAAACCCTGCAACCTCTCGACAACCCGTTCGGCACGAGGCTGTCACCCACGTCTTAGGTACGTTCCGTGACCCATGTCTTCGGGCTAGCATCGAAAGCCTTGGAGCGGGTGAAGGGAATCGAACCCTCGTATTCAGCTTGGAAGGCTGCTGCTCTACCATTGAGCTACACCCGCGACAGGGGCTCCCTAACACGGCCGGGCGGCGGTCTCAACTGCCCAGGATCAACTGCCCAAGGCAAGACAACTGCCCAACAGACGACTTTCCAGCGTCTTCCTGGCCTTGCGAACAGCTGCCGGTTCCTCCCGACCCGCCTCCCCTTAACAACACCGGAATTGCCGCCTATATTGATGTCTTCCGCAACCAACGAAAGGAGGTGATCCAGTGTCTCTTACCAAGCGCTGTCACCTCGCTGGGATCGCCCGCTAAGCTTTGAATAAAGGCTTGGCATCGGGGCGCTCTCAGCCCTGGACCAGCGAGCAAGAAATCGGGCGCGACGGGGTCTCCCCCGCCGCGCCTTTTTCGTAGGTCACGCGCCGGCTGCTCAGGCGGGCGGCTCGCCGGCGAGCACCTCGCGGATCCTCAATGACAGGTCCGCTTTCCGGTACGGCTTCCTCAGCAACGCAACGCCGGGACCGAGATGGCCCTCGTGGTCGAGGGCATTGTCGGTATAGCCGGACGTGTAGAGCACCCTCATCCCCGGGCGGAGGCGCCGCACGGCGTCGGCCAATTCCTGCCCGTTCATGCCGCCGGGCATGATGATGTCGGTGAACAGCAGATCGAATTGGGCACCCTGCTGCACCAGCGCAAGGGCGGTTGCGCCGTCGCCGGCTGCGAGGGTGCGATAGCCGAGGCTGCCGAGCTGGGCGATGACATAGCCCTGCACCAGCGGATCGTCCTCGACGACGAGAATCGTCTCGTGCCCGCGTGCCGCCGCGGGCGCCTGCAGTGGCCCGGTCCTGGCCTGCGCTCCGCCCGCAGATCGCGGCAGAAACAGCCGAATCACGGTGCCGCGGCCTTCCTCACTCTCGATCGCAACGCTGCCGCCGCTCTGCTTGGCGAAGCCGTAGACCATGCTGAGGCCGAGCCCGGTGCCGCGACCGACTCCTTTGGTGGTAAAGAACGGCTCGAACACGCGGTCGCGGAGGTCGGCGGGGATGCCATGGCCGGTGTCGGTCACCGCGACCATGATGAAGGCGCCGCGCGTGGCGTCGCCGTCACCGGCACCATCCGCGCCATCGAATTCGCGGTTTGCGGTCTCGAGCGTCAGTGTGCCGCCGCCAGGCATCGCATCGCGCGCATTGACGGCGAGGTTGATGATCGCCGACGACAGCTGCGACGGATCGGCCATCGCCGGCCAGGCGTCGTCCGCGAGGTGAGTGACGATTTCGACGTTTCCGCCCAGGGTCGGCTTCAACAGCTTCGCCGTCTCGAGCACGAGGCCGTTGACGTCGATCTCGCGCGGCTCCAGCGGCTGGCGACGCGCAAAGGTCAACAGCTGCGAGGTGATCTCCGCGCCTCGTGCCGACGCATCGTCGATGAGCTGGGCGATGGCGGCGAGGTCGGGCTTGTCCGCCAGGCCCTCCCGGATGATCTCGATGGTGCCGGTGATGACGGTGAGCACGTTGTTGAAGTCATGCGCGACGCCACCGGTGAGCTGACCGATCGCATCCATCTTCTGCGACTGGCGAAGCCGCTCCTCCGTCTCGTGCTGCTCGGTCAGATCGGTGGCCGAACCACGATACCCCATGAAGCGTCCGTCGGCGCCGAACACCGGCTGGCCGTTGACGCTGAAATGGCGCGCGCGCCCAGCCGCATCGCGGCCGCGATACTCGAACTTCCGGAACGGCTCGTGGCGATCCAGCGTCGCCAGGTGACCGCGCCATTTCTGCGGCTCGGCATCGCGGTCGAAGGCGGCATCCGAACGGCGCCTCCCGATCAGCGCCGAGTGGTCCATGCCGAAAGCATCGGCCCGATCTGAAATATAGGTGAACACGTGATCCGGACCGGTCTCCCAGAACCAGTCGGATGCGGTCTCGGCATAGTCACGGAAGCGCTGCTCGCTCGCGCGGGCGTTCTCCTCGGCGCGCTGCCGGATCTTCAGGTCACGCTCGAGATTCCCATTGGCCTCGCGCAGCTCGCCATAGGCATGTTCGAGGTTGGCGCACATCGCGTTGAAAGCAACGACCACCTTGTCAAGCTCGTCGGCCTCGTAAGGCGGCCGGCGCTCCAGGCGCAGCGGCGGCGGCGGCCGTCCGAGGCTGTATTTGCCGACGTACTCGGCGATGGCGACGAGATGCCGGGTCACCAGCAGATGAAACATGTAGATGATGAAGAACGAGACGAGGAACGTCTTTGCCGCCTGGCTTGCCAGAATGACGAGGGCCCTGTTCAGCAATTGCTGGTAGACGTCGGTCAGCGTCGCCTCGACCCGCAGCGTGCCGATGGCGCGCGAGGTCCCCTGCACCATCGTGGTCAGTGGAAATTCCCTTGTCATGACCGAACGGGTGTTTCGCTCGCCGACTTCGACACGGATCGGATTGGGGCGGTCGGCGATCTCGCGGACCTCCGCCGCGCGGATGTCAGGCAGCCGCAGAATGCCATCAAGCTGGAGCTTGAGCTGGTTCTGGTCGAGATTCCACAGGCTCTCTCCGAGGCTGCCCGTGGTGCTGCGGCCGATCTCGTCCAGCCGCGTCTCGATCAGTCCGACCTCACGATTGTAATCCAGATAGAGCTGGAGCGCGGTCAGGGTCAGCGTCACGACCGACGAGAACAGCAGCACGGCGGCAAGAAGCCGGGGCCCCACGCCGCTGCGCGACCAGTTGAAGATGCGCGACAGGAGTGCCGCGAACATCGCAGGCGCGAGCGCGGCGCCGATGCCGGTCAAATCCTGCTTCGCAGCCGCCGGTGCAATGGCGCGGCCGCGCTTGGTCTCATCGTCACCTGCGTTGCCCATGCACCACGTCCCCGAAATGGCGGCACCTGCTCAGCCTACCGGCCACAGCCGCGCGCAAAGTGAACGGTGAGGCTTTGCCGCATCACGCGATACACTGGCGATCCTGTTGGCCTTGATCCTGTCGGCCCATGGGCGGCCTGAGTTCGACGGGGTCATATCTTGCGCCCAGCAACAGGATTCCCGGGCAAACTACCACCTCGCGTGCTAGAATGACATCGGTGAAAGTCCGGAGCCACCCGCACAGCGGGAACGCGATCTCAACGTTGCGGACCGGTGCAGCTGCCATCTCCGGTAGATCGCGCGGCACCGGAATCCGGTGGTAGCAGAGCACGCCCAAAAGGCATGACCAGGGAGATGCGTCATGAGGCGGATAGTCGTGGTCTGCCTGTTGCTGCTCGCGGCAGGCCCGTCGCAGGGGCAAGAGGTCATCCGGCTGGCACGCATCGCCGACATCCCCGATCAATATGTCGGCGGCGAGATGCTGCGTGCGGTCTATGCCCGGCTGAACATCAAGCTCGAATTCGAGGATGTCCCCGGCAAGCGCGCGCTCACGCTGTCGAGTACCGGCGAGGTCGACGGCGAGGTCCAGCGGATCGGAACGCTCTCTCGCGACTATCCGACGCTGATCCAGGTGACACCTGCGATCAATTACATCGAGCCCACTGTCTTCACCACCAAACTGCAATTCGACGTCGCCGGCTGGAATTCAATCAGGGACTACAGCATCGGCATCGTACGTGGCGTCGGCTCGTCGGAAGCCGGTACGCGCGGCATGACCCGGGTCACGGCGACCACAAGCCTCGACAACATGGTCAAGATGCTCGATGCCGACCGCTTCGACGTGATGGTCACCGACCTCTTCAGCGGGTTGGCTGCGGTGAGGAAGCTCAATCTCCAGGCCAGGATCCATCCGCTCTCACCGCCACTCGAGCGGATCAGCATCTACCACCATCTGCATGAACGGCATCGCGATCTCGTGCCGAAGGTCGGAAGGATGATCGCGCAGATGGAGGCGAGCGGCGACCTCGCCCGGTTGCGGGAAACGCTGATCAAGCAGGTGCTGAGCGGGATGTGACACGTCGTCAGTTCGTGCGAGGCCGCTCCCGCACCGCTACCGCGGCGATCAACAGCCCGACGCACCAGGCCATGGCCGCCCGCGGCGGCTCGCTGCCGAGCAGCACGGTGAAGATGCCCGCAAGCAGGCATGGCGCGATCGCCTTGCCGGACCTGCTCGCGAGCGAGAGCAGGAACGGCATTGCGGCGATCGATAACTGCACGACGTTCATTGTCGCAGGCTATTTTTGCAGGAGTCGGGCTTAGAAGCCGCAAACGCTCATTGCGGGCGGGCGCTTGCCGCGCCGGCTTTCGACGATGCGCTCGCCGCCGCTCTCGGCCGAGCTGCCGTAATAGCGGTGGTGGCCGCTCTGGTCGTGCAGATCCGCAAGCTCCGACTTTCCCGCCCGACGCGCGTCGCAGATGATCTTGCAGATGATCTTGATGGTCGACATGGCCGCCTCCGAAGTGTTCTTGGTGGCAATCAGTCGCGCCGATATCGAGCGGCGTTCACACTTTTCGGCCGCAATCGGGTTTCGGGAAGGTTTCGTCGCCGCACCCCGCGACGCAATATTTTCCCCAGCCCCATTGTCGGCCGCGGCGGTGGTGATACGTCCTTCGGACGCGCGCAGCGAAAATCAACGAGGTGACGATGCTTTACGCTATCCTGGCCTATCACGTGGAAGGCGAGATCTTGTCCTGGACGCCCGAAAAGGATGCCGCGGTCGTAGCCAAAGTCATCGAGGTTCAGGCGCCCCTCCGGGCAAGCGGGCATTTCGGCCCGGCCGCCCGCCTGGATGAGACCCGAAAGGCCCGCACCTTGCGCGGCCCCGGCGCGGGCGTGGTGCTGGACGGCCCGTTTGCCGAGACCAAGGAGCAGCTTCTGGGCTTCCACCTCGTCGAATACGACACGGATGAGGAGGCGATCGCGGCCGCGCGGACGCTGCGCCAGGTCAATCCGTCAGCGGTCTACGAAATCCGCCCGGTCAAGCTTTACGTGCCGGCCGACGGGTTCGGCGCGACGCGTTCCGGCGAATGAGCGGCAGGCCTATTTGTCCGTCCCGGTCGGCCCGACATAGAAGCGCTGGATCAGCAGGCCGCCGAAGGCGATGAACCACACGAACGGCGCGACTTGCGGCGCGAACGCCGCAACGACCGTGCCCGGGATGAACACCAGCAGCGGAAACAGCGAGGCCATGATCTCGTGGCGCCAGCCGCCCAGGATCCTCCACCACAGCCAGGCATTGAGGCCGGCGATCGCGGTCAGGTGCAGGCCGTAGAGCACGGCGACCGCACTGCTCGTGGGATAGTTGGTGTAGAGGCCATTGGTCACCGGCAGCAGCACGATCGAGAGCAGGAAGAACAGATTGAGGATCACTGCACCGCGGCTGCCGACGGGCTGGCGCGCCAGCCGGCGGTGATGGCTGATCCAGAACACGCCGGCGATGATGAAGCTGAGCGCTAGACCCGCGAGCTTGCCGGAATAGACCCGGGCGAGATCGTTCCAGTCGGGCGCGCTGGTGAACACCGCCGCCCTGGGCAGGTCGTAGGCGAGCAGCGTCATGGCGACGCCAAAGATGGTGTTGCTGAGCGATTCCAGCCGTCGCATGTCGAACTGGTCGGATTTGAGCTCGGTCATACCGGTTGGCGCTTTTTCGGAACGGAACCTTGGGCCGTCTTGTCCCTAGGTCTTAACATCGGTCTCGTCCAGACGCATTGCGATTCGCAGCGGGATCGCCGACTCTGGCTGTTTCACCGGGGCGATTCGTGGCGACATATCTGGACACGCTCAATGCGGAGCAGCGCCGCGCCGTGGAGCATGGCGTGGCCGATGGTGCGACCGTGGGCGCGCCCCTGCTCGTCATCGCCGGTGCGGGCTCCGGCAAAACCAACACGCTGGCCCACCGCGTCGCGCATTTGATCGTCGCGGGCAGCGATCCGCGCCGTATCCTCTTGATGACGTTTTCACGCCGCGCCGCGGCCGAGATGGCCAGCCGGGTCGAGCGCATCGCCCGAAAAGTGCTTGGCGAGAACAACGCCGCGATCATGCGCGACGCGCTCAGCTGGGCCGGCACGTTCCACGGCATCGGCGCACGGTTGCTGCGCGAATATGCCGAGCGGATCGGCGTCGATCCTGCGTTCACCATCCACGACCGCGAGGATTCCGCCGACCTGATGAACCTGGTCCGGCACGAGCGCGGATTGTCGAAGACGGAGAGCCGCTTTCCCGCCAAAGGCACCTGCCTGTCGATCTACTCGCGCTGCGTCAATGCCGAGATGGAGATCGAGAAGGTTTTGGGAGCGCACTATCCCTGGTGCGCAGGCTGGGCGGCCGAGCTGAAGGGCTTGTTCGCGGCCTATGTCGAGGCCAAGCAGGCCCAGCACGTGCTCGATTAC
Source organism: Bradyrhizobium sp. WSM1417 (assembly GCF_000515415.1). NCBI lineage: Bacteria > Pseudomonadati > Pseudomonadota > Alphaproteobacteria > Hyphomicrobiales > Nitrobacteraceae > Bradyrhizobium > Bradyrhizobium sp. WSM1417. Next base: position 5,739,413 of record NZ_KI911783.1, read on the forward strand.
GACGACCTGCTGCTCTACTGGTCGCAGATGATGAGCGATGCGCTGATCGCGGAAGAAATCGGCAGCCGCTTCGATCACATATTGGTCGACGAATATCAGGACACCAACCGCCTGCAATCCTCGATCCTGCTGGCGCTGAAGCCGGACGGGCGCGGTCTCACCGTGGTCGGCGACGACGCGCAGTCGATCTATTCGTTCCGCGCCGCCACTGTCCGCAACATCCTGGATTTTCCGCAGAGCTTCTCGCCCCGCGCCGAGATGATCACGCTCGACCGCAATTACCGCTCGACGCAACCCGTGCTGGCGGCGGCCAACGGCGTCATCGGCCTGGCGCGCGAGCGCTTCACAAAAAACCTCTGGACCGACCGCAGCTCCGCGCAAAAACCACAGCTCGTCACCGTGCATGACGAGGCCGACCAGGCCCGTTACATCGTCGAGGAAGTGCTGGCCAACCGCGAGCAAGGCGCGCTCCTGAAGCACCAGGCGGTGCTGTTCCGGACGTCCTCGCATTCGGGCCCGCTCGAGATCGAGCTGACCCGCCGCAACATTCCCTTCGTCAAGTTCGGCGGGCTCAAGTTTCTCGACGCCGCGCATGTCAAGGACGTGCTGGCGCTGCTGCGCTTCACCGAAAATCCGCGCGACCGCGTCGCTGGCTTCCGCATCCTGCATCTGCTGCCGGGCATTGGACCCGCGACGGCGCAGCGTGTGCTCGACCAGATGGCGGAGAGCACCGATCCGCTCGCCGCGCTCGGCCAGCTCCCGGTGCCGGCGCGCACCGGCGCGGACTGGACCGACTTCGTCCGCACGATCGAAAATCTGCGCTATTCGGAATGGCCGGCCGATCTCGAACGCGTGCGGCTGTGGTACGAACCGCATCTCGATCGCCTCCACGAGGATTCGGAGACGCGCCGCGCCGATCTGATGCAGCTCGAGCAGATCGCGAGCGGCTATGCCTCGCGGGAGAAATTCCTGACCGAGCTCACGCTCGACCCGCCGGATGCGACCAGCGACAAATCCGGGCCACCCTTGCGCGACGAGGACTATCTGATCCTCTCCACCATCCACTCCGCCAAGGGCCAGGAGTGGAAATCGGTCTTCGTGCTCAACGTCGTCGACGGCTGCATGCCGTCGGATCTCGGCGCCGGCACCAGCGCCGAGCTCGAGGAGGAACGCCGCCTGCTCTATGTCGCGATGACTCGCGCCAAGGACGATCTGCACCTCGTGGTGCCTCAGCGCTTCTTCACCCACGGCCAGGCCGCCAAAGGCGACCGCCACGTCTACGCCTCGCGCACCCGCTTCATCCCGGAGCCGCTGGTCTATCTGTTCGAGCGCACCGCCTGGCCGAAAGCCGGCGCAAGCTCAGCGCGCACTGCCGCGCAAGGGCCAAAGGTCGACATCGGCGCGCGGATGCGCGGGATGTGGCGTTAGGCGCCCAGCCGATCGAACTGGACCTTGCCTGCCTTCATGACCATCGGGATGTGCTCGCCCTGGCCGAGCAGGCAGGCCACATCGCGGAGCGGATTGCCGTCGACGACCAGCAGGTCCGCAATGGCTTCGGGCACGATCCGGCCGAGCTTACCCTCCATGCCGAGCACCTCGGCGCCGACCAATGTCGCGCTGGCGATGACGGCGCGCGGACCGAGAATCTCGGCGCGAATGCGGAATTCGTCGCTCTGCAGACGCTGCGACGGTCCGAGCAGGTCGCTGCCAAACCCCATTTTTACGCCGGCGTCCCGGTAGATCGTGAGCGAACGCAGGCCCGCGTCGCGGACATCGGCAATCTTGGCAACGCTTTCGGGCGGCAGGCCGTATTGGGCGCCCTCGTTGGCCAGCGCTTCGTAGGTGACGAGCGTCGGCACCACATAGGCGCCCTTCTCGGCCATCAGCTGCGCGGTCGGAGCATCGACCAGATTGCCGTGCTCGATGGTACGCACCCCGCAGCGCACCGCGCGTTCGATCGCGGCAGCGGTGTAGGCGTGGGCGAGCACATAGGTCTGACGCCCGCGCGCCTCCTCGACGATGGCGCGGATCTCGTCCTCGGAGTAGCCGAAGGCACCGACCGGATCGGTCGGTGAGGCGACGCCGCCGGAGGCCATAATCTTGATCTGGTCCGCCCCCATCTGGAGCTCCTCGCGCGCCGCCCTGCGCACGCTGTCGACACCATCGGCAACGCGCGCCAGCGCGCCAACACGGACGCAGCAGGGGCACGGTGCGTCGCTGGCGAGGTAGTCCGAGCGCGCCCGCATGTCGCCGTGGCCGCCGGTCTGGCTCAGCGCACGTCCCGAGACGAACAGCCGCGGACCGTCGGTGAGACCGGTCTCGATCGCCTGCTTCAGCGCATGGCCGGCGCCGCCGGCGTCGCGCACGGTGGTGAAGCCCCGCCGCAGCATGCCGCGCAGCAGCAGCGTCGAGCGCAGCGTCACCAGCACGTTCGGCATGTGCACCTGCTGCGCCAGATTGAGCTCCACGGCAATCGCATGCACATGCAGGTCGATCAGGCCGGGCATCAGCGTCTTGCCCTTCAGATCGACGGTGCGGTCGGCTTCCACCTGGAGCGGCCGATCGGAGACCTCCTTGATCAGACTGTCCTCGACCAGCACGTGATGTCCCTCCAGGACGTCGGGCTGAAGCGGATCGAGCAGAGCGACGTTCTTGAAGAGCACACGGGACATGACGACTTCCTGTCTGATCAGGACTGGATGAGCAGCGCGGGCAGAGCGAGCTGGGCGAATGGGAGACACGCAGCGATATCGTCCTCGCCGTACCAGCCTGCCTCATGGAGCAGATTGAGCGAGCCGAGCGTGCGCCCGCACCAGCGCACGGGCATGTTGAGCACGCTCTCGCAGCCGAGCGAAGCGATCAGCTCGTGATCGGAAAACACCTCGCGCAGATCGTCCCGGGTGCGGCCGATATAGGCCTCGCCGCGGTCGAGCACGGCCCCGGTCCATGGCCCCGGCGCCAGGCGTTTGCGTCCGCCCGCGGGGTAAGGTCCGGGCAGATTGGAATACACCCGCGCTGCGTCCCGCGTGTCGTCGTCATAGGTCAGGATCGTGAACAGCTTGTGCCCGATCGCCGATTTCAAGGCGTCGTCCAGTGCCGAATACAGGGCATCCGGCTGATCCGGCCTGCCCTGCGCGGCCGCCACGGCGCAGAGCAGCGGATCGGATCGGTGTTTCGTCCCCCTCATGCGACTTCGCCCGCCGCGATCTCTTCCAGCGAACGGCCGCGCGTCGGCACCCCCATCAGCACCACGGTGAGCGCGCCTAGCAGCAGCACGCTCGTGGTGAGGCCGAACACGCCGGCGAAGCCGAAATTGGGATAGAGGTAGCCGACCAGGATCGGCGAGACGATCGCACCGATGCGGCCGATCGCGGAGGCGAGCCCGGCGCCGGTGGTTCTCACCGCCGTCGGAAATACCTCGGCGGTATAGGCATAGACGCCCGCATAGGTGCCGTTCATGAAGAAGGACAGCAAGATTCCGGCGACCATGATGTGCTGGTCGCTCTGCGCGAATGCAAGTCCGAGCGCGCTGGCGCCGCCGAGCACCATGTAGGAGGCAATCGTCGCCTGCCGGCCGATGCGCTCGTTGAAGTACGCAGCGCTGAAATAGCCGGGAATTTGCGCGCAATAGATCGCGATCGAATAGGCGAAGCTCTTGGTGATGCTCATGCCGTTCTGGACCAGAAGGCCGGGGATCCAGACGAAGAAGGAATAGTAGCTGAACGTGATCGTCAGCCACATGATCCAGGTCATGATGGTGATGCGCGCCTGGCGGCCGGCGAGCAGCGCTGCGAAATTGGCAAGCAGCGTCCCACCAGTCACGGCAGGCGCCGTGGCTTCGACGACCGGTTGCGGCAGGACATGGCCTTGGCTCGCAAAGCCGGCCTCGATTCTGTCCAGCACGGTTGCGGCTTCCTTCTCCCGGCCCCGGCTTTCCAGCCAGCGCGGCGATTCCGGTAGCGCCCTGCGCCACCACAGCAGCATGACGACCGGCACTGCGGTGATGACCAGAACGATGCGCCAGCCGTTCTCATGAGCGGGCACGATGAAATAGCCGAGCAAGGCCGCCGCGACGAAACCGAAGGAGAAGAAGCCGGCCAGCGCGCCGGTAAAGCTGCCGCGGTAACGCCGCGCGACGAATTCCGCCAGATAGGGCGCAATGATTGCGCTCTCCGCGCCGGTGCCCATGCCCGCGACCACGCGGGCGGCGAAGAAGGACGACCAGTCGTTCACCGCCGCGCTGACGATGGATGCGACGCAATAGAGCGCCAGCGCCGACATCATCACCGCACGACGGCCGATCAGGTCACCCAGCGTGCCCGCCAGCAGCGCGCCGAACAGGAAGCCGATATAAGTGCTGCTGCCGAGCACGCCGATCTGGACGCTCGACAGATTCCAGGTCGTGCGCAGCACCGGCAGGATGAACGCCAGCACGGCTGCGTCCATCGCGTCGAACATGTAGCCGAGCCCGCCCATCACCAGCAGATGCCCGTGGAAGCGCGCAAATGGAAGGCGCTCGATGCGCGCCGAGATCATCGACATGAAAGTCCCCTCTGTCTGGCGGCCCGGCACTCCGCTCATTCCCTGGGGGAACCATAGACAAGGCGATATTATCGTCATAATTTATAATCATGATCTAGCGCATCACTGTGGTGAATGTTCTGTCGTTCCGAAAGCTCGACCTCAACCTGCTGAAAGTGTTCGAGGCGCTGATGACCGAGGGCAGCGTCACGCGCGCCGCCAACGCGCTTCTGATGACGCAGCCGGCGGTCAGCAACGCGCTCGCACGCCTGCGGGACGCGCTCGGCGATCCCCTGTTCGTCAGGTCCGGCACCGGCATCCGTCCGACCCAACGCGCCGTGGTGCTGTGGGAGCCGATCGGCGAAGCGCTCGAAACCGTCCGCGGCGCGCTCGACGAGCAGGTGTTCGATCCGCGCCGTGCACAGACCGAGTTCAGCCTGTCGATGTCGGATTACGTCGCCTCGCTGGTGATGCCGAACCTGCTGAATCATTTCGGCAAGGTCGCGCCGAAGGCGCGCATCCACACCGTCCCCAACACCGTCGTGGAGATCGCCGACCAGCTCGAGGACAATCGCGTTGATTGCGTGCTCAGCGTCTATGTCAATGAGGCACAGCAGCCGGCCGCCATCCGCTCGCGCTCGCTGTGGACCGTCGACTATGCCTGCTTCATGCGGCGCGGCCATCCGCTCGCGGCGATGAAGCGGCTGAGCACGCGCAGCTTCCTCAATGCGGGGCATGTCGATGTGAGCCTCGCCGGCAAGACCTTGCCGTCCTACGACCTCTTCCTCGCCTCGCGCGGGCTGTCGCGCAACCTGGTCGCGACCGTCAATCACTACAGCGCCGCCTATGAGGTCGTGCGCCAGTCCGACCTGATCGCGGTGCTGCCGAGCGATTTGCGCTCGCAATCCCGGCACGCGCCGTTCATGCACGCCATGCCGATTCCGCTCAAGGCGCCGCCGCGCATCGTCAGCCTGTTCTGGCACCAGCGCAACGACACCGTACCGGCGCAGCGCTGGCTGCGCGACACCCTGGTCGAGATGTTCGCCAGGTCCGACTGAAGCCGCGGGTAGCGGGCCCCCGACACCATGAAAAAGAGAAACAATGGGTTTCTCGAAGCAGCATTGTGCACCAGTCCCCGCTGCTTAGCTCAAATCAAAGCAATCCCTCCCCCAGTGACAGGCGCGCAAGCCGCGCCCGCAGAGATCTCATCAATGACCGCACCGCTCGAATTCGGACTGGACACCTTTGGCGACGTCACCAAGGACGCCGCCGGCGCGATGGTTCCGCACGCGCAAGCGATCCGCAACGTCGTCGACGAGGCGGTGCTCGCCGACGAGCTCGGCCTCGACTTCATCGGCCTCGGCGAACATCACCGCGCCGACTTCGCGATCTCCTCCCCTGAGACCGTGCTGGCCGCCATCGCGTCGCGGACCAGCCGCATCCATCTCGGTTCGGCCGTGACGGTGCTGAGTTCGGACGATCCGATCCGCGTCTTCCAGCGCTTTGCCACGCTCGATGCGCTCTCGAACGGGCGCGCCGAGGTGATCCTCGGCCGCGGCTCGTTCACCGAATCCTTCCCGCTGTTCGGCTTTGATTTGCGCAAGTACGAAGAGCTGTTCGAGGAGAAGCTCGATCTGTTCGCGGCACTGCTGTCGCAGAAGCCGGTGACCTGGGAAGGCAAGCTGCGTCCGCCGCTGAGGGATCAACTGGTCTATCCCCCGGTCGAGAACGGCACGCTGAAGACCTGGATCGGCGTCGGCGGCAGTCCGCAATCGGTGGTGCGCGCGGCGCATTACGACCTGCCCTTGATTCTCGCGATCATCGGCGGCGATCCCGGGCGCTTCGCGCCCTTCGTCGATCTCTATCATCGCGCGTTCAGGGAGTTCGGCCGCCCGGCCCAGCCGATCGGCGTGCACTCGCCGGGCTATGTCGCCGAGACCGATGAGCAGGCACGCGGGGAGCTGTGGCCCGACTACAAGGCTATGCGCGACCGCATCGGCAAGGAACGCGGCTGGCCGCCGATGGGCCGCGACGAGTTCGTCAAGGAGGCCGAGCACGGCTCGCTCTATGTCGGCTCGCCGGAGACGGTCGCGCGCAAGATCGCCAAGACGGCGAAAGCGCTCGGCATTTCGCGGTTTCAATTGAAGTATTCGGCGGGCCCGCTGCCGCACGAGAAACTGATGAAGAGCATCGAGCTCTACGGGCGGAAGGTGGTGCCGATGGTGCGAGAGATGATGGGGTAAGGCGATCGGATCCGCTTCAGTCCGTCTTCGCCCTACGGGCTTCGCCGGACACCACGCTCCGTCCTTCGCGCATCACGTTGGCTGCGCCACGCGAAGCCCGAAGGGCGAAGCGTGGTGGGGGAGGCAGGACTCGAACCTGCGAAGCCATAAGGCGGCTGATTTACAGTCAGCTCCCTTTGCCACTCGGGACACTCCCCCGCTCGACGGCAGCACAATCGGGCCGGACCTTGCCGGCGACCGAAGACGGCCATGGAACGTGAAGGCCGCGACAGCCCGGATGGGGGCGCGACCGGGCGCGGTTATCGGCGAAGCGGTGGGGTAAAGTCAACCGAGGCGAACAGCTAAAATCGCCCCCGAAGCCACCCAAATTGCCATATTCCGGGACCCGTGACACAAGCGAGCCCATGAAGGATCGAAAATTCAACCCGAGGGGCCCCCGCGGCGGGTCTAAGCCCTTCAACAGGCCCGGAAAATCGGCCGGGCGTCCGGCCCGGCGCGATCGCGATTCGGACACCGACGGTCCCGTCATCCTTTATGGCTGGCACACCGTCACCATGGCGCTTGCCAACCCCCAGCGGCAGATCCGCAAGCTGACGCTGACCGAGAACGCCGCAAGGCGCCTGGCGGACGAGAACATCGCGATCCCGGTCACGCCCGAGATCGTCCGGCCCCAGGAGATCGACCGGCTGCTGTCGCCCGACGCGGTGCACCAGGGCCTGCTCGCGGAGGCCGATCCCCTGCCCTCGCCCGACATCGAGGATTTGGAGCAGGACGGCATCGTGCTGGTGCTCGACCAGATCACCGACCCGCACAATGTCGGCGCCATCCTGCGCTCGGCGGCGGCGTTTGCGGTGAAGGCGATCGTCACCACCGCGCGCCACAGTCCGGAAGCGACCGGCGTGCTGGCCAAGGCCGCCTCCGGCGCGCTGGAGCTCGTCCCGATGGTGACGGTGCAAAACCTCGCCCGCGCACTGACCACGATGAACGAGCTCGGCTTCCAGACCGTCGGGCTAGACAGTGAAGGCAGCGCCGATCTTTCCGAGGTCACCCTGCGCGAGCCGCTCGCGCTGGTGCTGGGCGCGGAAGGCAAGGGCCTGCGGCAATTGACACGCGAGACCTGCAGCGTCGTGGCGCGGCTCGACATGCCCGGCGAGATCAAGAGCCTCAACGTCTCGAATGCCGCCGTGCTCTCGCTCTATGTCGGCGCCAGCCGGCTCGGGCTGATGAAGCGGTAACAAAACAAAACGCCCGTCCGCATCGCGGACGGGCGTCTCGTTGGCTCAACCGATCAAGCGATCAGTAATAGCGACGCAGCACGCGGTGGCCGCCATAATACGGCGCATGGCGCGGGGCGTAGCCGTAGCGCGGACCGTAGCCGTAGTGCGTGCGCGGCAGATAGCCGGCGCGCGGGCCGTAGCCGTAGCGATACGGACGGTAATATGGGCGGCGGTAGGGATAGGCGGCCGGCGCTTCGACCGCGGCAGCGCGATAGCCATAGCCGTGCCCATAGCCATAGCCACGGCCGTAGCCGTAATTGGCGGGCGCAACCACCGCGTCCTCACGATAGGTCGGATACGGCGCGAAGGCGCCCGGGCCGGTGTAGGTCGGGCCCTGGTTGACGTGATAATATTGCGTGGCGGGCTCGGCGAGACGCTCATAGGCGCCATAGCCGTAGCCGTAGCCGGCCCCGTAACCGCCGCAACCGGTGTTGCAGCCGGAATAGACCGGCGCGACCGGCTGGCACGGATCGAACCCGCAGGCCGCGGCGGGCGCGGTGGCGGCGAACATCACGGCAGCCGCCGCGACCAGTCCCGAAATCATCTGACGCATTACTCTCTCCTGTTGATTGTCGTTTGTTGTTTTCGTTTCTTAACCCGGCGGCCTGCCGGGTATCTCTGCACGCGGCCGCGGCCGAGGACGCCGCGGCTGGTCGTTGATCTCAGGCGCGAGGATCACCGGCGGCGGATTGACGGGCACGTCCATCTGCGGCGGCAGCGGCGCCGATTGCGCGCCCCAGCTTTGGTAATAACCCTCGGCGGGCTTGGGCAATTTGCGGTTCGCGGGCGGCTCGACCTCGAGCCGACCATAGCCGGGCCGCAGGCCCAGCGTCGGGTAGTAGTGGCCGACGTCGGCGGGCTGGCGCTCGGCGACATAGCGCCCGCCATAGATCGTGGGCTGCACCTGGACGTTTTTCCCCAAGCCCCAGGTCCCCTCGACCACGGCATAGGACGCGTCGATGTTGTTGATGATGATGGGTACGCCCGGCCGGCCGGGAACGACGATATCGAAGCCGCCGCCGGCAAACGCCGTCGCAGGCAGTCCGATCAGAAACGCAGCGAGCGCGGATGCGCGCATGAGGGGATCCCATTTATCCGGCGACGAACCTACCCGATAGCGACGCAGAGAGGGTTAAGGCCCCCTCACCAATTGCCGGTAAGCCTAATGTGTAAGGATTGCGCGCCGCTCAAATCCTCTAAAGCGAACTAGTGAAGCATTAACGCCGCCGGACCCGGCAGTCCGGAACATGGCGCGTGCTCACTTCCGTTTGACTGTTGCTGACAAAAATCCGCCGGTTTCAGCGGAACGTCCGGCGTCTTCGGCGTTTAGCCCCCGTCAACAAAATGGGAGCCAACAATCATGAATATCAGACTTCTCGGGGCCACGGCGATTGCGGCGACCCTGGTGACGGGCTCTGCCATGGCGCAGGCCGTGATCACCAATCCCGGCCGCTGCGCGGCGCAATTCCCCAACGCCAACTGCCAGAACGTCGGACCGGGAAATCCGTACACCGACAGCGGCTATCGGCATCGTCGCGTGTCCTATCGCCAGACCACCAACGGCGATTGGAATAACGACTGGAACAGGAGCCGCACCGGCTTCTGGCCGACCGACGTCGCCGCCGGCGCAGTCGGAGCAGCCGCTGGCGTGGCCGGCGCGGCCATCGGGACTGCGGGCGCGATCGCAACCGCCCCGTTCCGCGCCACGAACGACGCCTATGCCTACGACAATAGTTGGGACAACCGCGGTTGGGATAATCGTGGCTGGGACACCCGCACCTACGCCCAGCGCAACGGCTTCGTCTGCACGCCCGGCACCTGGTTCAAGGGCCAAGACGGCCGTCGCCACATCTGCCAGTAAGGCGATCTGAACCGACGCGACAGATCAGGCGGCCCTCGGGCCGCCTGATTCATGTCTGTGTCGGGATCGCGGCTTCTGGCACTTTCCAATCAAGTCTGGTATTGCGGCGCGCATGGGCGGACAGCCCCGGCATACGCCGGCCCTGTCCCGCTTCTCCAGGCGTCGCCGGCTTAGCTCAGCGGTAGAGCAGCGGTTTTGTAAACCGAAGGTCGGGGGTTCAATCCCCTCAGCCGGCACCAGTTTACAATGACTTACCCGGAAATGTAGCCTTGGTTTTTCTGGTCGGCGTACACACCGACATGGCCGCATTCCCGCTCGATCAGGCTAATGAAGTCGAACCGAGCACGGCTACCCGTCTGTCCAACCGCTGAAGACGCGGCGTTCGGACCCGCACCCTTCCGCCCCAGAAGCAAGCGCGCGCGGCCACATGGCGTGGAGCTTCCCTTCCTCTTGGAGTCCCGCTTGCAAACAGGGACACGCCGTGCCCGAGTTCGACCAGTTCGTCCACCAGCCAGGCGATCACGCGCTCGGTGCCGGCCGTAAAGCTTTTGAGGTCCGCTCTCGATCCAACGGCGCAAGCTGGGCAATCCGCATTGGTTAGGCCCCGAACACGAACCGCAGGACTGTCACGACAGCCGCGGAAATGAGGAATGAAACCGCCAGCAGCGTCCAGGCCGGTCTTATGCTTTCGCGAGCCACTCGCGCCGCAAGCATTTTCAGGGCCGTCAACATTCGTCTCGCGGAAGCCGTTGCAAGTAGGCTATCCCGAAGCCAGCGAGTTCTTCGGTGTCGCTCTCGCGCGCCTCCGACCTGCTGTGGAGGTGGCGCTCCAGCAGGCACCGCCGGCTGTCGTGCGCATCGACCTCCGGGTGCCGCGCCCGATACACCGTCCAGGCGGTCTCCGTGGCGTTCTTCAAGACGACTTCGTCGACCATACTCACTCTCTCCGCAGACCAAATCCAGTCGCTGCCAACTCAAGGCGTTCTGGAAAGTTTCCGGTTTTTCCCGATAGTAGGTCTTCAAGCGACATGGGCGCGGGCACCGGTTTCGAAATGCAAAACCTGCTCGTCGCCGGGTGCAGCTGCAACCATTGCCGGATTTTCCCGTTGTCCGTGGGGCGCGAGCAATGTGAAAGGAATCTCGATGAAGAAGATCGCGATGTCGGCGCTGCTGGTCGGCGCTCTTGGTCTGTCCTCGGTGGCCGCCACGTCTCCTGCCGAAGCTCACTGGCGAGGTGGCTGGGGTCCCGGCATCGCCGGCGGACTGCTGGCCGGCGCCGTAATCGGCGGGCTTGCCTCGTCGGCGTATGGATGGGGGCCTGGTTACGGCTACTACGGTGGCCCCCGCTATTATGGAGCGGGCTATTACGGCGGACCCTACGCCTACGACTACGGCTACGACGAGCCCTATCGCTGGGGTGGTGGTTACGCCACCACGACCTACTACACGGCGCCGGTGTCCTATGGCTACCGGTACCGTCGAGCCGTGCGGCCCGCTTACGCCTATTACCGCGGATCGTATCCCCTCGTGCGGCACCGCTGGCACCGTCACCACTGGTGAGACGTCCAATAGCAGAAAAGCCGCGCTCACCGAAGGCGCGGCTTTTTCCCCCGGTCGAGCCACTCACCACAAGCGCCTGAAAAGGGGCGGTGTCGATCGAAGGCCAGCCCCAGCCGTCGCTCGGGCGCGCTCCTCAACGGCCACTATTCTCGCCAAGCAGGCGGCTGAGCCCAAAGCAACGGATGAGGCCCTGATCCTGCGGCCAACAGGCTGCTCTGCCGATCGTGGAACGAGCGTGGGCCGCCGGCAAGCCGATTGACCCCTCCCCCAGGATTACTCGGCTCAAGATCGAGTGCTTGCGGCGGCGTGGCGACCATCGGGAGATCAGGCCGTCAATTCAGTCGCGGTAACGACAAAATTCGTCGCCGTTTTCATATTCAAAGCAGATCTTGACACGTCGGCGCGGCCGATCCTCATCGCGGTATCGCGAGCGACGATCCATATCTTCATCATCGCGCTGCATCCGCCAATTGCCGCCTGTGGTGCGATGATCCATATCTTCCATCATGCGCCTCATATGCTCCGGACGCATTCGGTCCATACCCGCGCGATCCTCATCGCGCTGTGCTGTCCAGTCTCGCTTCACACGAGTGTCTTCAGCACTCTTACGCTCCCTCTCGCGTGCCTGATCGGACTGCTGCGGCGTACGGTCTGGCTGAACAGGAGTGGTTTGAACTTCGTTCGATCCGGGCCCAGTCTGTGGTTCTTGAGCAAAGGCGAAGCCGGAGACGAGAAAAGAGGAGAGGAACAGAACGGTCGCTGATGCTGACTTATGCATGGCATATCCTCCTGGCCAATTCTCTACAAGCGTGGGGGCCGAGGGATTGTTTCTGGTGAGACCGCACCTTTTTTAAGGTGCGCTGAAGGCGAAGAAAAAATTCTACTCACTCTCGGGGCGACAGGGGCCAGAAAACACAATCCGGCCCTTTCGACTTGGAAAAATCGCGTTCACGGCGGGTCGGATACTGCCGCCACCGCGGCCTTATAGATCGGGCATTCCTTACCCCGACGGATAAGGGTCTCTTGAACGTCCTCGGACGCCGACAGCGGCGAGAATCGATTTCCGAGGCAATCACCTCAGAGCTTTCCGAGCGACGGTTACACTCAACTCGAGCAGCGGGTGCTTCTCGTTCCTCACTGTAATGAGGACCTGCGCCCCCTTTGCCGACGCGACGTCTCTGGCAATCGAGGTCGCCATTGCGATCGCCTCTCGTTCGGCGGCTTCGGGGCCGGGCAAATCCACCCCATCCTCGTCAACCGCAGCGAAAAAGTCGTCCTTGATATCGAAGTAGAACTTCATGGCTCAGAGCGACGGATTGAGATGAAGGTAAAGCACGTCGAAATCTGCTATTTCGCGCAGCCTCGCTTCATCAAGGATCGATATTCTTCCCCGCTCCAGGTCCAACACGCGCTGAGCACGCAGCTGCTGAACGACGCGATTCATGTGAACCACGCTGGTGCCGACGGCGTCGGCGAGGAGTGCCTGAGAGGCCGGAAAATCGAAGGACAGGCCGTCCGCTCGGCCGATCGCCTTTAATCTGGTGTAAAGCTCAAGCACGAGATGCGCCACGCGGCTTGTGGCTTCGCGTTGACCAACATTGCAAATCCACTCCCGGAAGATCGCGGCGTCGGTCAGTGTATCGCGCCAAAGCGCTTCGGCCACGTTGGGCCGCTTTCTTATCAGTGAGCGCACCGCTGCATGCGGAATGAAGCCGAGAACGCTATCGCCAAGCGTGCTGACGTCATGGTCCATCACATGCAGAAAGAGGCCCTGCAGATCGGGAATGTCGCCGGGTTGGTGAAAGGCCATGATTTGGCGGTGGCCATTGCCGACGATCTTCGATCGCAGGATAAAGCCATCAACAACAAGGCAGCATGCCGAAGGTCGATCTCCGAGAGAAACGACCGGCTGACCGCCAGCCATCCGTTTCGCCGTGATCGGCAGATCACGGATAGCGGCCTCGTCCTCTTCATCAATTTCGGTACTGACCCGCAACCGCTTCAAGAAAGGTTCAAAGATTTCCGCGTTATTCATCGTTAGCTCCGGTCGGCAAACGAGTTTTTGTCACGTTCGTTCCAATCCGGACCGCCAGCTATTGTCTCACCCGCAGCAGAGGGACTGCCGCAAATTCCAACCTCTCGGCGGAACCACACGGGAGCGGCGTGAATTCATTTCGCCGCGAAGCCTTGACACGAAATTTCGCGCGCAACTCTCACTTCGAATGCTTCGGCGCGCTGCTTTGCTGGAAGTGCTCGGCGCCTGATATTTCCACCCAGGCATGCTTCGACTGTTCGAAAACCGAGCGGATGGGCGCCGGGTAGTCCGGAACCGCGATCGCGCCCACGGCAACGCCGATCATCGCAGGCAGATTGTCCGCCTTCCAATAGACCGTCGAACCGCACTCGCGGCAAAAATAGCTGCGGACCTTGCCGCCGCTCGCGGCTGTCCGGACGTACTCCTTCGACGTCCCTGAGATCGTGACGCCCTCCGCCGGATAGAACGCGCCGACGCCGAACGGCGCGCCCGTTCGACGCTGGCAATCAATGCAATGACAGGCGACGACGAGGCTGGACGGTCCCGGAAGCGACAGCGCCAGAGCGCCGCAACGACATCTCGCGCCGATCATCGAAACTCCTTCCTCCTCAGTTGGCTGATAGGTTCTGTCGCTCGGCTGGAGCACGGGCAATCCAGGACGGTGCCTCACTCCTTCGCAACCTCGAACGCCAGCAGTGCGTTGCCGGCGACGCCGCCCCACTGGCCGTAGCCGGAATTGGTGTAGAGCATTCCGCCGGCGATGATCGGCCCGGGGCCGTCGATCGCGCCGCCATGAGCAGGGGCGCCGTTCACCGTCGTATAGTCTCGCGCAGTGTCGTATTCCCACAACAGCTTTCCGTCGGCTGTCGCGTAGGCGCGCAGAAAGCCGCTGACGCCGCCGGAAAACACGACGCCTGGGATCACGCTCACGGCAGCCGATAGCGCAGGGGCTGCATTGGAGGCGATCGCCACAGGCGACAGGAGATACTTCCATCGCAATTTTCCCACTGGCGAGGTCGAGGCCGAACAGACCGCCGCCTTGGGTGGAATCGAGCCGCCGCGTACCATCGCGCAGGAACCGCACGTCGGAGTTCGCGACATAGATGCGATCCTGGTCGGCGGCCGAGCCCCACTCGCTGCCGCCGAGCGCACCGCCCTTCCCGATCCGCGTCTGCCACAGGATCTTGCCGCCATCATCAGGATCGAGCGCGTGCACGACGCCGGACTTCTGCGCGATGGCAAGAACGCGCCTGCCGTCACGCAAGGTCACGAGGATCGGCGACTGGCCAAAATCGTGGTCGGGCCCGTGATCTTCAGGACAATTGGTCTTGTCCGCGCCGAAGCACGCGACGATGAAGGCGTCGCTCGGGGTCGCCTGCTGCTTCCAGAGCAGCTTACCGGTCGCAAGCTCGAAAGCGAGGACCGCATCGGCGGTTGCGGCCGGTGGATTCGAATAGGAATTGCTGGTCGCGACGTAGACGGCATTGCGTTTCGGATCAATCGTCGGTGCCGACCACACCGCCGCGCCGGACGGGCCGAACAGCTGCGTGCCTCTTGCATTCTTGCCGGTCGGATGCGGCACCTCGGGGATCGTGTAGGCCTGCCACACCGGCTTGCCGGTCACGGCCTCGAGCGCGACCACGCTGCCGCGGAAAGTACAGCATCCATAACTGGCCTGCGAACCGGAGGCCTCCTCGAGGGAGGAGACCGGGACGTAGAGCACGCCGGAATGCAGCGTCGGCGCTCCGGTGATGCGCGCTGCCGGATGCTCCTCGATCTTCGTCTTCCAGATCAGCGCGCCCGTCAGTGCGTTCACCGCATAGACATTTGCGCGCAGGTCACCGAAGAAGATCGCGAACTGATCGGTGCCTGGAAGCGGCCCGAAGCTGATCGCCGCGCGCACGGCGGCATCGGTCGGCAGCGTCCACAGCGTGCAGCCGCTTCGCGCGTCGAGCGCGTGCACCTTGCGGTCAGTGCCGCCGATAAACAGCAGACCGCCCACGATGGTCGGCGGCGCAAACGACACCGATGCGCCGGGAAAGGCATAAGCCCATTTCAGCCGCAGGCGCGGCACCTCTTCCGCGGTCAGGCCGGCCATGTCGGCCGGCTGGAAGCGGCTGTTGCCAGTGTCGACGCCCCACCCATTCCAGCGCGGACCATCGAGCGGTTGCGGAAAGAAATTGACCTGCTGCGTGCAGCGTCCCTCCGCATCGACTGCATTATCGCCCACCGCGGCCTTGCCGGTGACGAAGGCGGCAATCGCGCGCCGTTCCGAGTCGCTGCGGTCCTTCGCCATCGCCGCCATGCTTCCAGAATTCAGCGTTCCCAGCACATGATCGAACGACATCGCCTGCATGGCACCGCGGCCTGGCACACGGCTCTGACCATCACCGCCATCGTGACATTGCGCGCAGTGGCTTGCGTAGAGCACAGCACCGTCCTGCTGCGCCAGCGCGGGCGCGCAGCACCAGACCAGCATGGCGACGGCGACGACACTCGGTCTCATGGCGTGCTCCAACATCGTCACCGCAATGCGAGACGGCATCATGCAACCCAAAGTATAGCGCGACGGCAATCACTGACGCAACGGACGTTCCGCCCGCGTCCGTCATATCCTCCGGGCCGTGAGGACACGATCGGGCAGTTCATCCATCGCCCACAGCCCGAGGCTCTTGTCGCGCCAGCCGCCACCGCCCTCTTCGCAACGCTCGTTGATCAGCGCGCGCGGCGCCGGCCAGTCGAACGGCGCCTTCTCCATGTTCAGCGCCCGCCAGTCGCCGTCCTCGCAATCGCGATTGTCGTCCCATTCAGGGAACGTCGTGACCAGCAGAAAATGCGCGCCGCTGGCGCGAAAGTTCGCGACGGCGCGGACGATGTTTTGGAAACTCAGATGCACCAGACAGTCCCGGCACAGAACGACATCCGTGCGCGGCAGCGCATCGCGCGTGATATCGGCAACGAGAAACTGGCCGGACAACTCGCCGGCCGCGACGCGCTGGCGATTGGCTTCGATCAACGACGGCACGATGTCGATGCCGGTGTAGTCGAGATCCAGCTTGATGCGGCCGATCCAGCCCGCGTCCCCACAGGGCGCATCGAGCAGCGAGTGCGCGCCGAGCCGTTGCAGCAGGGGAGAAAGCACCTCCCGGATCGCGGCGGTCGCGGGGTCCTCCGAGCCGAGGCCGGACACCGAACTGGCCGCACCCCACAGGTTCGTCTTTTCGATGTGCTCGAACCGCGCGGCCAGGTCGAGGCCAGCAAAATTCGCGCGGTCGGCGACGAAGCGTTCGTGAGCGAGCACGGGTGGACGTTTGACGATCACCGGGCAGACCTCAGACCATGATTCCGTCGTCAACACGCTAGCAGGTAGAACTTTGCGTCCAAAGACCGTCTCAAGCCGGTTTCTGCCACTCCATGACGTGGAAGAAGGGCACCCGTCGATGACGCGCATTCCTGTCGGGGTCGCCGCCCGTGGGCTGCGGCTCGACGAACAGGCGCAACTGGAGCCCACGATCGAGCAACAGCGTCATGTAGGTCGAGAGCGGACGATGCCAGTTCTGGACGCGAATGCCGCGCCATGTCACCCAGGTCGGCCGCTCTTCCATGTAATGATCGATGACGAAGCGCAAGACGCCCTCGCCGTCACGCGTCCAGCCCTCGGGCGGACCGGCGGTGTTGAAGCTGGTCAGGTTGGCAATCAAGAGCGTACCGCTCGGCCGCAGCGCCGCCACAATCCTCGCGATAGATCCAGCGAGATCGGGCATGTCTATCAAACTGAGATAGCTGACGACCAGATCGAACTCCGCGCCGAAATCCATTGTCTCGGCTCGGCCGAGCCGATAGTCGCCCCGCGGGTCCAACTCAATGGCACGCGCGAGCAGCGCTTCGGTTGGATCGACACCAGTGGTGCGGATACCGGCGCGCTGCATGATGCGACAGAAGCGCCCCTCCCCGCAGCCGACGTCGAGCGCATTGCGGAAGCCTCGCCCTTCGATCCGCGCCCGCATCGGCGCGTCCAGCACGAAGCGGCGGCCATAGTCGCCGTCCTCGCCCTGCTCGACGATCCAGGCCATCGCGGATGCGGCCCAGCCATCGCTGACATCGTCGCTCATGGTCGACCTTCGGCAACACATCTTGGCCGCGCGCGTCGCGGGCGCGGCTACTGATCACAGATTGGATCAGAGTTCAACATGAGGTAGATTGCAGCCCCCATGCGCCCCACCACAGCCAAAGAGAAGGCCAGGATCGCCGCCGGCGCGGCGGCGGCCGTCGTCATGACAGCCGTGCTGTTCGCGATCGCAATGGGATTTCTGCTGGCGCGATGAGTGCGCAGCGCGGCGGATGGATGCCGCCGCGCAGACCTACGCGGCGCGCACCGTCTGCAAGAACTTCCCGACTTCGTCCTTCAGCCGGTTGCTGTCGGTCGCCAGCGTCTTGGCGGTCGAAAGCACCTGCGAGGAGGCCGAGCCGGTCTCGGCCGCACCGCGCTGCACGTCGGCGATGTTAGTGGAGACCTGCTGGGTGCCGTGGGCGGCCTGCTGCACGTTGCGCGAGATCTCCTGGGTCGCGGCGCCCTGCTCCTCGACGGCCGCGGCAATGGTCGACGACACTTCCGAGAGCCGCTCGATGGTCGTGGAGATGTCGCGGATCGCGTTGACGGATTCCTGGGTCGCGGTCTGGATGCCGGAAATCTGCTGGCTGATCTCGCCGGTTGCCTTGGCCGTCTGCTCGGCCAGCGTCTTCACCTCGGCGGCGACCACCGCGAAGCCGCGGCCGGCCTCGCCGGCACGTGCCGCCTCGATCGTGGCGTTGAGCGCCAGGAGGTTGGTCTGGCCGGCAATGGTGTTGATCAGCTCGACGACGTCGCCAATGCGCGTCGCCGCAACGGAGAGCTCGCTGACGCGCACCGTCGTGGTGCGCGCCTGGGTGACGGCCTCGCCAGCCATCCGTGCGGATTCCTGCACCTGGCGGCTGATCTCGTTGACCGAGGAGGACAGCTCCTCCGTGGCCGTCGCAACCGACTGCACGTTGCTGGTGGCTTCACCCGAGGCGACCGCGACGACCGAGGTGAGCTCCTGCGCACGCTGCGCGGTGGTGGCCAGCGTCGAGGACGACGCTTCGAGCTCGGTGGACGCCGAGCCTACCGTCTCGATGATCTCGCCGACCGCGCGCTCGAAGCCGTCGGCAAGGTTGATCATGTCGCGCTTACGCTGATCGGCGGCCTGCTTCTCCACTTCGGCCTGCGAAGCCTTGAGGCGCTCGACCTCGATCCCGTTGGTCTTGAAGATTTCGACCGTCTTCGCCATGTCGCCGATCTCGTCGCGGCGGTCCTTCTCGGGCACCTCGGTCGTGAGATCGTTGCGGGCAAGGCCCTCCATGGCGAGCTTGAGGCGGGCAATCGGCCGTGACATCGCATTGAGGCCGATGAACAGCGCGATCGCGATACCTAGGATCAGGCCGCCGGCGCTGACGCCGATCACGGTCCAGGTCGCGGATCTGGCATCGCGGTTGATGGCGTCCTTGCGCTTGGCGACCGCCTGTGCGGTCTCGCCGACGAACTGGGCAATGCGCCCCAAGGCCGCATCCATCACCGGGTCGCACTCCTTGTGCGCGCGTTCGGATGCCTTGGCGTTCTCTTCCGGGCTGCTTGCGAGCGAGCCTGCCTTCAGCACCGGATCGCAGCCGGCGAACACGGCTTTCAACTGGTCGCCGATGCTCTTGATCTGGCTCGCGCGCGCTGGATCGTCCTGCTCGGCTGCCTCGAGGTATTGGCGGATCTCGTCGCGGTTCTGGGTCGCGGTCTTGAGACGGTTGGCGTTGCCGGCCTCCGTCGCCTCGGTGAAGACCGCATAGAGCGCGGCATGATAGGTCTCTGCGCGGCGCTGGGCCCGCGTCAGGTTGAGCGCTGAGGATTGTGCTGCGGAAAGCTCGGCGAAGCCGTCGACCGTTGCCGAGAGCTCGCGCGTGCCGAAGCCCGCGACGGCGACCATGGCAAAGCCCATCACGGCGACGATGAGCGCGACCTTCCACACGATTTTCAGATTGTTCAAAACGCTCATTGCAGCCGCCCCCGTAATTTTCTGCCGATGCATATTCCCAGCACCGTGCATTGGAACCGGCTGATGTTAAGATTTGATGCCAAATGTTCCGGGTAGTCTTACGAAAAACTAACTATTTGGGCTTCCGCCGTAAGCTTCGCGTAAGCTTCAGTCTATTCCGGGGTATGAGCCGGGCTTGGAAAACCGGAACCGGTCGCCGACGTCGTCCGTTGTCGGCCCATGCGGATCAGGGAAGAAAACCGAAACATGTTTCTGCTGGCGGCGGTAACGCTGTGCTGTAGCGCCTTGGCCGCGGCAATTGCGCTCCTCGAACCGGCTCCGGCAAAGCGGCAGGCTCAAACGGCAGTGATCGACCTGACCGCTCCGACGCCGGTTCGGGTAGTCGGAGCTCCGTTCGAGCCCAACCTCAATCCGCGGGAGCGCTAGCCCTCACCCCGGCGAGACGTCGGCGCCCTCCTCGGGACCGCGTTTGGCGCGGGCCAACTCCTCAACGAACACGATCACCTCCGCCCGTTTGTCGGGCGGCAGCGACAGGAACGCGCGGACGAGCCTCAAGCCCTCGGCTTCGGCTGAATGGTCTGCTTTGGCATCCATTCCCCACTGTCGGGCGGCCGGGAAAAATATGCAATCCCCCACCTAACACCTTCTTGATTCGGCCGGCCAGCTTTGCTGGAATGACCCCGACAGGGGTGCACCATGAAGTGGATCAAGGAACGCGACGCGCTGATCGCGCAGACAATGGCCTTCGTCCAATCGGTAACCGGCAAAAAGGATGACTTGCATCCACCGGAGATCCCGATGGCGACAGTGGCCGCGTCGGTGCAGATCGTCCCCGTCAACACCGTCGTCGAGAGCAAGCCGCTTCCGCCCCAACCCTTGCCTCTCCCGCCGCAGCGCGCGGCGAGCCACGACGTGCGCACCGAGATGCAGGCCCGCATCGCCAATTTCCGCAAGCATCAGGAGCGGTTCGAGCGCGAGCGCGAGGAGTATTGCGCGGCCACCCTGACCAAACTGCGCGCCGCCATTCGCGACGCCTCCCCCCGGCCACCGGCTGAAACGTAAAGCCGGGGCCTCCCGTCGCGGGCTACAGCCAGGACCACACTAGCCAGAGATTGGCCGCGCAGGCGCCGAACAGGGCCAGCGTGAGGGGCAGCAACATGTGCCCGCAAGAGGTTTTAAGGTCCGTCGTCATGGCCGAAAACATCCCCTGATTCCGCCAAATGAGTCCCGCGGATTCTTTTTTTCGGGATTCAGGACTCGTTAAGGACTCAGGCCCCGGCGACCCCGATCACGGCCGCGTGATCGACCGGCAATCGGAACCCCTCCCCCGCAAAGTCGTTAACGCGCTTTCCGGGAGCGGGAAGAATGCCCTACGCCCTGTTCTGCAACGACGCCCAGATCAGCAAGGCCTATCCTGATGAGTCCGACGTCTGGAGGCTCGCGCAGCGCAGCGGCCTCGTCGTGGACGTATCCGCGGATGACAACCGCCCCGGGCCACGCCGGGTGCTCGACAACGATTACGAGATCAAGCCCTGCCGGCCCGCACAGGGCGAGGACCCGGCCCGAAACAAGGCCGAGGCCGATCGCCAGGCCAGGATGGAGCTTGAGCTGAATTCCTGAAGACGGATCAAAGGTGGGAAGCCAGAGTTCAGGAAAAGTTCAGGGCGTCGCGGCCGCGAGCGAGGCCTGCTCGCCCGCCAGAGCCACGCAGGCCTTCCGGCGATGCAGCCCACGGATTGCGCCGGTGACCTTCAGCACCTTGCCGGAGGAGCACGAGGCGTCCTTGACGAAGGCCACCTCATAGGGCGCCAGCATCAGAGGCTCGGATTTGAGGATTGTTTGGGCAGCGCACGGCAAACTGACGAAGCACGAGAGCACCACAGCCGACACCAAGATACGCATGTCCGTCGTCCCACCAGCCCGGTAATTCTCATATAACGCGTTCCGGCGCGCGAGTTCCCTAAGCTGCAAAAATTATTTTTGCTTTACCCGAGCTCCATGACGCGCGTGAGAAGGCGCGCGCCAAAACGTTTGCTTGCAAATGACGCGCCAGATGGTTGACGCAATGCAAACAAAAGGCCGGCAAACCAGAGCCGACAAACGAAAGGCCGGCGGAAGCCGGCCTTTGTCAGATCGTGGTCGTTGGTAGCGCGTCAGTAGCGCGAGGCTGCCGGACCGCCCCAGCCGAAGCGGTAGTTCACGCCGACCTTGACGGTATGCTCGTCCTCCCGGCCGCGGACGCCGACGACGTCAGCCGGACCGGAGGTGATCGTCGTGCTGCCGAAATTATAGTACTGGTACTCGGCCTTGGCCGACCAGTTCGGTGCGAACATGTATTCCAGGCCAGCGCCAACGGTATAGCCGTCCTTGCTGTTGCCGGTCGCGGTGAAGGGCTGCGGGACGCCGGCGATATTGACGCCAAGGCCGCCATTACGCCAGGCATAACCGCCCTTGGCGTAAAGCAGCGCCGGACCCCAGGTGTAGCCGATGCGACCGGTCACCGAGCCGAGCTGATCGGTATTGGAGGTCACCTGCGTGCCCAGCGGGAACGTGGCACCGCCGTTGTTGTTGGTCGGCAGCCAGGAATACTGCGCCTCGACACCCATGACCCAATTGGGCGCGAACTGGTAGTCGAAGCCGCCCTGGACACCGCCGAGGAAGCGCGCATCGCTCGACTGGAAGCTGCTGTCGCCGGCAAAGGCGCCGCCGACATGGCCGCCGATGTAGAAGCCGGTCCAGTTGTAGATCACCTGCGGCGGCGTGTAGGCCGGAGCCTTGGTGTAGGTCCGCGCCTGCATGTCGGCTGCGGCAGCGGGCGCGGCCAGCGCAAGCAGGGCAACCGCACCCAGCAAAATCGTTCTCATGATCATCCCCGTTCTTTCAAATTCGACACTCAGGAAACAACGTGGCGTGAATTGGGTTGCTTCGCGGCGATGCCGGAACGTTGATCGTTCGTTACTGTGACGGAGCGGCAACAGCGCGATTTTGTTCCGTCCCGCAGGCTCGTGCCGACGGTTTTTTTTCGCCGGAGACAGAACCTGCCGTAACGATTAGTCGCAACGCAAAACCACTCGTTCAAAGCTCCCCGAAATGTGATCCGGCAGCTCCGGCGGGCTCTGTCCTATCACCAAGCCATGAAGGTGGGCTTTGCGCTACCGCGTCATCTTTTCAAGTTCCGGAAAGGGTACGTAAACCGCGCCCGCGCACAGCTCGCTGGCGCGATCGACGACGCGGTCCGCCCGGCCGTTGACGAAAATCACGGCGCGTTCCCTCATGGCCTTGTAGGTGCCGTCGGTCTCGCGTGGGGTGAAGTGCAGGCAGCTGACGTAGAACTGCCGACCGCCGACTTCGCGCTGCACCGGCTCGGCCATGCTGGCGTCACGCACGCCGACGGGGTTGTTCAGATAGCTGCGCATCAAGGCCAGCGTGTCGCCGCGGAAATTATCCGGGAACGGCTGTGGACCTCCGGCCTGGGTCCCGTCCATCAGGGTCGGACGGTCGCCGTCGCTGCCGAAGCATCCCGTGAGCACCAGCGGCAGTGCCAGCATCAACGCCAAGCTCACTGCGCGTTTCGCTCGTCGCCGCACCGCTTACGCTCTCCGCTCGATCAGTCTCGGAGACGTTCCAGCCCCAAGGTTGCAATGATGCATGTCTACAGGTGTTTTGCCCGACGAGTCAAACGGCTTCGTAAAATCCGCAGATGAGCCACCCGTCAAACCATTGATTTATCTACGACCCGCTACTGTGCATGGGGTTGTTTTCGAGGTTTTGTTTGCGGCCGTCAAACCTGGGACGTTGCTCGCGGGCTTCAGCATGGTAGTACCGGCCCGCCGCCAGCACCTCGAGCTTTCGCGCAAGGCGTGACGAACGGGCCGGGCCTGAATTCCTCACGCGGCGGCAGGGGCAATGCTAGGACGCCGCCGCGCAGGATCAGTGGTTAGCTGCGCTTCTCCATCGTCGCCGGCTTGGTCACGTCCGGCTGCGTCGTCAGCGACTTCTTCGCGGACAGATGCTTGTGGTGGTGGCGATGCGTGCGCACGGTCTTGTGCGCGTCCGGTGTGACCGCGGCGTTGGCGTTCATCGCCTTCGACTTGGCATCCACCTTGGCGTCGGCCTTGAGGCCGGCGTCGGGTTTCGCGGCGGTGGTGGACACCTTGGTCTGGGCCTGGTCCGCCTTGATCACCGGCGTGGTCGTGGTGGTCTTGCCGACCTCGGCTGCGAAGGCCGGGGCTGCGATCACGGAAGCTGCAAGCAAGGCTGCGGAAATGAGCTTCAACATGGTTGGTCTCCTCTTGGAAGGATCTTGAGGCGGGCGCCCTCTCGCCAACCCTTTGATCGGAGGTTGGAGCCTAGGGGGCACGCACTGAACCCAATCTGAAGCCCGCAGCAGGCTCCCGTTCATCTGGATGACAAGTTTGTCATCTGCCCGCAGGGCGAATAGGCCGGGATGCCGGGAATGTTTTCGCCTGATGGGTGTTCCGGTCTTTGGGCAATCGTGTAGGATCGCCACGTTCCATACCGGAGAACTTAGATGCGAAAACTCTCAACGCTTCTTGTGCCGGGACTTGTCGCCATGACATTGGCGGCCGGGCCGGCTCTGACCAGCGCCTATGCCGCAGGTGGCGACACCCCCTCGTCGCCGCCGGCCTCGGACACCTCGACCAAGAAGGGCAAGAAGAAGAGCTCCTCCATCAACGATCCCAAATTCCTTGCTGCCTATCGCACCGCCTACACCACGATCTACGACAATCACGACTACAACGGTGCGATCGGCCAGCTGAAGTCGCTCAAGCGCGACGACGTCGCCGACGTCGCCAATCTGATCGGCTACTCCTATCGCAAGCTCGGCGACTACCAGTCGTCGAAAGTTTATTACGAGCTGGCGCTGAAGGACGATCCGAACCACGTCCGCACCTGGCAGTATTATGGCCTCTGGCAGCTCGAGCAGGGCAACCGCGAGCAGGCGCAGTATCACCTCAACAAGCTCGCCTCGCTCGCCGGCACCGACAGCTCCGAATATCGTTCGCTCGCCGCCGCGCTCGACAAGCCGACCGGAGCGACTCTCGTCTATTAAGAACATCGCATCTCCGAATGGGACGAACGGGCACAACCTCAGGGTTGTGCCCGTTCTGCGTTCTCGGTTAGCTTGCCCACCAATCCTCCCCTCGCAAATCGGTGCGCAATGGACAATTGGCTGCGATCCGCAATCGACTACATCGGCTCCTGGATCGAATTCCAGCACACCACAATCCAGCAGCCGGGCGTCGTCATCGCGTTCGCCCATCGCGGCGAAATCGTTGCCGAGCATGCGTTCGGCCTCGCCAATCTCGACACCGGCGAGAAGCTCACCCCGCGCCACCGCTTCCGCATCGCCTCGCACTCGAAGAGCTTTACCGCGGCCGGCATCATGAAGCTGCGCGAGCAGCGCAAGCTCCGGCTCGACGATCCCATTGGCCAATATGTCGCCGGCCTGCATCCGCGCGTCGCCGAAACGACGATCGCGCAAGTGCTGTCGCACAGCGCAGGACTGACGCGCGACGGCGCCGATTCCGGCCAGTTCATCGACAGCCGTCCCTATCTCGACGCGAGCGAGCTGCTCGCGGAATTGAAGCTGCCGACCGTAATCGAGCCGGGCACACGCTTCAAATATTCCAATCACGGTTTTGGCTTGCTCGGTCTCGTCATCGAGGCCGTGACCAAGGAGCCTTACCGCGCCTGGATGAAGCGCGAGATCATCGAACCCACGGGCCTGCGCGAGACCGAGCCGGACGCGCCGCTTCCCAAAGGTGCGCCGTTCGCGCGCGGCCACACACGAAGGGTGCCGTACGGGGAGCGATGCGTGATCCCCGGCGACAATCCCACCCACGCGATGGCCTCCGCCACGGGCTTCGCCGCCACCGCCGCCGACACGGCGCGCTTCTTCGCGCAGCTCGCGCCCAATGCGAAAAAGAGCGTGCTATCGGCCGCAAGTCGCCGCGAAATGACGCGGCATCATTGGCGCATCCCGCAGAGTTTCGAGGGCTATTACGGCTTGGGTATCAACGCCGGCAAGCTCGACGGTTGGGACTGGTTCGGCCATGGCGGCCACTTCCAGGGCTACATCTCCCGGACCTGCTCCATCCCCGCCTGCGAGCTCGCGATCAGCATCATCAGCAACTCCATCGACGGCGCGGCGCCGTTCTGGATGGACGGCGCGATGCAGATCCTGCGCGTCTTCCAGACCCGTGGAGCACCCGACCGCCGCGTGCGCGACTGGACCGGGCGCTGGTGGACGATCTGGGGCGCGACCGATCTGGTGCCCGCGGGCAACCGCGTGCTGGTCGCCAATCCCCAGTTGAACAACCCGTTCATGGATGCCGGCGAGATCGAGGTCACCGGCCGTGACACCGGCAAGCTCGCCTGGGCCGCCGGCCATTCCAGCCACGGCGAGCCGGTGCGCCGCGTCCGCAACAAGCGCGGCAAGGTCAGCGACGTCTGGATCGCGGGCGCCAATATCAAGCCTGCGGCCGTCGTGGCCCGCGAGATCGCGCGGAGATACAAGCCGCGCAAGCGACGGTCTACTCCCGAATGAGAGTCTCGACCTCGCTCCGAAGGGCCTGGCGCGAGCCGTCGCGCGAATAGAACATGTGGCCGCCGGGATAGACCACGAACTTGACCCGCTGTGTTGCGAAGGCTGGCAACTGGTCGAGCACCCGCTTCGATCCGAAATAGGGCGTGGCGAGATCGAACAGGCCGTGCGCGACCAGCACGTTCAGCTTCGCATCCGTGGCGAGGATCTGGCGCAGCTCGGAGACCGACTGCGGCGGGTTGATGCCGCGGCCGAAATCCCAGTGGCCTTCGATGGCGCCGTTCAACACCTCGTAGGAGCCGTCTGGCCGCCAGTTGAGCTTGTGTGTCAACAGGTCAACCGCAGCACTCGTCAGCGGCGCTTGCAGCGCATCGCCGGAGGGATCACCGAACCGCGAGCTGCTCGAATCCGGATAGGGATCGAAGCCGCGTACCGAGCCATCGTAGCGCCCCGTCACCTTGCCGTTCTTGCGGTCGAATTCGCGGCGGAATTCGCCGACGTCGAAGCGGCCGGCAAGCCGGCGGCTCACCGCCTGGTCGATGCCGGTGAGCTCGGCGACCTTGTCGGCAAGACGATTGGTGGCCTCCTTGTCCGCCTCGCCCTTGACGAGATCGGCCAGGAATTCGCCGCGCGCGTAAGCCTCGACGTCGGCGAGATCGGCGCGCTTGACCGGGCCTTTCGCCTCACGCGCCGCCGCGACATAGCTCGGCAGCGTCGCGACATATTGCAGGAGGCTGGTGCCGGTGAACTCGCGAAAGTCGAGGAGCGGCGACACCAGGATCAATCCCCTGACGCCGACGCCGTGCTGGAGCTGCAACTGGCGCACCACCTTCGGCCCGCGAATGCCGCCATAGCTTTCGCCGGCGACGTATTTTGGCGAGGTCAGCCGGTCGTGCTTCTCGAGCCAGCGGCGGATCACCAACGCGATCGAATTGACGTCGCCGTCGACGGAGTAGAACGATTTGCGCGCGTCATCGCCGGTCGCGACGAAGCGGCTGTAGCCGGTGCTGACGGGATCGATGAAGACGAGATCGGTGAAATCGAGCCAGGTCTCCGCATTCGGCTTCACCTCAGGCGAGGCGGACGGCGACAGCGCTTCGCCATCGAGCGGCAGCCGCCACGGCCCGGCCGCGCCGAACTGAAGCCATGCCGAGGACGCACCGGGCCCGCCATTGAACAAGAACGTCACGGGGCGCGTCGCCCGGTCGGCGCCATCGAGCTCATAGGATGTATAGGCGATGTCGGCCACCGGCTCGCCCTTGCCGTCGAACACGCGGATCGATCCGGCGGTCGCTGCGAAATTGAGGGTGCGGCCGGGAAGATCGAGCGTCTGCTTCGTGGTCGAATCCGACGGAAGACGGTGCGGCTCGGCGGCTGACGATGAATTCTGCGACGCGCTTTGTGCGCCGCCGCGACCGCCCTTCTGTCCGGCTGCTGCCACCGCCTCGGCGCGTGGCTGCGGCGGATCGTCGGCGCGCGCCAATCCTGCGAGCGCGAATGCCGACACCGCCAGCACCAGGGTCGCGCGGCGGAGCGCCGGCATATTCGTGGCCATGATTGTTCTCCCTGCCCGGCGACGACCGCCGGTGCGGACCGCAAGGCTAGCGCGGAATTGCGACGGTTTGGGGGATCATGGCTCCAGCGGCGCCTGAAGAGCCCGGTTGGGCACAAATCAAGCCGGTTTCGTGCTCAAATCGGAATGGGCAGTTGCCGGTCTGCTGTGAAGGGCGGTCATCCTCGACAATCGGGGTCGAGATCGTTAGACGAGCCCGGCGGAACTTTCTCCAGCCAGCGGCCCTGCCCGGAAGCCATGACCAAGCCAGCGCGATACGACCGGATCGCCTTCGTCGCCAGCCCGAGCAGCGAGGCGCAAGCCGCCTTTGGCCAGCTCACCAGGGACTTCGGCAATTGCGATCCGAAGGACGCCGACATCGTGGTCGCGCTCGGCGGCGACGGGCTCATGCTCCAGACGCTGCATCAGCACATGCATACGGGCAAGCCGATCTACGGCATGCACCGAGGCACCGTCGGCTTCCTGATGAACGAGTACTCGACGGTCGATCTTCGGGCCCGTCTCGAGGCCGCGCAGGAATCCGAGATCCACCCGCTCCTGATGCGCGCGACCGACGCCAACGACCGCGTCCACCTGCATCACGCCATCAACGAGGTCGCCCTGTTCCGGCAGACCTACCAGGCCGCGCGCCTGCGGATCCTGATCGACGAGCGCGAGCGCATGTCCGAGCTGATCGCCGACGGCATCATGGTGGCAACGCCGGCCGGCTCGACCGCCTACAATCTGTCCGCCCAGGGGCCGATCCTGCCGATCAACGCCGCGCTCCTCGCGCTGACGCCGATCAGCGCCTTCCGCCCACGACGCTGGCGCGGCGCGCTGCTACCGAACACGGCTTATGTCGTGATCGAGGTGCTGGAGGGCGACAAGCGTCCCGTGGCGGCGGTCGCCGACCATGACGAGGTGCGCGACGTCCGCCGCGTCGAGGTGCTGTCCGACAGGACCATCTCGATGCGCATGCTGTTCGATCCCGGTCACAGCCTGGAAGAGCGCATTCTGCGCGAGCAGTTCGGCTCCTGAGCCGCCTCGCCGGACTGCCGATCGCAACCCTTCATTAACCCCCGGCGAGATATGGTTAACGAAAGTTGACCGCTCCGGCCCGGGCTCCATGTTCCGCATCGATTTCAACAAGCTGCGTTTCCTCGTCTGCGACGACAATCCGCACATGCGCCGCATCCTGCGAACGCTGCTGCATTCCTTTGGCGCGCGTGAAGTCTACGAGGCCGAGGACGGCGCCACGGCGCTGGAAATGTACAGCCATTACGTGCCCGACATCGTCATCACCGACTGGGCGATGCCGATCTTCGATGGGCTCGAGCTGGCGCAGATGATCCGCCAGCCGGAATCCAAGGGCAATCCTTACGCGCCGATCATCATGCTGACCGGCCATTCCGAGAAGCGCCGCGTCACGGTGGCGCGCGACGCCGGCGTCACCGAATTCCTGGCCAAGCCGATCTCGGCCAAAGGGCTCTACCAGCGCATCCTCAACGTGGTCGCCAGTCCCCGCCCCTTCATCAAGACCAAGACCTATTTCGGCCCGGACCGGCGCCGCAACATCAACTCCGCCTATATGGGCCCCGAGCGTCGCGTCGGCGAAAAGCACGAGGTGCTGCAACAGCCCTCGCTGCTCGACAAGGCCCGCTCCTCCATCTAGCGCAACGTCTCTCACGATCGAGGCCGATATCATGGCGAAGAACAGCGCAAGAGACATCGAGATCACGGCCTTCGCCACGCATCAAATCATCACGCAGCCCAACCCACTGCGGTCGGTCCTACGCCGCGTCGAAGACAAGGACATGGACGATCCGGTCGGCCGCGCCGAACAGGCGCTCGCGGGCCTCGCCGGCGAGTTCAAGGACTGGATGGCGACCGAGATCAACCGGCTGTCGGCCGCCTACGTCGCCATCCGGCACGACGGCTTCACCAAGGACAGGCGCGACGAGTTGTTTCGAGCCGCGCACGACATCAAGGGTGATGCTGCAACCTTCGGCTATCCGGCGGCAGCGGGCGTAGCGGAGAGCCTGTGCCGCGTCATCGAGCACGCGCCCGATCTCGAGAAGGTTCCGGCCGAGCTGTTCACGCACCACATCAATGCCATCCTCGCCATCGTGCACGAGAACACCAAACTCGACAGCATCAGCGTCTCCGCCGAGTTGAGCCGACGCCTGCGCAAGGTCGCCGACGACTATCTTGCCGACGCCAACCGCGACCGCCCCGAGCATCTCGAGGTCATCCTGGCGCCGAGCATCGCGCCGGCGGGGTAGCTCTTTCCTTTCGTCATTGCGAGCGCAGCGAAGCAATCCAGACCGTCCCCGCGGAGGGATTCTGGATTGCTTCGCTACGCTCGCAATGACGGAGTTTGCGGTTTCGACCTGCTCTATCTCGGATATCGAATTAGGCCGCGATCAGATCGTCATAGACCGGATAAACCGCCTCCTCCGCGACCAGCTCGTCGCAGAACAGCCTTGCCTCTTCGCGCGCGGATTCGGTGGCGAAGCGGCGCAGCAGGACCATCAGCGGCTCGGTCGCGCCGCGGTCGGTCTCGCAATGGGTGAGCACGCGCTCGACCATGCGGCGGCGCAGCCGCGCCGCATTGTCGTCGCTGTCGACGAAGCCTTGCTCGTGGCAAGCATCGAGGGCGACCTGGAAGGCCGCAAACGTCGCCTCGGGAAGCCCGGCGCGGCGGAGCAGCGCCTGCAGGCTGTTGCCGCCGCGATCGTGCAGCAGCGCGGATACGCGCGTCCGCGGCAGCTCGGCGAGTTCGGCCAGCGCCGCATCGAACAGGTCCAGATTGCTCGACAACAGCGCGCGCAGAATGAGACCCGCGGTGAGCTGGCCGGTGATGCGCAGGTGCCGAACAAGCCCTTCCATGTCTTCGCCGCGCGAGCGCGCCGCGATGTTCATGGTGGAGCGGTCGCGCGCCTCGGTCGCGATGCGCTCGGCGCGATCAGCAGTCAGCCAGTTCCGGGCGACGACGAATTGAGCCAGCGTCTCCGAGAGTTTTGCCACCAGCGCGGCGCGCGTTGCGGACGGCAGATCCTCCAGCACCAGCATCGCCTCGCGGATCGCGGCGAGATGGCCGTGACGCTCGACGATGCGATCCCAGGAGAATGGCGCAAGCTCGGCATGAGAATTTTCGATCAGCTCGAGCGCTGCGGCCGCACAGCCGACTTCGGCAATGGCGGCGCAGACCGATACCGGCAGCGCGATGCGGCGGGCGACCGCGCACTGCACCTCGTCGTTGCCGGTCGCGACGATGTCGACCAGATCGGCGTCGATCAGCAGCGGAGAATGTTCGAGCACGGGCAACGCGACGGTCGGCTGGTCCGCCGACAGCGCCCGCACGATCGACGCCGGCGCCTCGGAACTGCGCGCAAACGCCTCGGCCATCGCCTGCCGCACCAGCGGCGAGGGATCGTCGAGCAGCATCAGAAGCGCGCCTTCAGCGGCAATACGGTCGTCATGGGAAAGGTCTGAGATCAGCCAGGCCCGGGCCAGCGCCCGCGTCGCCTCGGCCCGCTCGCCAGCGGGCGCCGTCCTGATCCAATTGATGAACTGCCGAACAATCATGGTGCTTCCGGCTTACGCAACGAAGACGAAGCGGTGACGGCTTGTCACCTGCAACACAAAATAAACCACGACGCTTAACAAAGCGTTCACCATAACTGGCTGGTTTTATTGACGTTTTGTTAAGGGAACAAAGGCGGCCCGTTCACGCGCCGGGACCTGCGCGCAGCGTTCACGCTGCGACGTTTCCGAGACACGGGAGTGCGTATTAGCTTGAGAACGTGCCGCTGCGATCGCTGAAAAGATCAAGCGGCCGGGGCGGCCGGTCATCGGGCGTCGCCGATGCGGCCGAGGTCGCGGGTGCGACCGTGGTCACGGGTGCGACCGTGGTCGCGGGTGCGACCGAGGTGAGCGAGGCATTGTTGCCCCACAATTTCTGCACGGTCGTCGAGACCGGCTGGGTGGTGTCGCCGGGCTGATAGATCGAGCGAAACACCGGCGTGCTCGGTGCATTGTCCGCGACCGTCATTGGCGCTGTCGCGCCGACCGGCGTCACCGCGCGCGTGTTCGGAAAGGTCTGGAGATACGCGGCATTGTCGATCAGCGGCGCGGCAGGCTGTACGCCGTTGGCGCTCGCGACCTGCGTGGTCGACGGCGTGCCGCCGTACATCGCCATCGCGCTGCGGGTGGTTTTCGAATTTGCCGCACTGGCGTAGCGTGCATCCAGCACCGAATAGACCTCGGAGACGCTGCGCGCGCGGCCGTCCTTGGCATAGAAGATCGAGCGATTGGCGGACGCCGCGTTGGGAAACAACCGCGCGCCGACCGCTTGCGGATTGTCCTCGGCATTGGCGATCAGTTTCGCGGCCCCGCCGACGCCCATGAAATGCGCCATATAGAGTTCGCTGTCGGATGGCCTGCGGCCGAGCAGGCCGGTGAGCTTGAAGCTGTTCGATTGCGTCAGCGCAGCCGCCATGCTGGAGGCGGCCTCCGGATCGTCACGCAGCTTCATGATCGAGCGCTTTATCGCGGGATCATCGACAGTGTAGGTGCCCGAAGACGTTCTGGTGATGGCGTCGGAATAGTTGCCATAACCGAGCTGGGTGCCCGCTTCCTTCACCGTGCCGAGCCAGGTCTGGTCGATGAACTGGTAGAGCCCATGCGCTGACGATGTGGTGGCACCGGCCGTGGGATCGAAATCCGATTCCATCTTGGCGGTGGTCAGCATGTACTGGAAGCTGACGCCGGTCCGGTTCGAGACCTGATTGATTGCGCCGGCGACGCGCGCCCGCGACGGATCGAGAACCGCCGTCTGTGGGGCACTGGAATTGTCGACCGACATGATGAAGTGCCCGCCCCGCACGGCGTTGAGTGGCGCCGGCAATTCGGCGCCCTGTCGTCTCACCGTGGGACAGGCATGGTTAATGCGGGGTTAATTCGGGCCAGCACCTCCGCAGGACGGAAGGACTATTTCTTGTACACCGCGTCCGGATCGAACAGCCTGTCCGCATCGGCGAAGACAAGCCTGGCGCCGCCGTCTTCGGCTTCGACCTTGCGGTAGAAGCAGGATCGGCGGCCGGTGTGACACGCTGCGCCGATCTGCTCGACCCGGATCCAGACCGCGTCCTGATCGCAATCGGTGCGGATCTCGACCACACGCTGGCTCTGACCTGAGGTCTCACCTTTTCGCCACAAGGCATTGCGCGAGCGGCTGAAGTACCAAGCCTCGCCGGTCGCGATGGTCTTGCGCAGCGCCTCGTCATTCATGTGCGCGACCATCAGCACGTCGCCGGTGACAATGTCGGTGGCGACGACCGTCACGAGCCCGGCCGCGTCGAATCTGGGAAGGAAGGCGAGACCTTCCTCGGTTTCATGGGAGTGAGCAAACACAGTGCCCTCGCCGGTCTATTCGCGAGGTCAGCGCTGCAGGCCTCGCACCAGGGACAGAAAACGAGCCTGCTCCGCCGGATTGTCGCGGAACATGCCGGTGAAGCGGCTGGTGAAGGTGGAGGCGCCATGCTTGGCGACGCCGCGCACCGACATGCAGGTATGCTCGGCCTCGATCAGCACGGCAACACCGCGCGGCTTGAGGATCTCGTCGATCGCCGCCGCGATCTGCGCGGTCATGTGCTCCTGGGTCTGCAGCCGGCGGGCGAAGATGTCGGTGAGGCGCGCAAGCTTCGACAATCCGACCACGCGTTCGACCGGCGTGTAGGCGATGTGCGCCTTGCCGTAGAACGGCATCATGTGATGCTCGCATTGCGAGGTGAACTCGATGTCGCGAACAAGCACGAAATCATCATAGCCGGCGGTCTCGCCGAAGGTGCGATCGAGCACCTCGGCCGGGCACTGGTGGTAGCCCTGATAGAGTTCGTCGAAAGCCTCGACCACGCGGCGCGGCGTGTCGAGCAAGCCCTCGCGGTTGGTGTTCTCGCCGATATAGGCGAGCAGCGTCTTCACCGCCTGCTCGGCCTCGGCGCGCGCGGGGCGCGGCTGGTCGGCGCGGACGGCAGCCGCAAGGAATTCGGAAGGATCAAGCTCCGCCGGACGGCCCTCGGGCTGCCGGTCGGAGGGCTTGTTGGGGCGGATGGATTTGATGGTAGCGTCCATGTCTACTCCGTTCGACGGCCTTGCGGCCGGAGTGTCACCGGCAGACGGGGCGGCGAACCGCCGGACGCCTGAGAGAACAGTTTCGGCGAAAAGGTCTTCAAATTAACGCCGGCAGCACGGTTCTGGATCACACCATCGCTGCAGCGCTGGACTGTTTTTCCGCCAGTTCCGACCCTATATAAGGCCGTGGACGGCGCACGCCAAGGCCGATCCTGCTGGACTCCATCACATGCTGAACGACATTTATAACAAGCGGATCATCGAACTGGCCGGGAATATTCCGCGGCTCGGACGGCTGTCGAATCCCGATGCCACCGCCACCGCCCACTCCAAGCTGTGCGGCTCGACCGTCAAGATCGACCTCAAGATGGAGGGCGACAAGGTCACCGACTTCGCCCATGACGTGAAGGCCTGCGCGCTGGGACAGGCTTCTTCATCCATCATGGCAAGTCAGATCGTCGGATCGACTGCGAGCGAACTCCGTGAGTTACGCGAAACTGTTCGCAAGATGCTGAAGGAGAACGGCGCGCCTCCTGAAGGCAAATGGGCAGAGATCAAGTTCCTCGAGCCGGTCCGCGACTACAAGGCGCGCCACGCCTCGACGCTCCTGACCTTCGATGCCGTGGTCGATGCCATTGGCCAGATTGAGGCGAAGGCGAAGCAGCCGGCTGCGGCGCAAGGCTGAGTCCGGAAGCCGATCCGGGCTCGTCGGTGGGCCCGGGAAATGAAACAGAAATTCGAGGCTACTTCTGCGCCGCCGCAACCGGCGTGGCGACGCCGCCCGTCGGCACCAGAGCTTCCGCCGTCTTGGTCGACTTGGCGGGCTGCTCCGGTTCCGCACCGAACCTTGCCTGGGTCTTCGGTGCAAGCTCCGCCATTGCCGGCGCGGAGATGTCGACATGCGGCAGCACGTCGGCCACGAGATCCGTCGTCACAAGATTGGTGAGCTTGAGCTCGCCTGCATCGAGTTCGTGCAAATCTTCCCAGGGCGGGACGCTGAGCGCGAGCGACAGCAGGTCGCCGGCACCGCCCATGTCGAACGTGTATTTGGCGAGCCGGCCGATGTCGCGCTCCACGATCATCAGGTCCTGCGCGCTGTAGCTCGCGGCCTTGGCATCGTCGGCGCGATCGCCCATCCAGATCTGGTGAACCCGGACATGGGCCGCTTCCGGCACGTAGCGCTTCTTTCCGGCCAGCAACAGGAACACGCACATGGATTCGCAATAGGCCTCCGGAGCGACCGCCGGACGGACCGACTGCCCGCCGCGGTTCTGAAGGCTGATGCCGACCGTGGTCAGAAGTCCGAGATTGCGGAAGCGCCGGCCGAGCGTGATCGCGTCGTTGACCGAACCGCCGCTGGAATCGAGCACCACGGTCGCGCCGCCGAGCTGGCGTCCACGGGAAAATTCCTCGAAATCCCTGGGCGTATCGGCGGTGATGATGCCGACCGCACTGACCCACCCGCGGCAATTCGGCTCGCAGGCGACCCAGCCGAACTTCATCGGCAGCTTGCGCTCTTCAAGGGCAACACCGGCCCGGGCCGACGACCCGAGCGTCGCGACGGCGCCAGCCAGCACGACTCCACAAGCAGCGGTTCCCACCAGCAACCAGCCGCGAAGTTTGAGCGCCTTCAGAAGTTTCAAACTGGTCCCTTCCCCAAGTCCCAAGCTTTAGCCCGAGCCTTACGGCGAGCCGACTCAGCCAAGCCCCGTTCCGACGTTCCAATGAGTCTCACATGAACGTCACAAAAATGGTATCCGGGGGAATACAGCTCGTCCATAGGCACTTGCTGCACTGCTCCCAAAAAGCACGCAAAATATGACGTACAAACAACAGCTTACAGTTCCCTGCGCCGGAACCGCGCAGAACCTCGCCCACGATCTCAGCAAAGCGCCCATGAAGCAATCAGCCTGCGAGCACTGCTCCAACCCCGTCGCGGGCGCGCGCCGGCTTCCACGCAGATTCGGCCGCGCGCTGATCTGGCTCTACCGCCACACGCTCTCGCCGCTGGTTGGCTACAATTGCCGGCACCTGCCGACCTGCTCGGTCTATGGCGACGAGGCGATCGAAAGATTCGGGCTGTGGGCCGGCGGCTGGATGACGCTCGCGCGCCTGCTCCGCTGCAACCCGTTCGGCACCTCGGGGATCGACAACGTGCCCCTCACCACACCGCAAGCTTCGCGCTGGTATCTGCCTTGGCGCTACGGCCGTTGGCGCGGCGTCAACGCATCCTGAGAATGATGCGGCGCCTCACCCGTCGCTACCTTGAGTGGAACCGAAACTCTCCCCTCGCGTTGATGTGATGCTCCCGCGGGAGGAAACAACAATGCGCTGGAAAATCAGCCCCCATTTTCATTTCAGGTCTGGACCGGATTCCCGGGGTGGTTCGAGAGGCCACGATCCCAGAACCCTCGACATGCTCGCCATCATCGCCCTGCTGGTACTCGTGGTCGGCTCCGGCTGGTATTTGGCGACGAGTCTTGCCACGCCGCCTAGCACGACGGCGTTCATCGTGCCGAGCCAGAGCGTGCACTGGTAATCAGCGGGACCAGAAAAAGCGTCCGGGTGGCGGCGGGACCGGCTCGGGCGGACGTGGCCGCTTCGGACGCGGCGGTTTGGGCGGCGGCTCGGCGGACGAGGTGGTCTCCGCGCCCGGCGCCGGCTCGCTTCCCGGCACCTTCACCGCCAGCAGCAAGTTCGACTCGTGCATCCGCCAACGGTAACCGACGCCGAAGTCGATCGGCTGGGCGCGCGTGAACAGCGTGGCGTAGCGTTCCTGGTAGCGGCCGGGAAATTCGCCGATCGGTCCGAGATAGCGGCCGAACGGGAAGAACCGCCATTGCCGCGAATTGTAGCTCGAAAGCGGAATGCCGGAATCGTCCTGGACGATGGTCGCGCTGTTAGCCAGCAACCAATCGCGCGCGACGGTGAAGTTGCCGGAGTGCAGCAGATAGGACGCACTCTTGATCAGGCTGTTGCCGGGGCCGAGCGTCTCGCAGAATTTCAGGAACCCTGCCGCACGTGCACCCGAATTGGAGAGATCGGTCGCGAAATAGTACAGCGTGCGCGCCTCGCCGTCGGGACCTGCAAAGGTGATGCGGGCGCCGCGCGTCGCATTCGGTCCTGGATTGTCGTTGCCGACATGCATCCCGCCCTTGTCGTCGAGTGCGACCATCTCAACATTGCGGATGGTCTTGCCGGAGCGGACGAGAAAGACATAGAGGATCGGCAATGTGCCGTTGACCTGGTTGGTGTGCAGGTCGACCTTCATTTGCTTGGTGATGAAGAAGGAAAAACTCAGGATCGAGCCGAGCGAGCGCTCGACATTGTAGAGCGCGGCGCCGACCGAGCCGCGCGGCAAGCGCGTCAGGTCAGCCACCGCACCGACCGGCTCCAGCGCGCCGAGCACGTACGTGCTGGCCTTGGGATAGAAGGCGTTGGCATAGAGGAAGTCGGGACCGCTGAACAAATAAAACATGGTCGGCCTGGGCGCCGCCAGATTGACGTCGGCCCAGTTGCGGATCTTCGAGAGCTGCCGCTGCTCGAGCTGAGCGAAGGCGCCGTCGAAGAACTTTGCGTGGCGCTGCCAAGCCGGGTCCTTTGTGAGCGGCACCAGCGGCGAATCCGCCGAAGGCTGCATGCCCGCGAGGAAGCGCGCGGTGTCGTCGAAGGTTGCCTCGGCGGCACGTGCGAACGAGACGGCCGCAGCCAGCAAGGCGAGAGCGACGGCCGCAATTCTCATGGGTCGAGACATGTCTATTCGCAATGTCATGAAGTGCCAGCGGCGACCGGCCGCCTGCGGAAAACAGCGTAAATCAACAGGCCCGAGAGCATGACGAACATCCCCGACAGCGATTGCACGGGCCGCTCGGTCAACAAATAGTACATCATGAAGGCGGTCACGAGCAGGAAAACGAGCGGCGTGAACGGGTATCCCCAGGCACGATAGGGCCGCGGCAAATCGGGATCCGTGATGCGCAGCTTGATGACGCCGGCGACCGTGAAGAACGAGCAGAACAGCAGCGCGAACTGGATGAAGTCGAGCACGGCCTCGAAGCTGCGCGTGAACAGCAGCAGATTGGCGACGGCGAGCTGAAACAGGATGGCATAGGCGGGCGCGCCGCGGACCGATCTCCGCGAGAACACGCGCAGCGCCGGAATATCCTCCCCCATCGTCATCATCACGCGCGGGCCGATCCACATCATCGCGCTGATCGAGGAGATCAGGCCGAAACAGATCATCGCGCCGACGATCCGCCCGCCGAGATTGCCGAAGATCGCGCTGCCGGCGACGCTGGCGACGTCGAGCTGACCCGCAAGCGCGCCGACCGGCGTCGAATGGAGAAACACCGCATTCAGCGCGACGTACAGCACGAGTACGATCAGCGTGCCCGCGAGCAGCGCGCGCGGCAGGTCCCGCTGCGGCATGTTCATCTCGCCGATGATGTAGGTCGCGGCATTCCAGCCCGAGAACGAATACATCACGAAGACGAGCCCGATCGCGAAAGGCGCGCTGACGATATGCGCGAGATCGCCCGCCTGCGGCGTGAAGGCGATCGGCTGCGGCACGCCGACGATGAAGCCGGCAACCAGGAAGGCAACGATCAGCACGACCTTCAGGATGGTCGAGATCAACTGGAAGGTCGAGGAGTGCCTGACGCCGGTCAATTGCACGAGCGAGACCAGCCACACCACGGCGATGGCAAGCGGGATCGGCGGCACACCGGGGATGACCGATTTGGCGTATTCGCCGAAGGCCATCGCGGCGAGCGCGACGGGTGCTGCAAATCCAACCGTTGCCGACACCCAGCCGGCGAGAAAGCCGAAGGCGGGGTGATAGGCACGGCCGAGAAAATTGTATTCGCCGCTCGAGCGCGGAAACATCGCGCCGAGCTCGCTGTAGGAGAATACCCCGCATAGCGCGACGATGCCGCCGACGGTCCACAGCAGGAGGATCGAGAAGCCCGAGGGGATGTCCTTGACCTGGAAGCCGAGGCTGGTGAAGACGCCGACCCCGATCATGTCGGCCACGACGATGGCGGTTGCGACCAGAACGGAGACCCCCGACCCGCTTCCGGTCAGCCGGCCGGTCCAGGGTGCAGTACCCGCATCTGATGCCGTCATGGCCGTCCTCAACCTCAGGCGTCACGCCTCGTGGGAAGCATCGTGCAGCTCGGTCCAGTCAATTCAAGCAGGGTTAACAAGGGTTAAATGAGGCGGGGCCACTTCGGTACTCTGCACCATTAATCCATGATCCGGGCAATAAAGCTTCGTAAACACCGGGACATCCCGCTCCCGTCCCCCACAATCAGGACACGATTGCGTGGTCCCTTTGAGCGTTCCGGATGTGGGGAAGTTTCTCCGGACACTTAACGTCGCCTAAACGCCCATCGGCTCAATTGCCTTAATGATTGCCGATGGACTTGTGGTCATGACTTGGGGTCATGGGTGAATGGTCGGGGCCGTTCCGAAACCGAGAGCTTACATCCGCGCCGACCGGACCACGTCCGGCGCGCGCGGTCGTGCGCTTCGGACCGCTCTGATCTCAGTCTTGGTGCCGTTGCCGCTGACCCTGGTTCAATGCGGCAAGGCGCCCAATCCGGCAGCGCTCGCGGCGAACTCGCAGGCCAACGTCCAAGGCAACGCCCAACCCAACGTCCAGGTCGTTGCGAAAACAAACCAGCTAGCAAGCAGCGACACGTTCGAGGATCGCTTCCCGGCTCCCCAGTTCAGGGAGCGCTTCCCATCCGCGAGCGAGGGTTTTCTGCAACGGCAGATGTCGGACTTCTCGCCCAAGCACGCGGTGCAGCAGCAGCCGGAGCAGGCGCCCTACAAGGTCGCTTCGCTCGCGCCGCAGGCCCCCTACCAGCGTCCGCCGCGCGAGGATCTGACGACGCTCGTCAGCATGAAGTCGTCAGCCTTCCCTTATTTCGGCAACAACCCCGCCTCCGACGCGCCGTTCCTCAACATCTCCAAGGGCGACCGCCGCGGCCACCGCAGCTATTCCGGGCGCGTCTTCTGGCAGGACGAGACTTACAACGATAATCGCGTCCTGATGCACGTGCCCGAACATTTCGACGTGCGGAAGCCAGGCGTGATCGTGGTGTTCTTCCACGGCAATGGCGCGACACTCGAGCGCGATGTGCGCGACCGCCAGCTGGTACCGCAACAGATCACCGATTCCGGCGCCAATGCCATCCTGCTCGCACCGCAGATGGCGGTCGATGCCGCCGATTCCAGCGCAGGAAAATTCTGGCAGGCCGGCGGCCTCAAGCGCTTCATCGACGAGTCGGCGAACCATCTCGCTCGCCTCACCGGCGATCCCAACAGCGCCCGCGCCTTCGCCAACATGCCGATCGTGATCGTCGGCTACAGCGGCGGCTTCCTGCCGACGGCCTGGAGTCTCGAGGTCGGCGGCATCAGCGACCGCGTCCGCGGCGTCGTGCTGCTCGACGCCGTCTATGGCGAGATGGACAAGTTCGCCTCATGGATCGAGAGCCACCGCTC
Source organism: Bradyrhizobium sp. WSM1417 (assembly GCF_000515415.1). Taxonomy (NCBI): domain Bacteria; kingdom Pseudomonadati; phylum Pseudomonadota; class Alphaproteobacteria; order Hyphomicrobiales; family Nitrobacteraceae; genus Bradyrhizobium; species Bradyrhizobium sp. WSM1417. Next base: position 5,779,731 of record NZ_KI911783.1, read on the forward strand.
CGGCTTCTTCGTCAGCTCCTACACCCACTACACCGCGCGGCGCGACCGCGAACTGATGAGCACGCTGCGGCAGAAGGGCATCACCGTCACCGAAGACATGGACGGCCCCTTACGTCCGGGCAGCGTGGTGTTCGTCGAAACCGGGGACGGCATCAGCCATCGTGACTATGTGACGAGAGCGTGGACGCGGGACCCGCTCAAGGACGTCCTGGTGAAGATGTCGGCGACGCCGGCACTGGCGCTGACGCGCGTCGCAGCTACCGCGTCATCCGCATCGAGTCGCTGATTGGACGTGACTCGCTGAGCGTACGTCTGTCGCTCAGCTCTTTGGCAGCTTCGGAATGCTCTCGGCAAAGCCGTTGAAGCAGGCCAGCCGCTCGTCCTCTTCCTTGAAGAAACGGCAATCGGCGTACCCCTTGGCCTTCGGCGCCTTCGGCTTCGGGGCCGGGGGAATCACGGCGTCGTAGCAATTGAGCCGGTCCTTGGTGCCGTCGTCTAGATCGAGGCAGGCCTGGAGCCGCGCTGCGATGGATTGCGGCTTGCCCTTCGGCGCCGCAGCCGGCTTGGCCGCAGCCTCCTTGGTCCCTGCCTTGGTGCCCGCCTTGGTCCCTTTGGGCTTGACCTGCACCAACGGCTTGTCCCCGATCATTGGTGGCTTGTCGGCTTGCGCGAAAGCGGAAGCTGAATAGAGCACCGCGGCAACCGCCAGAATCATCCTCATCTCAGTCAACCCTCTTTGGTCCCCATGACCGGCCTTCTAGCCTCCCGGCGCGCGGTTTGCCAAGCACCTTGCGCACACGGACACGCTTCCGCTCAGGCCGGGGCGGCAGTTGCCGGCCGGGGCCGGGTCAGGACCACCAGGATCAGCGCCAGCACGACGAAGCCGACCGCGACGAAGCCGAGCGTATGCAGGAGCTCGCGGGCGAACAGCAGTCCGCCGACGGCAGAGCCGACGGCCTGGCCGATATAGAGGACGGAGGTGTTGAGTGCGACCGTCGCCGATGCCAGCGACGGTGCGGCCGAGACCAGCCGCACCTGCTGCATCGAATTGGTCGAGGCAAAGCCGAGGCCCCAGATCGCGACCGCACCCGCCATCAACGCGAGCGTGCCGGCGCCGAGCGCCCAGCCGGTGATTCCCGCAAGCAGCAGCCAGGTGAACAGCAGCGAGGTGCGATAGGGTCCCGAGGTGTCGACGATGCGGGTCGCGATGACAACGCCGAGGAAGCCGCAAACGCCATAGAGAGCAAACACCATGCCGATCGCATCGGGCCCTGCGCCGGTCAGCTTGTTGAGCAACGGCCCCATGAAGGTGAACACTACGAACTGCCCGGACATCTGCAACATCGTGATCGCAAGCAGCAGCAGGATCGTTCTGTTGCGACCGACCGCGCTCCAGGTCTTCAGGTCCACCGGCGTCCCCTTCAGGCCCGCCGGCAGTCGCATCAGCAACAGCAGGAAGCTGACGCAGCCGAGTGCGCCGATCCCGCCATAGGCCGCGCGCCAGCCATAGCGGCTGGCGATAAACGTGATCAGCGGCAGGCCGACGGCGGCAGCGAGCGACCAGCCGAGAAAGATGTAGGCAATCGTACTGCCGCGACGCTCCACCGGCACGATCAACGCCGCCGTACCGGCGGCCTGCGGCGTGTAGAGCGCGCCGACCGCGAGCATCACCAGGCGGATGACGAGGAGGCTTGCATAGTCGGGCGCAAAGGCCGAGGCCAGATTGCCAAAAGCGAGCACCGCCAGCGTCGTGGCGAGCAGCATCCGGCGCTCGATCCGGCTGGTGAGCCAGGCCGTCAGCGGCGAGCCGATGCACAGGATGATGGCGCCGAAGGTGATCAGGAGCCCGGCTGCGCGGATGCTGACGTCGAGCCCCGTGGCCAATTCCGGCAGCATGCCGGCCGGTGCCAAGACCGAGCAGCCGGTGACGAGATTGCCGAGCATCAGGGCGGTTGGCGCGAAACGGCCGGCGCGTGCATTTTCCATGCAAACGCATGTAGAGCCGCCTTGCGACCAGTTAAAGAGCGTTGCCCGGAATAGTTCGTGCCGCGCCCCCGCTTTGGCGCGCCGGTTTCTTGGAAATGCCGGATTGCGCAGGCCGAATCGCCTGATATATCGCTCGTTCCCGCTTACCTGCGCTCGTTCGCAGGAGTGAGCCTCAGGAGACACGCCATGACCGACCAGCCCAACGACCAATCCAAGGACCAGTCCAAGGACCAATCCAAGTCCGAACAGCCCAAATCCGAATCCGGCTTCCAGTACAGCCTCAGCAATTTGAGACCCGTGACCCCACCGGAAAAAATCACCCTCACCTTCCCGGACGGCGCCCGGCGCGAATACGCCAAGAGCATCACCGGCCTCGAACTCGCCAAAGGCATTTCGCCGTCACTGGCCAAGCGCACGGTCGCGATGGCGCTCGACGGCGTGGTCACCGATCTCAACGATCCCATCGAAGCGGATGCGAAGATCAAGCTGGTCACCCGCGACGAGCCGGAAGCGCTGGAATTGATCCGTCACGATTGCGCCCACGTGCTCGCCGAAGCCGTGCAAACGCTGTGGCCGGGCACGCAGGTCACCATTGGCCCCGTGATCGAGAACGGCTTCTATTACGATTTCTTCCGCAACGAGCCGTTCACGCCGGAAGACTTCGCCGCGATCGAGAAAAAGATGCGCGAGCTCATCGCGCGCGACAAGCCTTTCACGAAGGAGGTTTGGGATCGCGAAAAGACAAAACAGGTGTTCCGCGACAAGGGCGAGGCGTTCAAGGTCGAACTGGTCGACACCATTCCCGGCAACGAGCCGATCAAGATCTATTACCAGGGCGACTGGTTCGATCTCTGCCGCGGCCCGCACATGACCTCGACCGGCAAGGTCGGCAACGCCTTCAAGCTGATGAAGGTGGCCGGCGCCTATTGGCGCGGCGACAGCAACAACCCGATGCTGACCCGCATCTACGGCACGGCATTCGCCAAGCAGGAGGACCTCGACGCTTATCTGAAGCAGATCGAGGAAGCGGAAAAGCGCGACCATCGCAAGCTCGGGCGCGAGCTCGACCTCTTCCACTTCCAGGAGGAAGGTCCGGGCGTCGTGTTCTGGCACGCCAAGGGCTGGACCATCTTCCAGCAGCTGATCGCTTATATGCGCCGGCGCCTGGCCGGTGACTACAGCGAGGTCAACGCCCCGCAGATCCTCGACAAGTCGCTGTGGGAGACCTCCGGCCATTGGGGTTGGTATCGCGAGAACATGTTCGCGGCGCAGTCGGCCGGCGAGGAGGCCGAGGACAAGCGCTGGTTCGCGCTGAAGCCGATGAACTGCCCGGGCCACGTGCAGATCTTCAAGCATGGCCTGAAGAGCTACCGCGACCTACCGCTGCGGCTTGCCGAGTTCGGCGTGGTGCACCGCTACGAACCATCAGGCGCGATGCATGGATTGATGCGCGTGCGCGGCTTCACCCAGGACGACGCGCACATCTTCTGCATGGAGGATCAGCTCGCCGACGAGTGCCTGAAGATCAACGAGCTGATCCTGTCGACCTACGCCGATTTCGGCTTCACCGGCGATCTCACCGTGAAGCTGTCGACCCGGCCGGAGAAACGCGTCGGCACCGACGCGATGTGGGATCACGCCGAGCGGGTGATGGCGACGGTGCTGCGCGAGATCCAGTCGCAGAACAATCACATCAAGACCGAGATCAATCCGGGCGAAGGCGCCTTCTATGGGCCGAAGTTCGAATATGTGCTGCGCGACGCCATTGGCCGCGACTGGCAGTGCGGCACCACGCAGGTCGACTTCAACCTCCCGGAACGGTTCGGTGCGTTCTACATCGACCACGACAGCGGCAAGAAGCCGCCGGTCATGGTGCACCGGGCGATCTGCGGTTCGATGGAGCGCTTCATCGGCATTCTGATCGAGCACTATGCCGGCAACTTCCCGCTGTGGCTGTCGCCGGTGCAGGTGGTGGTCACCACCATCACGTCGGAAGCCGACGAGTATGCCAAGCAGGTGCTGGAGCAGGTCCGGCGTGCGGGACTTCGAGCCGAGATCGACCTGCGCAACGAAAAGATCAACTACAAGGTCCGCGAACATTCGTTGGCCAAGATTCCGGCTCTGCTCGTGGTCGGCAAGAAAGAGGCCGAGACGCAGTCGGTCTCGATCCGCCGGCTCGGCAGCGACGGTCAGCAAGTGACGACGACGGTGGAGGCCATAGCCGCCCTCGTCGACGAGGCGACCCCGCCAGATGTGAAGCGGGCGCGTGACGCGGCCTGACGGCGTTCAGGCGGCTCGGTCTTGACGGATTTTGATGAGGGACTCGGCGGGAATGCCGAGGCCCTCATGCAGCCGTCTGATCATGCTGAGCGTCAATTCGCGCCGGCCGTTGAGCACTTCGTGGACCCGGTTCCGGCTGCCGATAAATGGAATCAAGTCCTTCGGCTGCAAGCCACTCTGCTCCATGTGATACTTGATCGCCTCCACGGGGTCCGGAAGGTCCAGGCGATAGTGCCTCCGCTCCCACGCCTCCACCAGCGTCACGAGTACATCGAGTCGATCGCCTTCGGGCGAGTTGCGCCGTGCGCTCATCAATGTCTCGATCTCCTTGAGAACGCGGCGATAGTCCCGGTTGGATTTGATTGGCGCGATTTCCATCATCGACCTTCTAAACGGTTTGCGCATCGATCACGTCGTATTGCCGATGCGTCCCGACAAAGCGGATATAGACCACACGGTATGGATAATTGATCCAGACCACGACGCGATATTTATTGCCGGCGACATTAAAGACAGCCCGGCCCTCCCGGAGGATGCTGGCACTGCGAACGTCTCTTTTGACATCTGCGGGCTTTGCCCAGTCAGCCTGCTTCACCTGCCGGAACCAGGCCATCAGCGGCTCGCGGGCATCGGAAACATCGCCGCTCCGGCTGAGAAACGTCTTGACCGTGCTCAGCGCTATGATCCTCATTCAACCCATCTTAGCATAGTCCCAAGCTGGGACCACAACAACTTTCCGACGCGCGCAGGACCTGTCCTCACAATCCCTCTAAAATGCCTTCCAATCGTCCTCGGCCGGGCCTATCTCCGACAGGAACAGTAGCCACAAGGAATTCCCCGTGCCCGACGCCATCGAACTCCTGAAGACCCGCCGCTCGGTCAAGCCGCGCGAGATGTCCGGACCCGGCCCCTCCCCCGCCGAGCTCGAGACCATCCTCACCATCGGCGCGCGCGTGCCCGATCATGGCAAGCTCGCGCCCTGGCGCTTCATCATTTTCGAGGGCGATGCGCGCGAGCGCGCCGGCGAGGTGATCGCGAAGGTGTTTGCCCGGAAGAATCCCGGCGCGCCGGCGGCCGATGTCGAGACCGAGCGCAAACGCCTCATGGATGCGCCGCTGGTGATCGGCATCGTCAGCTTCACCAAGCCGCATCCGAAGGTGCCGGCCTTCGAGCAGGAATTGTCGGCCGGGGCCAGCGTCATGAACATCGTCACGGCCGCGACCGCGCTCGGCTACGGCGCCTGCTGGCTGACCGGCTGGTTCTCGTTCGATCGCGACGTGCTGGATGGCCTCGGCCTCAAGCCAGACGAGAAGCTCGCCGGCTTCGTCCATATCGGCAAGCCGACCAAGCCGAGCGAGGACCGTCCGCGACCGGTCCTTTCTGAAATCGTGACGCGATTTTAATCGAAGGCGTGTTGACGCCTTCGACGTCTTGCGGCTTTGATCCCGGCAAGGGAGGAAGCCCGGATGAAGCGTCGTGAATTTCTGGTCGGAGCCGCGCTGCTGGCCGGCACGATGGCGCGAAGCCGCGCCGCCGACATCCCCGCGCCGTCGCCCGACGGGCTCGACCGTATCACCGCGTATTTCGACAACGAGGTGACGAGCGGCCGGCTGCCGGGCGTAGTGGTGCTGGTCCAGCAGCACGGCAAGCCGGTCTATCTGAAGACTTTTGGCGTGCGCGACACCAGGACGGGCCTCGCGATGACGTCCGATACGATCTTCGCCATCCACTCGATGACCAAGCCGATCACGTGCCTTGGCGCGATGATGCTGATCGAGGAGGGCAAGCTTGCACTCACCGACCCCGTGTCGAAATACATTCCCCTCTTTGCCGACACCAAGGTGGGCCTCGAGGTCACCAATCCCGACGGCACGCTGAAGGTGGATCTCGTGGCCCCGGTCCGTCCCGTCAACATCGAGGATCTGCTGCGGCACACTTCGGGTATCAGCTACGACTATATCGGCGGCAAATGGGTCGAGCAGGCCTACAAGGCCGCCAACATCTTCGAAGGTCAATTCGACAACAGGGAGTTCGCCCAACGCATCGCGAGGCTGCCGCTGGCACGGCAGCCGGGAACGCTGTGGCGCTACGGTCATTCCACCGATGTGCTCGGCAGCGTCATCGAGATCATCTCGGGCCAGACGCTGTACGCATTTCTCAAGCAACGCATCTTCGATCCGCTTGGCATGAGCAGCACCAAGTTCGCGCTGGCGACCGAGGACGAGCTCGCGCGGATGGCGCGGCCGCTGCCGAACGACAACATCCTGCTCGCCGCCGAGCGCGAGCGCCTCGACCATCCCGAATGGCAGTCCGGCGGCGGCGGGCTGCTTTCGACCATCACCGACTATCAGCGCTTCGCGCAGATGCTGCTCAATGGCGGCGAGCTCGACGGCAAGCGCTATCTGAGCCCCGCCGCCTTCAAGGCCATGACGACCGATCACGTCGGGCCGGGCTCGGGCGTCGGACGCGATTACTTCTATTTTCCCGGCGACGGCTTCGGCTATGGCTATGGCCTTGCGGTGCGGACCGATCCCGGCAACGCCAAACCGCCGCCGCCGGGCTCGCTCGGCGAGTTGAAATGGGACAGTGGCAGCGGCACCTATTTCGGCGTCGATCCCAAGCTCGACATGGTCTACCTGCTGATGCAGCAGACCCAGAACGAGCGCAGCCGCATCACGCCCGCCTTCAAGGCGCTGGTCTATGACTGTTATCCGTCCGAGTTACGCCGCCCGTAAAGCACGCTCGGCGAAATTGGCGAGCAGTTTTGCGATCTCGGCGGCGGGCACTTCCATGATCCTCGTCATTGCGAGCGCAGCGAAGCAATCCAGAATCTTTCCGCGGCGGCAGACTGGATTGCTTCGCTGCGCTCGCAATGACGGAGTCTATGGGTGGAAGCGTCGCACTTCCATTCGCATTCCGGATCGCACACGCACCTTCGCATCCTCGCGGCTTATTCGCCCGAGCTTTGCTTGGTCGTCTCACCCTCAAAACGAAAGAGGGCGCAGGGAAGACCGGGTGCCGGCTGGCACCCGCGGTCCACTGTGCGAAAGGCAGTAGCGAAATCTGCACAGCGGCATACAGGTGAAGCCCAACATCCGGCCTTCCCTGCGCAGTGGCTTTACGGCTTATGTCGCGCTCTCCCCGGGGAGCGATGCACTATTGCCCCCGTCGCCTTGCGGATGGCTGATGCGCGGGCCCGGTTGGGCCACCACATCACCGCAACGCTTGGCGCACAGACCCCGGGCGCCAGGACCACACGATTTTGCCGTACGCCGATCACACCGGTCGTGTGCGCAACGCTTTCGCTCACGGTTGCCCGCCCTGCGAAGCCGTTCGCGCCGATGTGACTAACGTCCACCGCCGTCCGGCCCGCGTTCGTGACGATCGCGATACGCCCCTCTTTCTTGGGCCGGGTTGCCGCGACACATACGCCGTTTCCGAACTTCGGTAAAGTGGAATTTTTTTGGTGCCGCGTGTTGACCGACCCTTGGGGTGTTTTGCCCGTCGGGCAACGCAAGGTTCTTGCAGCCCGGATGAGCGAAGCGATATCCGGGATTCCTACCACGGGCTGTCCCGGATATCGCTGCGCACACCCTGGCCACGGCAGCGTATCAAGAGCAATCACCCCGCCAATCGCTCGATCACGAGATCGAGCAGCGCGCGCAGGCGGGCGAGGCGCCTGAGATCGCGGTGATAGCCGACATAGGTGTCGCGGCCGGGCGGCGTCGCGCCGATTTCGAGCGCGGCCAGCCGGCGGTCGCGATCGCCGAGTGGACGCGGCAGCACCGCGAGCCCGCCGCCGTTCGCGCAAAGCTCCGCCTGCGCCTGCCTGTTGTTGCTGCGCGAGGCGATTTCCATATTCGGCAGCGTGCGCTTTAGCCACAGGGCATCGGGCATGTCGGCGAATTCGGCATTCATAGTCACGACGCGGACACCGCTTCCGTCGCCGGCGCGTGGCGGCTTGCTGCCTTTCTTGCCGTAGAGTGCGTAGGGAATGTGGAGCAGCTTCCGGGAGATCACTTCAGGCTCGTCGAACGGTTTGATGCGGAAGACGAGATCAGCCTCGCGGCGCGGCAGACTGTAGAGGCGCGCATCGGTCAGAAGCTCGACAGTCAGCTTGGGATGGCGCTTGCCGAACGCGGCAATCAGCGGCGAGAGTATCACCGTTCCGAACCAGTCCGACGACGACAGACGCAGCAAGCCATCGAACTGCGTCTCGGCGCCGGATGCACGCCGCTCCAAGGCGAGCGCCTCCTCTTCAATCCGCTCGGCATGGCGCAGCACAGCTGTGCCCTCGTCGGTCAGCACGAAGCCATCCGCCGTGCGCTGGAACAGCGTTTGCCCGAGCGACTGTTCGAGCGCGCGAAGTCGCCGTCCCATCGTCGGCTGGGTCTGGCCGATCCTGCGCGCGGCCGCACCGAGAGTGCCTTCGCGCGCAATCGCCAGGAAGATGCGCAGATCGCTCCAGTCCACCGGAAGCCTCCTCATACAAAAACGCACGACAATCGTACATTCTCATTCCTTCCCATGCAAAAAATCATGGGCATATTGGAGGCCGACAAAGGAGCAAGACGATCATGACGAGACAATCGACGATGCACGCGGCCGTCCTGCAGACCCACAACGCGCCGCTGCGCCCCTCAACCGTCTCCACGCCCGAGATCGGTCCGCGGGAGGTGCTGGTGCGTATCCGCGCGAGCGGGATCAATCCGCTCGACACCAAGATCCATGCGGGCGCGGCGGCGCATGCGCGCCATCCGCTACCTGCGATTCTCGGGCTGGATCTCGCCGGTGTGATCGAACAGACCGGGCATGACGTCTCGCGGTTCAAGCGGGGCGACGAGGTCTATGGCATGACGGGAGGCGTCGGCGGTGTGCAGGGATCACTGGCCGAATTCGCCGCTGTCGACGCCGACCTGCTGGCGTTGAAGCCTGCCAATCTCAGCATGCGGGAGGCAGCCGCCCTGCCCCTCATCTTCATCACGGCCTGGGAAGGACTGATTGACCGCGCGGCGCTCAAGGCCGGCCAGAAGGTGTTGATCCATGGCGGCGCAGGCGGCGTCGGCCACATCGCGATCCAGATCGCGCGCGCGTTCGGGGCAGAAATGTTCGCGACCGGCTCGGCATCGCAGCGCGCCACCATCGAAGGTTTTGGCGCGACCTTCATCGATCGCGATACCGCCATCGCGACTTATGTTGCAGAGCATACGGGCGGCCGCGGCTTTGACGTCGTCTACGACACCGTTGGCGGCCAGGTACTCGACGCCTCCTTCGAAGCCGTGCGCCGCTTCGGCCATGTCGTGAGCGCGCTCGGATGGGGTTCGCATGCGCTTGCGCCGCTCTCGTTCCGCGCCGCCACCTATTCCGGCGTGTTCACGCTGCTGCCGCTGCTCTCAGGGGAAGGCCGCGCGCATCACGGAGAGATCATGGCAGAGGCCACGCGCCTGGTTGAGGCCGGCAAGCTCTTGCCGATGCTCGATGCCCGGCACTTCACACTGGAGAACGTCGATGACGCCTATGCGCTGATCCGCGATCACGCGACGCAGGGCAAGCTCGTCGTCGAAATCTGACGGGGCTCGCTGAAAGTCTTCGTCGCGGATGGAACGAGACGCAAGCGGGGCTACGGAGACCCGCACGAGGTGAACGCCGCTAATCCTCGCTGGACGTCGCCAAGCGGTTGCGCAGATGGGCCTGCGACAACAGAAAGAACAATGCGCGCTCGCCATGATATTTGGCGGACGGCCGGGTGCGCTCGAAGCCATCGGCAAATTTCTTGCCGGATTGGTCGCACACCTGCCACCGCCAGCCGAACCGCTTACGCCTGGTGAGGATCACTTCGAACATGCCGACGAGCTTGGTCCCCTGCTCCTTGCCGGTCTCGCAGACGCACGAGCCTGCTCCGGCCTCCCCCGTTGGAGTGATGTCCGACATATAACGCAGCAGGATGGAAAGCGAATAAAATTGATATCGGAAATAGGTATCTTGCACCGGCTGTGAGGAAATCGCGGCGCCGCTGGAATAAGCCGGCGGTGCCGGTGTTTGTCGGTCCTGCTTGGTAGCGCTGACAATTCAAATCGCAACACGAAACGGAGCAGCGGAGAGCATCCGCTTTCGCACACGAGACTGGCGGTAATAAGATATGGGAAATTAGTGCGCTGAATGAGAAGTGTTCACTAGGCACGAAGACCAGCGTCGGGCCGCATGCGGCATCACCGCTCAAGCACTACCGCGCGACGACTTCCACTTCGCCGTCGACGCCGTTGACGACGTTGAACCCGCGCTCGTAGACCTTGCCCTCGTTCTTGGCGATGGCGCGGTATTCGCCCTCGGAGAGCACGACGCGTGGGAAGGCGCCGATCGATTCCTTGATGACGTCGCCGCCGGGGGTCAGCACCGACCAGGCGGTGTTGGCGAGCGCCTCGCCGCCCCTGTCGCTGACGAGCTTGAGCGTGATGACGGCGGCGCGGTGGGTGATGGTGACGTCGGTGAGCTTGCTGGCCTGGACGCGGATGTCCGAGCGCACCACCGAATTGGCATCGCCGTAGTTCGAGATGATGTAGTAGGTGCCTTCCGGCAGCAGCACGACGTCACCGGCGGCGACGTTCGGCACCAAGGAGGCGCGCTCGCCGGATTCGAACTGGCTGCCCTTGTAGATCGCGAACGAAATCTGGTTTTGCGGAATGCGGCTGGTGCCGACGCGGCCCTCGATGCGCAAGCCTCCGGCGGGCAGCACGAAGGACTCACGATCGGTCTCGGCTTTCAGGCTGACGGTGCGCACCGCGCTGACGAGGCCAAAAGCGACATGCACGACGTAATTGCCGGGCGGCAGCACGATGTTTGGCGTGGCATTGCGGTCCTCGCGGATCAGCTTGAAGGTGCCGTTCTCGTCGGGACGATCGGCAAACACGCGCCAGACCAGGCCGCTGGTGATCGGGGGGGTGTCCTTGCCGTATTTCGCCGTCAGCGACAGCACGCCCTGTCCGGGCACGGCCGCGTTGAGCGGCGCGGCGGACGGCACGGTCGTGACCGCGGGCGGCGGCATGCTGGGCGTGGTCGGCTGCAACAGGGTCGGCGGCAGGCTCGGCGGTCCGGCACCCGGGCCGGAGGGCGGCGCCAGACTGACCGCGCCGCCGGGATCGGGCACCGAAGCGGGCGGCACCGGCGGTGGACGATCGGAGAAAAGCTGCGCCTGCGCAGCATTTTGGCCAAGGGTATAGAGGCAGGCAGCAAGGACCAGCGCCGGCAGCAGCGATGCGCTGCGCCGCCATCCGATGATGCCGTCACCCCCGAGAGTCATGCCACCTGCTTTTCACCGAAAACGCGGCAAATTCAAGCCTCTGTCCCCCTGAGAAATACGGCCCGACAGGTTTTGGAACCCGGTTGACGCCTGCGTGATTACTCGAGAGGCAGCCGGGCCTCGCCATACTCCTGCCCCGCGCGCTTCCCAAACCGGCATAAACCATGCTTCGGCCCGGTTCTGGCGGAGCGCGAGTGCGGTGCCTAGTCTGATGGCGGGTCCCGGCGTAGGAGAGTTTCGGTGCTGGACATATTGAAGGGTCGGGGTTCAAACAGCGATAAGGTCGCCGAGAAAGTCGGCCTGGGCAGCATCCGCCGGCCGGTCATCGGCCTTGCGCTTGGCGGCGGCGCAGCGCGCGGCTTCGCTCATATCGGCATTATCCGGACCCTGCTCGCCAACGGTATCGTGCCTGACGTCGTGGTCGGCACCTCGATCGGCGCGGTGGTCGGCGGCCTCTATGCGGCCGGCCGGCTCGATACGCTGGAAGAGTGGGGCCGCAGCCTGCAAGGCATGCGCAACATCCTCGGCTATCTCGACATCCGGCTCAACGGCTCCGGCCTGATCGGCGGCGAGAAGCTGGCGACCCGGCTCGAGGCCGCCTGCGGCCAGAGCCAGATCGAGGATCTCCCGATCAAGTTCGCCGCCGTCGCGACCGAGGTCCGCACCGGCCACGAGATCTGGCTGACGCGCGGCCGCGTGGTCGACGCGATGCGCGCCTCCTATGCGCTGCCGGGCATCTTCTCTCCGGTCCTGATCGGCGATCGCTGGCTGGTCGACGGCGCATTGGTGAACCCGGTGCCGGTCTCGGCCGCGCGCGCGCTCGGGGCGGAAATCGTCATCGCCGCAAATCTTTCCAGCGACATCTTCACCTATTCGACGACGGTCTATTCGCACGGCGCGATACCTGAACCGGTGATCCCCGCGACCGAAGAGCCGGCGTCAAAGCGGCGCTTCCCGAGATTCTTCTCGCCTGAGAAGACGGTGAAGCGCGAGTTCTTCGGCGGCGGCAGCGCCCGGCCCGGCCTCTCTTCGGTGATGGTCGACGCCTTCAACATCATGCAGGACCGCATCACCCGCGCGCGCCTCGCCGGCGATCCGCCCGATATGCTGATCACACCGCGGATCGGCCAATTCGGCTGGTTCGATTTCCACCGCTCCGAGGACCTCATCGCCCTGGGCACCCGCGCGGCCGAGCGTGCGCTGGAGTCCATCAAGGAGGCCATCCACGAGCTGGCGCCCGCGCCCGAGGGCACCGCGCCCAAAGCCGACCAGCAGCAGGACTGATCGGCCCGTCTTATTGGTCAGGCGGTCTTGATGTAGTCGCGCAGGGCTTCCTGCTCGGACTCGTATTCCTGCACCCGGCGCTTGACGATGTCGCCGATCGAGATCAGGCCGACCACCTTGCCGTTGTCGACCACGGGCAGATGGCGGAACTTGCCGGTGGTCATCATCTCCATGAGCTCGGCGACCGTGTCGGTCTCCTTGCAGGTGACGACCTTGCGGGTCATGACCTGCGAGACCGGCTCCTCCAGTGCGCCGGCGCCGCGCTCGCCGATCACCCGCACGATGTCGCGCTCCGACAGGATGCCTTCCAGCCGGCTCTGGTTCATCACCAGCACCGCGCCGATCTTCTTCTCACCGAGCAGTTTGACCGCGACCGCCAGCTTCGCGTCCGGCTCGACGCTCATGATCTGGTGGCCCTTGGTGTTGAGAATCGAACGTACCGTCATTGTCGCCTCCCTGAATCGAAACCGTCCGCTGTTCGCGGTCCGGACTTGTTCTTCGAGTCTTCAACTAACAGTTTCAGCGCCGGTTTCACGCTCGGGCGCTTTGCGAAGCATCGCCGCTAGCGGGCTGTCGCTTCGGAACATTCTTCTCGGGAATGATGGATGAATTCGGGCGGCGCCGCAAGCGCCGCTTCAAATACGGTCTGAAATGTCCTGTGATGACGCATCCGCAGCATCGCGTCGCGCGCGCGGCACGGGATCGAACAGCGTGAACAGCAACAGGCCGGCAAGGAAGCCGCCGATATGGGCCTGCCAGGCAACGCTCGTGGTCTCGCTATCGACGCCGATCGCGCCGACGCCGAAGACGATGTTGACCCCGAACCACACCGCGAGAAAACCGAGCACCCGCCCGTCGCGCAGCGCGCGCGACAGCGGCAGCGCCGGAACTCTTGCGGCGGTATCGGCATCCGATCGGCTGAACGACAGGAAGCTGCCGCGAACGAAGGCGAAGCGGATCGCCGCCGCCATCGCGCCGGACACCGAGGCCGAGGCGCCGATCATCGGCGCCACCGCGTGCTCATGGGTGACGAGATGGGCGAGCGCGCCGGCCGCCGCCGTCACCGCGAGGAACAGGAAGAACCTGATGGCGCCAAAGCGCCGCGCCAGCGCGCTGCCGAACGGCAACAGCCAGAGCACGTTGAAGCCGAGATGGGTGAGATTGGCGTGCAGCAGCGAATAAGTGACGAAGGTCCAGACCTTGGCGCCGGCACCTCCGGGAATCTCCAGATTGAGCAGCGAGGAATCGTAGCGCTTGGGGATGAAGCCGAAGACGTCGATGGTCCAGTTCTCGAGCTCCGGCGGCAGCAGCACCCGCAGATGGATCACCGCGAGCAAGAGGATATAGGCCGTCAGCGCCAACGGCAGCGTCAGGATCGGCTCGCGCGGCGCCGCCTCAACGACGGCCGGCCCCCCTAGCGAAGCATCTTGCGAGGAGGGATCTTGCGGCGGAGAATTTGGCGGGGAATCCAAGGCGGCTTCGCTTTCAGGCGCGTCGGAGCAACAGGCGTAACGACAGGCCTTGGAGATAGTCGCCTTTGCCCGCCCTGCGCAAGTGCACAAAAGGAAAAGGCAGGGCCCTGGGAAAGCCCTGCCTATCCGTGTCGGACTTCCGGTACCCAGAGAGACGGGAGTATCCCCACCCCTCCCCGCGGCCGGTGACCAAACTGTTTGACGCCTGTGTACAGGCCTCGCCGAGAACCTGGAGAAAAGCGGCGAGGCTTGCGACCGCGGTCACCATAGCAGCGGGGCGGCGCATGGAAAGCGCATAGTTAATTTAACGTTAACGACGCAAAGGCAGCGCCGGGAGCGCCGAAAACGCCGCCGCGGCATGGACGCTGCAAAGCCCCTCCTGCACAACAACACAGGGATCGCGGCTGCACTGAAGCGGGACAGGTTTGTCCCGCAAGGTTGCGCCCCGGGGTAAGCGTTCAGTCATGAAACATCCGTCGAGCCGCGAGTTCTTCGCATATTGGAACGAGAAGCGCGGCACTGCGCGAGCCCCTGACCGGGCCGATATCGATCCGGCCGCCGTGCGCGGCCTCCTCGGTGACATCTTCGTGCTGTCCTGCGAGCCCAATCTCGGCTTCCCGTTCCGCGTTGCCGGCACGCGCGTCTGCGCGCTCGCAGGGTACGACCTCAAGGACTCGAGCTTTGCGGCGCTGTTTGACGAAGCCAGCCGCCGCGAGATCGAGGAGATCACGACCATCGTCGCCGACGAGAGCCTCGGCGCAATCGCCGGCGTCACCGCCGCGCGCGAGGACGGCAGCAAGGCGCATCTCGAACTGCTGCTGCTGCCGTTCAACGCCCGCCCGCATACGCCGGTGAGCGTGACAGGCGTGCTCGCGCCGTTCGACGACGAATGCGGCGCGCTCGGCCCGTTCGCCCTCACCTCCTGGCGCTATCTGCACCAGCCGGAAAAACTGCTGCCGCGCGCGATCCGCAAGCTGCAGATCGCACGCGGGCTGATGGTCTATGAGGGGCTGCGCTAGCAGTGCACCCTGCTCACGGCATCGCCAGATGCCAGGCGCCGTTCAGAAAGCCGTCGCCGGTGACGTCGCCGGGCTTGGTATCCTTGGCGAAGGTGTAGAGCGGCTTGCCCTTGTAGGCCCATTGCTTGGAGCCGTCGTCGCGGGTGATGACGGTGTAGCTGTCGGCGGCGGCATCGCTCGCCTCGGCCTTCAGCACCGGCCAGTTGGTCGCACACGGACCATTGCAGGCCGACTTGCCGTCCGCGTCCTTGTCGAAAGTATAGAGCGACATGCCCTTGGCATCGGTAAGCACGTTGCCCTTGTCGGTCTTGCCGGTCTTGGTCGGCGGTGCCGCGAAAGCAGCGGGAACCAGCGCCAGCGATATTGCGAGCGTGAGCGCGAGGCGGATCGAGGATGTCGTCATGGTCTCTCCTGTCATGCAATGGGCTTGCATGGGTAGGACGCCGCGCGAGACGTCATATTCCTGAGATGGTGGCAAGGATATTTTTCGCTGCACGCTCCGTCGCATCGGAATAAACTGGGATGATGGAGACGCAACGACGACGGATCGACATGAGCAAGCCGCATTGGCGTCCCGCGAACGCCTCCGATCTGCCGGCGATCAGCATGATCGCAGCGCGGATCCATTCTGATCTGCCTGAGCGGCTTGAGGTGTTCGCGGAAAAGATGAGGCTCTATCCCGAGGGCTGCCGCGTGCTCGCCGCGGACGACGGGATCGTCGGCTACGGTCTCGCGCATCCCTGGATGCAGCACCGGATTCCGCCGCTCGACGGCCTCCTCGCGCAATTGCCCGGCGATGCGGATTGCCTCTATTTGCATGACGTCGCGGTGCTGCCAGACTTTCGCGGCGGCGTCGCGCGCGACTATGTCGTCGCGATCGAACAGCTCGCGCGCGCGTCAGGGATCGCGACGCTCGCATTGGTGTCGGTCTACGCCACGCGGCCACTGTGGGAACGTCTGGGCTTTCGGCCGGTCACGGCGGATGCGGAACTCCGCGCAAAGCTCGCATCTTACGGTAACAGCGCGACGTACATGCTGCGCCACCTGATTGCGACTTAACGACCCTGCCCCGCCGGCGCAGCTCACGCTGGCGTGAAGCTATTCCCTCGAACCGGGTTCGATCAGCTCTCGTCGAAGAACTGTGCGGACCGTTCTGGTCTCGCCGAATCGAGGCTGGAGAATTTCCATGAAACTCACATTGTCGAAACTTGCTTTGCTTGCATTAACGGCGACGGCCGCGTTCAGCGCAACCAGCGCCAACGCGGCTCAATTCCGGACCTATGGCTGCGATTCCGCTTTCTTCGAGGGCTGCGGCATCGTGATCGGGCAGCCAACCCCGGGCGGCAGAAGCCGCGTCAGCGTCACTCACGACACCTCGCCCACCTACATGAAGCAGACCGATCCCCGCTACAGCTCGTCCATGCGCGATGCCGGCGGCGGTGGCGGCGGAGGTGGTGGCGGCGGCGGAGGCCGCTGAGCCCATCTGACTTTTCAGATGATGTCGCCGGTGTAATCCGGCGGCATCATTGCTGTCCCTGCTGAACGGGGCCCGTTCAGCCGCGATGCTTTTTCTTCTTCGGCTTCTTGCTCGGAGCACCCTTTTCAGACCACGGCGTGACCGAAGGTTCGGAATGGCCCGGCTTGATCTTATGCTTCTTTTTTTTCGCGAACCCCGAAGCGTCGTCGAATTTCGCCGGGTGATCGCCGTGCGGCTTGCCACGTGGCTTGAATTCGCTCTTGTCGCGCGCGCGTTCGCCCTGGCGTTCACGATGGTCGCTGTCGCCGCTTTCACGCCGCGGCGCGTGGGTCCGCTCTTCCGAAGCCGCTTGCCGCTGCGGCGCATCCGCCAGCGGCTCGAGGCGGATATTGTCTTCCTTGTCCGGACGCTTGATCTTCACGGCGAAGGATTCCGCGACCCGCTCGGAAATTTCGAACTCGGTCGTGGTGTCCATGATCTTGATCGCGCCGATATCGTTCTTGTCGATGCCGCCACGGCGGCAGATCATCGGTAACAACCAGCGTGCTTCCGCGTTCTTTTTTCGTCCGATGTTGGCCCGGAACCAGACGCTGCCATCCGCCATGCCATGTTTCGACGACGATTTTCCCGATTTGGGCCGAGCCCTTTCGGGCCGATCATCGCCACGCGATGCGCGGATATCGTCGCGCGGCGTACGAAAATCGTCGCGCGGCGTGCGCGTATCGTTGCGACCGCGATCCTCGCGCGGCCGGCTGCTCCGTTCGCCGGGATCCATGATGTCTTCGGGCGACGGCAGCCGCGCGCGATAGAGCCGTGCGAGTGACGCGGCGATCTCCTCGGCCGACCGCTCGGCCAACAGTGCCTGCGCCAGCGCCAGATCGTCGGCGGTGGTCTCCTCCGTGAACAGCACGTCCTTCATGCGCTCGTGATCGAGCTTGCGGATCTCATCCGGCTGCGGCGCCGTCCCCCAGACCGCGTCGATCCCCGAAACATTCAGCAGCATTTCCGCACGCCGCCGCCGCACGGGCGGCACCAGCATGACGCTCGTCCCCTTGCGGCCCGCGCGGCCGGTGCGGCCGGAGCGATGCTGCATGACCTCGGCGTCGTTGGGCAGGTCCGCATGAATGACGAGATCGAGGCTCGGCAGATCGATGCCGCGGGCGGCGACGTCGGTTGCCACGCAGACGCGCGAGCGTCCGTCCCGCAGCGACTGCAGCGCCGTGGTTCGTTCGTTCTGCGTCAATTCGCCTGACAAGGCGACCACGGAGAAGCCGCGCTCCAGCAGCGCCGCCTGCAAATGCCGAACGCCATCGCGCGTGCTGCAGAATACCAGGGCGCTCGGCGCCTCGTAGAAGCGCAACACGTTGACGACGGCGTGCTCGGCATCCCCGGGCGCGATCCGGATCGCACGGTACTCGATATCGGCGTGACCGCCTTCGTCGCCCGCGACCTCGATCCGGAACGCCCGCTGCTGATACTGCTTGGCCAACGCGACGATGCCGCGCGGGAAAGTCGCCGAGAACATCAGGGTGCGGCGCGTGTCCGGCGTGGTCTTGAGGATGAACTCCATGTCCTCGCGAAAGCCGAGATTGAGCATCTCGTCGGCCTCGTCGAGCACGACCACCTTCAATTCCGAGATGTCGAGGCGGCCGCGGCGCAAATGATCGCACAACCGGCCGGGCGTGCCGACGACGATGTGGGCGCCGGCCGCAAGCTCGCGCTGCTCGCGCCTGGGGTCCATGCCGCCGACGCAGGAGACGACGCGCCCGCTCGCATGCTCGTACAACCACGCCAGCTCGCGATGGACCTGCAAGGCAAGCTCGCGGGTCGGCGCCACGATCAGGGCAAGCGGTGCACCCGCCCGCTCGAACCGCTCGGCGTCGCCCAACAGGTCCTTGGCCATGGCCAGCCCATAGGCCAGGGTCTTGCCGGAGCCGGTCTGGGCCGAAACCAAGAGGTCGCGGTCAGCGGCCTCGTCCGTGAGCACGGCGAGCTGAACGGGGGTCGGACGGTCGTAGTTGCGCTCGGCCAAAGCTCGGGCGAGCGGCGCACTCATGGTCGGAAAAGACACGGGATAAACCTTGGTTGGTCCAGGCGCGGAACGTCGAGCCGCGCGACCTGAAGCTGCGTAGGCGGCAAATGGTCCGGCCGCACGCGTGGTGATTTGATTTGGACGCTCTTTACGCCAAGTGCGGGCAAATCACCATGCTTATGACGCATGGCTTTGGTGATGCCGAGAATAAGCTTACCGGTCAGCTCGACCCACTACATCCAGCGTTTTCGAGCCGTTTTGCTGCATATAGCGGGATTTTGCGCTGACGCGGAGGATTTCCACGGCCGCCCGGCTCAATTTCACGCCATTGGGCGTGCCGGGATGTGCACATGACCTCTCTCAGTCGAACGGCTTGGGGGGCGACTGCACGCTTTGCGACGAGACCATAGCCTTCGAAACCCAAGTCTTGTCGCCCCAGCGCGTCGCCCCCAAATCGTGCCTCACGGGGAGGCAAAGAAGGGTGACACATGGCCGACGGCATATCGCTTGCCGACAAACTCGCGAGCTTTGGGGATTTCTGGTCTCCGCGCACGATCACGACCTTCAATGATTGCGACGTGATGGTGGTGAAGGTGAAGGGAGAGTTCACCTGGCACAAGCACGACGACACCGACGATTTCTTTCTCGTCCTGAAAGGCAGTCTGGACATCGAATTGCGGGATCGCACGGTGACGCTTAGTCCGGGCGAACTCTATGTCGTGCCCAAAGGTGTTGAGCATCGCCCGGTGGCGCGCGAGGAGGTCCATCTCCTGCTCATCGAGCCGACCGGCACGCCGAACACCGGCGACAAGGCCACCGCCGCATCGCGCAAGCTCGCATAGAGAGGGACGCGCGCGCCCTAATCCCTGGAGGTCACCAGCCTGCCGAAGCCGCCGGCTAGCCTGGCTCTGGCCCGCGCAACGATGTCCCTCGCCGCGCGGCCCAAGGCGCGGACCGCGCGCCACGCTTCGGTTGCCTGCAGCCATGCCCTTACCTCGGCGAACTTCCCATAGGCCCAGGCAAAAGCCGGAATCCGCATCAGCTTGTCACGCGTGAGATGGAACAGGCGCTCGACCAGCACCAGCTTGAGCAGCTCGCCGACAATGAAAGTCACGGCCCCGCTTACGACCTGACCGGTCGCCGCGAGATAGGCCGCCACGGGCTTGACCGGCTCCAGGATAATGACGGGCACGGAAAACAAGGCGAGCGAGCAATAAGGCGAAAGCGATCTGATCCAGCCGCGCAATCGCTTCAACTGGAGATGCCGCCCGATCCAGCGCGAGATTGGCCTCGCCACGGCCATGAAGACCGCATCCACCAGGAAGTAGATGGCGGCCAGGATGTAAGTGACGGGTTTCAGGATTCGCTTCACGATGAACTCTCCCGTGAACTGAAAGCCGAAACCCGGGCCTAAGTTTCACCCCGGCGGGAATAACTCGCGGATTTTCGATGGAACTTTTCGTGCACAGCGCACCGCTCCCGCGGTTCAGATCTCCGCATAGACCTCCAAGAGATTGCCGTCAGGGTCGCGGAAGAACAGCGTCCGATGCCCGAACGACTGGTTGGTCGGCGGCGACAGCAGCGCCACGCCGTGGCGTGCGAGTTCGTCGGCACACGCATCGACTTCGGCCGCGGACACCTTGAAGGCCAGTTGCAGCGAGGCACTGCCCTCCGGCATCGGCGCGTCAGCCGCGGTCCGACTCGGCCTTGCAAGAGCCAGCGTGTTGGGGCCCAAGCCGTACTCGATCCAGTTCGACGACAACTCCCGCAGCAGCGGAAACGCGAGAACCTCCTCGTAGAAGCGCCGCATCGCCACCATGTCGCGCACGAAGATGACGGTGTAGTCGATCGCGCGGATGGCGCGGAAGGGAGAGCTGGGCTCGTTTGACTGCGGCTCCATGGGTGGTCTCCTACTTCACCACGCGGTCGGCGACGAAGATGCCGTTCGGCTGGTGAAAGACGATCTGGTCAATCCGATCGTCTTCTCCGTGAAATTCGACGGCAAAACCGTCCAGCTCGACGATGCCAAACCGGCGGCCCTGCTGCGGCTCAAGACGATAAGCCGGCTGGAAATCGGACTTCAGGATCAGCCGGCCTTCCGCGTCGAGACTCACGTTGTGGTTCACGCCACCGTTCTTGAAATGCCCGGCGCATCGCTCGCAAAACGCAGGATCCATACAATCGCCGGCGGCGCGGCCCGCGAATACGATGTCCTTCACCATCGGCTCCAGGGGCGCCGACAGGTGCACGATATTGCCGTCGCGGTCGGTTTGGAAGGTGATGGGCAGATTGTCCGGGTGGAGTTGGTCGATGATCTCCGGCGTGACGAACGTCTCGAAATGCCAGTGTGAGAGCGGCGCGCCCATGCCGCGCCACGACCAGTGCAGCGCGCCGTCCCGCTCGCGGATAGATATGACGCCATAGGCCGGATGCGCATAGTCCGCCGCATAAGTGGACAAAGCATGCGCCGGCCTTGTGTCCCTGTGACGCGCTTTCTCGCGCACCTCCTTGTTGGCAGGAATGTGAGCGATGAAGTCGTCGCGCATCTTGCGGAAGCGTGAGAGCCAGTCGACCGGCTCCCGGCCGCGCAGCCGGTCGATGATGTACCACGTCAGGATCGATGTGACCTCGTTTCGACTGCGGTTCGTCAGCACGGCCACGCCGATGCCGGCGTCCGGCACCAGCGTCATCAGCGAGCCCCAGCCGTTCCAGCCGCCGCTGTGCAATACTACGCGCTCGCCCTGATACGTGTTGGACTGAAGCCCCAATCCATAGTGCCAGTGGCCGAACTCGGAAAATTCCGACTTGCCAACAGGCGCGAGCGGCGCGTGCAGCTGGTCCACCAGCGATGCCGGCAGCAGGCGTTCGCCCTCGAATTCGCCCCTGCCGAGATGCAGCCGCATCCAGTTGGCAAGATCGGCCACCGACGTGTTGATGGCGCCTGCGGCCGTGGTGCGGATCGGCAGCCGCAGCGCCGGCGACCGCGTGTCGACCTCGATCTTGTAGGGCCGCGCCGGCTCCTGTGCAGCTTCGAGTTCATCGAGCGAGAAACTGACCGTCATGCCGAGCCGGTTTGTCAGGCGCTCGCGGACGAAAGCCTCATAGCTCTGGCCGGTTACGCGCTCGATGAGGAGACCGGCGGCGTTGTAGCAGAGGTTGCAGTATTGCCAGGCGGCGCGGATGTCCCGGCTCAGTTCGAGATGCCGCATCAGCGGCAGCATCTCGGCCGGCGCGAGGTCTCCGGGCAGGTGAAGCCAGTCGTGTCGCGGTAACCCCGACTGATGGCTGAGCAGGTCGCGAACGGTGACGCGTTCGGTCGCGACCGCATCCGAGAGGCGAAACTCCGGCAGATAGTCGCGGACCGGCTTGGTCCAGTCGAGCAGCCCCTCGTTATGCAGCAATGCAATCGCGGTCGCGGTGAAGGATTTCGTGATCGAGCAGATCACGAATTGTGTACGCGGCGTGACCGGCAGATCGGCCTCGACGTCACGCTGGCCATAGGCGCGCGTGAGCACCACCTTGCCGTCCTGCACGATGGCGAGCGCTGCGCCCGGCACCTTCCAGACCGCCATCGCGTCAGCGGCAAGTCGGTCGATGTCGGGGATAAGGGATGCGAGGGAAACGTCGGGAAGTTCGGATGAAATGTTCATGACACCTGCCGGCCTTGCGAGGTGCGCAGGCTAGCTAGTTCAACGTCAAATGGAAGTCGCGGATACGATTTTTTCGCGATAGCGTGCTCTTCATTCCACCAGTTCCGGCCACGGCACGATGGTCGACTTCACCGTCTTCATCGCCATCGCGTCCCTGACCGCCTGCGCGACGCCTTCTTCCGTGAACGGATAGATCGTCTGCATCTTCAGCCAGGGATATTTGCCTGCCGTGCGATGGAGCATGTCGACGCCAAGCGGCAGATCGTTGGCGGTAAAACCCCAGGACCCCAGCACGTTGATATCCTTGGTGCAGATGCGGTGCCAGGAGGTCTCGATCGAGCCGGCGTCGGTGAACTGGCCCATCTCGACATAGGTGCCGCCGTCACGCAGCATCTCGATGCCTTCGGGACCGGCTGAGGGGTGGCCCGAGCAATCCATCACCAGATCGGCGCCGAAACCACCGACGATGTCGCGCACGCGCGCGATGCGTGCCTCGGGCGATTTGATCTCCTCGATGTTCACTGTCGCCTCGGCGCCGAACTCACGCGCAAGCTTGAGCCGCGGCTCCTCCGGCGCACCGACGCAGATCACGCGCCCGGCCCCCATCTCCTGCGCGGCGGCGACCGCGAGAATGCCGATCGGGCCCGAGCCCTGGATCACCACCGTGTCGCCCCAGGAAAAACCGCCGGCGCGGCTCGCGCGATTGAAGGCGCGGATGCAGGAGGTCAGCGGCTCCGACAGCGCACCCAGCCGCAGCGACATGTCGTCGGGCAATTTGTAGATCTTGGTGCCCGGAAGCATGTCGAGATCGACATAGACATGTTCGGCCCAGCCGCCCCACATGTGAGGCGCCTTGTCGAAGCCGAGATAGCGGCCGTAATAGACCGGCGTCAGGCATTTGTTGGCGGTCGCCGGATAATGGATGCAGTAATAGCAGCGGCCGCACGGCATCAGCGGCGGGATCATCACTTTCGAGCCGACCTTCAGCGGCTTGCTCATGAAGTCCTCGGTGAATTCGTCGCCGCATTCGACGATGATGCCGCCGAGCTCATGGCCGAGCGTGAACGGCCACGGCAGCGGCTTCGGCCAATGCCCCTTCAGAATGTGCAAATCGGTGCCGCACACGCCGCAGGCGCCAACCTTGATCAGCGCGGCCTTTTTGCCGACCTTCGGCCACGGCACGCTGCGGATGACGGGCTCGCTGCCCGGCCCTGCGTGGGTGCAGACGCGGATCTGGTCCATGGCGTGTCCTCGATGCCCGTCTGTTATGATTGATTGATGCGGGCTGAGGCGAAGCGTATGTGAGATGCGCGCTGGTGCCAAGCCGCGGTCTCGTAGCCCGCATGAGCGAAGTGACATGCGGGACCAGCGTTCCCGGATATCGCTTTCGCTCATCCGGGCTTCTGGACCGTGGTCCACACACCCCCAAGTGTCTTGAGCGCCCGGCGGCGAACGTGTAGAGCCGCCCCATATTCCACCCAGGTGCCCGCTTGAACCCCCTCCCCCAAAATCCCGTGGTCGCGTCCGGCTCGTTCGCGGCGATGAAATCGGTGCCCTACCGGCTCCAGTTCATCGCTTACGTGCTGGCGATGATGGCCGACAATATCGAGCATGTGATCAGCTATTGGGTGGTGTTCCAGAAATTCCATTCGCCGGCGCTGGCGGGCTTCGCCGTACTGTCGCACTGGCTGCCGTTCCTGCTGTTCTCGGTCGCGGTTGGAGGGCTGGCCGACCGGGTCGATCCGCGCCGCATCATTCAATGCGGCATGCTGCTGTTCATCGTGGCCTCGGCGGGATGGGGTTTCTTCTTCATCACTGACGCTATCGAGATGTGGCACGCCATGCTGCTGTTGGTGATCCATGGCTGCGCCGGCGTGTTGTGGCAGACGCCGAACCAGCTCCTGCTCTACGACCTCGTCGGCCCCGCTGATCTTCCGAGCGCGGTGCGGCTGAACGCGATGGCACGTTATCTCGGCATTTTGGTCGGACCTGCCGTCGGGGGCATTATCATGCTCACGCTCGGCACCTCGCATGGCATTATCTTCAACACCCTGTTCTATCTGCCGATGCTGCTGTGGCTGTTCTGGGCGCCGGTACGCGACAACAGCGTGGCGGTGCGGCGCTTCGCGGTGCGCGGCTTCGCCGACATCATGCTCACCATCCGCGCCATCGGCACGCAGCCGGTGCTGACGGCGATGACATGGCTCGCCGGCCTTACCTCGTTCATGATCGGCAACGCCTATCACGCGCAGATGCCGGGCTTTGCCGGCGATCTCGGCCATGGCGATCCCGGCGTGTCCTACAGCGTGCTGCTGGCCGCCGACGCTGCCGGCGCGCTGCTCGCCGGCATCGCACTGGAATCCTGGGGACGCCTCAAGGGGACGCCGCGCACCGCCATCATGCTCGCCATGCTGTGGAGCGTAGCGCTGCTCGGCTTCGCCGCGATGCGGATCTATCCGGTCGCGATCGTGCTGCTGTTCTTTGCAGGCTTTTTCGAGCTGTCGTTCAACACCATGGCGCAGGCGCTGGTGCAGCTGAACGCGCCGCACGACATCCGCGGCCGAGTCGTCGGCCTCTACAACATGGCGGGCCTTGGCATGCGGGCCTTCAGCGGCATCACCGTCGGCGTGTTCGGCGCGGCGATCGGCATTCACTGGTCGCTCGGGCTCTCGGCCGCGGTGCTGCTGGCGCTGCTATGTCTTCTCTATGCGTGCGCGACGAGGAAGACGTAAGCTCAGAGCTTGCGGTTGACTCCGGCGTCTCCACACCGCACGCTCGATACAGGGTTTGGGGAGATGAGACGTTGCACAATCGCTGGGGCATACTTGCGATCCTGTTCGTCGTTCGCCTCACCATTGCGTTCCAGTTCCAGAGCGTGGCCGCGGTCGCGCCGCTGCTGCAACAGAGCTTCGGCGTCGGACTCGCCGATATCGGCATCCTGATCGGACTCTATTTCACACCGGGCATCGTGCTGGCGCTGCCGGGCGGCGCGATCGGCCGCACCCTCGGCGACAAGCCCACCACGATCGTGGCGCTGCTGCTGATGACGGCGGGCAGTCTCGTCATGGCCACCACCGACGTCTGGGGCTGGCAGATGGCGGGCCGGCTCGCCTCGGGCGCCGGCGGCGTGCTGCTGACCGTGCAACTCACCAAGATGGGCACCGACTGGTTTGCGGGGAAGGAGATCGCCACCGCGATGGCGATCTTCGTCAACTCCTGGCCGGCCGGCGTTGCGATCTCGCTGCTGGTGCTGCCGGCGATCGGCACGGCGTATGGCGCCGGCGCCGTGTTTCTCGTGGCCGGCGCGCTGACCGCGACCGGCATTGTGCTGATCATTTTCTACCAATCGCCGCCGGGAGCAACCGCCAGCGCGGCCGGCTCCGGGCGGCTCGATCCGCTCGCTCTCTTGGCGGTGATCGTCGCGGGTGCGATCTGGGGCCTTTATAATATCGGCTTCGCCATGATTTTCTCGTTCGGCCCCTCATTGCTCGTCGAGCGCGGCTGGAGCATTGCGGCGGCGGGCTCGGCGATCAGCCTCGTGATGTGGCTGTCGGTGATCTCGGTGCCATCAGGCGGATATCTCGCCGATCGCACCAAGCGCCCCTTTGTCGTGGCGATCGCGGCGAGCCTCGTGGTGGCCGGTCTGCTCGCCTGGCTGACCCGGTCCGACGCTGTGATCGCGATCCTGGTCCTGGGCGGCTTGATCGGTGGCCTTCCCGCCGGCCCGATCATGAGCCTGGCCGCCCGCGTGCTCGTGCCGGAGACGAGGGCGATCGGGATGGGCGTGTTCTACACGCTCTTCTATGCCGCGATGATGCTGGGGCCGGCGGTGGCGGGCCGGCTCGCCAAATCGGCCGGCACGGCCGCGGTCGCGCTCGACCTCGGTGCGCTGACGGTGCTGGCCTGCCCGCCCCTGATGTGGCTTTTCGAACGCATTGTGTCTGTTCGTCATCGCCGCGCCCGATCCTAACGGGGCATTAACCCTGTGCACCTTAGGGTCGTCCCGGACTCCGCCAGGCGGGGGGTCGGGTTGTGAAAATGGCGTTGGCGCACAAAAAATTTCTTCCGGCCGCCGAGGAACGTCGGCGTTTCCAGCGGGTGAAGGTTCACCTGCTCGGCCGCTACATGCTGCCGGACCGCCGGGAATTCCCCTGCCAGGTGATCAACATGTCGCCGGGCGGGCTGGCGCTGCTGGCCCCCGGCATCGGCAATGTCGGCGACCGCGTGGTCGCCTATCTCGACCATATCGGCCGCGTCGAAGGCAAGATCACCCGCATCATCGACAATGGCTTCGCCATGACGGTCGGCGCGACGCCGCGAAAGCGCGACAAGCTCGCCGCACAGCTGACCTGGCTGGCCAACCGCGACATCCTCAATTTGCCGGAAGACCGCCGCCACGATCGTATCGTGCCGCGTAACCCGATCGCGGTGCTGACGCTCGAGGACGGCACCAAGATGACCTGCCGCATCATCGACCTCTCGCTGTCGGGCGCAGCCATTGCCGCCGAGAACCGGCCGCCGCTGAAATCGACGGTTCTGCTCGGCCGGGTGCAGGGCCGCGTCGTCCGAAACCTCGAAGACGGCTTCGCGCTCGAGTTCATGCATTCGCAGCCGATTGAAACTCTCGAAGAGAGCGTTACCGCGCGGTAAAGCGCGAAGGCACCAAAACCACTGCATTTCCAGTACTGAAGGCGGCCTCCGCGATGCGGACGCCGCCTTTTTCATGGGTCGTGACGAGGCTCGCGCGGGTTAACGCGGGCACTGTGGTGCGTGCAAACAGCGGTTCCGCCAGCGTTTGCGCGTTAATCGATAAAATTTGAATCAATTGCAGTCATATCGATTTTTATTCAAGTTTGACTCAAGTATAGATCGAATTCGGCGCGTATTTTACTTGTATTCGTCTCGACTTGACTTGACTGACTTAGCGGCAACTCAAAAGCTCCCTGCGCAATGTGGTCCCAACAAGAAACGGGGGCCGCAATGTTTGATTTCAGGGGACAGGGGAAGGGAATGGCGCTGGCCGCCATGCTCTTCGGAATGAGCGCGGCAGCGCAGGCCGGCGAAGGCCGTCTGCTCTACGCAAGCCTCGGCGACACCACGCGTGCGCCGATCGGCTGGGTCGAGTTCTGTGCGGATAATGCCGCTCAGTGCCAGGGCGCACCGACGCAAGCGCGCGACATCGTGATGTCGCAGGCTGCATGGCGCGACCTCGTCAAGGTCAATCGCTGGGTCAACGAGACCGTCAAGCCTTTGACCGACCAGGAGCACTGGGGCGTGATCGAAAAGTGGTCGCTGCCGTCGGACGGTTACGGCGACTGTGAAGACTACGTGCTGTTGAAGCGCAAGATGCTGATCGATGCCGGATGGCCGCGCGAGGCCCTGCTCATCACCGTCGTGCGCGACAAGAAGGGCGAAGGACACGCGGTGCTGACGGTGAAGACCGACAAGGGCGAGTTCGTTCTCGACAATCAGAACGAGAACGTCGTTGCCTGGACGGAGACCGGCTACCGCTTCGTCAAGCGCCAGTCGCAGAGCGATCCCAACGTCTGGGTCTCGCTCGGCGACACCAAGCCGGCGGTCTCCACCGCCAGCGCGAGAGATCAGTAGAGACAAACGAAAGAGATACGCGACCCGGTCACATCCCCACCCCTCCCCGTCCCAGACCGGTTCGCGCGCGGCCAGCCATCCCCCAATGGCTGGCCGCAACTTTTTTGGGGGATGTACTTCGCTCAGTCCTGCGGCGTCTGCCGCGACCAGGGCACGCGCGCGGCGGTGAAATCGCGCCACGTGCTTTGCAAGGCAGGCTGCCTCCCGATCGACGCGCGCGCCTGCCACCCGGCAATCGCCGCCGCGGCAATGGCGCAGTCGGGCTCGGCACCGAGCCCGTCGAGCAATGATGCCGTCACCGCCATGTCGTTGAAGGCGCCGAGCTGCTCCTGCAGGCCGGCCAGCCTGCGCGAGAATTTTCGCGTGGATTTGCGGTCCGCGAACAGCGGCAGCAGAAACTCGCTGAGATAGCGCAGCCGCTTGGTCGCGAGCCGCACGCGGTGCAGACCTTCGGCGGAAAGCGACTTGAAGCGGCGGCCGCGCCTGAGCACCTTCGCATATTGCTCCGACAGAATGCGCTGCGCGAAATTGACGGCGGGTTCGGCGAGTTGGCCGAGATCCTGCGCGGCGACGTCGTTGCGCCAACCCCGCGTCTCGATCCAGCTGCCGAGGCCGATCAGGAACATCGCGCAGCGGCGATCTTCAAGCGCGCCATGCGCCTTGCGATAGGCATCCGACTGGCGCTCGGCCGCAACCAGGCCCAGCGCATCGAAGCCTGCGATCGACGGACAGGCCCTCGCGATGGTCGGCAAGGTCTCGAGCCGGAACACATCCCAGTCGCGCGCGGCGGACAAATCCTGCGCCAGCCATTTGGCTTCGGTTCGCAGCGTATCGACGTTGCTCGACACGCCCGCCGAACGCATCAGATCCAGCACCGATCGCAGCCGGCGTAGCGAGACGCGCAGCTGATGGATTCCTTCCGGATTGCGGCCATCCTCGGCAGCCGGCAGCGACTGAAGCAGATGGAGGAAGCAGGAACGCAGGATTGTCGCGAACGCCTCGTCCAATGTCACCGACGGATCGAGACGAAGTTTTCGCGGACGCCGCGCCGAGGGCGGCTTGTCGGCGCCAAGATCGAACCCGCGCGCCGATTTGGTGCGGATGGACGGCATTACGTCGCCGTGCTCTGCAAGCCGCAGCGCGATCTCGTAGATCGCGCTCGCGCTGCCGCTCTTGAGCTCCAGCTCGATCTCGCTCACGGGCAGTGAACGGTCGCCGGCCGTCAACTCGCCCCGGTCGAAGGCGATCTCGACCGTGCCTGACGGCAGGTCAATCATCCGCGCATGACGATGGACATCGGCGGTGACGACCGCTTCGAGCGGCCGCGCTTCCACTCGGCCGCGAAGCTTCTCCGGAATGAAGGGCATCGCGAGAGCCAGATCAGGCGCAAGCGACGGTACCCCCGTCTCCCACTCACCACGGCGCAGCGGATCGTCCGCCGCATCGGTCTTGACGGTTTGCACGAAGCGCGCACCGCTCTGACGAACACGCAAGCTCAAGCCGTTGCGACGCAACGTCCGCTCCGGCGTGTCGTAATAGACGGACTTGAGATGTTTGCGCGTGCCCTTGTTGCGCGCGTTCGCCGCGATCACGGGCGCAGCGTTGAAATGCGCCATGCGATCGGCATCGACGAGAAGCTTGAGTTCGATCTCGCCGGCGGCGTGCGCCGCAGCGCTCGACGGGATTGGTTCCGTTGCCGGTTCCGCGGCATGCAATGGCGTCTGATCGATCACAGCGCCCTCGACGATCCCAGGTTCCGCGACGAGCTCGGCGGGTTCACGCTGCCTGAAGAAGCCGGCTGCGACTTGCGTTCTCTTGTTGTCCTTCGCAGCAGGATTGCCATCCCGCGCGCTCGGATGCTTGCGAACCGGCGTTGCGTCTGACTTCAGCATTTACAGGTACATGACAGTTCAATGACAGAGCGTCATCGTATAGCCGGTGCGGCTCGCGAGCACTAGTCACGTGACGTCGCAGCGCCCGACTTCCACACGAGACTACGAGCGACTTGACCACAGGAACTAAATTGCCGCCGGGCGCAGCAAGCGATCGAATTGTCTGCGAATCCCGCCCTTCTCGAAACCGAGATGAACGCGTCAGCGAGCTTGA
The DNA here is from genome assembly GCF_000515415.1 of Bradyrhizobium sp. WSM1417. Lineage (NCBI taxonomy): Bacteria > Pseudomonadati > Pseudomonadota > Alphaproteobacteria > Hyphomicrobiales > Nitrobacteraceae > Bradyrhizobium > Bradyrhizobium sp. WSM1417. The sequence continues at coordinate 5,809,941 of NZ_KI911783.1, forward strand.
CTCATGCCAGCCTTCCCGCAATCGGTAGCGATGGCGTCGAGCGCGCTGCCCTGTCCCTCCGGTTGCTTCATCGGCTAGCGGCACAGGCAATCACAAGGAGCTGCCATGACGTCGTTCCGTCCCGTCATCGCGTTGTCCAGGGGCCTCGAAGTCCTGCGGGTGATCAACCAGGAACGGCAGTCGACCGTCGGCTCGCTGCACAAGGCGACGGGGCTCAACAAGGCAACCATCGTCCGCATGCTCGAGACGCTGGAGCACGAAGGCTATGTGGTGCGCCGGACCGAGCCGGCCAGCTACGCGCCGACGGGACGCGCGCTGCTGCTGAGCGCAGGCTATGACGAGCCGACCTGGATTGGCGGCATCGCCGAACCCATCCTCAACAAATTCCGCAAGCAGATCCACTGGCCGTCAGACATTGCCGTGCTCGATCAGGAGTCTATGGTCATCGCCCACACGACGCGCGTGGATGGATCGCTGCTGTTCAGCCGTCCGCCGGGTTTTCGCTTTCCTGTTCTCGGCACCTCGATGGGGCGCGCCTATCTCGCCTTCTGCGAGCCCGCCGAGCAGGAGCGCATTGCCGCTCGCCTTGCCCTCGGTCCCGAGCCCTGGAACGATCTGGCGCGCAATCCCGTCAGGCTTGCCAAAGTGCTGCGCACGATCCGCGACGCCGGCTTCGCGGTCATGGATGAGACCTACAGCCGCCGCGTCTTCGGCGGCGCAGTGTGGGCGATTGGCGTACCCGTCGTTTTGCGGAATCGGCTGTTCGGCAGCATGAACGTGATGATGCTTCGCGAGGCGGTCGGTCTGGAGGACGGCGTGCGGCGCTTCGTACCTCCGATGAAGAAAGTCGCTTCCGCACTTGCGGAGGCGCTCGGCGCCAAGCTTGCCGCGCCGGGTTCTCCTGCAGGTCGGCGATAATCATTTCACACAGTGAAACGATATTTTGATTTCTTGACCCTCCTCCTTGCCCGTGTGACACCTCGTTGCGGTGGCTGCCGGCTGCCCAATGACACAGGGAAAAGGGGGAGGCCGAAGTGCGGACATCCGCGAGAATTTGGGCTGCCGCGATTGCATGCCTGACGATAGCCGCTTCTGAAACGGCTTGGGCCGAGGCCTGGCCGACCCGGGCCATCAAGATCGTCGTCTCCACGCCGGCAGGCGGCATCACCGATGCCTTCGCCCGCGCCTATGGCGACTATATCTCGCAGAAGCTTGGCCAGCCGGTCATTGTCGAAAACAAAACCGGAGCCAGCGGTGCGCTGGCAGCACAGTCGGTAAAGGATTCCCCGGCCGACGGTTACACGCTGATGTATACGATCTCGTCCACCTTGCTCGGTAACCGGCTGCTGCTGAAATCGCTGGCCTATGATCCGGACAAGGATTTCACGATCGTCGCGGTGACGCCTTCGGGGCATCTGCCGCTGGTGGTCCATTCCGCCACGAATGCAAAGACGATCGAAGAGTTCGTCGCGTACGCACGTGGCAACAAGGTCACGGCCGGCTCATACGGGATCGGCTCGTTCGCGCACATTGCGATCGCCGAGCTCAACCGGCAATTCGGTCTGGACATTTCCATCGTGCACTACCGCGGCGAAGCGCCGATGTGGCAGGATTTGGCCGCCGGGGTGATCCAGGCGGCGGTCGGCAGCTATCAGGCTGCGCTTCCGGTGCTCGATACCGGCATCGGCCGCCCGATTGCCGTGCCGACACCGGTGCGCATGAAGAAGCTGCCCGAGACCAAGACATTTGCCGAACAAGGGGTCACCGGCAATGTCTTCCAGCTCATCAGCTTTACCGCGCTGGTGGCGCCCGCTGCGATGCCGGCAGACCGGATCGACATACTTGCCAAGCTGATGGTCGAAGGCGGCAAGACGGAGCGCGTGCAGAAGCTGCTCGATGCCTTCGGCGTCGATCAGCCGGCCATGGATCGCGCGTCCTCGCTTGCGCTTTACGAAAAAGAAGGGCCGATCTGGCTCGAGTCGATCAAGACGCTCGGATTGGAGCCGCAATAGCCGCCGCCGCGCTCGCCCGGGTGCGGACACCTCCTGGAGGTCAGTCCCCGAGCACATCCGCGAGCCGCAACTCGTCGGCGGCGGGATCCTTCAGGAACAGCTCGGCCTCGATCTCGTTCAGATGCGACAACATCTGCGCGCGCGCGGCCTCCCTGTCGCCTTTGCGGATCGCGGCGACGATCCCGGCGTGATGATCGGTGCCGCAGGCCGGCGTGTCGTGCCGGCGGTAGAGCAGGATGATCAGCGAGGAGCGCGCAATCAGCTCCTTGAGAAAACCGAGATAGATGCTGTGGCCACTCATCTCGGCGACGAGTCGATGGAAGTCACCGGAGAGGCGGACCAAAGCACGCGCGTCGCCACGCAGCTCCGCCTCGCGCTCTTCGGCAAGATGCCGCTGGAGACGCCCGATCCAGGCCGGCGACACCGCGTCAACGGCGTGATCGACGATCGTCGGCTCGATCAGGCGGCGCGCCTCGAACACTTCGCGGGCGTCCGCAGGCGTCGGCCGCGCGACGAAGGCGCCGCGGTTCTTCTCGATGTTGACGATGCCCTCATGGGCGAGCTGTTGCAGCGCGGTGCGAACCAGCGTTCGGCTTGTGCCGTAGATCTCGCCGATCTCGTCCTCACCGAGTTTCGTGCCGGGCAGCAGGCGATGCTCGAGGATCGCCGCAGTCACGCCTTCCCGGATGCGGCTGACGCGATCGCTCGCATCTGGCGCGTCGGATTTCGGTCGGGACTTGGCGGCCATGGGGGTGAGGACTCGATCGTCGAAGATGGCGGTGAATCCTAATCGACCAGCTGTATCCAATCACAGGCGAAACTTTATACAATTCGCGCCTGTTTTGTGTGCACGCAACTGCGAAGGCAGCGAGCCACCCAGACCCATGCGATTCAATCTAACGATCTGACTCCGCTGTACTGTTTTGGAATTCGGCCGGCCGAGAACGATTCAAGCGGGATTGGCATGGACCTTGCGGAGAGAGGCGCAGCATCGCCCTCGCCCCGGACACGCCATGGCCACTCCCGCCGCCCTCGAACTGGTCGCCGTCACCAAGCGCTACGACACGACGCTGGCGGTCGACACCGTCAATTTGAAGATCCCGGCCGGCACCTATTGCTGCCTGCTCGGCCCCTCCGGCTGCGGCAAAACCTCGACCTTGCGCATGATCGCCGGCCACGAGGCGGTCAGCGAAGGCGACATCATCCTGGGCCCGCAGAACGTCACCGATCTCGAACCCGCCAAACGCGGCACGGCGATGATGTTCCAGTCCTACGCGCTGTTTCCGCACCTCACCGTGCTCGACAACGTGGCGTTTGCCCTGAAAATGCGCGGCATCGACCGGGTGACGCGGCACAAGCGCGCCGGCGAGTTGCTCGAGCTGGTCGCGATGACGCCCTACGCGGCCCGCCTCCCCGCGCAACTCTCCGGCGGCCAGCAGCAGCGCGTCGCGCTCGCCCGCGCGCTGATCACCGAGCCGCAGATCCTGTTGCTCGACGAGCCGCTCTCTGCGCTCGATCCGTTCCTGCGGGTGAAGATGCGGGGCGAATTGAAGCGGCTGCAGCGCGAGCTCGGCATCAGCTTCGTTCAGGTCACGCACGGCCAGGAAGAGGCGATGGCGCTCGCCGACCACATCGTGGTGATGAACCAGGGCAGAATCGAGCAGCAGGGAAGTGCCCGCGACATCTTCCATCATCCCCGCACCGAATTCGTGGCGCGCTTCATCGGCGGTCACAACGTCCTCAGCGACGCAGGCAAACTCATCGCCGTGCGCGCCGATCAGCTCGGCATCGTGCCGTTCACTGACGGTGCCTTCGGCGCGCCGGCGCTGCTGACCCAGACCGAGTACCAGGGCTCCTACATCGCCGTCTCGCTCACGCTCGAAGACGGGACCGCCCTGTTCTCCCACCTTCCCGAGGCCGCCTTCGACGTCCACCAGTTCCGGCCGGGCGATCGCGTGCTGGCCATTTGGGATCCCGCCAAGGCGCAACGTCTGCAATAGCGCCGATCAATCACCGGAATGCGCAACAGAGGAGCGAGTGATATGACCGAAACGACCAGGAAGAAGGGCCTTAGCCGCCGCACGCTACTGAAGAGCACCGCGGGTCTCGCCGGCCTTGCCGCCGGCTCCGGCGCCATCACCGGCTTCCCTTATGTCATGTCGGCCGAGCCGAAGGTGCTGCGCTATCTCGGCACCGCCGTGAACGAGGGCGACGAGATCTCCAAGCAATGCCTGAAGGACACCGGCATCAAGATCGAATACATCACCGCGACCACCGACGACGTCACCAAGCGCGTGATGACCCAGCCGAATTCCTTCGACGTGCTCGACACCGAATATTTCGCGCTGAAGAAGATCGTGCCCTCTGGCAACATCCTTGCGCTCGACGCCAGGAAGATCAAGGAATTCGACAACATCACGCCGGTCTTCACCAAGGGCGTCACTCCCGGCGGCAAGAAGATCGGCGGCCAGGGCACCGCGCCCTGGAAGGTGCTCTATCTCGAAGGCAAGGATTCCAAGAAGTTCGCGACGTCCGCCACCGAATTCGTCACCCTGATCCCGACCGTCTACAACGCCGACACGCTCGGTATCCGCCCCGATATCATCAAGCGTCCGATCAGCTCGTGGGCCGAGTTGCTCAACCCTGAGTTCAAGGGCAAGGCCTCGATCCTCAACATCCCCTCAATCGGCATCATGGATGCCGCGATGGTCGTGGAAGCCACCGGCAAGTACAAATATGCCGACAAGGGCAACATGACCAAGGAAGAGATCGATCTCACCATGAAGGTGATGACCGAGGCCAAGAAGGCCGGTCAGTTCCGCGCCTTCTGGAAAGACTTCAACGAGAGCGTCAACCTGATGGCCTCGGGCGAGACGGTCATCCAGTCGATGTGGTCGCCGGCGGTGACGAAGGTCCGTTCGATGGGCATTGCCTGCACCTTCCAACCGCTCAAGGAAGGCTATCGCTCCTGGGCCTCGGGCTTCTGCGTCTCCAAGGGCGTCTCGGGTGCGAAGCTCGAATGGGCCTATGAGTTCGTCAACTGGTTCCTGTCCGGCTACGCCGGCGCCTATCTCAACCGCCAGGGCTACTACTCAGCCGTGCTCTCCACCGCGAAGGCGCATATGGAGCCTTACGAGTGGGCCTATTGGATGGAAGGCAAGGCGGCCGAGAAGGACATCAAGGCGCCCGACGGCTCGCTGCTGGAAAAGGCCGGCGCCGTGCGCGACGGCGGCTCCTACGAGGACCGCATGGGCGGCGTCGCGTGCTGGAACGCCGTGATGGACGAGAACGACTACATGGTCCGCAAGTGGAACGAGTTCATCGCAGCGTAATCTGATGGACACGTCGGAGGACATTTTGCAACAGGTATCCCCGGACCTGGTCCGGGGATCGGAGACGGCGCGCCGCAGCAAAGCGGCGCGGCTGTCGCCCTCCTTCATCTCCTGGCTCCAGGCCGGGCCGATGATGCTGGTGTTCCTCGCCTTCTTCCTGATCCCGCTCGTCTTCGTCGTCATCGTCTCGTTCTGGGATTACAACGAATACCAGTTGCTGCCGGCCTTCTCGGGCCGCGGCTACACCGACACGTTCGAGGGCTGCATCGCGCAGCTTCCCGATCTCTGCACGATCGCCAAGACTTATCTGAAGACGCTGAAGCTTTGTTTCCTCGTATGGGTCATCACCCTCTTCATCGGCTTCTGGGTCGCCTACTTCCTCGCCTTCCACGTCAAGTCGAAGACCTGGCAGATGGGACTGTCGCTACTCTGTACGATCCCGTTCTGGACCTCCAACGTGATCCGCATGATTGCCTGGATCCCGCTGCTCGGGCGCAATGGCCTTGTCAACTCAGGCTTGGTGAAGACGGGGCTGATCAACCATCCCGTTGAATGGCTGCTGTTCTCCGAGTTCTCCGTGGTGCTGGCGCTGGTGCACCTTTTCACCTTCTTCATGGTGGTGCCGATCTTCAATTCGATGGTGCGCATCGACAAATCGCTGATCGAGGCCGCCTATGACGCCGGCGCGACCGGCTTCCAGACGCTCGTCAACGTCATCATCCCGCTCGCCAAGCCCGGCATCGTGATCGGCTCGATCTTCGTCATCACCATCGTGATGGGCGATTTCATCACCATCGGCGTCATGGGCGGGCAGCAGATCGCGGCCGCCGGCAAGATTATCGAAACGCGGGTGAACGCGCTGCAATTCCCGGCCGCCGCCGCCAACGCCGTGATCCTGCTCGTCATCACGTTCCTGATCATCACCATGATGTCGCGCATCGTCGACATCAAGAAGGAGCTCTAGAGCATGAAGGAAGGACGCCCGCGCTCTTTCTACGTGCTTGCGATCTTCTTCGCGGCCTACACGCTGTTTCTCTACGGTCCGATGATCGCGATCTACGTGCTGTCGTTCCAGGGGCCGCAGGGCGGCCTCACCTTCCCGATGAACGGCGTGTCGACTTTCTGGATCGCAAAACTGTTCCAGGGCACCGGCATCGTCGATCTCGGCGCGGCCTTTCGCCGTTCGCTGCTGCTCGGCATTATTGTAATGATCGTCACCGTCGTGCTGTCGGTTGCCGCCGGCATGGCGTTTCGCCGCAAGTTCAAAGCGCAAGGCATCCTGTTCTACTCGGCGATCGCGAGCCTCATCGTGCCCTCGATCATCACCTCGCTCGGCATCTCGCTCGAATTCCGCATCATCGACGATCTGATCAAGGGCACCTTCAACGAGAATTTCGAGACCTCGATGGGCCTGCTCACTTCGGGCCTCGGTGCACATCTGACCTGGACGCTGCCGTTCGGCCTGCTCATCATGTTCGCGATCTTCAACCGCTTCGACCCGCGGCTCGAGGAAGCCGCGCGCGATCTCGGCGCGACGCCGTGGCAGGCCTTCCGTCATGTCGTGCTGCCGATCATCCTGCCCTCCGTGATCGGCATTGGACTGTTCGGCTTCACGCTGTCCTGGGACGAACTCGCGCGTTCCAGCCAGGCGATCGGGGCGGTGAACACGCTGCCTCTCGATCTCCAGGGCCTCACCACCACCGTGACGAATCCCGACATCTACGCACTCGGCACCGTGATCTCGGCCGTCTCGTTCACGGTGATCGCGCTTGCGCTCGGCACCATCCACATGCTCAACAAGCGGCAGGCGGCCAAAGGCTCGGACGCCGGCAAAGGGCTTGTCTGATCTGATGCGGCTTCACGTCGTCAACCCCAACACCACGGCGTCCATGACGGCGAAGATCGCCGCTGCGGCGCGCAGCGTCGCCCTGCCCGACACATTGATCGATGCGCGCCAGCCCGCGATGGGCCCGGTCTCGATCGAGGGATTTTACGACGAGGCGTTCGCGGTGCCCGGCATGCTCGGCTGCATCCGCGAGGCCGATCGCGACGGCGCGGACGCGCACATCATCGCCTGCTTCGACGATACCGGCCTCGACGCCGCGCGCGCCGCGGCAAAGGCACCCGTGATCGGCATTGGCGAGGCGGGCTTCCACATGGCGAGCCTGATCGCCGCGCGCTTCGCCGTGGTGACGACACTCGGTGTCTCCATCGTGCCGATCGAACATAATTTGCGGAAATACGGCCTCGCCGATCGCTGCGTCCGCGTCCGCGCTGCCGAGATGCCGGTGCTCGCGTTGGAGGAGCGCAACACCGATGCGCTCGCAAAAATCTCCACGGAAATCACAGCCGCGATCCGCGACGACCGCGCAGAGGCCATCGTGCTCGGTTGCGCCGGCATGGCCGATCTCGCCAATGAACTCGCCGCCACTCACGGCCTGCCCGTGATCGACGGCGTCGCCGCCGCGGTGACCTTTGCGGAATCACTGGTGCGACTGGGACTGAAAACCTCCCGGCTCGGACCCTATGCGGCGCCCCGATCCAAGACCTATTCAGGTCCGTTTTCGCCGTTTCAGCCCTGATCTCTTGCCCCTGACGGGCGTTCGGAGGCCTCAAGGCCTCATGATTGTTGGTTTTTTTGCTCTTGGCCTCTTTTTGGTCCCATTCATTGCCGAAACGTAACGCTTTCGGGACCCCCGGTAACCTGAGGTTGCCGGTCTTCGCCACTCACCAAGTTTCAATTTGGGTTTTGTCAGCGATGATCGATCTCGCAGAGGACGCACCGTCCAACCCGCTTCTTCGCCTCGGCGCCCAGCCGATCGCGCTGACCGCCGCCGCCCTCCTCCTGCTGATCGCCGGCGTGACCTCGATCGCGATCTGGCGCGCCTATACCGGCTCAGCCCCCGAGACCGACCGGGTGGTGGCATCGCGGCAGCTGCAGGCTCGCACCGCCCAGGCCTCCGAGCAACTGGTCGAGAAGACCAAGGGGCTGGAAGCAACCCAGCAGGAATCGATTGACCAGCTCCAGGTCGTGCAGGACCAGCTTCAGAGTGTGAAGCGCTTGCTCGCATTCCAGCAGGCCGACACCAAGCGTCTGTCCGAGCAGGTCACGACACTCAATGAGTCCATCGACGGCCTGCGGCAATCCTTTGCCAGCGCCCGAGCGACCGAGGCGGAGGCTCCCTCGGTTACCCGCAGGAAACCTGCACGGCATCGCGTCCAGGCCAGTGCACGCAAGCGCTCGCGCGGCTGAGCAGTCGGCGCCGCCTAAATTTTTGGACTTGTGAACTGGATCACATTCGCCCGTATGATTCCAAGCGATGCTCGCCGTTACCGGATGGCGTGAGCCGATTTCAATGTCCGGGGCTGGCAAGGTCGTTGACGGTATATTGCGTCAGCGACCTTGTTTTTTAACGGGTCATTCGCAGACGTCGACGGCACGGAATCGCCAGCCCGACGGCGTCATGACGCGCTTGCGCACGACGTAGCAGCCGCCATAGCCACCATCGTCGTAACCGGTACCATAGTAATAGGGATCGCCGTAATACGGCTGGCCATAGCCGTAATAGCTGCCGTAATAACCCGCGCCGGCGATACCCGCCCCGATGGCGATTCCCGGCCAGAAGCCGCCGCCGCGCCAGTGGCCGCCGTGACCCCAGCCGCCACCGTGGCCCCAGCCGCCACCACCGTGGCCGAAACCGCCCCGCGCCTGGGCGGCCTGTGGGGCTGACAGCCCGACTATCGCGACGGCCAGCGCCGTCAACATCATCTTGCGTAACATCACTCGATCCTCCGCGTGGAGACGCTCCACGCTTCAAAGCACGACCAAGCTAATTGGCTTGCGTCGTTCCTGACAGCCTCACTGTCTCACTTCCCCGCGAGCATCAGCAGCCGCGGCAGATGCTCTTGAGCTTCTTGTCGAGCAGCCGGTCCTCGGCGTTGACGGCGGCATCGGTCCCCCTACCCCCGCCTGCGCCGGTGGTGCCTCCGGATGCAGCATTCGCACCGGACGATTGGGCGGTGCCCAGACTGTTGGTGCCGGGCGCAGTCGCCGGAGAATTGGCCACACCTCCGGCCGATCCCGCCGAGCCGCCGCTCGCTTGCGCGAACGCTACGGCCGGCATCGCGGCAAGGGCGAAGATCACGATCACAGTCTTGATTGAACGGGCTGTAGGCAATCCGGCCATTGAAATCTCCTTCGCCGGTCAACCGCCGCAGCAATGACCGGTTCCGGAACAAATGACGTCGCATCAGCTTGAAACCGGAAGGCTCCGGAAACAGGAAGGCGCAGTCACGATGAACGATCGCGATGCTTTTGCAGAAGGCGAACGCGCAGCGCGTCAAAACATTCCGGCGGAAGCCAATCCGTACCAGGACGGCAGCGACGAGCATGCCCTTTGGTCCGCGGGCCACGAGAAGGTCGCAAGCGCACTAGAAGCACGCGAGTCCGAAGGAAGCTGAGCTCACCCGATCCGCTTGAGGCCCTTGGTGAAGCGCGGGCCGTTCGCGACGTAGAACTTCGCCGCGCTCCCCATCTTCTGCACCTGGGCGTCGTCGAGCGTGCGGATGACCCGCGCCGGCGAGCCGATGATCAGGGACCGTTCGGGAAATTCCTTGCCCTCGGTGATGACGGAGCCGGCGCCGACGATGCTGTTGCGGCCGATCCTGGCGCCGTTCATCACGATGGAGCCCATGCCGACGAGTGCGCCCTCCTCGATGGTGCAGCCGTGCAGGATGACGTTATGGCCGATCGTACAGTTCCTGCCGATGTGAAGCGGAAAACCGAGATCGGTGTGGCAGGTCGAGCCGTCCTGCACGTTGGCGCCCTCGCCGATCTCGATCCACTCATTGTCGCCGCGCAGCACCGCACCGAACCAGACGCTCGCGCCCGGCTTCAGGCGCACGCGGCCGATCACGGTGGCGGTCTCGGCGATGAAGTAGTTGCCGTCGGCGGGAAGGTCGGGCGCCTGCCCGTCGAGCTCGTAGATCGCCATGAGGGTCTCCTGTCGGGTCAACCCCAGCCATAGCGAAACGGCAGCCTCGACGCAAAGGCCTGCCGCGCAGGCAGCCCTACAGCAGGCGCATCAGACCAGAACGCCGGCCGCGCGAAGCGTCATCAGGACGAAGGTGCCGCTCATCATGCTCCAGAAGCCGGCGATGACGGTGGCCATCATCACGAATTCGACGCGACGGCTCTCCAGCTGCCTGCCGCGCAGGGTGTTGCGCATGATGATGAAGGGCGCCGCGAACACCAGGAACGGAACCGCCGCGAAAGTCTTCGGCGCCACGCCGTCCTGCAACAGACCGAAGCCGGCGGGCCGCTGTGCGACGGTCTGGTATCCGCTCACGAGCGCTCCCGCGAGCGCGAAACCGATGCCGATCGAGAAGAATGTGTTGAGAGCTTCAGGTGCCATCGGAACGGTCCGCCCTTACGCAACGCGAGGTGCCTTCCTGTGACAAAGAGTGCCGGTTAACGCTACATTATCCTTAAGGGAAGGTTAACGCCGCCAGCCGTTCCACGCAGGCCTCTCTCCCTTCCCTGCAGCGGGTGAACGCTCCGCGAAACCACCGCCGCGTGGCATATTCGCCGCTGATTCGTCGGCCATCGGCCGACTTCCGGCTCATTCGCGGCTCATGACGGTGTTTTCGGCAATTTCCCCTCAGTCTCCCCGGGCGCGCAGCCGGGCCCACGTGGTCCCGATCGTGCTCGGCGGCATTGCCGCGGTGTGCGCCGTCGCGCTCGTCGCCTATTTGTTGTGGCCGACCTGGGGCCCGAGCGGCGCGAGCGCCCCGGACAAGCTGCCGGTGAGCGTCGGTGGCACGCTGTTCAACCTGCCGACCACCGCGATCCGCATGAAGATCCAGCGCCACTCCGGGCCGCAGGAGCGGATCGATCTCGACTTCCTGTACCCTTCGCTCGAGCCGCCGGGCGCGCCGAAGCACGTCACCGCCGACAGCGTGGACGCGGCGATGCAGCCGATCGACCGCATCTTCCTGTCGATCGCCGCGCATCGCGATGCGCTCTCGCCCGAGCAGCGCGTAGCCACGATCTATCCGCGCTATCTCGACCAGGCCGCGGCAACGCCCCAGGACGGGTTGACGATGCGGATGTTCCGCGCCGATACGCCCTACGGCAGCGAGGATCTCTATTCGGCCGCAAGCCCCTCGCTGACCGCGCGCTGCACCCGCGATGGGGCGACGCCCGGCATGTGCCTCGCCGAACGCCGTGTCGGCGGCGCCGACCTCACCTTCCGCTTTCCGCGCAGCTGGCTGTCGCAATGGCGGGATGCGGCGGAAGCGATGGAGAAGCTGACGGCGCAGTTGCGGGGACCAAAGGGGTAAGCGGCCGCGCGGCCCGCGAGCCTCCAAAACAAAACTGCGAAAACAACCCCATGCACAGTAGCCAAGTGCCTGGCATGACTTCGTATTTTTTGGGGAAACTCGATCCCCTCCGATAATTCGTATTTTTCGAAAAACATTTGACGCGTCGGGCAAAACAGAGGCAGAATGGCAGGGTGGGAAATTGATTGATGGTGCGTTGCCCTCAGAGCGAGGGCAGATCGTATGTCATGATGACCCGCGTCTTGCCGAGATAATCAAGCTCCTCGATCGGCTGCCAGCGACGGGACGCGTAATAGGCCGGCAACGTCCCGACGTGTAGAGGTACAGCCGTCGATAGCCCAGCTCCGCGGTGCGAGCCACGGCGGCATCGATGAGCGCGTTGCCAACTCCCCGACTGCGCTCCGTCGCGGGCACGAACAGTTGCGCCATCCACGGCGACAGCGCAGGGCGTATCGTCATCATCGCTACTTGGCCTTGCGCCGGAGCGCCTGCTTGATACCCTCGCCATTGAGAAACCGGTGCGGTGATCGATGTGAACGATGCAGCAGCAAACCTCCCGCCGGGCGCCCAGTTGCTGGGACGGGAATGGCTTGGCTTCGACGAGAGCGGGCATGCACTGATCCGCTTCCAGGCTCAGCCGGCTTTCACCAACAGGCACGGGACGATCCAGGGCGGATTTCTGGCCGCGATGCTGGATTCAGCCACGGGAATTACCGCGCTTGCGGCCATCGCTGCGGACCTCACGCTCGTGACACGGAGCCTCGACACGCATTTCCTGAAGCCCGTCGGCGTCGGGACGATTACGGCGAGAGCACGCATCGTCGAGAGAACGGAGCGCGAGATGGTCGTGCAAGCCGATCTCGTCGATGTGCACGGGGTGACGGTCGCGGATGCCACCGCGCGACTGCGCATTCTCAGGAAGAGCTAACGATCAAAGCCGCGGGCAATTCAAACGCCGATCTCCTTGTGATCGCGCCAGCGATAACTCGGCAGATCCAGCTTGTCGGCAAGGTCTCGGCCAATAGCGAGTCTCGCCGCGCCTGGCAAGGAGAACGCCCTCACGACCTGATTGCGAAACCACAATCCCCATGACGTCCGCGGTGCAAATGCCGCGGCGAAGCGCTCGGCTCCGCGCTGCTTGGCGCCGATATAGCTGCGAAGGCGGGTCTCATAGGCGCTGAATGCTTCCTCGTGGCGCCCGTCGGCGCGTGCGAGTTCTCCCGCAAGCACATAGGCAGAGATCATGGCCAGAGCCGAGCCCTGCCCGGCGACGAGCGAGACGCAGAACGCAGCGTCTCCAATCAGCGCGACGCGGCCCCGCGACCAGCCGTCCATCCTGATCTGGCTGACCCGGTCGCAATACAAATCGTCGGCGCGCTCGAGTTCGTTCAGAATGTCTGGGCATTCCCAGCCGGCGTCGCGATAGAGATCACGCAGCTGTGCCTTTGCGGCAGGCCCGCCTGCATCGCCGCGAAACACGAAGAGGAACAAGGTGCGATCATCGCGCAGCGCGAAAAGGCCAATCATACGGCCCGGCCGGTTGTGCATCAGATACACATTCTCGTCGCGACGGCGATAGCCGCGGGTTTCGAATGCCGCGACGCCATAGCCGAGATTCCTCTCGAATGTCTCGATCGAGCCGAACGCAAGGCTGCGTACCTGCGAATGCAGGCCGTCAGCACCGACGACGAGATCGAAACGTCGGCTCCCGCCGCGCCGCAACTGGACGTCGACCCATTCGGACTGCTGCTCCAGGCCAACGATCTCCTCATCGAAGATCGTTTCAACACCATCGCGGACCGTACCGTACAGCAGGCGCGACAGATCGCTTCGTGCCAGAGTGACGTAACGCCCGCCTGTGAGATCGTCGAGGACGTTCGTACCAAATCCGGCGACTCGCCGGCCGCGATCGTCGACGATCCGCATTTCCCTGACGCGATAGCCGGCGCTTTCGATCGCCGGCAACAGCCCCATCCGCTCGGCGATGTCGTAGCCCAGTCCCCAGAAATCGATCACGTAGCCGCCACGACGAAGCGCGGGCGCGCGCTCAACCAGCGTCGGCTCGTATCCTCCGGCACGCAGCCAATAAGCGAGCGTCGGCCCGGCAATCCCCGCCCCGGAGATCAGCACAGTTCGCATGGACGGAATGTGGGAAAAGCGCCGGCCGATCGCACCGCCGCGTCAAACACTAAATGGTGAGGGCGGGAAGTTCCGCCTCACCAATCGGGTCGCATCACTCCTGGTCGACCAGATCGTCCTCGAGGATCGCCATCTGGAACTGGAACGAGCGATCGTCGTCCTCGTCATCGACGAAGAGCACACCGATGAATTCCTCGCCGATATAGACCTCGGCGGAATCATCCTTCTTCGGCCGCGGCACGACGCGGATCTTGGGATTGCCGAATACGCGCTTCAAATACGCGTCGAGCTTCCTAACTTCCTTGACGTCCACGGCAAGTCTCCAATCGAAATCTGGGTTGGCGCGGGTTTTAGGACGAGACGCGACCAACCGCCAGCATGAATTGCCAAAAGAATTGAGGGACGAAAGGGACGGAAAATCCGCCCCCTTCCGACAAGCTCGAAGTCCCGCCTCAGAGTCCCACCTCAAAGTCCCATGGCGTTGATCATCTGATCCATGGTGCGCGACGGCTCGGCGCAGCCGGCTTCGCCGACGACCTTGGCGGGCACGCCTGCGACCGTCACGTTGTGCGGCACGGGTTTGACCACCACCGAGCCCGCCGCGATGCGCGCGCAGTGACCGATCTCGATGTTGCCGAGGATCTTCGCGCCGGCACCGATCAGGACGCCGTGACGGATTTTCGGATGGCGATCCTCATTCTCCTTGCCGGTGCCGCCGAGCGTGACGCCATGCAGGATCGAGACGTCGTCCTCGATCAGCGCCGTCTCACCGCAGACGAAGCCGGTGGCGTGGTCGAGGAAGATGCCGCGGCCGATGCGCGCGGCGGGATTGATGTCGGTCTGGAATACCGCAGACGCCCGGCTCTGCAGATAGTACGCAAAATCCTTGCGGCCCTTCAGATAGAGCCAATGCGCGAGGCGGTGGGTCTGGATGGCGTGAAAGCCCTTGAAATAGAGCAAGGGATCGATGAAGCGCGAAGTCGCGGGGTCGCGGTCGTAGACGGCCACGAGATCGGCGCGAAAGGCGTTGCCGAGATCGGGATCGTCGCGCAGCGCCTCGTCATAAGTCTGGCGCACGAGATCGCCCGACAGCGCGGAGTGATCGAGCCGGTCGGCGACCCGATGGATCACCGCATCTTCCAGGCGACTGTGATGCAGCACCGTCGAATAGATGAAGGTCGCAAGCTCCGGCTCGCGATGGACGATGTCCTCCGCTTCGCCGCGGATCCGATCCCAGATCGGATCGAGCGTTGCGAGCTTTCCTCCCGGATTGACCTGATGCACTGCCATGAGATCTGCTCTTTCGAATTGGCTCGTTTCGGTGGTTCTATAACACAGTCTAGGCGACAAAGTCCTGACGGGCTTGCCTGAGAGTGAACAGTGCGTTGCTCCGCCGGGCATGCCAACGCGTTGAATCGCAACAGTTTCTTCCGAGACCCCGGGCGGCAAGGTCGGCTCAAAATGGTCAGGGTTTCGCCAAATTCAAGCCGGGCGGTGTCAAACTATTGGTGAATTCCGCCTCAACGGTGATTGCGGGCATGGTCCGAGTGAGGACGGAGCGGATTTGACCATCACCACTGATCATGCGCGCGCGGGCGCCGCGGGCTCACTCTGGCTGCGGCTCGCCGCGGTCGCCCTGCCGCTCCTGTTGATCGCGCCGGCGTTCTGGAACGGCTATCCGCTGTTGCAATGGGATACCGGAGGCTATTTGGCGCGCTGGTACGAGGGCTATCTCGTCCCGAGCCGCTCCACCGTGTTCGGCATCTATCTGCACTATGGCGAGAGTTCTGGTTTCTGGATCAACCTCGCGGTCCAGTCGCTGGCGACGCTGTGGCTGTTGCAGCTCACCTTGCGCGTACTCTCGATGATGCAGACGGTCCGTTTCGTCGCGATCAGCCTGCTCCTGATCCTGTCGACCGCGCTGCCCTGGCTTGCGAGCATGTTGCTCACCGACATTTTTGCAGGCCTGTCGGTGCTGTCGCTATTCCTGCTGGTCATCGGTGGGCAGCGGACCTCGGTGCTCGAAAAAATCTCGCTGTTCGTCTTCACCGCCTTTGCCGCCGCGACCCACAGCGCCACGCTCGGCGTGCTGCTCGGGCTCTGCGTCGCCGGCTGGATGGCGCGACCGTTGCTGGGGGGCCGGCTTCCGACCGCCGGATTGGCCCAAGCGAGCCTCACCATCGTCGCCGGCGGCCTGATGCTGGTATCGGCGAACCATGCCTTGTCGGGCAAATGGGCCTGGACGCCCGGCGGCACCGGCGTCGCCTTCGGTCGCATGATGCAGGACGGCATCGTCGCGCGTTATCTCAACGACCACTGCCCCCGCGAAAAGCTCAAGCTCTGCCCCTATCGCGACCAATTGCCGGCGACCGCCGACGAATTCCTGTGGGGCAAGAGCATGTTCAACACGCTCGGCCGCTTCGAGGGCATGAACGACGAGATGGGCACCATCGTCGTGGGTTCGCTCAAAGACTATCCGGCCTGGCAGGCCGGCGCGGCGTTGCGGGCGATGGGCCAGCAATTGCTGCATGTCGCGACCGGCGAAGGCACCAATGGCTGGATCCCGCACACCCGCGGCATCATCGAGCGCTATATCCCCTCACAGGCCGCGCCTATGCGGGCGGCGCGCCAGCAGAATTGGGCCCTCGACTTCGACACCATCAACTGGCTGCACGTGCCCGTCGCGCTGGCCTCGATGCTGGCGCTCGTCGTGCTGCTCGGCCACGCGCTCACACATCGCCGGCTGGACGATCTGACGTTGCTGGCGGCGACAGTCACGCTTGCGCTGCTCGGCAACGCCTTCATCTGCGCCGTCATATCCGGCCCCCACGATCGCTACGGCGCGCGGATGGTGTGGGTTGCGACCTTCACAGTGCTGACGGCGCTCGGGCGGCGACTTGGCGACGATGCTAAAGCGCGATGAGATTAGGATGCATCGTCATCGCGCTTGGTTCTTGTTTACGGAAGATTTCCAAAGATCAGCGATCCCTTGCCTTGCAACCTACCATCTAGGCGGAACCCGGGAGTCCGATAACAGCCTTACCGGACCCTAGCACTCAATTCCTCCACGCCTGCGAGGTCAGCTCGTGACCCCGTTGCAGACTTGCGGCCGCCGATCCGACGTCGCCTTTGGGCCGACGCAGATCGTAGCGTGATCAGGGTCACAGACCCACCACTTGCCTTTAGGCAGGCTACTAATATTCTGCTCATATTGTGGTTTGGGGCTCCAAGTGGGCGCGCTTCGGTTATTGGTTTTATTGCTTTTTGCGATCTGGCTTGGCGCCGCTCCGGCGCAGGCCGAGCGGCGTGTCGCGCTCGTGATCGGCAACTCCGCCTACAAGAGCGTGCCCCGGCTCGCCAACCCCGTGAACGACGCCACGCTGGTCGGCGGCATGTTCAAAAAGGCAGGCTTCGACGTTGTCGATACCAAGCTCGATCTCAGCGTCGTCGACATGCGCAAGGCGCTTCGTGAGTTTGGGGCCAAAGCGCGCGATGCGGACGTGGCCGTGATCTACTACGCCGGCCACGGCATCGAGCTGGACGGCAACAATTATCTGATCCCCACGGACGCGGCGCTGGAGACCGACACCGACGTGTTCGACGAAACCTTCCCGCTGGATCGGGTGCTGTTTGCCATCGAACCGGCGAAGCAGCTCCGTCTCGTCATCCTGGACGCCTGCCGCGACAACCCGTTCGCCAAGACCATGAAGCGCACCGTGGCCTCGCGCGCGATCGGTCGCGGCCTTGCCAAGATCGAGCCGACCAGCCCGAACACCATGATCGCATTTGCGGCCAAGGCCGGCTCGACCGCCTCGGATGGCGACTCCAGGAACAGCCCGTTCTCGACAGCTCTGGTCGAGCGTCTGCCGACGCCGGGCCTCGACCTGCGCAAGGCCTTCGGCTTCGTCCGCGACGACGTCCTCAAGAACACCGGCTACAAGCAGGAGCCCTATGTATACGGCTCGCTCGGCGGCGACGACGTCCCGCTGGTCCCGGCGAAGCCGGCAGCCGCTCCTGGACCGCAGGCAAGCCCTCAGGATGCGGTTCGCAGAGACTACGAGCTGGCCTTGCAGGCAGGCGAGAAAGACGCATGGCAGGCCTTCCTGCGGACGTACCCGGATGGCTTCTATGCTGACCTCGCCAAGGTCCAGTTGAGGAAGATCGAAGCTGAGCAAGCACGCGCCTCCGCCGCCGACAGGGCCCGGCAGGCCGAAGATGAGAAAGCACGGCTCGCGGCGGACCGCGCCAAGAAGGCCGAGCAGGACAAGGCGGCGGCTGCCGCGAAACTCGCCGAGGACGCCCGGCTCGCGGCCGAGAAGGCCAAGCAGGTCGAGGAGGCGAGAGCTGCCGCTGCTGAGCAGCGAAGGAAAGAGGCGGAGACGGCCGTCGCCAAGGCGCTTGCCGACAAGCAGGCGGCTGAAAAGGCTCTCGCAGACAAGATCGCGAGCGACAAGGCAGCGGCTGATCAGTCCGCAAAACTCGCGGCCGAGAAGAAGGACCAGATCGACAGCGAGCAGAAGGTCGCGGCCGTTGCGCCAGCGTCGTCGCCGCCGAGCCTGTCGCCTCAGGAGACCGCAAGGCTGGTTCAGTCCGAGCTGCGCCGGGTCGGATGTCTGTCCGCGGCTGCTGACGGCGACTGGAACGCCTCATCGCAGAGGTCGCTCTCGACGTTCAACAAGTATGCCGGAACCAAGTTCGACGCCAAGCTCGCGAGCTTCGAAGCTCTCGATGCGATCAAGGCCAAACCGGGCCGGGTCTGCCCATTGATTTGTGATCACGGTTTCAGAGCCGATGGCGACGCCTGCGTCAAGATCGCCTGCCGCGCTGGTTATCGCGTGAACGACGACAATGAATGCGAAAAGGCGCAGGAGAAGAAGCCGGTTGCTACACGTGACGATGCACAGAAGAAGGACGCCGAGCGAAAGCAGTCCGAGGGCAGCCCCTCAAGACCGCAGGCCAAGTCCAATGGTCAGATATTTTGTTCGACAGCTGGTTGTCGCCCCGTTCGACCGGGATGCCACCTTGAATTGAGCCGCTTGGCTGGAGTCGGACAATGGGAGATCTGCAATTGAGCACAGCAACGATTGTATGACGTAGCTCTATTGGGCAACGTCAGCGTGTGGCGCCGCCCTTAGCGAACTTCCAAATTCTTTGCGCATAATGGAGTGGACAGCTGTCCTGAACGGGTTGGACGGCCCCTTTATGGTGCGAGATTCAAGATCGTTCGGCGACGACGGGCCTGCGGACGAAACCTCAAGCGCGGCGTGACAGGAAATCGAGCACGCCGGTCTTGTAGACCTTGTCGCCGACCGCCCGCATGTGATCGCGGTTCGGAATGTCGAGCACTTCCGAACCCGGGATGATGGCGCCGAGTGCGCTGGCGGATCCTGCGACGTCGTCGGCGCTGCCGACCGCGATCAGCACGGGCACGTCGATGCGCGCGGCTTCGTCCTTCGTCATGAGATCGCGCGTGCCGCGCAGGCAGGCGGCCAGCGCCTTGCGGTCGGAACGGGTCTGGTCTGCAAAAGCACGAAACGTGCGGCCGACGGGATCGGTGACGTCGTCGAGCGAGGGCGCTTCCAGCGCCTTCGCGACGTTCTCGCCGGGCCCGGTGCCCTCGATCAGGCCGCCGATGCCGATGCCGCCGAGGATTGCCGAACGCAGGCGCTGCGGCTCGTTGAGGGAGAGCCAGGCCGTCATCCGTCCGCCCATCGAATAGCCCATGAGATCGGCCTGCGGGATGGCGAGGTGATCCATCAGCGCGAGCACGTCGCCGGCCATGGTCGGGATCGAGTACTGCGCGGGCTCGTAGAGCTTTGCGCTTTCGCCATGGCCGCGATTGTCGAGCGCAATGACGCGGCGGCCGTTCTTGCGCAGCTCCGAGACCCAGGTCGGATAGACCCAGTTCACGTTCTTGCTGGAGGCAAAGCCGTGCACCAGGATGATCGGATCGCCCTCGCCTTCGTCGAGATAGGCAATTTCAACGGCGCCGTTGTGAAAGCTCGGCATCATCAGTTCCGCAATCTTGAGGGGAAGAGGTATCTTAGGCCGAGACGGCAGCGCTTGCCAGAACGGCTTCGGCGGAGATCCGGGCCTGGCGAAGTCGCCGCGCCCGTCTGCGATCGCACCAGGCCTGGGTCAGGCGCTCCGTGGTCGCCTTGATCGAGGACAACAGGCCGAACAGCGTCAAGGCTGCACCGAACAGCCAGAGTGCGAGATTGAACGCCCCGCCGATCAGCAGCAGCGCGCCGCGGCCGAGCAGCTTCAGGATCGCGCGCGTCTTGCCGCCCTGCGCTTCCGCGAGCCGCGCCGCGCGTGCGACGTCCTTCGGACCTTCAGCGATGCGCAAGCTATCCATTGCGCCGCGCGTGCCGGTCTTCTCGACGACGCGCGTGACATCCTTGCCGAGCCGAACCAGCGCGCCGGCCTTCTCGGCGCGGAACGCCGCCTTGATCGCGCTCAAGGTCTGGCTCGGCCGCAGCACCGAGCCGGAGGCAACCGCGTTCTGGAGCATCGGCGTATCGACGACCTCGCGCGCGGACCGGCCGGCCCATGCCGCCAGTCCCTCGCCGAGCCGGCCCACCTTGCGCGCGTCCTTCACCAGCGTCAGCCCGGCGCGAACCGGCGCGGCACCGCCGACGGAGACGTAGGTCACGGCCGTAACCGCGAGACCCGCGGCCGCGAGGCCCAGCACCAGGCGATCGGTCTCCTCGCCCATGGCGAGGTGCTTGCCCTCGCGCACGACGTCCCTGATATCGCCGATGACGAAGAGATCGCCGGCCACGGTTCCCGACAGGCTCGCAACATCGTCCGCGTTGCCGGTGACGAGACCGGTGGCAAACCGTTTTGCGAAATGCGAGGTGGAATTTTCGGCTTTGACCGCATCGCCGACACGGCTCAGGAGGTCGTCAGGCAGCGCGATGTTGCGGTCGCGCGCCAACGCGACAAAACTGTCGGCAAGATCGGCATCGCCCGATGCGAGCGCGATCTCGATGTTGTCCTGAATCAGGCGGTCGTTGTGCCGCAGCAGCGCGTCGAGCTTGATCTCGGAGAGCGCGGCGGGATCGTCCTGGGCGGCCAGAATCGCGCCGGCCTCGCGGGCATGGGGTGCTACCTGCGCGAGCATGAAGCCGCACGCCACGATACCGGTCAATGCTGTGCTGATTCGCAACCACTTCATGCGGAGAGCCTGGACGGTCCTGAGATCGTTGACGCCTGACGGTTCGTCTTTCGTCGCAATTACGCTCGTCCACAGACATAGTATGCCAGAATTGCGACACAACGTCCCCGACGAAAGAAGGGCTTCTCTCAGGCCGCAAGATTGTGTCGAATTTGCATGAGCAAATGAGCATGGGGCATTGCGGGGCTTTCGGTTCCGCTGGGCTAGCAATCATCCACACCCACCAGTATGGTCCGCGGCGCCTTAATAATGCCGCGTCAGTCGTGATTGTGTCTGCCGCCATTGCCACTCCAGGATGAGTACGATGTCCGACCATGTCGTCCCGCACTTCCACAACGATGCCGGTGTCCCCGTCATCGAAATCGGCTCGCAAGAGTTCATGTGCGTGGGCGCCAACCCTCCGTTCGATCATCCGCACGTCTTCCTCGACCTCGGCAACGACAACGAGATCATCTGCCCCTACTGCTCGACGCTGTACCGTTTCGCCGCCGACCTGAAGGCGGGCGAAGCCCGTCCGCCGGAATGCGTCCTGAAAGACAAGGTGGCCTGACCGCTTCCATCGGCCAGGGGTGGCGCTCTCCCGAACGATTGTCATCGCCGGTGCCGGCATCGGTGGACTGACCGCTGCGCTTGCGCTCGCGGCCCGCGGCTTCCGCATCGTCGTACTGGAAAAGGCCGAGCGGCTCGAGGAAGTCGGCGCCGGTCTGCAACTCTCTCCCAATGCCAGCCGCGTGCTGGCCGAGCTCGGCCTCACCGAGCGCCTCAAGCTGCGTACCGTGATCCCGGAGGCGGTCTCGATCATGAGCGCGCGGGCCGGCGGCGAACTCTTGCGCATGCCGCTGGGAGAAGCCGCCGCCGCCCGCGCCGGCGCTCCCTATTGGGTGGTGCACCGCGCCGACCTGCAATCCGCACTCGCCGGCGCAGTCTCCGACCATCCCGATATCGACCTGAAACTCGGCGCGACCTTCGAAGACGTCGCGCCTCACGCCAAGGGGCTGACGGTCGTCCATCGCAGCGGCACGATCCGGCGCAGCGATCTCGCCAGTGCGCTGATCGGCGCGGACGGCATCTGGTCGACGGTGCGCCAGCATCTGTTTCCCGAGGTGCAGCCGCGCTTCTCCGGGCTGATTGCCTGGCGCGGCACGCTCGATGCCACGCAGCTGCCGAAGGACTACACCGCGCGCCGGGTCCAGCTCTGGATGGGCCCGAATGCCCATCTCGTCGCCTACCCGATCGCGGGCGGACGCCAGATCAACGTGGTCGCGGTGCTGCCGGGCACCTGGAACAGACCTGGCTGGAGCACGCCCGGCGATCCCCGCGAGGTGATGGACGCCTTCGCCGCGCCACATTGGCCGGCAGCGGCGCGCATGATGCTCGCCACGGTCGATAGCTGGCGGAAATGGGCGCTGTTCGGCGTCCCCGACGACTGCCCCTGGAGCCAAGGCCCGGTCGCGCTGCTCGGCGACGCCGTGCATGCGATGCTGCCGTTTGCGGCGCAGGGCGCCGGCATGGCGATCGAGGATGCCGCCGTGCTCGCGCAGCATTTGAGCCCTGAGGGCGCCGAGAGCACCACGGGCATCACGGCTGCGCTCAGACAATACGGCCGTACGCGCCAGACGCGCGTGCGGCGGGTGCAGCGGACCGCGCGGCAGCAAGGCCGCATCTATCATTTCACTGGCCCGCTCGCATACGCGCGCGATCTTGCGGTCCGCGCCCTCGGCCCGGAACGCATGCTGGCACGGCAGGACTGGATTTACGGCTGGCGACCCTGATGCGAGGCGCTGGTTTCAGCGCACTGCTCTTGTCGATTTCGGGGCAGGCTTGATCGGGCCAGGATCGGCCGCGGGCGCAGCGGCCGGCTTCGCTTCGGGCGGCGTTTCCCGGCACTTGTTGCGGCGCCAAGCGTCCTCGGCCATCTGCGCCAGCCCGCGGACCGCGACGTAGTCGTTACGATAGGCAAGCTCCGACACGACGGCGCCGCCCGCACCGGTCTGCGCCTTGTCCATCAGCCTCTGCAAATCAGCGGTGCGGGTGGCGAGCGACTTGCGCTCGCCTTCGAGCTGCTTGCAATCGTACAATTCGTACCTGGCGGGATCGGCAAAGGCCGGAGCAACCGTCTCGCTCATGCCCGCGCAGCCGGACAGCGCGAAGCCGGCCGCGAGCAGCGTGACCGCCACGCAGCAGGTGCGCCGGGGATATTGGATCAAAGCAGGCATTGGATGAAAGCTGACATGCCGGATGAATAGCCCCCGTGGATTGAGAATGCCTAAAGCAACAACAGATGTCCGGATTGAGGCTTTGCCTTGTGCCGCCGGCTCGCCTAAGGAAGAACCGCCCCTCCGGCCTGCAAACGCCAATTCCAGGCGGCCGGTAAGGGTCTTAAGTGACTGATCTCGTTGGATCAAGCGGGCATGGCGGAATTGGTAGACGCAAGGGACTTAAAATCCCTCGGTGCGCAAGCGCTGTGCCGGTTCGACCCCGGCTGCCCGCACCACGAGAGCTGCGCGGATGATCTCGCCGCGCGCCGCGGCCCCGAGCGCTGATACCTCATCAATCCTGTCGGCTCCTGCTCCGCCTGCCAGCTATCCCGAAACGTCGCTTGTGCAACGCAGCATTGAAGATAGATAAGGGCCTCAAATCAGAGGTGAGCTTCTTGTCCGACGTCAATGCCGACGATTGGGTGTCCTCGGGACACCGGCCGATGGGTTTTCCCGAATTCGTCATCGTGATCGCGTCGATCATGGCGCTGAACCCGCTTGCGATGGACATGATGCTCCCGGCGCTGCCCAATATCGGGTCGGCCTTCAACATCCCCGTCGCCAACCACCTTCAGCTGGTGCTGTCGACCTTCCTGATCGGCTTTGGCGCGGGACAGTTCGTCATGGGCCCGCTATCGGACCGCTTCGGTCGCCGCCCGGTGCTGCTCGGCGGGATGGCGGTCTATGCGGTGGCGAGCGTGCTGGCGATTGCCGCGCCGTCGTTCGAGACGCTGCTGCTGGCGCGCGCACTGCAGGGCTTCGGCACCTCGGCGACGCGCGTGATCGCGACCTCGATCGTGCGCGACTGTTACGTCGGCCGCCGCATGGCGAGCGTGATGTCGCTTGCGATGATGATCTTCATCGCCGTCCCCGTGATCGCGCCCTCGTTCGGACAGGCGGTGCTGCTGGTGACGGCGTGGCGCGGCATCTTCGTCGTGCTGATGCTCTACGGTCTGCTCGCGCTTGCATGGTCCGTGCTGCGGCTTCCGGAGACCTTGCCTGAGAGCGAACGCAGGTCGCTTGCGCCGGCCGACGTGCTCAGGGCCTACTGGCACACCGTGACCCATCGCCAAACCCTCGGCTACGCGCTCGCAGCCGGTAGCGTCATGGGTGCGCTGTTCGCCTACGTATTTTCGGCCCAGCAAGTATTTGTCGGCATCTATCACCTCGGCCATTATTTTCCGCTCGCCTTCGCCGCGATCGCGGCCGGCACCGCCATTGCCGGCTTCCTCAATGCGAGATTCGTCGGGACCCTCGGCATGCGCGTGATCTCGCACGGCGCGCTGACGCTCTACACCGCGGTGGCCGGTGTGATGCTGCTGACCGAAAGCCTGGGCGCCTTGCCGCTTCCCCTGTTCATGGTGCTCTCGGCGCTGATGATGTTCTCTTTCGGCATGATGGTCGCCAACTTCACCGCACTCGCCATGGAGCCGCAGGGCCACATCGCCGGCACCGCGTCCTCGCTCTACGGCTCGATCACGACGCTGATCGGCATCGCCGTCGGCATGGCGATAGGACAAAGCTTCGACGGCACGTTGCTGCCGTTCTCGGTCGGCTTCTTCGTGTCTTCGCTCGCTGCGCTCGCGATCGTGCTGGTGGTGGAGAGGGGACGGCTGTTCAAGCCGCATCATCGCGCCATCGGGTGAGGAACTTCGCGGCGCTCTCGATGTTGTACTGCAACATTTGAAAAGGCGCTTCAATGGAACCGAACAACCGTAAAGACCACGACGCCGCGGAGCGGGCGAAGACGGAACGCACGCCGTCGAGCGCCGAAAAGACCGCCTTCACCGTGCCGTTCGCAAGCGAAGGGCTCGAGCGGGTCCGCGACAGCCACTGCTGAGCAAGACGCCTATTCCGTTGCCCGCCTGCTGGCGCTGAAATCGTCCGCAACGCCCTCGGGTGCCGCGCCGCTTCCATGGGGCGGCACCATCAGCACAACCACTTCCCGCGTGAGACCGGGCCGGCCCCATAGCTGCGCCTGGACGACAAATTCCCGCCTGATGAAGTGCCCGGCACGCCCGGCCACCCGGTCCATCCATCGGTTGCAATCATCCTGGTCGCGGAAACAGAGCGCGGCCCAGCCGAGGTCCAGCGTCGTCTTGCGCGGCAAGCCCCCGGGATATTGATCCTCGAACGGCCGCACGTAGTGCGGATGGTCCGGGCTGTAGAAGGCGGACGCGAAGGCCAGCGAATCGTCGCCGCTGACGGCCGCGAGCGGCTCGCCCGTCAGCTCGCGCCACTCGCGTGTCAATCGGTTCGCCGCCTGCGCGTAGAAATTGCGCCCCTCCTCGTATCCGTGATCGTTGCGATAGACGGCATGGATCGGCGCGGCGACGAGGACGGCCGTGAGCGCGACGCCGGCCACGACCAAGGTGAGGTTGACGGTGTAAAAGCGCTCGATTGGATAATTTGTGCCGCAGACCACGAGAATGGCGAACAGAAACACCCCCTGCAAGGCCCAGAGCGACGGCAGATCGGTGCCGATCACGAGCGAGATCAGAACCGGCAGCGCAATCGTGCCGACGGCAACGTAAAAGAGAAGCCGCAGGCCCGGATTCATCGCTGCGAAATCGTCCGGAAACTGCTTCAGTCGCGCGCCGGCGATCAACATCCAGACGACGGCAGACACGCTGATGGCCGCCAACAGCCCCAGAAGGAAGTTCCAGGCCTCAAACAGCGAGCTCACCGCAGTGCCGTTGGCATGGTTCAGCGCGTAGGTGAAGGTCGGCGCCCCCGTCGTGGCGAGCCAATGGACATGCGGTGACAGCGCCGCAAGCCCGACGACGGCCGAGATCCAGGGCGAGGCGGAGCTGAAATAGGCGCCTCGTGCCGGATGCGCCAGCGCGGCAAACGTGAAGCTCGCGACAAGGAAGATCGAATAATATTTGCCGGCCATGGCCAGCGCCGTCGTGAATCCCACGGCGATCGCCCACGACACCGCTCGGGTCTCGAATGCGCGCAGGAAGCACCACGTCGCCAGTGGCCAGACGGCCAGCAGCACCGCGTTGGCGTTGAAGCGCTGGGCATGGAATTGATAGGCCGGCGTCAGCATCAGGAGCAACAGCACCAGGACGCGCTTGTGCCCCGTCACGAATTGCCGCGCGATCCGGTCGACGAAGACCAGCGCAAGCCCGGCATTGGCCATCGCCATCAATTGCAGCGACCAGTCGGTGAGCGGAAAAATGGCGCTCCAGCTCGCGGCAACCCAGCCGGTCAATGGCGGATGCTTGGGATAGCCCCACGCGAAATGCCGCCCCAGCGTCCAGGCCTCCAGCGTATCGGGGTGCAGACCGCCGCCGGCATAGGCGACCGCCAGATAAAGTGTCCAGATCGCGACGAAGCAGGCGATGAGAAGCGGCACGGCCCAGCCCGTCTCGACGCCATCGAGCCAACGCAGGAATGGCAGGCGCCATCGCGCCGGCGTGCGATCGGACCGTTCGGCCATCGCCTGGAATGCAAAATCGATCGGCACTGGAATCAAATGGAGGAAGGAAGATGATGCGCAAGGACGGCACATCTAGTTCAGTACGGAAACAAATAGCAATGATTGGAAACTGGAAAAGTTTGAATTCACCGCCTTCTCAGCCGGCGCAAGGTCGACAAACGACCAAGATCGACAAACGACAACGGCGCCGCTGATGACAGCGGCGCCGCATGATGATCCGGACGAAAGGGAAGAGCCTTCGCCCTACTCCGACTTGTCGACGTTCCAGAACAGCGGGGTCGCGGGACCGTCGAGCACGCCGGTCAGCGATTTGCGCCAGCCGCTCGGCAGGAGATACTGCCCCAGCGGGATGTAAATCACCTGCTCATAGGCTTCCTTCTGGATGTCAGCAGCGATCTTCTTCTGATCGTCGAGCGAGGCGGCGCGAACGAAGTCGTCCTTGAGCTTTTCGATCTTGGCGTTCTCGGCCCAGCCGAACCAGCCCTTCTTGCCCTGGCCGCCGATCGAGAGATTGGCGATCGGGTTGGAGACGTCGGCCGCGACCCAGTTGGTGAAGAACATGTTCCAGCCGCCCTCCTTCGGAGGCTTCTGGCTGGCGCGGCGGCTCACCACCGTCTGCCAATCGGTCGCTTGCAGGTCGACTTTGAAGCCGGCCTCGCGCAGCAACTGAGCTGCAACGATCGGCTGCGCCTTCAGCGTCGTGACATCGCCGGGGGCCATGATCACGATCGGGGTGCCGTCATAGCCGGATTCGGCGAGCGCCTTCTTGGCTTCGGCCATGCCGTTGCCCTTCACCAGGGTCTCGGCACCGGCCTCGGTCGCGAACGGCGTATCGCACACGAAGAAGGCGCCACAGACCTTCTGATATTTGGCGTTGCCGACGAGCGCGTCGAGAACGTCCTTCTGGTTTATCGCCAGAAAGGCAGCACGGCGCACTTTGACATTATCGAACGGCGGATAAAGGAAGTTCATCCGGCCGAGCGTCTGGAAACCGAACTTGTTCGAGACCTCGATCGTGATCTCCTTGTTCGCTTCCAGCAACGGGAGCATGTCGTAAGGCAGGTTTTCCACGAAGTCGATGTCGCCCGACTGCAAGGCGTTCACCGCGGTCTGCGAGTCCGGCATGGTGATCCACTCGACGCGGTCGACCTTCACCACCTTGCCGCCGGAGGTCCAGCTCGACGGCTCCTTGCGCGGCACGTAGTCGGTGTTCTTGACGTAGACCGCCTTCACGCCCGGCTGGAATTCCGACTGCACGAACTTGAAAGGACCCGAGCCGATCTGCTCGGGGATCTGCTTGTCCGGCGGCGTCTCGGCGAGGCGCTTCGGCATCATGAAAGCAACGCGGGAGGACGGCTTGCCGATCGAGTCGAGCACGAGGCCGTAGGGCTCCTTCAGCTTCAGCGTGATGGTCTTGGCATCAGTCGCCTCGATGCTGGCGGTGAAGTCGAGCAGCTTCTGGCCCATGCCGTCGACTGCGGCCCAGCGCTTGAGCGAGGCAACGCAGTCCTCCGCCGTCACCGGCGCACCGTCATGCCACTTCAGGCCGTCGCGCAGCGTGAACGTGTAGGTGAGCTTGTCGTCCGAGATCTTCCAGTCCGCCATCTGCGGCTGGATCTTGAAGGTCGAATCGGGCGCCACGAGCGTGTCGTAGATCATGTAGCCATGGTCACGCGTGATGTAGGCCGTGGTGAAGATCGGATCGATAATGCGCAGATCCGAATGCATCACCGCCGTGATGGTCTTGCCGGCCGCAAGCACCGGCGAGGCCAGTGCAGTCGAAAGCGCGACGACCGACAGCGCAAGTTTGGAGGCGAACGCGCGAGGCCCCCGGCGCATCAACTTAAACATCAAAAGTTCTCCTGACGTGAAACTGTTCAAAGGCAGGTTATTGATTGAGCATCCGGTTCGTTCTTTAGGCGAACTAACCTCATGCAATGCCTTTATCTTTTCGAGACTTGCAGACAGTGCCGAGCGCGTCAATCCGGTTTCGCTGCAAGCCCAAGCGGCGCGCGCACGGGCTCCACAAGGATCGGTTTGGCTCTACAACGCTCTCCGCCTGTCCTGCCCCGCGCCGATGCAATGCGCGTTCCATGTTCCAAGCCCAAGAGACATTGGAGAGACATTGAGATGAATCCAGCCAATCTTCCCTTCGATTCCGAAGCGATGCTCCAGGGCCTGCGCGGCTGGGTGGAATGCGAAAGCCCGACCTGGGACGCGAGCGCCGTGAACCGCATGCTCGATATCGCAGCGCGGGAGATGGCGATCATGGGTGCGACGATCGAGCGCATCGCCGGTCGCCAGGGCTTTGGCGGCGTGATCCGCGCACGCTTTCCGCATCCGAAGCAAGGCGAGCCGGGCATCCTGATCGCCGGACACATGGATACCGTCCACCCCACGGGCACCATCGAGAAGCTGAAATGGCGCCGCGACGGCAGCAAGTGCTACGGACCCGGCATCTACGACATGAAGGGCGGCAATTATCTTTCGCTGGAAGCGATCCGCCAACTGGCCCGCGCCTCGTTCACGACGCCGCTGCCGATCACCGTGCTGTTCACGCCCGACGAGGAAGTCGGCACACCCTCCACGCGCGATATCATCGAGGCGGAAGCCGCGCGCAACAAATACGTGCTGGTGCCCGAGCCCGGCCGCGCCGACAACGGCGTCACCACCGGACGTTACGCCATCGCGCGGTTCAATCTCGAGGCGACCGGCCGACCCAGCCACGCCGGCGCGACCTTGTCGGCGGGCCGCTCGGCGATTCGCGAGATGGCGCGGCAAATCCTCGCCATCGACGCCATGACCAGCGACGACTGCACCTTCTCGGTCGGCGTCGTGCATGGCGGCCAATGGGTCAATTGCGTTGCCACGACCGCAACCGGCGAGGCGCTCTCCATGGCCAAGCGCCAGGCCGACCTCGATCGCGGCGTCGAGAGGATGCTGGCGCTCTCCGGTACAACCAATGATGTCGCCTTCAAGGTGACGCGCGGCGTGACACGTCCGGTCTGGGAGCCCGATGCCGGCACCATGGCGCTGTATGAAAAGGCGCGCGGGATCGCCAAGTCGCTCGGCGCAGAACTGCCGCATGCGAGCGCCGGCGGCGGCTCCGATGGCAATTTCACCGGCGCAATGGGCATCCCGACTCTCGACGGCCTGGGCGTGCGGGGCGGCAACGGCCACACGCTCGAAGAGTATATCGAGGTCGAAAGTCTGGTCGAACGCGGCCGGCTGATGGCGGGGCTGCTCGCAACTCTGGAGTAACGGCGCGAGCCACGTCACCAAAACCGGGCCAGGTCACCAAAACAAGGTGACCGCACTGCAAAAACCGTGGCCCGGATGGCATGGGAATTGCTGAAATGTTAGGCTGGTGGCAGAACGCAGCCCTTCAGCCGCTGTCTCTGATTTGACTCTAATCTGACGGGATCCAACTTGCTCGGATATCTCCTTCGCCGAATTCTCGCCGCCGTGCCCGTGATGGGCGTGGTGGCGCTGTTCGTCTTCCTCCTGCTCCGCCTCACCCCGGGCGATCCCGCCGCGATTCTTGCCGGCGACAACGCTACGCCGGAGCGGCTCGAGCGCATCCGGACCTCGCTCGGCCTCAACGAGCCGCTGATCGTGCAGTTCATCACCTGGCTGAACAAGCTGCTGCATGGCGATCTTGGAACGTCACTCATCTCCAACCTTCCGGTGATGAAGATGATCGGCCAGCGGGTCGAGCCGTCGATCTCGATCGCACTGTCGACCATCATCCTCGCCGTCATCGTCGCTGTTCCCCTGGGCGTGATCGCGGCCTGGAAGCACGGCACCTGGATCGACCGCTTCGTGATGGGCCTGTCCGTGCTCGGCTTCTCGGTGCCGGTGTTCGTGGTCGGCTACATCCTGATCGAGGTCTTCGCGATCGACCTGCGCTGGGTGCCGGTACAGGGCTTCCGCAGCATCTCGAACGGTTTTGGGCCGTTCTTCGAGCGCATCATCCTGCCCACCTGCGCGCTGTCCTTTATCTACATCGCGTTGATCGCGCGCATGACGCGCGCGGCGATGCTCGACGTGCTCGGCGAGGACTACGTCCGCACCGCGCGCGCAAAAGGCATCAACGAAGTCGCCGTGATGATGCGCCATGCGCTACGCAACGCCGCCGTGCCCGTGATCACAGTGATCGGGACCGGCTTTGCACTTTTGATCTCCGGGGTCGTCGTCACCGAGAGCGTGTTCAACATCCCCGGCATCGGCCGCCTCACGGTGGATGCGGTGCTGGCGCGGGACTATCCGGTGATCCAGGCGATGATCTTGCTGACGTCGTTGATCTATGTCGTCGTCAATCTCCTGATCGACGTCGCCTACACGCTGCTCGATCCCCGGATCCGGTACTAGGGCTAAGGATAACAACAAGAATGTCGGTCGATACCCTTCCCCAGTCCTCCATCCCGATCACGTCGCCGCTGCGGCCACGCTTCGGATTCCTGACATCGACGCCGATCATCGCGGCAGCGACCATCTGCCTCGCGTTGGTTGTGCTGATCTCGATCCTGGCGCCGTTGATCGCGCCGTATGATCCGATCCAGCTTGCGCCCTCGCAGCGGCTGAAGCCCTCTTCAGCGCAATTCCTGCTCGGCACCGACGCCTATGGCCGCGACCTGCTGTCGCGCGTCATGTATGGCGGACGCATTTCGCTTCTGATCGGCATCGGCTCGGCGATCATGTCGATCGTCATTGGTTTGGCGATCGGCCTCGTCTCCGGCTTCTTCAAGCTGGTCGATTCGGTCATGATGCGGATCATGGACGGACTGATGGCAATGCCGAGCATCCTGCTGGCAATCGCCGTAGTGTCGCTGTCCGGCGCCAGCCTCTGGACCGTGCTGATCGCGATCACGATCCCCGAAGTTCCGCGCGTGGCACGCCTGGTGCGCTCGGTCGTGCTATCGGCGCGCGAAGAGCCCTATGTTGAAGCGGCGATCTCGGTCGGCACATCCCTGCCAAAGATCATGTGGCGGCATTTGATGCCGAACACGATCGCACCGCTGATCGTGCAGGGCAGTTATGTCTGCGCATCCGCGATCCTCACCGAGGCCATC
This sequence comes from Bradyrhizobium sp. WSM1417, assembly GCF_000515415.1. NCBI lineage: Bacteria > Pseudomonadati > Pseudomonadota > Alphaproteobacteria > Hyphomicrobiales > Nitrobacteraceae > Bradyrhizobium > Bradyrhizobium sp. WSM1417. The sequence goes on from NZ_KI911783.1 coordinate 5,841,721, forward strand.
CTGTCCTTCCTCGGCGCCGGCATCTCGCCGGAAACGCCGACCTGGGGCAACATCATGGCCGAGGGTCGCCAGTACTTCCAGCTCAAGCCGACGCTGATCTTCTGGCCGGGCCTGCTGCTCTCGATCGCGATCCTCAGCATCAATTTGATCGGCGACGCCGCCCGCGACGCACTCGATCCGCGCATGAAGCAGCGGGAAGGCAAATGATGACCGATCAAGTGATGACCAGCCCGATCCTCGACATCAACAACCTCGTCGTCTCCGTCGGCAAGAAGCCGAATGCTGCAAACATCATCGACGGCATCTCGATCCAGGTGCACGAGCGCGAGACGCTGTGCCTCGTCGGCGAAAGCGGCTCGGGCAAGTCGGTGACCTCGCTGACCACGATGGGCCTGCTGCCGAAGGGCACGCTGATTCCCACCGGCGGCAGCGTCAAGCTGGTCGGCGAGGAGATTCTCACCGCGACCGACCGCCGCCTGCGGCAGCTCCGCGCGACCCGGATGGCGATGATCTTCCAGGAGCCGATGACCGCGCTCAATCCGGTGATGCCGGTCGGCCGCCAGATCGACGAGGTTCTCCGCGCGCACACCAAACTCGATGCGAAGGCGCGCAAGAAGCGTATCCTCGACATGATGGAGCAGGTGCGCCTGCCCCAGGTCGAGCGTATCTTTGCCTCCTACCCTCACCGCCTCTCCGGCGGTCAGCGCCAGCGCATCATGATCGCGATGGCACTCGTGCTCGAACCGAAGCTGCTCATCGCCGACGAGCCGACCACCGCGCTCGACGTCACGACGCAGAAGCAGATTTTGACCCTGATCCGCGACCTCCAGCGCGATCACGGAACCGCCGTGCTGTTCATCACCCACGACATGGGCGTGGTCGCCGAAATCGCTGACCGCGTCGCGGTGATGCGGCAGGGCCGACTGGTCGAGACCGGAACGCTGGATTCCATCCTGCGCAATCCGACCATGGAGTACACCCGCAACCTGCTCTCGGCAGTGCCGAGCCTGGTGCCGCGCGCGGCGCGGCCTGAGACCAAGGAACCGGTGGTGCTGGAAGCCAACGAGCTCGGCAAGGTCTACCGCGAGCGCGCGTTCTTCGGGAAAGGCCGCGAAGTCGTCGCCGCCGATAAGGTCACGCTGACGCTGCGCAAGGGCCGCACGCTCGGCATCGTCGGCGAGAGCGGCTCAGGCAAATCGACCGTGGCGCGCTGCATCGTCCGCCTGATCGACCCGACCTCCGGCGGCGTCCGCCTTTCCGGCCGCGAGATCTCGGACATCTCGCGGCGGCTGTTGCAGCCGCATCGCAAGAAGATCCAGATCGTATTCCAGGACCCCTACCGCTCGCTCAACCCGCGCGTCACTGTCGGCGAAAGCATCGCGGAAGGTCCGATCAATTACGGCGTGTCGCATGCCGACGCAATGAAGCGTGCGCGCGAATTGCTGGAGCTGGTCGGCCTGCCCGCCGATGCGGTCGCGCGCTATCCGCACCAATTCTCCGGCGGCCAGCGTCAGCGCATTGCGATCGCCCGCGCGCTCGCGCTCGATCCCGACGTGCTGGTCGCGGACGAGGCGGTCTCCGCCCTCGACGTCTCCGTGCAGGCGCAGGTGCTGGAACTGTTCGACGAGATCCAGAAGCGGCTCGGCATCGCCATCCTGTTCATCACGCACGATCTGCGCGTCGCCGCTCAGATCTGCGACGAGGTCGTGGTGATGCAACACGGCCGCGTCGTCGAGCAGGGCCCGGCCGCCGAAGTGCTGACGCATCCGAAGGAAGCCTACACCAGAGCCTTGCTCGAGGCAGCGCCAGGCCGCGGCTGGGATTTTGCGAACTTCCGGCCGGTGTCGGAGGGCGTGGCGGCCACGGCATAGCAGCATGCTCCGGCGTCGTCCCGGCGAAGGCCGGGACCCATACCGCGTGATCTATCCATCGCGTGTGGCGCTTATCCCAAACATCCAATCTTCGCCAAACTGCTCCCTGGGGTTATGGGTCCCGGCCTTCGCCGGGACGACCCCGAGAACTTGGTGGCGTCTTTGGCTCCAACTAACACCCCATCCGCAGCATTCCCAAAACGGCTTGACGCCATGCATGGCGCGATTGCTTCCCGGCTTGCTCTCGCCGCAAGCACAGGGCTAACGTCGCGCACTTTCAATTGCTGGACTTGAGTTGATGACACGTATCGCCGTCGGTGGCTTCCTGCACGAGACCAACACCTTCGCTCCGACGAAGGCGACCTTCGCGGACTTCCAGCACGGCGGCGGCTGGCCGGCGATGACGCAAGGTCCCGACGTACTGAAGGTGATGCGCCGCATCAATGTCGGCCTCGCCGGGTTCGTCGACAGCGCCCAGGCCAACGGCTGGGAACTCATTCCAACGATTGCCTGCGGCGCGAGCCCTTCGGCGCATGTCACCAAAGACGCCTTCGAGCGCATCGTGAAGGTCATGGTCGATGGCATTGCTGCCGCCGGCCCGATCGACGCCGTCTATCTCGATCTGCACGGCGCGATGGTCACGGAACATCTCGACGACGGCGAAGGCGAGATTCTCGCGCGCGTGCGCCGCGTCATCGGCAAGGATATTCCGCTGGTCACCAGCCTCGATCTCCACGCCAACGTCACGCCCGAGATGATGGAGCATGCGGACGCGCTGATCGCCTACCGCACCTATCCCCATGTCGACATGGCCGAGACCGGCCGCGCCTCCGCGCGACACCTCGCATTGCTTCTGAAGACAAAGCAGCGTTTCGCAAAGGCCTTCCGGCAATTGCCGTTCCTGATTCCGATCAGCTGGCAGTGCACCAACGACCAGCCCACCAAGGGCATCTACGAAAAGCTTGCCGCGCTGGAGAGCGACGTGGTCCCGACCCTGTCCTTCGCGCCCGGCTTCCCCGCCGCCGATTTCCGCGATTGCGGGCCGAGCGTGTTCGCCTATGGCAAGACGCAAGCCGATGCCGACAGCGCGGCGGATGCGATCGTGAGGCTGATCGAAGGCCACGAGGACGATTTCGACGGCAAGATCTGGTCACCCGATGACGGCGTGCGCCACGCGATGGAACTCTCGAAGGGCGCCAGCAGGCCGATCATCATCGCCGACACCCAGGACAATCCCGGCGCCGGCGGCGATTCCGATACCACGGGCATGTTGCGCGCGCTGGTCCGCAACAAGGCCAGCGCCGCGACCGGCGCGATCTACGATCCGGAATCGGCCAAGGCCGCGCATGCAGCCGGCGCCGGCGCCACCGTGACGCTGTCGCTCGGCGGCAAGTCCGGCATTCCCGGTGACGAGCCCTATCGTGAGACCTTCGTGGTCGAAAAACTCTCCGACGGCCGCTTCATCGCGCCCGGGCCCTACTATGGCGGCCGCGAGATGGAGATGGGCCCGTCCGCCTGCCTTCGGATCGGCGACGTCCGAATCGTCGTGAGCTCGCACAAGGCCCAGCTCGCCGACCAGGCCATGTACCGCTATGTCGGCATCGAGCCGACCGAACAAAAGATTTTGGTCAACAAGAGCTCGGTGCACTTCCGCGCCGATTTCGAGCCGATCGCGGAAAAGCTGATGATCTGCGCCGCACCCGGCGCGATGCCCGCGGACACAGCCACGCTGCCATGGACGCGCCTGCGGCCGGGCATCCGCATCAAGCCGAACGGCCCCGTTTTCACTCCCTCCTCACGCTAACTGGACAGAACACATGCCCACGATCGATCGCATCGACGGCTATGCCGACGAACTCACCGCTATCAGGCGCGACCTTCATGCCCATCCGGAAATCGGCTTCGAGGAAGTGCGCACCTCCGGCATCGTCGCGGACAAGCTGAAGAGCTGGGGCATCGAGGTGCATCGCGGTCTCGGCGGCACCGGCGTGATCGGCGTCATCAAAGGCAAGGGTTCGAGCGGCAAGCGTATCGGGCTTCGCGCCGACATGGACGCGCTGCCGATGGAGGAGAACACCAATCTGAAATGGAGCTCGAAGATCCCGGGCCGCTTCCACGGCTGTGGCCATGACGGCCACACCACCATGCTGCTCGGCACCGCGCGCTACCTCGCCGAAACCAAGAATTTCGACGGCACAGTGCACCTGATCTTCCAGCCGGCCGAGGAAGGCCTCGGCGGCGCCCGCGCGATGATCAAGGACGGACTGTTCGAGAAGTTTCCCTGCGACGAGCTCTACGGCCTGCACAACGCGCCCGACCTGAACCATGGCGAGATCGCGATCCTGCCCGGCCCCGCGATGGCCAGTGCCGACTTCTTCGACCTCCGCATCACCGGCTACGGCGCGCATGGCGCGATGCCGGAGCGCTCCAAGGACGCGGTGATCATCGCGACCACGCTGGCGCAGGCGATCCAGACCATCGTCAGCCGCAACGTCGAGCCGCTGCAGGCCGCAGTCGTCTCGATCACGCAGATCCATGCCGGCTCCGCCTACAACGTCATCCCCGGCGAAGCGCATCTCTGCGGCACCATCCGCACCTTCTCGAAAGAAGTCCGCACCCTGATCAGCGAACGCATTCGCACGATCTGCGCCGGCATCGCGAGCGCCTATCAGTGCGTGATCGACGTCGATATCCGCGACACCTTCGATGTGCTGGTCAACCAAGTCGAGCAGTCCAAGGTGGTCGAGGAGGTCGCGCGCACCATCGTCGACCCCGCCAACGTGATAACCCGCGCCCAGCCGAAGATGGGCAGCGAGGATTTTGCCGACATGCTGCAAACCATTCCCGGCGCCTATTTCTGGGTCGGCCACGACGGCTCCGTGCCCGTGCACAATCCCGGCTTCGTGCTCGACGACAAGATTCTGCCGATCGGTGCCAGCATGTTCGCCCGGATCATCGAGACCCGGATGCCGGTGGGTGCCCATGCATAAAAAGGGTGTCGAAGAGGAAGTCACCTCGCTGCACGATCTCTCCGCGGTCGACCTGATCGCGGGCTATCGCGCCAAGCAGTTCTCGCCGAGCGAGGTGCTGGAAGACGTGCTCGCGCACGTCGCCGCGTGGGAGCCGCACCTCAAGGCGCTTTATGCATTCGATCCCGACGGCGCGCGCGAGACCGCGAAGGCTTCGACCGCGCGCTGGTCCGGGGGCGAGCCCTCCGGCGCGCTCGACGGCGTGCCGGTGACGGTGAAGGACAACATCGCGACCAAGGGCGTGCCGGTGCCGCTGGGCGCGGCCAGCGTCAAGCTCGTGCCGGCGGAGAAGGACGCACCACCCGCCGCGCGCCTGCGCGAAGCCGGTGCGATCATCTTCGCCAAGACCACCATGCCCGACTACGGCATGCTGTCCTCGGGGCTGTCCTCTTTCCATGCGCTCGCGCGCAATCCCTGGGACCTCTCCAAGAACCCCGGCGGCTCGAGCGCCGGCGCGGGCGCCGCGGCCGCGGCCGGCTATGGTCCGCTGCATCTCGGCACCGATATCGGCGGCTCGGTCCGCCTGCCCGCCGGCTGGTGCGGCCTCGTCGGATTGAAGCCGAGCTTTGGCCGCGTGCCGATCGATCCCGCCTATGTCGGCCGCGTCGCCGGTCCCATGACCCGCACCGTCGACGATTGCGCGCTGATGATGAGCGCGATCGCGAAACCCGACCGGCGCGACGGCACGAGCCTGCCCGCGGAGCCCCTCAACTGGAAGGGGCTGGAGAAATCCGTGCGCAAACTCCGCATCGGCTTGATGCTCGATCCCGGCGTTGGCCTCGCGCTGGAGAAAACGGTGCGCGAGGTCGCGGTGAAGGCGGCGAAAGCGTTCGAATCCGCAGGCGCCGTCGTCACCGAAGTCGACGGCATCCTCACGCGCGAGATGCTCGACGGCCTCGACAACTTTTGGCGCGCGCGGATGTGGGATGATCTGTCGAAGCTGACGCCCGCCGAACAGGCCAAGGTGCTCCCCTACATTTTCAAGTGGGGCGAGTCCGGCGCGAAGCTCTCGGGCGTCGACGTCATCCGCGGCTTCAACCAGACCATGGCAATCCGCGCGGCGGCATCAAAGCTGTTCTGCGAGCTCGACTATGTGATCTCGCCGACCGCGCCGAACGTGAATTATCCGGCGGAGTGGGCCTCGCCGACCAACGATCCCATGAAGCCGTTTGAGCACATCGCCTATACCGTCCCGTGGAATATGTCGGAGAATCCGGCGGTCTCCATCAACGGCGGCTTCGACGCCAAGGGTTTTCCCATCGGCGTGCAGATCGTCGGCCGCCGCTTCGACGATATCGGCGTGCTTGGCATGGCCAAGGCTTTTGAGAGCCTGCGCGGGCCACAGAGACCTTGGCCGAGCCCGCCGGCGAAGTAGAGCCTGGCCACCAAACGCCCAGTCCGCGCAAGACGGACGCTGGCGTCCATGCATGACGTCTCTTCGAGACAGAATTCAGGACAGGGAAGGAAACCACCATGGCGTATGAGACGATCAAATACGAGGTCGCCGAGCAGATCCTGACCATCACGCTGAACCGGCCCGACAAGCTCAACGCCTTCAACGCGCAGATGCAAGGAGAGCTGATCGACGCGTTCGACGCCGCCGACAAGGACGACGACGTCCGCGCCATCATCGTCACAGGCGCCGGCCGCGGTTTTTGCGCGGGCGCAGACCTGTCGTCGGGCGCCGACACCTTTGATCGCGACGCACGGCGCGGGCCCGTAAAACGCTTCGCCGACGGAAAGGCCGATTACAGCGATTCCCAGGTGCGCGACGGCGGTGGCCAGGTGACCCTGCGCATCTTCAAATGCCTCAAGCCTGTGATCGCTGCGGTCAACGGTCCCGCGGTCGGCATCGGCGTCACCATGCAGCTCGCGATGGACATCCGCATCGCCTCCGATGCCGCGCGCTTCGGCTTCGTGTTCTCCCAGCGCGGCATCGTGCCGGAGGCCGCCTCGAGCTGGTTCCTGCCGCGCATCGTCGGCATCTCGCAGGCGCTGGAGTGGTGCTATTCGGGCCGCGTCTTCCCGGCGCAGGAAGCCCTCGCCGGACGCCTCGTCAGCAAGGTCGTAGCTCCTGATGATCTGCTGCCGACCGCCCGCGCGCTCGCCAAGGAATTCGCGGCGAAGACGGCGCCGGTGTCGGTGGCACTGATCCGCCAGATGATGTGGCGCATGATGGGCGCCGACGATCCGATGGAGGCCCACAAGGTCGACAGCCGCGGCATCTACGCCCGCGGCCGTTCGGACGATGTGAAGGAAGGCGTGGTGTCGTTCCTGGAAAAGCGCCCCGCGCAGTTCAAGAACAAGGTGTCGAGCGACATGCCGGATTATTTCCCGTGGTGGACGGAGCGGGAGTACAAGTGACGGGAATGGGATCTTCTTGCTCCGCTGTCATCACCCGCGAAGGCGGGTGATCCAAGTATCCACCGGCGGACATTATCGCGATCGCTGGCGATTACTGGATGCCCCGCCTGCGCGGGGCATGACAGCCTTAGTCCATCAACAACGCCACGCGCCCGATCGCCTTGCGGTCGAGCAACAGCCGCATCGCCTTCGCAACGTCCTCCAGCGGCAGGCGGTGCGAGACGTTGGGGCGCAACTTGCCCTCCTCGGCCCATTGGACCAGCGCCTTCAGGCGCACCTCGCCGAGTGCGGGATTTTTCCGTACCGCTTCGCCCGCTCGCACGCCGAGCACGCTGGCGCCCTTGATCAGCAGGAGATTGGTTTTCGCCGAGCCGATGCCGCCGGTGAAGCCGATCACCAGCAGCCGCGCACCCCAGGCGATGCAACGCATCGAGCTCTCGAACACTTCGCCGCCAACGGGATCGAACACGACGTCGGCACCGCGACCGTCGGTGATCCGTTTGACAGCATCACGAAACGGCTCGCGGTCGTAGCGCACGAGATGATCGGCGCCCCGCGCCTTGGCGATCGCGAGCTTTTCGTCGCTGGACGCCGTCGCGATCACGGTCGCACCCAGCATCTTGCCGATCTCCACGGCAGCAAGGCCCACGCCCCCGCCGGCGCCATGCACCAGCAGCACCTCGCCCGGCGCAACCCGGCCGCGGTCGATCAGCGCGTGATAGGCGGTGCCGTGCCCGGCGAGATAGGTCGCGGCTTCCGCATAGTCGAACGTCGACGGCATCGGCGTGAGCTGCGACGGCATCACCACTGCTTCATCCGTGAAGGCACCGTGCCGCATCTTGACGATGACCTTGTCGCCGACGGCGACGCCGCTCGCCCCTGCGCCGACCTCGGTCACGTAGCCGGCCGCCTCCACGCCCGGCGTGAACGGCAGCTCCGGCTTGAGCTGGTATTCGCCAGCCGCCATCAGCACGTCGGGAAAATTCAAGCCGGCGGCAAGGATCGCGACGCGCACTTCGCCCGGCTTCAGGTCGCGCGACGGAAACTCTTCGAGCTGCAATTTTTCGGGCGCGCCGAGCGCGCGGCAGACGACAGCCCGCACCATCAGGCCGCGCTCGCCTTGCCGCGCAGCAGCGCCTCGCGGATCAACGGCAGGCGGTCGTTGCCGAAATACATGTCGGTCTTGCCGACAAAGATCGTCGGCGAGCCAAAGCCGCCGCGGGCGACGACCTCTTCGGTGTTGGCCTTGAGCTGGTCCTTGATCCCCTGCCCCGAAATGCCGGCGAAGAATTTCTGCTCGTCGACGCCGACCTTCCTGCAGATCTCGGCGAGCACCGCGTCCTGCGAGATGTCCTTGTCCTCGCCCCAATAGGTCTCGAACACCGCCGTGGCGAAAGGCACGGATTCCTGCCCGAGCCAGATGCAGCCGCGCATCGCTTTGACGCTGTTGACCGGAAATACCGTCGGCGGCATCTTGATCGCCAGACCGGCCGAGCGCGACCAGTCGGCGAGGTCCTTTTTCATGTAGCGCGCCTTCAGCGGCACCGGTGTCTCACGCTGCGCATAGACACTTGGGTTGACCGTATTGAAGATGCCGCCCACCAGGATCGGCCGCCAGATGATCTCCGCGCCAACCTCCCTGGCCAGCGGCTGGATGTTGTGGAAGGCGAGATAGGTCCAGGGGCTGGAACAGTCGAAGAAGAATTCGATCATGGCGTTTCCGGTCCGGCGCCGCCGGTTTCAAGGCGACTTTTGTTGTTCTGTACCTCGACGTTAAGACATGGCAGGAAGGGGCGCAATCATAACCCGCCGAGAGGGCCGCCATGCTGTTTCCAACCACGATCGCCGGCTCCTTGCCGAAACCGGAATGGCTCGCCGAACCCAACATGCTCTGGGCGCCCTGGAAGTCGCAAGGCGACGAGCTCGTCCGCGCCAAGCGCGATGCGACGATGCTTGCCGTCAAAGTCCAGGAGGATGCCGGCATCGACATCGTCACCGAGGGCGAGCAGGCCCGGCAACATTTCGTCCACGGTTTTCTGGAGAAGATCGAGGGCATCGATTTCGCCCACAAGGTCGAGATGGGCATCCGCAAGGATCGCTACAAGGCGATGGTGCCGCAGGTCGTCGCCCCGCTCCGGCTGAAGAGCCGCGTCCACGCCGACGAGGCGCGCGTCGCCCGCGCGCACACGAGGAAGAAGCTGAAATTCACCCTGCCCGGCCCGATGACGATCATCGACACCATTGCCGATCGCTACTATGGCGATCGCGTCAAGATGGCCTTTGCATTCGCCGAACTCCTCAACGAGGAAGCCAAGGCGCTCCAGGCCGACGGCGTCGATCTCGTGCAGTTCGACGAACCCGCGTTCAACGTCTACATGGACGAGGTCAACGATTGGGGCATCAAGGCGCTGGAGCGCGCCGCGCAGGGCCTGACCTGCGCCACCGCCGTGCATATCTGCTACGGCTACGGTATCAAGGCCAACACCGACTGGAAGGAAACGCTCGGCACGCAATGGCGGCAGTACGAGCAGATCTTTCCCGCGATCGACGCCAGCCCGATTCAGCAGGTCGCGATCGAGTGCCGCAACTCGAAAGTCCCGCTTGACCTGCTTGCCCTGCTCAAGACCAAGATCGTGCAGGCCGGCGTAATCGACGTCGCCAGCGACACGGTCGAGACCGCCGAGGATGTCGTGCAGGTCATCGACGCGGTGTCGAAATTCGTACCCAAGAGCAACATCATCGCCACCACCAATTGCGGCATGGCGCCGATGCGGCGCGATATCGCCGAAGCCAAGCTGATGGCGCTCGGCGCCGGTGCCGCGCTGGCACGCGAGAAGCTGGGTTAAGGATGTGATCCGACTGGCGTTCACCATCGCAGCGCTTGCAGCGTTGGCGCTGTCGGCGCGCGCAGAGGATCGTTCCGTACTTCTCAATTGCAAAGCAATCGTGGAGCGTACGTCGAAGGATGCGAATGTTGCGAGCGAAGCCGAGCTGACGCGCTGCCGCCAAGTGATCCGCGAATGGGCGTTACGGGATGCGCGGACGACAGTGGATGAAAACGGTAAGCCGCTGCGCTAGCTGCGCGCGGTCGGATGCAGCACAGGCTGATATCCAGCGATGATCGCGCGCAGCGTGGAAGGCGGCGTCAGCAACAACGGATCATCGAGGGCGCTCGGATGCGCGGCGTAGCCCGCAAATGACCACAGCAGCGCCTTGCCCTGCGCGATGAGGAAGCAGTCATCGCCCTGTTGCACCATCGCGCCGTCTGGCAATTCCGCGAGCGGCCTCGGCAGCGCATGCAGCCGTTTCTTGCCACGATCGAGCCGTTCCCGATGCAATACGGCATCCATCGCCTTGGCGCTGATGCCGCTGGCGCCGTTGCCCGTCTCCCATGCAACGCGAAAGCGTTTGGCATCGTCGCGGCGGCAGAAGAAGCAGGGACGGTGGCCTGCGGCAAAGGCGGTGGCCTCGTCGAGGAAGAACAGCTCGGTCCAGCTCCGCCGCGCCATCACCGGCCGCCGCCAGCCCCGGAATTCACACAGACAAACGATCCAGGCCGGCGACGACCAGCGCTTCTTCAGTAGCGTCTTGGTCGCGGGATCGTGGATGATGCCGCGATTGCCGGTGAACAGGCCGCGGTGCGGCGTCGCGATGATCTCGCCAGTCGGCGTGACGCGATTTTGCAGGGGCATGGTCGCCTCCGCCCGTCATTGCGAGGAGCGAAGCGACGACGCAATCCAGACTGTTTCCGCGGACACATTTCTGGATTGCTTCGCTGCGCTCGCAATGACGGCGATAATCACGCCGCCCCGTCGCGAAGCGGCGGGTGATAGGACAGCGCGGTGTCCCAGGGGAAGAAGATCCAGGTGTCCTGCGAGACTTCGGTGATGAAGGTGTCGACCAGGGGACGTCCCTTCGGCTTGGCGTAGACCGTGGCGAAATGCGCATCGGGCAGCATCGCGCGCACCAGCTTGCCGGTCTTGCCGGTGTCGACGAGGTCGTCGACGATCAGGAGCCCCTTGCCGGTGCCGCCGCCAAGCTTCATCACGTCTTCGGAGATGCCCTTCAGCACTTTGAGGTCGCCCTGCTTGTCGTGGTCGTAGCTGGCGATGCAGACCGTATCGATCACGCGCACGCCGAGTTCGCGCGCCACGATCGCGGCCGGCACCAGGCCGCCGCGGGTGATCGCGATCACCGCATGAAACGGACCAACCTCGTTAAGCCGCCAGGTCAGCGCCCGGCAATCCCGGTGGAACTGGTCCCACGACACCGGAAAGGGGCGGCCCGCCCGTTCTTCCGCACTCAGTTCCGGTGCTTCACCAGCCATCGTCGTCTCCTGCTTCGTCTGCCGGCAGCTAGGTTGCTAGCGGGTGATATTCAATCCCGCCAGCATTTCCTTCACCGCCGCCATTGCGGCTGCGAGCTTGTCCGCATCGCGCGAGCGCACCACCAGATTGGTGTTCGGCTTCTGCTCTTCATCCATGAAGGGATAGCTGCCGATGATGGTGTCGGGATGAGCGGCGGCGATCGCCCGCAAGGGGCTGCCGATGTCGCCTTCCCGCGCATTGGCGCGGACCGATTCGGAGAGCATGCGGACGCCCGATTTCAGCTTGGGCGAGACGATGTCCATCATCGCCTGCATGATCGACGGCACGCCCGCCATCACGATGACATTGCCGATCTTGAAGCCGGGGGCGAGGATGGTGGCGCTCTGGATCAACTCGGCACCATCGGGAATGCGGGCCATGCGCAACCGGGCCTCATTGAGGTCCTGCTCGCTCCAGCGCTCGCGGAAACGGGCGACCACCTCCGGATGATGGTCGATGCCGACGCCGAACGCCTTGGCGACGCTGTCGGCGGTGATGTCATCATGGGTCGGCCCGATGCCGCCGGTGGTGAAGACATAGGTGTAGCGATGCCGCAGCGCATCCAACGCGGCAATGATGTCGGGCTCGTCGTCGGAGACAACCCGGACCTCCTTCAGGTCGATGCCGATATTGGTCAGGTATTCGGCGATGAAGCCGATGTTCTTGTCCTTGGTCCGGCCGGACAGGATTTCGTCCCCAATGACCAGAATACCCGCCGTGACGATCTCGCTCATACCTCAAGTCCCTCACCTATCAGTCCGACTTTGCCGAGGTAACGCGTTGAAGTCACGCGGTTTTGCTGCCGAAATAAGCAGTCCTCAGCCATTTTTTCAGGCAAGCCGCCGGCCATCCCCGGCAAATGTCCTCTCCCCATGCTTTATCGCGCTGGCCCGGCCCTTGCTACCGCATGAAAGTCATGCACTCTTGCCGCATGGCCAGGACGTTGCGGTCTTCACCAGGGCCTCGCGGCCTGTCGAATGGCGCAACGCCTTGCGGAGACAAGTCGGGATCTATGGCAGTCGCGTTTGATGAAATGAATATTCCCGGTGGGGACCTTCGCCCTGCCTATCAGGAGCTGGCGCGCTGGCTCAAGGAGACGCCTCCCGAGGCGCTCGAATATCGACGCCAGGAGGCCGAGCTCCTGTTCCGCCGCATCGGCATTACCTTCGCGGTCTATGGGGACTCTGAGTCCACGGAGCGCCTGATCCCCTTCGACGTGATCCCGCGGATCATGTCCGGCAAGGAATGGTCGCTGCTGGAGAAGGGCCTGAAGCAGCGCGTGCGCGCGCTCAACATGTTCCTGCGCGACATCTATCACGGCCGCGACATCCTCCGCGCCGAGATCGTACCCGACGACCTCATCTTTCAGAACCCGGTCTTCCGTCCCGAAATGAACGGCCAGCAGGTGCCGCACGACGTCTACGTGCACATTGCCGGCATCGACATCGTCCGGGTCGATGCCGAGGACTTCATCGTGCTGGAGGACAATGCGCGTACGCCCTCCGGCGTGTCCTACATGCTGGAAAATCGCGAGATCATGATGCGGCTGTTTCCGGACCTGTTCGCCCGCCACAGGGTGGCTCCGGTCGAACGCTATCCGGACGAGTTGCTATCGGCCCTGCGCTCGGTGGCGCCGCAAAGCGCCTCCGGCGAGCCGACCGTCGCGTTGCTCACGCCGGGCGTCTACAACTCGGCTTATTACGAGCACTCCTTCCTCGCCGACAAGCTCGGTATCGAGCTGGTCGAGGGCCGCGATCTCATCGTCAAGAACAACGAAGTGTTCATGCGGACGACCGAGGGCGTGAAACGGGTCGACGTGATCTACCGCCGCGTCGACGACGACTACCTCGATCCCCTCACCTTCCGCCCCGACTCCGCGCTCGGCGTGCCCGGGCTGATGTCGGCCTATGCGGCCGGCAACATCACGCTCGCCAACGCCGTCGGCACCGGCATCGCCGACGACAAGGCGATCTACTCCTACATGCCGGACATCGTAAAATTCTATCTCGGCGAGGAGCCGATCCTGAAGAACGTGCAGACCTGGCGCTGCCGCGAGCCGAAGGACCTCGCCTATGTGCTGGACCATCTGAGCGAACTCGTCGTGAAGGAGGTGCACGGCTCCGGCGGCTACGGCATGCTGATCGGACCTGCCGCGACCAAGGCGACGATTGAAGCCTTCCGCGAAAAGCTCAAGCGCGAGCCCGAAGGCTTCATTGCGCAGCCGACGCTGGCGCTCTCGACCTGCCCGACCTGCACGGCATCCGGCCTCGCGCCGCGCCACGTCGACCTGCGACCGTTCGTGCTCACCGGCAGCAAGAGCACGACGATCGTGCCCGGCGGGTTGACACGCGTCGCCCTGAAGGAAGGCTCCCTGGTGGTGAATTCGAGCCAGGGCGGCGGCACCAAAGATACCTGGATCCTGGACGAGTAGAGAGATGCTGTCGCGTACCGCCGAAAACCTCTATTGGCTCGCCCGCTATGTCGAACGGGCCGAGTATCTCGCGCGCACCATCGATGCAACGCTGCGCGTCACCGCGCTTCCCGCCGCCTATATCGGCAAGACCAACGAATGGGACTCGGCGCTTTTGACTGCCGGCGTCGCCGCAAGCTTCTATCAGCAGTACGAAGAAGCCAACGAACGTAACGTCGTCGATTATCTCTCGTTCTCGGCGGACAATCCGTCCTCGATCAGGAATTGCATCGAGGCGGCGCGGCTGAATTCGCGCTCGGTGCGCACAGCGCTGACGAGCGAGATGTGGGACACCATCAACTCGGCCTGGATCGAATTGCAGGAAGTCTGGAGCAGAGGGACCTCCACGCGCGAGGACCTCGCGAAGTTCCTGCGCTTCGTGCAGGAGACCTCGCTGCGTTTCGACGGCTCGGCCTACCGGACCATGTTGCGCAACGACGCCTACTGGTTTTCGCGGATGGGCCTGCATCTCGAACGCGCCGACAACACCGCGCGCATTCTCGACGTGAAATACCATGTGCTGCTGCCCGAGGAGGAGCATATCGGCGGCCCGCTCGATTTCTACCAGTGGACCTCGATCCTGCGCTCGGTTTCGGCGCTGACGGCCTATCACTGGGTCTATCGCGAGACGCTGAAACCCTGGCTCATCGCGGATTTGCTCATCCTCAACGATTCGCTGCCGCGTTCGCTCGCAAGCTGCTACGGCAATCTCGTGCGCAATCTCGATCAGATCGGGGTCGCCTATGGCCGCCAGGGCCCAGCCCAGCGCCATGCCCGCGGCATCCGCAACCGGCTGGAACACAGCAATATGAACGACATTTTCCAGCACGGCGTGCATGAATTCATTCAGGAATTCATCTCGGACAATTCCAGACTGGGCGAAATCATCACGAAGCAGTATTTGATCTGATGTCCCCCGACTGATGAAAACGGGATATCGTCATGGCCGGGCTTGTCCCGGCTATCTACGTTCTTGCTTTCGCGTGCGAAGAAGATCGTGGATGCCCGGGACAAGCCCGGGCATGACGAGCTTCTTTGCGGCGGCAGTCGGGCCTAACCACTAACTTCACGGTCCACCATGCGCCTGCGAATCCTGCACACCACAACCTATCGCTACGAGCCGCAGGCCACGAGCGTCATCCAGATCCTGCGCATGACACCCGGCAGCCATGACGGGCAATATGTGGCGGAGTGGCAGATCGACGTGTCGACCGATACCAAGCTCGACACCCATGAGGACGCGTTCGGCAACGTCACCCATGTGCTGTCCTGCGGACCCGTCGGCGACATCAAGATCACCGCCGAGGGCCTGATCGAGACCCACGACACCGGTGGCGTTCTGCGCGGCGCCGACGAGCGCTTTCCGGCCGGCATGTTCTTGCGCGCCACCGACCTTACCACGGTCAATCCGGCGATGAATGCGGTCGCGCGCCAGCTGCGCAGCGAGGCCGAGAGCGACACGCTCGGCTTCCTGCACACGCTGATGACGCAAATCAGCGATCACATGACCTTCGACGAGGACCCGACCAACAGCGGCACGTCGGCGGCGGAAGCGTTCACGCTCAAGCGCGGCGTCTGCCAGGACTACGCGCACATCTTCATCGCCTGCGCCCGCAGCGGAGGCGTGCCGGCGCGCTTCGTCTCCGGCCATTTCCTGCGCTCCGACGGCACGGTGCATCAGGACGCGGGCCATGCCTGGGCGGAGGCCTATGTCGACGGTCTCGGCTGGGTCGGCTTCGATCCCGCCAACAGCATCTGCGCCACCGACGCCCATGTCCGCGTCGCGATCGGCCTCGATTATCTCGGCGCCGCCCCCGTGCGCGGCACCCGCTATGGCGGCGGCGCGGAGACGCTGTCGGTGACAGTCAAGGTCGAGCAGGCCGGCCGCGGCGGCCAGTCGCAATCGCAGTCCCAGCGGCAGAGCTGAACCACGCCACGCAAGCCCCTCGCCCGCGCACAGCTTCACCCTGCCGCCCCGCGGCAATCGGGGGTTGGAGCGGCCCTTGAAATTGGCTAGTAATTCGGCGCAAACGCGTTCGGGGACTGGAAATGACCTATTGTTGCGGAATTCTGGTTCGGGACGGTCTGGTGATGATCGCCGACACGCGCACCAATGCGGGCCTCGACAACGTCTCGACCTTCCGCAAGCTTCACATCTTCTCCAAACCCGGCGACCGCATCATGGCGATCGCCAGCGCCGGCAACCTCGCCGTCAGCCAATCGGTGCTCTCGACGCTGACTGAGGGCCTCGAAGACCCCAACACGGGTGAGATCGAGACGCTGATGAATGCGCCGACCATGTTCCAGGCCGCCCAGCGCATTGGCCGGGCGATCCGGGCCGTGCACGCGACCGAAGGGCCGGCGCTCAAATCCGAGGACGTGTCGTTCGACGTCTCCTTCCTGTTCGGCGGCCAGATCAGCGGCGCGCGCATGCGCCTGTTCATGGTCTACACCGCCGGCAATTTCATCGAATGCACCACCGATACACCCTATCTGCAGATCGGCGAGCACAAATACGGCAAGCCGGTGCTCGACCGCGCCATGCATTACGACGTCGAACTCTACGAGGCGCTGAAGACCGGGCTGATCTCGATGGATTCGACCATGCGCTCGAATCTCGGCGTCGGCCTGCCGATCGACGTGCTGGTGGTGCGCGCCGACGCCTGTGAGGCCGATCTCAACCACCGTATCGAGGCGGGCGAGCCCTATTTCCACGATTTGCGCTCGCGCTGGTCGGCGGCCTTGCGCGCCGCGCACCAGAACATTCCGCGGCCGCCCTACAAGAACGAAAAAGAATCCAAAACCTGACAGCTCAAGAGAAAAGGCAGGAAACGATGAGTGAAGCGAAAAAGATCGCAGTGGTGACGGGCGCCGGCACTGGAGTCGGGCGCGCGGCGTCACTGGCGCTGATGAACACAGGCTTCACCGTGGTGCTCGTCGGGCGCCGGCCCGAGATGCTCGAGGAGACGGCCAAGCTCGGCCCCGCCGGAAAGAGCCTCTGCGTCACCGCCGACATGACCAAGCCGGACTCGATCGCCGCACTGTTCGACAAGGTCAAGGCCACCTATGGCCGGCTCGACGTGCTCTTCAACAATGCCGGGATGGGCGCACCGCCGGTGAATTTCGAGGATCTCAGCCTCGAGCAGTGGCAGGCGGTGGTGAACACCAACCTCACCGGACCGTTCCTGTGCACCCAGCACGCCTTCCGCATCATGAAGGACCAGACCCCGCGCGGCGGCCGCATCATCAACAACGGCTCGATCTCGGCGCATGCGCCGCGGCCATTCTCGGCTGCCTATACCTCGACCAAGCACGCCATCACCGGCCTCACCAAGGCGTCTAACCTCGACGGGCGCATGTACGACATCGCGGTCGGCCAGGTCGACATCGGCAATGCCGCAACGCCCATGACCGACCGCATGGTCAACGGCCCCGGCGTGCTGCAGCCCGACGGCACGTCGAAGCAGGAGCCGCGCATGGATGCGAAAGCGGTCGGCGACGCCGTCGCCTACATGGCCGGCCTGCCGCTCGACGCCAACGTGCTGACCATGACCGTCATGGCCACCAAGATGCCGTTCGTGGGACGGGGCTGAACAACAAACGCGAAAACAACCCCATGCACAGTAGGCGCCCTATTGATTCATCTACGGTATTTCCGCAGTCGTCATTGCGCGCAAAGCTCTCTCCTTCGCCCTCTCCCCGTTCTTACGGGGAGAGGGTTGGGGTGAGGGGCTGCTTCAGCAAATCACGGTAGCAACTAGACTCGCGGAGAGTCCCCCTCACCCGGAATCCGCGCTACGCGCGAATTCCGGCCTCTCCCCGCAAGCGGGGAGAGGCGAAGAGTCCCTACTCCAGCCTCTCCACCTGCCGAAGGCTCGGAAACAGCTTCATCCACAGCAGCGCCACCGCGACCGTGCAGACGCCGCCCAGCACGGCTGCCGGCATGGCGCCGAACAGTGCGGCTGCAACCCCGCTCTCGAACTGGCCGAGCTGGTTGGAGGCGTTGATGAAGAGGAAGTTCACCGCACCGACCCGGCCGCGCATCTCGTCGGGGGTCGCGAGTTGCACCAGCGAGAAACGGATCACGACGCTGATCGTATCGGCCGCGCCGAGAACGGCGAGCGCGAGCACCGACAGCCACATCCAGGACGACAGCGCGAACACGACCGTTGCGACGCCGAACACGATCACGGCCTGAAACATGCGCAGGCCCACATGCCGCGAAATGGCGTGACGGGCCAGCACCATGGTCATCAGCAGCGCGCCGACCGCGGGCGCGGCGCGGAGGATTCCGAGTCCCATCGGACCAGTCTGGAGGATGTCGCGGGCATAGATCGGCAGAAGCGCGGTGACGCCGCCGAACAGCACCGCGAACAGATCGAGCGAGATGGTGCCGAGGATCGCCGGATTGCTGCGAATGAAGCGGACGCCGGCGAAGATATTGTCGGCTCCCGCCATATCCTTGGCGATCGCCTGCGGGCGCGGGCGGATGAAGCCGGTCAAGATCATCCCAAAGATCCAGAACAGCACCATCACCGCGTAGGCAAGATGCGGCGCGACCGCGTAGGCAAAACCGCCGAGCGCCGGCCCTGTGATGGTCGCGACCTGCGCCGCACCGCTGGAGACGGCGGTGGCGCGCTGGAGCGAGCCCTGCGGCGCAATCGCCGGCAGCAGCGCGGCAGTGGTCGGACTTTCGAAGGCTCCGGCAATGCCGAGCACGAAGGTGGCCAGGAAAATCTGAACTTCGCTGACCACCCCGAGATAAGTGATGATTCCGAGATAGAGTGCAGTCGCCGCCTCCACCAACTGGCAGAGCTGAACCACGCGCTTGCGCTCGTAGCGATCGGCGGCATGGCCTGCGACGAACACCAGCAGTGCCGTGGGCAAGAACTGCACGAGACCGACCATGCCGAGGTCGAAGGCCGAGCCGGTGAGGTCGTAGATCTGCCAGCCGATCGCGACCGCCGCGATCTGGCTGGAGAATCGCGACAGGCTGCGCGAGAGCAGAAAGAACAGGAAGGCGCGATGGGAGAGGAGCGCCCGGGCACTGACCGGCGGGTTTCTCGATATTGGCTGGTCTGGCATCGCCTCTTCGGTCACGCTCGGACTATCCGGCTCATGATGTCGACTTGCTCCGGGTGGCTGACGCGGACCTGCTTGTCAACAGCGGGAGGCTCCGACAATCTCCCGGCATTGCGTTTGCAACGCAGGGGTGGCCATAATCATCGGGGTTTGGGGACATCATGCTGCGGCTGCAATCGGCACTCGGCGTTTTCGCATTGCTGTTGATCGCCTTGGTCCTGAGCGAGAACCGCCGCGCGGCCTCGCTGCGCCAGGCGGCGATCGGCCTCGTCGCCACCTTCGTCACCGCGATCGTTCTGCTGAAGGTGCCTGTCGTCGCGCGCGCCTTCGGTGCCATCAACGACGCCGTGGGCGCGATCTCGGCGGCCTCGCGCGCCGGCTCCTCATTCGTGTTCGGCTATGTCGGCGGCGGTCCCCTGCCCTTCGACCTGAAAGCACCGGGTGCCGATTTCGTCCTGGCGTTTCAGGCGCTGCCGATCGTGCTGGTCATGAGCGTGCTGACGACGCTCTTGTTCTATTGGCGCGTGCTGCCGCCGGTCGTGCGCGGCATGGCCTGGCTGCTGGAGCGGACGCTCGGCGTCGGCGGCGCGGTCGGACTCTCGACAGCCGCCAACATCTTTCTCGGCATGGTCGAGGCGCCGCTGTTCGTGCGGCCTTATCTCGCGCGGATGACCCGCAGCGAGTTATTCCTGGTGATGACCGGTGGCATGGCCGGCATCGCCGGCACGGTGCTGGTGCTGTATGCGACGCTCCTTGCTCCCCTCATTCCCGACGCAGCGGCGCATTTCGTCATCGCCTCGGTGCTGGGCGCGCCGGCCGCGATCCTGGTTAGCCTGATCATGGTGCCCGAGACATCCGACAAGCGCACCGGCGGCGCACTGGAAGATCCCGACATGGAATTCTCCGGCACGACGGATGCGATCGTGAAAGGGACCGGCGCGGGGATCGAGCTGCTGATCAACATCGTCGCAATGCTGCTGGTGCTGGTGGCGCTGGTCTACCTCGTCAATGCGATCCTTGGCCTGCTGCCTGATATCGGCGGCGCCGCGATCTCGTTGCAGCGCCTGCTCGGCCTCGTGATGGCGCCGGTGTGCTGGCTGATGGGATTGCCGTGGGACCAGGCGATCACCGCCGGCGGCCTGATGGGCACGAAAACCGTGCTCAACGAGCTGATCGCCTATGTCGACTTCTCGAAGCTGCCGCCCGGCACGCTCGATCCGCGCTCGCGCCTGATCATGCTCTACGCGATGTGCGGCTTCGCCAATTTCGCCAGCCTCGGCATCATGATCGGCGGTCTCGGCGTGATGGCGCCGGAGCGGCGCGAGGAAATCAATGCGCTCGGGCTGAAGTCGATCGTGTCGGGAACGCTGACGACGTGTCTGATGGGAGCAGTGGTGGGGGTGTTGAGCTAGCTCTCTCCGCTCGTCACTCCGGTCGACCGCACAACTTCGACTTCTGCAATATACGCCGCACCTCAGGCAGCTTGGCACGGCACGGCTCGACCGCCATGGCCTTCGCCTCACCGTTTCGTCCCTGCGCCCACAGCAACACCGCCATCAAGCCCTGCGCCCCGATGCGCACCGGTCCACCCGCGACATCCGAAGCGGCGAGCGACATGGCAGTTCGCGCTTCTGTTTCAGCGGCACTGAGGTTCGCTTTTTCAAGGAAGAAGACCGCACGGAACAGATGAGCCCGCGGGTCTTTCGGATAGCGGGTGACGAGATCTGAAGACCGGCTCGTCATCTCGCCAGCGCTCGGCGGCACTTCCGATACGCGGATATACTGCACGGCATCAGCCATATAGGACGAATAATGAGCGGCGGCGAAGCCGGCGCAGATCAGAGATCCGACGAATCCTCCGAGCAACACCATGCCGGTGCTCCGCGGCAGGCTGTCATAGGACCAGAAGGCGAGCCACGGCACGATGGCAAGCGCACCGCCGGCCAGCGCACCACCTGCATGGGCAAAATAGTTGACATTGCCGGAGGCTCCAAAGGCAAGCGGCAGCAGAGCGGGAACACCAAAGAAGAGCGACGTCTTCAGTCTCGACATTGTTTGCTCGGCGTCCGCCTCTGGCTCGAAGCTCGCGACGAACAGCGCCGCGATGAGCCCGGTAATGGCGCCGGACGCACCGACGCTCACCGTGCCGGGGCCGTTGCCCAGAAGCGAGCCGGCCTCCCCGGCCACTGCACTGGCGACGAAGATCAGCGAAAACCAGCCACGACCGATCAGGCTCTCCAGCCTGACGCCGACGATGAACAGCGCAACGCAGTTGCCTATGAGGTGCCCATTGCTGCCATGCAGAAGCGGCGCAAGGCCGATCCGCCACCACTCGTTCCTTCCGACAACCAGATCGTAGCCGGACGCGCCCTGAGCGATCAGCGAACGGACATCGAGCGAGCCGTCCGGCCCAATGTCCATGGCGAGACTGCGTTGCAGAGCGTAGATCAGGAGCAGACAGAAAATCAGGCCGATGGTGAGGAAAGGGATATCGGCCAGAAGCTTGTTATCGCCCAAAAGCGTCCCTTCACTGGGCAGGGGCCGGGGAGCGATCGGTGCGGCGACGGGTTGAAGCGGCGCGGTTGAAATGATCCTCTTGGAGAAGGCGCTACGACGCCGCGTCGGCCAAAAGTGTTTGTCGCCATGAAAACATTTCCCGCATTTTCACAGCCTTGAGTTGATGCGAGAGGTATTTTCGACTGGTTACCGCCCGCCCTGCGGACGGCTGAAGCCATCCGTTTGGTAACTGCGCGGTTTCACGGATCGGGCGCCTTCTAACGATCGGCTGATTGTGGGAGTGCTGAGTAAGCCCTCTCTAAGCCAAAACTCCAGCCACGGTGCGAAATGCCATGACCGCGCGATCAATATCCGCATCGTCGATATGGCGATGGGTCACGCAACGCAATCGACGCCTGCCCCAGGGCCTCGCCCTCAGGCCCGCCCTTTCGAGAGCCCCCGACCACACGGCGCTGTCGCGCCCGGAGAGAGAGACATCAACCTGCACGATATTCGTCTGCGGGATTGTCGCGCTGATCTTTGGATGCATCCCGTTCAACGCATCACTCAGGACCCGCGCGCGCCGGTGATCCTCCGCCAGACGCGTCCCCATGACCTGAACCGCCTCCAGGCCGGCCGCGGCCAGGACGCCGATCTGACGCTGCGTACCTCCCAGCATGCGACGAAACCTGCGGCTGCTGTCGATCACTGCGCGTCGCCCGGCGAGCACGGCACCGGCGGGTGCGCTCAGGCCCTTCGACAAACACAGAGAAACCGTGTCGCAATGTCTCGCAATTTCGGCCGGCGCCGTTTCAAGGGCGACGGCGGCGTTGAACAGCCGCGCGCCGTCGAGATGCACCGGGACACCGCGGGCCGAGGCCATGGCGTGCACGGCCTGCATATGATCCAGCGGCAATACGGCGCCGCTCGCGTTGTTGTGCGAGGTTTCCATTGCGACAAGAGCGGTCCCGAGCTTGAGCCCTTCGCCCTGCAGGGCATCCTCCAGCAAGTTCAGGTCCATTGCGCCGGCGGTGCCGGCAATGGCGAGATAGAACTGCCCCGTAAACGTCGCCGCCCCTCGTTCCGAGGTGTACATATGAGCATTCGATTCCAGCACGATCTGTTCGCTGCGCTGGGACTGCGCCAGCGTCGCCAGCAGATTGGCCATGGTGCAGCTCGGCACAAACAGGCCGGCGTCCTTGCCCAACGCCGCAGCCGCGACGGCCTCCAGCTCCTGCACCGTGGGGTCACCGTCCAGCCCGTCATCGCCGAGCGGCGCAGAGGCCATGCGGGCATACATCGCCTCGGTCGGCTTGGTGACGGTATCGCTGCGCAGGTCGATGGGTGGCAACCCGGCGCCCGCCGGACTCGTGTCGTGTTGTTGTGCCATTGCGAGACCTTTAGAGCGCTTGTCGCGTCATTCGTAGACTGCCGGGTCGCCGGAATCGGTCGGGTTGGCCAGCGCCCGCTTGAGGGCGGCGCTCATCGGGAATTTCAGGTTGAGGCCATGCGGTGGAATTGGTGAATTGAAATATTTGTCGTAGAGCGCCGCAATCTGCCCGCTCTTCATCAGGTCGATCACGGCCTCGTCGACCATCTTTTTGAAAGCAGGATCATCCTTGGGTTGGACGATACCATAGGGCGCCGTCTCGAGACTCTTGCTCCCGATCAGGAAGTCATCCGGCGTTCTGGAGGAGGCGACCGTGGCATAGGCGAGACCGTCATCGTTGGCGGTGCCGGCCACCCGGCCCGTCGACACCAACAGGAAAGTCTCGGCGGTGTCCTTGGCCGGCACCACCGTGATGCTGAGATTTTCCCTGGCGTTGATCAGCGTAATCACCTTGAAAGTCTGACCGCCGGCCTGGGCGGCGATGGCCTTGCCGCGAAACGAAGCCGGGTCGTTGACATCGACGCCGCCATCCTTGCGCGCGACGAGGACGACCTGCGCAACGAAGGTGGTGGGGGCAAAGGCAACGAGTTTATGCCGCTCGATGTTATTGGTCGTGTTGCCGCATTCGAGATCGATCGTACCGTTGGCGAGCAGCTGAATACGTGTCGCCGAGGTTATGGGGTTGTAGCGAACCTCGAGCTTGGGAAGCTTGAGGGCCGTCTTGATCGCCTGCACCACCTGTTCACAGATTTCCACGGTGTAACCGATCGGCTTCTGGTTACTGTCGAGATAGGCGAAGGGCACCGAGGTCTCGGGGTACCCCAATGTGATCGAGCCGCTCTCACGGATCTTGTCCAGCCTGCCCGCGGCCAGTGCCTTGATCATCGTCGCTTTCATATGTCCCCCTCTTGTCGCGAATGCCGGTGACGCCGTCCACGGCGGGTGAGCAACCCCAGGACAGCTCCGTGCGAACAGCTCCGTGCTCTGGACTATCGTCCAAAAGCCCGATCTGATGAAATTCCAGTTTCATACTCTCCTATACGGAATTGATATGGCGACCAGACGCATGGGTCTGAAGCATGTGGAGGCTTTTCGGGCGGTCTTCGTGACGGGATCGATGACGCAGGCGGCTCAGCGCATGCATACTTCGCAACCCCAGATCAGCCGCCTGATCGGACAGCTGGAAGCGATCACGCAGTTTCCGCTGTTCGACCGCAGTGGCGGCCGCCTCCGCCCGACGGTGGATGGATCGCGCTTTTTCCAGGAGGTCGAGAAGACTTTCATCGGCCTGGCGGGACTGGAGGCCAGCGCAGCCAGCATCCGCTCGTTCGGCATGGGTCGGTTAAGTGTTGCGGCGATGCCGCGCCTGGCCGGCGGCCTGCTGACACGCATCGCGGCACGCTTCAAGGTGGACTATCCGCATGTGATGATCTCGATCCGATCCGGCACGGCGAGCGCCGTGCACGACTGGGTCAGTTCCGGGCTTTGCGACACCGGATTGGCAATGCTCTACGGCGAGGTTGCGGGGGTGCATGTCGAGCCGGTGCTCAAGACGCGTTGCGTCGCGATCATGCCGAAGACGCATCGTCTTGCGCAGAAGAAGACGCTGCGCCCTGGCGATTTCGCCGACGAGGCCTTCATCTCCTTCGCCACGGGGAGCCCACTCTACGATCGCATCGATACGATCTTCGCGCAGGCGGGCGTCACGCGCCGCATCGTTGCGGAGACCGATCTGGGCGCATCGGTCTGTGCCCTGGTCGCCGCAGGCCTCGGCATCAGCATTATCAACCCGATTGCCGCGCATGACGAAAGCTCTGGCGCGGCTCTGATCACGCGCCCCTTCAACCCGGCTGTCCCCGTTACGATCGCACTGCTCTATCCACCTTATGCCGCGCGCGCCCGGTTGATCGATGCCTTCAGCGAATACGCTCGCAAGGTCATGAGCGCGGAACTGGGCTATCTCGAGCGGTAGTGGACCGATCCGCCGCGAAGCTTGTGTGAGGCTGGTGCCCTCGCAGCTCCGATGGAGCGCAGCGCAATCCGGACAATCCTTCCATGTTAATCTCTTCAGGAGATTCGGGTGGAATTGATTCATGAGCAACAGCGCAGGCCAGCGTGCATTTCAAAATGCCCGACTTCAGAAACGGCAAAAAGCCGAGGTCGGGCCGTTGCTCGCGCGCGCCCTCCAGCTGCACAAGGCGGGACTTTTGCGCGAGGCAAAGGCGGGCTATCGCGAACTCCTGGAGCTCGCGCCCAACCAATTCATCGCGCTTCATTTTGCTGGGCGCCTTGGAGGCTGAAGCCAAAAACTATCAGCAAGCGCAAGTTCTGCTGAGCCGAGCGGTGGCCGTGGATCCACGATCTGCCGAAGCTCATATGAGCCTGGGCGTCGCGCTCAACGGGTTAAAACGTCACAATGAGGCCCGCGAGAGCTATCGAAAGGCCCTCGCCCTCCGACCCAACTACGCCTTGGCCCTGTCTAATCTCGGTAACGCAAGCGCGGCCCTTGAACTCTACCAGGAAGCGCTCGAGAGCTACGACAAGGCGCTCGCAATCGACGGAAAACTTTCCGAAGCCCATAACGGCCGGGGTTGGGCGCTCTGCCGTCTGCGCGCCTATGACGAGGCTGTCGCAAGCTTAAACCGCGCGCTATCGATCAAGCCTGACTATGCCTCGGCGCTGTCGAGCCGCGCCGTTGCATTGCGGGAGCTTCAGCGATTCGAGGAAGCCATGGCGGATTGCAATCGCGCAATCGCCCTGGCACCCGACGACGCGAATGGATGGCTCTGGCGGGCCAGCATCTTGCTCCTGACCCGGCAAGTTGCCGAAGCCTTGTCCGATTGCGAGAAGGCTCTCGCGGCCGATCCCGGCTTCTCTCAGGCCCACAGCCTGCTCGGCCAATGTCTCGCGGCACTTGGCCGGGTCGACGAAGCGCTCGCCAGTTTCGACAGAGCTCTCGACATCGAGCCGGATCAGAGCACGATCTCCAGCAAGATATTCACCCTCGACTTTATGGCCGACGCCAGCGTTGCGCAGCATCAGCAAGCGCGACGTGTATGGTGGGAGCAGATCGGTGCGAAGATCGCCTCAGCAGCGGCGGGACCACATGACAACAGCCGCGATCCGGATCGCCGTCTGGTGCTGGGTTATGTCTCGTCGGATTTTCATGCACATTCGGCGGCGTTCATTTTCAAGCCGGTCCTGCAGCACCATGATCGGGCACAGTTCGAGATCGTGTGCTACGCTTGTTCATCGAAAACGGATGCGACGACCCGCGAATTTCAGGGGATCGCCAATCGCTGGCGCGACGCCTCGCAATGGTCCGACGATCGCCTCGCCGCCCAGATCCGCGCCGATGGTGTCGATATCCTGATCGATCTGTCCGGCCATACCAGTGGAAACCGCCTCGGTGTGTTTGCGCGCAAGCCGGCTCCAGTTCAGGTGCATGGCTGGGGCCACGGCACCGGCACCGGGCTGCCAACGATCGATTATCTGTTCTCGGATCCGGTCGCGATTCCTGCCGCGGTTCGGCATCTGTTTGCGGAGACCATCGTTGACCTGCCGTGCTTTGTGACGCTGGCGCCGTTGCCGGCCGGGATTGCGCGGGCGCCGACGCCGGCGATTGCGAACGGCTTCATCACATTCGGTGTCTTCAACCGCATCAGCAAGATTTCAAACGAGGCGGTGGAAATCTGGTCCAGGATTCTCGAGCGGGTGGCGGGTTCGCGACTGCTGATCAAGGATACTGCGCTGGATGCTCAGCTGGTCCGCGACAATCTGCTGGCGCGGTTTGCGGCTTGCCGGCTGCCGGCCGAACGCGTCGATCTGCTCGGAGCCACGTCGCGAGACGAACATCTGGCGACGTTCAATCGCGTCGATATTGGCCTCGACCCATTCCCGCAGAATGGCGGCGTCAGCACGTGGGAAGCCTTGCAGATGGGCGTGCCGGTCGTGGCGAAGCTCGGTCATAGTCTGCCGAGCCGTGCTGCCGGCTCCATCCTCGCCGCACTGGGCCTGCCGGACTGGGTCGCGGATAGCGATGAGGCCTATGTCGAAATCGCAGCGAGCCGTGGGTCGCAGATCGGCGAGCTCGATAAGTTGCGCCGCGAACTGCCCGGACAGATCAGGGCTGCCGCCGCCGGCAACCCAATCTCATACGCGCAAGCGGTGGACGATGCCTATCGCGCGATGTGGAAACGCTATTGCAACGACGGCGGCTGATCTCCGCTTTGCCTACGCCTTCAACTCCACCGTCCTGAACTCCGCCGGCAGGATCACCTCCAGCAGCTCGACGTCGTCCGAATAGTCCAGGATCATGTGCTTGATCTTCGGCGGCTGGGTCCAGGCGCTGCCTTCTTTCATCAGCGTCTCGCCCTCTCCGTCCATATAGGTCTTTACCCAGCCCTTGAGCACGTAGACCATCTGGAATTCGACGTCGTGGAAGTGCAGCTTCGACACCTCGTCCGGATTGCAGGGGCCTTGCAGCCGGATCACGTGCGCTTGCGCCAGCCCGTGGCTCGCGGCGGCGATGCCGAGATCGCGATATTTCGCGTAGGTGCGCAGACCGTCGGCCTTGAAGTCTTCCTCACGGTGATGGCTGATGGCGATGCGCTGCTTGGGCCGCGCCGGTTTCTTGACGGATGACTTTACGGATGACTTGGCCGGTGTCGCGCGAGCTTTCGCCTCCACCGCCTTGCGCGCCGTGGATCGTGCTGCGGGTTTGGCCCCGCTTCGCTTCTTCACCGCCGCCTGCGATGCGCTACGCGATTTTGCTTTCTTGGCCATGGGCGGTCTCCCCTGTTGTTATGGGGAGAGGTTAGCACGGAATGCGAAATCATAGGACGGGTTAGCGTCAGCGTAACCCACCCCACAGCACCGCGCTCGCCTTCAATGCAGCCGGAATACGCCGTCGACCGCGCGCAGCTCGGCCGGCTTGATCAGCTTGGAATGCGCGACCGTGACCGAGAACAGCGGACCGTCGAGCTTCTTCTGCCAGAACGCCAGGAAATCCGTCAGCGCCGGAAATTTCGGAAACATGTCGTAGTTCTGCCAGACATAGGTCTGGAGCAGCGAGCGATGATCCGGCATCCGGTAGAGAATTTCGGCCGTCGTCAGCCCGTAACCCAGCACCTGTTTCCGGAAGTCGTCGGAAACAACCCCAACTCGCGAGACCATGCCAACCTCCTTTGCAGGAGCGCATATTCAAGGGGTGGCTTTCCGGTACGCGCCCTACGAGCCACCCGGTGGAGATGCGCTCACATGAGTGAAATGTGACGCAAACTGACAATCCATCTCAAGCCCAAAAGTTTAACAAGCTGTTGAAATTCAATGCGTTAGCAGCAGACGCGGCTCCGTGCTAATACGGGCGCCGAGCGCGATTAACGATGGAAAGAGATTTTGGCAGGCGGCACTTCCGAGTGCTATTTTTCTGCTACAAGCCCTTGCTCCCGCCAAAATCCTGCCCTATCTCAGCAGTGCCTGTGCTAGCACTCGCGGGCGCAGACTGCTAACAACCCAAAATTCCCTACTAATCCAAAAGCTTAGGAGAACTGCATGAAATTCCGTCCGCTTCACGACCGCGTCGTGGTCAAGCGCATCGACGCAGAAGAGAAGACCGCTGGCGGCATCATCATTCCCGACACGGCCAAGGAAAAGCCCTCGCAGGGCGAGATCGTCGCCGTGGGCCCGGGTGGCCGCGACGAAGCAGGCAAGCTGATCCCGATCGACCTGAAGGTCGGCGACCGCGTGCTGTTCGGCAAGTGGTCCGGCACTGAGGTCAAGATCGACAACGTCGATCTGCTGATCATGAAGGAAAGCGACATCATGGGCGTCCTCGACGTCCCCGCTTCCAAGAAGAAGGCGGCCTAAGCGCCCCTCTCTTATCCAGCTAAATACCTAAGGAAAAAATCCAGATGGCAGCAAAAGAAGTTAAATTCTCGGTCGATGCGCGCGACAAGATGCTTCGCGGCGTCGACATTCTCGCCAACGCGGTGAAGGTCACGCTCGGTCCGAAGGGCCGCAACGTCGTGCTCGACAAGTCGTTCGGCGCTCCCCGCATCACCAAGGACGGCGTCACCGTCGCCAAGGAGATCGAGCTCGAGGACAAGTTCGAGAACATGGGCGCGCAGATGGTGCGCGAAGTCGCCTCCAAGTCCGCTGACGCGGCCGGCGACGGCACCACCACCGCCACCGTGCTGGCTCAGGCGATCGTGCGCGAAGGCGCCAAGTCGGTTGCCGCCGGCATGAACCCGATGGACCTCAAGCGCGGTATCGACCTCGCGGTCGAAGCCGTCGTTGCGGACCTCGTCAAGAACTCCAAGAAGGTCACCTCGAACGACGAGATCGCCCAGGTCGGCACCATCTCGGCCAACGGTGACGCGGAGATCGGCAAGTTCCTCGCCGACGCCATGAAGAAGGTCGGCAACGAGGGTGTCATCACCGTCGAGGAAGCCAAGTCGCTCGAGACCGAGCTCGACGTCGTCGAGGGCATGCAGTTCGACCGCGGCTACATCTCGCCCTACTTCGTCACCAACGCCGACAAGATGCGCGTTGAGATGGACGACGCCTACATCCTCATCAACGAGAAGAAGCTCTCCTCGCTGAACGAGCTGCTGCCGCTGCTCGAGGCCGTGGTGCAGACCGGCAAGCCGCTGGTCATCGTCGCCGAGGACGTCGAAGGCGAAGCGCTTGCGACCCTGGTCGTGAACCGTCTCCGTGGCGGCCTGAAGGTCGCGGCCGTCAAGGCTCCGGGCTTCGGCGATCGCCGCAAGGCCATGCTGCAGGACATCGCGATCCTGACCGGCGGCCAAGCGATCTCGGAAGATCTCGGCATCAAGCTCGAGAACGTCACGCTCAACATGCTCGGTCGCGCCAAGAAGGTGATGATCGACAAGGAGAACACCACGATCGTCAACGGCGCCGGCAAGAAGGCCGACATCGAAGCGCGCGTGTCGCAGATCAAGGCGCAGATCGAGGAGACCACCTCGGACTACGACCGTGAGAAGCTCCAGGAGCGTCTTGCCAAGCTCGCAGGCGGCGTCGCGGTGATCCGCGTCGGCGGCGCGACCGAGGTCGAGGTGAAGGAGCGCAAGGATCGCGTTGATGACGCGATGCATGCGACCCGCGCGGCTGTGGAAGAAGGCATCGTCCCGGGCGGCGGCGTCGCCCTGCTCCGTGCCTCCGAGCAGCTCAAGGGCCTGCGCACCAAGAACGACGACCAGAAGACCGGCGTCGAGATCGTGCGCAAGGCGCTCTCCGCCCCCGCTCGCCAGATCGCGATCAATGCCGGTGAAGACGGCTCCGTGATCGTCGGCAAGGTCCTCGAGAACAAGTCGTACGCCTACGGCTTCGACTCCCAGACCGGCGAATATGTCGATCTCGTCAAGAAGGGCATCATCGACCCGACCAAGGTGGTCCGTACCGCGATCCAGAACGCAGCCTCGGTTGCGGCTCTCTTGATCACCACGGAAGCCATGGTCGCCGAGCTGCCCAAGAAGGGCGGCGCCGGTCCGGCGATGCCCCCGGGCGGCGGCATGGGCGGCATGGACTTCTGATCCAGCCACTCAGGCACAATACGAAATGCGAAACCCCGGCAGCGATGCCGGGGTTTTTGTTTTCTCCGCTCCTCATTCCGGAGCGGCGCGCAGCGCCGGGCCCGGAATGACGGGACGGCCTCACCACACCTTTCCCAGCCGCTCCATGTGCGGCTCGCCCTCTTGGTCGAGCGACCAGAATATCCGCGTCACCTTGCCGACCAGATTGTCCATCGGCACGAATCCGATCGACGACATCACGCGGCTGTCGCTCGAGTTGTCGCGATTGTCGCCGAGCACGAAGAAATGGCCCGGCGGCACGGTGTAGACGTCGGTGTTGTCGTAGTAGCCGTTGTCGACGCAGTCCTGCGTGACATAGAACGCGCCGTTCGGCAGCGTCTCGCGCCAGCGCTTGGCCTTTGCACCGTCATCCACGCCGCAGGTTGAGCCGGCAACCACCGCCTTCAGGGCAACGCGCGTCACCGGGCGATCGTTGAGGATGAGTTGGCCCTGCCGCATCTGGATGCGATCACCAGGCAGCCCGACCACGCGCTTGACATAGTCGACCGAGGTGTCCTTCGGCGTCCGGAACACGACGACGTCGCCATGCTCGGGCTCGGCGGCCCGGAAACGCCCGGATATCCATGACGGCGCGAACGGAAACGAATAGCGGTCATAGCCATAGGCATATTTTGCGGCAAAGACGTAGTCGCCGACGACCAGCGTCGGCGTCATCGAGCCGGACGGGATGTTGAACGGCTGGAACAGGAAGATGCGAAACAGAAACGGCGGCGACCACAGCACCGGGATCAGGAGGATCAGGATGACGATCGCCTTCCATTCCCGCACTTTGGCCTGCGGGTGGATGGTTTCGTGAAGAGTAGTCATGCGCCTGCCCTGATCAAGCCCGTGGTCGTCGCGAGATTACGCAACCTTTGCGCGCGCGCAATCCCATAACTTGGTCGCGCCGCGCACGGATCGCGTTCACGCCGCAATCAGCCGCGCGCGAGATCGCTGAAGCAGCGGCGGATCCATTCGATGGTGAGCCGCGTCGCCGGATCGCGCTTGAGATGGTTCTGCACCAGCAGCCAGACGTCGCGGCGCCCAGGCAGCAGTGTGGCGCGCAGCCGGCGATCGCCGAGCAAGTCGGCGCAGACGTGCTCCGGCAACACGCCCGCGGCCTGATGCGCGCGGATCAGGTTACGGATGACGCGAACGTTGTCGGTGACGCAGCGCGCATGGGCCTGCTTCATACGCAGGAACTGCATCTCGGGAATGGCACCGAGTTCGTCCGGATAGGCGCACAGCACCGGCTCGCCCTCGGTCGCAACAGGCTCGAAATAATAGAGCTTGACGTCACCGAGCCTGGAGATCGCGAAGTCGCCCTTGTCGGGCTTGCGCAGCCGGATAGCGAGATCGGCTTCCCAGCGCGAGAACTTGACGTTCTCGCTCGAGGTCAGGAATTGCAGCGTCAGGCCGGGATTGGCGCGCAGGAAGTCACTCGCGCGCGGCGACAGAACCTCCTCGGCGACCGTGTTGGTCGAGGCGATACGCAGACGTCCCACCGGGCCCGCCAGACTCTCGCCGACGCGACCGATCTCGGCGGCATGTGCGGCCAT
Organism: Bradyrhizobium sp. WSM1417; assembly: GCF_000515415.1. NCBI lineage: Bacteria > Pseudomonadati > Pseudomonadota > Alphaproteobacteria > Hyphomicrobiales > Nitrobacteraceae > Bradyrhizobium > Bradyrhizobium sp. WSM1417. The sequence continues at coordinate 5,873,941 of NZ_KI911783.1, forward strand.
CGCCTCGACATGCGCCAGCACCGCCTCGCAATGCCGCGTCGGCCGACGCTGGCCGTCCACCGCATCGAACAGCGGCACGCCGAGATCGCGCTGGATGCGTGCGAGCCTGCGGCCGACGGTGGTCTCGTCGATGCGCAGCCGCGCGCTGGCGCCGGCATAGGTGCCCTCGTCCCTGACCGCGGCAATGATGCGCAGATCGTCCCAGTTCATGGCGATGAGCCTAGCAGGCACGAGCGGCACCTGCAAATTTGCAGCCATATGCTGCAATAGTCCTGCACATCGGCAGGCCGCCGCCGCGCTAGTGTCGTGCCATCCGATACCGCCAGGAAAGCCCGACCCGCATGACCGCCCCAAAAACCCTGCTTGAATTGTCCGGCGCCGATCTCAATTCGCCCAGGCTCGCCGATTCCTGCCTCGTGCTGATCGACATCCAGAATGAATATTGCGCCGGCCCGCTTGCCTTGCCGGATGCGGAGCCCGCGATCGCCGCCGCCGCACGCCTGCTCGCCCGCGCGAGGGCGAGCGGTGCTGCGATCTTCCATATCGCGCACAAGGGACGTGCCGGCAGTCTGTTCGACCGCGAGGCCGCGCGCGGCGCGATCGTCAGGCACCTGGCGCCGCTCGCCAGCGAAGCCGTGATCGAAAAGACGCTGCCGAACGCTTTTGCCGGCACGGACCTTCAGGTCCGACTGGCCGCAACCGGACGCAACAACATCGTGCTGGCCGGCTTCATGACCCATATGTGCGTTAGCTCGACCGCGCGCGCCGCGCTCGACCTCGGCCTGCGCACGACGATCGCAGCCGATGCCTGCGCCACACGCGATCTTCCCGACGGCTGCGGCGGAGCGCTCTCCGCAAGGACCATCCACGAGGTCGCCCTGGCCGAATTGTCGGATCGGTTTGCGATCATCGCGCAAACCGAGGCGCTGACCTGAGGGAGCGTGGGCGATGCTGCAACTCTATTTCTCCCCGATGGCCTGCTCGCTTGCGAGCCGCATCGCGCTGATGGAAGCGGGCCTCGATGCCCGCTATCATCCGGTCCATCTCCAGACCAAGCAGGTCGTGGAAAACGGCAGCGACTTTCGCGCAATTTCGCCGAAGGGCGCGGTGCCGGTCCTGGTGCTGGAGAATGGCGAACGGCTGACCGAAAGCGCGGCGGTGCTGCAATACATCGCTGATCTGAAGCCGCAGGCGGGCCTTGCACCCGCGTTCGGAGATCCCGACCGCTATCGGCTTCAGGAATGGCTCAGCTTCGTCGGGGCCGAGATCCACAAGGCGTTCCTGTTTCCAACCTTCTGGTACAAGGACGACGCCTCGCTCGCCAAGCCGCGTGCAAGGATAGCGCAGACATTGTCGATGCCTGCCACGCATCTGGCGGACCGCGAATTCCTCGTCGGCAACAGCTTCACCGTCGCGGATGCCCACCTCACCTGGGCTTTGCTGCTGCTCCGGCCGGCGGGAATCGACATCGCGCAATGGCCATCGTTGTCGGCCTATCTCGCGCGCATGCAGGCGCGGCCAGCCGTGCGCGACGCGATTGCGGCCGAAATGGCCGTGCGCAAGACGATGGCGGCGAGCCCAGCGTGACAGGATGTCACGGCCGGGAAATCCGAGCGTTTTCTCTGGCAGGGCATTGATGTCGGCGCGGCATGCGCTAATCTGGAGGGATATTTTTCGACATTTCCTTGGAAGGCATTCATGCGTGCTCTTTCCAGATTTCGCCTTGCCAGACGTTGTCTCGCCAAACTCTGCCTCGCCCTCCTCGCCTGCTGGCTGTGCCCTGGACCTGCATCGGCGGAAACGCGCGTCGCGCTGGTGATCGGCAACGGCGCCTATGCCAGTACGGCGAAGCTTCCCAATCCGTCGCACGATGCCGAAGACGTCGCCGCCTCGCTCAAGCGCAGCGGCTTCGAAGTGCTCCAGGGCATCGACCTGCGGCAGACCGATATGCAGGACCTGACCATCCGCTTCGCGCGCGCCGCGAGCAAAGCCGACGTCGCCATGTTCTACTACAGCGGCCATGCGATGCAGTACAACGGCGTGAACTATCTGATGCCTGTCGACGCCGTGCTGAGCGATGAAGCGGATCTGAAGCGCTTCGTGCGGGTCGACGATATCGTGAACGATCTGCAGCAGGCCAAGAACCTGCGCATCCTCATCCTCGATTCCTGCCGCGACAATCCGCTGGCCGAAACCTTGAAACGCTCCGCCGGCATGACGCGCGCTGCCTCGATCGGGCGGGGCTTGTCGAAAGTCGAAGCACCACGCGGCACGATCGTATCCTTCTCAACCCAGTCCGGGCAGACGGCGGCTGATGGCAACGGCCGCAACAGCCCCTATACGACGGCGTTCCTGAAGCACATCGAGGAGCCGCAGGAGATCGGCGAGGTCTTTCGCGACATCAGCAGCGACGTCTACGATTCCAGCGGCAAGACCCAGCTCCCGGAACTGTCGCTGTCGATCATCGGCAAGTTCTACCTGAACGGGCCGGTGTCGGTTACGGTGGCGCCAGCGGCTCCACAAGCTGCCCCCCGGGCTGACCCTTGCGCGGCAGCAGAGGCGCACTGGAAGGCCGCGGACGGCATCGGCACCCTTGGCGCCTACGAGGACCATCTCACGAGATTCCCGAATTGCATCTTCGCCACGCTTGCCAAGGCCCGAATTGAAGGTCTGAAGCAGAAGGTGGCGCTCGCGCCGGCAAGCGGCAACGCCCGTACCGCGAAGGACTTCGACGGCAATTGGGACGTGACGTTGAACTGCCCGCCTACCGGCAAGGCACAGGGCTTCACCCGGGCCCTGTCTGCCACGGTTGCGAACGGCGTCTTTCATGCCGACGCCCAGAGCCAGGGCGCCGTCAACCGCCTGGAGATCGACGGCCAGATCCCCGCGGACGGCAAGACGACCTTGAGCGCGCGCGGAACGACGGGGGCGAGCACCTACACGCTCAACAACCTCGCGCCCGGCTCGCCCTACGCCTTTACGGTGGATGCGCAGTTCGATCGCACCCGCGGCACCGGCAAGCGCAACGAGGCACGCGCCTGCGGCCTGGTCTTCGTCAAACGCTGATCGTGCATCGTGCAGCGTTCACACGCCGGTCTGGCTGATGAACTTGGTGTTGAAATAGCCCTCCATCGCCTCGGTGCCGCCTTCCGAGCCGTAGCCGGAATCCTTGATGCCGCCGAACGGCACTTCGGGCAGCGCGAGACCAAAACTGTTGATCGACATCATGCCGGCTTCGATCGCCGAGCCGATCGCGGCCGCCGTCTTGGCCGAGCTGGTGAAGGCGTAGGACGCTAGCCCAAAAGGCAGCCGGTTGGCCTCCTCCACTACCTCGTCGAAGGACGAGAACCGCGAGATCAGCGCGAGCGGGCCGAACGGCTCCTCGTTCATGGCGCGCGCATCCTTCGGCACGTCGCTGACCACGGTCGGCTCGAAGAAATGACCCTTGTTGCCGACGCGTTTGCCGCCGGTCTCCAGCTTTGCACCCTTGCCGACGGCATCCTGCACCATGCCTTCGATGGCGGTGACGCGGCGGGGGTTGGCGAGCGAACCCATTTTGGAGTCGGGATCGAGGCCGTTGCCGACCTTGAAGGACTTGGCGCTGTCGACAAAGGTGTCGACGAATTCACGGAACACGTCGTCCTCCACCAGCATCCTCGTCGGCGAGATGCAAACCTGCCCGGCATTGCGATATTTTGCTGCCGCCAGAATCTTGGCCGCCGATGCGACGTCGGCGTCCTTGAAAACGATCGCCGGCGCATGACCGCCGAGCTCCATGGTGGCGCGCTTCATGTGCAGGCCGGCGAGCGCATTGAGCTGCTTGCCGACATGAGTCGAGCCCGTGAACGAAATCTTGCGGATCACCGGATGCGGAATGAGATATTCGGAGATCTCCGAGGGAATACCGTAGACCAGGTTGATGACGCCGTCGGGCACGCCCGCGTCCGCAAACGCGCGGATCAGCTGTGCGGGCGAGGCCGGCGTCTCCTCCGGCGCCTTGACGATGATCGAGCAGCCGGCGCCGAGTGCGGCGGAGAGCTTGCGCACGACCTGATTGATCGGAAAATTCCAGGGCGTGAACGCCGCGACCGGGCCGACCGGCTCCTTGATCGCGAGCTGGTAGATGCCCGGCCCGCGCGCGGGGATCAGCCGGCCATAGGCGCGTTTGGCTTCTTCCGCAAACCACTCGATCACGTCGGCGGCGGCCATCGCCTCCATTTTGGCTTCGCCGAGAGTCTTGCCCTGCTCCATCGTAAGCAACGGTGCGATCTCGTCATTGCGCTCGCGCATGATCGCGGCGGCCTTGCGCATGATCCGGCAGCGCTCGAAGGGAGCAACGTTTCGCCAGATCTTGAAGCCGGCGCTGGCTGCGGCCAGCGCCTCGTCGAGGTCGGACCGTCCGGCATGGGCGACGGTGCCGATCACCTCTTCGGTCGCGGGATTACGCACCTCGATCACCTTCCCCGAATGGGCCGGTCGCCATTTGCCGCCAATGAAAAGCTGGGTGTTCGAATAGGCCAACGGATTCTCCTTTTAGGTCGAGCGGTGGACGGCCTCGTGACAAATCGCGTCCGCCGCCTTTGTCATGTCCGGCCCGAGATAAGCGCGACAGCGCGGATCTGCGACGAGCGCGCCAAAATTCGCCATGGGTGTTACGCCGCCGCCGGCCACGAACAGGAATCGTCCGGCGATCTCGGCGAGGATCTCGAGGTGCCAGGCGGCGGTCGGGTGCATGCAGAGCACGACCAGCCGGCCCTCGTCGCGCAGCTTGCGGAAGAAATCGAGCATGAAGCCGATATAACCATCCTGCAGGTTGAACTGCGGTTCGTCGAACAGGTGAACCAGCGGCGTCCGGGTCGGCGACGGCGCCAGGAAGGCGGACGGAATGCGCTTGCGGAAGCGCCTGACCTGATACGACTGATGATAGTGGATCGCGAGCCGGTCGCGCTCACGATATTTGACGCCAAGGATATCGGTGCCCGCGACCAGCACGCGCCCCGAGGTCGGCGCGTTCGAGCCTGTCATCATCTCAAACAAGGTTGTCTTGCCGGCGCCATTCGGGCCGACGACACCGACGATGTCAGGTTCGTCCAGCGACAGGTTTGCCTGCAGCGTGAATGACGGTCGGCGTATCACGCGGCCCCTTGTATAGACCTTCCGAACGTCGTCGAGAACGAGCAGCGGTGCGGCCACTTATTGTACTCCCAGCAAGCGCTGACGAAGCCCGCGGTCATCGCGCAAGGCCGCGGCCTCCCCGCTCCAGACGACCCGGCCGCGATCGATCACCGCGGCATGGTCCGCGACCGACAGCGCGATCTCGGCGTTCTGCTCCACGACCAGCGAGGCAATGCCCTCGTCCTTCATGCGCAGGATCGTCGCAAGCACGTCGCCGACGATTTTCGGGGCCAGTCCCTGGCTCGGCTCGTCGAACAGCACCAGTCCCGGCGAGCCGACCAGCGCGCGGGCGATCGCCACCATCTGCATTTCGCCGCCCGACAGATTTTCGCAGTCGCGCTCCATGAGATATTCGAGCGGCGAGAAGATCGCAGCGGCCTCCTTGAGGCTCCAGTGGCGAAAGCGCGTGCGCTTTTGCGCGATCGACAGGTTGCGCGCGACCGTCAATGTCGGACACAGCCGGCGGTCGTCGGGCACCCAGCCGATGCCGGCGCGCGCAATCTCGTGGGTCGGATCGCGCGTGACGTCGTGACCGTCGAAACAAACGGAGCCGCGGCGCGGACGCGTCAGCCCGAGAATCGAGCGGAGCATGGTCGTCTTGCCGGCGCCGTTAGGGCCGAGCAGCGCAAACACCTTGGCGTGCTCGATCGCGAGCGAGGCGCCGAACAGCGCCTGGGTCTCGCCGTAGAAGGTATCGATCGCGTCCACTTCGAGGATCATGCGAACTTCCCGAGATTGGAGCGCCGCACCCATTCGTTCTGCTGCAGTTCGTGTGGCGTTCCGCGCGCCACCACCTGGCCCCAATGGATGACCGAGATGCGGTCAGCCAACGAGAACAGGAACTCCATATCGTGCTCGATGGCGACGATGGTCAGCCGCCCCTTCAGGCGAGCAATCAGGGTTGCGAGCCGTTGCACCCCATCGGAGCCGAGACCGGAGGTCGGCTCGTCCAGGCACAGCACGCGGGGCGCCTGCGCCAGGGCGACCGCGATCTCCAGCGCACGCCGGTCGCCATAGGACAGGTCCTTGGCGCGGATGCCGCCCTTGTCTGCAAGCCCGACCGCTGCGAGCGCTTCGGAAGACTTCGCGGCAAACCGGCTGTCGCCCGCCGCTGCGCGCGCGACATCGTGGCCACGGGCGCGAAACTCGGGCAAGCCCATCATGACGTTGTCACGCGCGGAGAATTCGTCGAACAGGGTCATGATCTGAAACGAGCGAGCGATGCCCTTGGCGGCGATGCGATGCGGGCTGAGGCCCGTGACATCCTCGCCGCCGAGCAGGACCCGGCCCCGGTTCGGCTTCACCCGGCCGGTGAGGACATTGAAGAATGTGGTCTTGCCGGCGCCGTTTGGACCCATCACACCGTGAAACTCGCCCTCCGCAACCGCGAGATCGACGCTCTCCAGCACGACGCGATCGCCGAAGCGGACATGAACGGCCGCGGCTTCGATCATGTTCATCGCCCGCTCCCGAACAGCAGCCGCATCGCCGAGGTACCGCGCTGCCGTAAGGCGCCGAGTGAGTGCTGCTGCACGGCCGCGGAGATCGCGCCGGCAATGCCTTCGGGGCGGAACAGCACGATCGCGATGAACAGCAGACCAAAATAGAGCATCCAGGCATTGGTCAGCGCGCCGATCACGTCGCGGGCGGTCAGGAAGAGAAACACGCCGATCACCGGCCCCCAAAAGCTGACAAGCCCACCGCCGACGAGCGTCATCATCACGACGTAGCCGGATTGATGCAGGCTCATGACGTCAGGGAATGCGGCGAGCTGCGCCATGGCGAACAATCCGCCGGCAAAGCCCGAGACCGCGGCCGACAGCGCAAAGACCGCGACCTTGTAGAGCCAAACATTATAGCCGAGATGGCTTGCACGAACTTCGCTCTGCCTGATCGCGGCGACCACGCGGCCATAGGGCGAGTTCACCAGCCGCCACAAGGCAGCGGTGCCGACTGCAAAGACGGCGAGCACGAAATAGTAGAACGCAACATTGTCGGTGAGATCGAAAGACACCAGCCCGAAATCGGCCGGCAACCGTTTGATCTTGAGTAGGCCGTCTTCGCCGCCGGTGATCCGGTGCGATTTGATCGCCAGTGTCCAGAAGATCTGGCCGAAGGCAATCGTCATGAAGGCATAATAGATGCCGCGCCTGTGCGAGATGAACAGCGCCACCAGCACGCCGGCGAGGCCCGCCCCCGCGGCCGCGGCCATCAGACAAATCCAGAGATTTGCAACGATTTCGAGCTGACAGAGACCGAACGCGTAGGCGCCGATGCCGAAATACGCACCATGACCGAACGACGGAAGGCCGGCAGTGCCGAGCACCAGGTTGAACGCGAGCGCATAGAGCGACCAGATCAGGATCTCGATCCCCAGATAGGGATAGAGCCCGATCCGCGTGATCCAGAGCGGCACCGTTGCAAGCACGAGCCAGAGCACCAGCATCGTCGGCGTCACGAGGCGCGCGGCGTCCGGTGAAGATTTTGATTCCACAATCATTCCCTTTAGGCCTCGAGCACGCTCTTCTTGCCCCAGAGGCCACGCGCGCGGAACGTCACGACGGCAACAAGCAAGATGTACATCGACAACAGCGACCATTCGGACGCGTAAGCGCCGGCGAGGCCGACACACAGCCCGGCCAAAAGACCCGCCACGACCGCACCCCAAAAGCTGCCGACGCCCCCGAGCACGATCACCAGGAATGCAGGAATGACGGCATCGACGCCCATATGCGGGCGAATGCCCCAGATCGGTGCGACGATGATGCCCGCGATCGCGGCCAGCATCGTGCCGAACACGAACACCAGCAGCCGCAATCGTGACAGGTTGATGCCGAGCGCGCGAACGATCTCGCTGTCATGCGCGCCGGCTTTGACCGTCGCGCCGAACGAGGTCTTTTCGATCAACAGCCAGACCAGGCCGATGACCCCGGCGGAGATGCCCGCTGCGTAGAAGCGATAGGTCGACCAGATCAGGTCACCGAACAGGAAGCCGCCATTGATGGCGGACGGCACCTGCAGCACGTAATCGCGCGTGCCCCAGACCAGGCGGATCATCTCTTCGATCACCATCGCGGCGCCGAAGGTCAGGAGCAGCCCGTACAGCGGATCCTTGCCGTAAGTGCGCCGCATGCAGAGCTCGATCAGCATGCCGACCAAACTCACGATCACGGGCGCGATGACCAACGTGGCGGCATAGCGCCAGCCGAGCGGCAGCGCCAGCCACGCTTTCGCAAGTTCCGCCGGCAATGGCGGGCGCGGCCCGGTGAGCTGCATGGCGACATAAGCCCCGAGCGCGAACAGCGAACCGTGCGCGAGGTTGATCTGCTCCATCAGCCCGACGATGAGCATGAAGCCGAGCGCGATCAGCGCGAACAGCAGGCCGAGCGTCAGGCCGTTCAGGAGATGCGGAAGAAGGTCGAACAAGGTTTTTGGCTCTCGCAACTGGCATGTGTCACCCGGGACGCTGATGGTCCCGGTGCGCGGCGCGCGAGATTGCGCGCCGCTCGTTCTGCGACGTGACGCGCCGTCTCTAGGAGTCGACGGTCGGCACCTGGTCGTAGGGCGTGAGCTTGCACTTGCCAGGTGCCGCATCGTCAGCGGCGGATTTCGGCTCCGTCCAGCTGATGATCTCGAACAGATCGGTATTGTCGGCCGGTTTGGCGTTGCGTCGCGCTAGGTAGATCGCCTGCTGCATCTGGTGCGTCATCGGATCCATATAGGCGTCGAAATGCTGCATGCGGTCGGTCGCCGAGACCTTCAGGTTCTCAAGCTCCTTGATGATCTTGACGTTGTTGGTCGACCCAGCCCGCTCGATCGCACGAAGCAGTTCGCGCGTGGACATGTAGCCGTTGTAGGAGACATTGCCCGGCACCGGGATCGGGCCGTCCTTGTTGGCGGCCTGCCACTTCTTGACGAATTCGGCGACGCCGGGCAGCGGCAGCTTGTGATACCAGGTCGTGCCGAACACGCCGAACAGGCTGTCGGGCGCACCCCACACGTCGGGCCAGTCCTGCTGGTTGTTGATCCAGGCCGGCTTGCCGTCGAGCTTGAGCTGCGCCACCTGCTCGCGCAATGCCTTGATGTCGTCGCCGCCAACCGCGGTCGCCACAACGTCGGGCTTGGCCTGCTGGATCTTCAGCAGGTAGGCGGTGAAGTCGCGCGTGTTCTGCGGCACCAGCAGATTGTCGAGGATCTTGCCGCCGGCGCTCTCGACCTGCGTTCTTGTCGCGGCAGACGTCGTGTGACCCCAGACATAGTCGTTGGTCAGCAGCATCCAGTTCTTGCCGATGGAGTCCACCGCGTTCTTGACCGACGCTTTGGAAAAATTGGTGCCGTTGCCGTCCCAGACGAATTTCACGCGTGAGCAATTCTCCCCGGCTTCGCTCGGCGCCGAGGAGTTGGTGTTCATGTAGATCACACCGTATTTGCTGGCGACCTGCGTGATGGCGTTGGCGACACCCGAATGCAGCGCGCCGATCAGGATGGTGCAGTCCTCGCGGGTGATGAAGCGTTCGGCGACGCGGCTGCCGGTGGCTGGCGTCGTCTCGGTGTCCGCGGTGATGAACGTGACCTGGCGCCCGAGTACGCCACCTTTGGCGTTGATCTCGTCGATCGCCATCTTGATGCCGCGGAAATCATCCTGGCCGCTGTTGCCGTATTGACCGCTGGCATCGCAGGTCAGGCCAAGCTTGATCGGTTTGGCGCCTTGCGCCCAGGCATGATTCTCCCTCCACGGCCCAAAGAAGCTGCCGGTGCCGCCGATGACACTCGCCATCAAGCTGCCCTTCAGAACGCTTCGCCGTGAGATCTGACGCCCTCTCATCGTGTCCTCCCGTTTTCGAAGTCTTTTGCTTTTTTGTGGGATTAGAATATTCATTCCATCTCTTATGTAAAGTAGAATATTTGATCCAAACGATGAAATGCCGTTAAACAGGCGACCGATCCGGAGATCCGACTCGATGAACAAGGCGGCTGGCGCCATGAGTTATGACGAACTGCGCGGCGCGATTGCGCAGCGGCACCGGGCGCTGTCCGGCCGGCTGCAGCAGATCGCGGAGTTCGTGCTCGATCACCCGACCGACGTCGCGCTCGGCACCGTGGCGGAGGTGGCGCAGCGCTCCGGGGTGCCGCCGTCGGCAATCGTTCGCTTCGCGCATGCGCTCGGGTTCGGCGGCTTCACCGAGATGCAGCAGGTGTTCCGCTCACGCCTCGTTGCCGGCGTCGCGCCGAGCTACAAGTCGCGCCTCGCCCGCATGAAGAGCCAGGAGAAGTCAGTGCTCGGCCGCCAGCCGGCCGCGGTATTGTCGCGCTTCGTCTCGGAAGCCCAATCAGCGCTGGTCACGCTCAGCCAATCCGTCCATGCGCGTGAACTCGACGCCGCAACCGCGATCCTTGCCAAGGCACGTGATATCTATCTGCTCGGTCTGGGCGGCTCGTTCCCGGTTGCGATCCACCTCGCCTACGTGCTGCGCAAGCTCGGACGGCGCGTCGTCCTGCTCGACGGTCTTGGCGGCAGCATCCACGAGCAGTCGCACGCGGCGACATCAGACGACGCGCTGGTCGCGATCAGCTTCCGAAATTACTATCCGGATACGGCGCGGTTGTTTCCTGAACTCGTCGCGCGGGGCGTGCCCACGATTTCCATCACCGACAGCCTTTTGAGCCCGATCGTCGAGGGCGCGAGCGTCGTGTTCGAGATCCAGGATATGCCTGAGCCTGCGCTGCGTACGCTTGTCGCACCGATGTGCCTCGTGCAGGCGTTGGCGATCGGCCTCGACCTCGCAGCAGACTGACATTCACAACAGGAACAAGATCATGACATCGCATGACACCAACAAGCTTCTGGCAGGCAAAGTTGCGCTGGTGACCGGCGCGGGACGCGGGCTCGGCCGCGCTTTTGCAGAGAAGCTTGCCGCGCTCGGCGCTGACGTCGCTATCCACGGCATGCGTGAGAACGGGCCGGCCGAGTATGGCGAGGGCACCACGCTTACCGCGGTCGCCGCCGAGATCGGCCGCGAATTCGGCGTTCGCAGCCAGCGCGTGCTCGGCGATCTCACCAAGGGCGAGGACATCGCACGCGTCATCGCGGAGACCGAAGCGGCACTCGGCCCGATCGACATCCTCGTGCACAATGCCGGCGGCGATATCGCGGCTGGCGGCGGCAAGCCCGATCCGAACGATGCGGTGAACATCAAGGAGGCGGATGTGCGCGCGGTGCTGGAGCGCAATCTGCTCTCCACCATCCTGACATGCCAGGCGGTCGCGCGCGGCATGATGGAGCGCCGGCGCGGCCGCATCGTCACGCTTGGCTCCGTCGCCGCGTTCAAGGGGCGTACCCAGGGCTCGATCTATGCGGTGTCGAAGGCCGGGGTGACCCATTACACGCGATGCCTGGCCGACCAGCTCCGCCCCTACGACATCGCCGTCAATTGCATCGCGCCCGGGGATACCCGTACCGGCCGCTTTCTCGGCACGCGCGCGGTGGACCCGGATCGAATGGTCGAGACCGGCACACTCGACCGCATCGCGACCGTCGACGAGGTCGCGCGCGTTGTCGAGTTTTTCGCCGGTCCCATGGGCGCCTTCGTTTCCGGTCAGGTGCTGCGGATCGACGGCGGCGGGCAGTGCTGGCCGGGCTAAAACGCACCCGCGAGCGAAACAGAAAAGGGCCGCTGCAAGCGGCCCTTTTGCGTGATCTCGAATTGACTGAAGCTAGTCCACCCGCGCCAGCACCGCGAGCTTGCGGATGCCCTTGTTGCGGTAGGCGTCGAGGAACGCGTAATAATCCTTGAACGACACGCAGCCGTTGGAATCGCCGTTTGGCCCGAGCATGAAGGTGTGCGCGAGCAGGCCGTCGCGGCCGTAGATCGCGCTCTCGCCGCCAATCGGGGTCAGGCGCAGCGCAGGCACGCCGTGAAACAGTGCCTCGCGCGGCTTCAGCGTGTAGATGTGCGGCGGCGTCACGCCGCGCATGCGGACGCGCGAGGAGCGCGGGTCGTCGAGGTTGGAGCCGAGGCCGGAATGCGCCTCGAGTTTGGTGCCGTCGGGCAAGTAAACCGTTTTAGCGGAGATGTCGTAGACCGCGGTGTCGCGCTCATAGGGCGCCGAACCACCGAGCATGGGGTTCTGCTCCCTCGGCGCGATGGACGCGGTCACGCTGGCGTCGGCCGAGGCATAGGCGAGCAGCCCGCCGGACGGCTCGCGCTTGCCCCAGAGCTTTTCCACCATCGACTGGCGCGGTCCGGTAATCGACATCACCGCAGCCTTGGCGCGATCGGCAATCGATTTTGGCTTCGCCTCAGGCGCCGGCACGATCTCGGCCGGATCTGCCGAGGCCAGCTGCACCGGCGCGTCAGCGCCGCGCTTGGACTTCGCAGCATCAGCGATCTTGGCGGGACCTGGCTTCAGGACTTCCGCGACCCTCGCGATTACGCTCGGCTTCGGCGCGTCCTTGGCTTCGGCGACCTTGGTTGCGGGTGCGGCGCTGGCCGCATTCGATGTCACGCCTTGGGTCGCAGCCGCGGCAAAGCGATCATTGAACATCTCGCGCGAGATCGGCGCTGCCACCTGCAAGCGGTCGGGCAAGAGCGCAAAGGCGTCCTTGACGGCCTCACCGGCCTCGCGCAGCGCGAGCCTGGGCGCCCGTTTGATCACGGGCTCGTCGTAGCCGCTGCTGCCGACGGTCGGATAGACGCTGGCGGCAAAGATGTTGCTGTAGATGGTCCAGCCGGCGCCAATCACGACGCAGCCGATCACGGCGGCGCCAAGCACGTTTTGGGTGGTCATTTTCCGGGAAGGCTTCCGATAAGAAGTGCTCGAGAACCCTTTGGACTTTCGTGCCGCGATGCCTTGCGCAGCGATACTCGTACTCATTCGCCTTGCGTCCAGAACGGTGTCACTCAGTCCCCCTTCGAAGCGCCGCTGGTCACGATCCGGGAACAGCATTTCGCAGAGGGTCGGAGCGTCATTAGGGCCACTTTTAGTTAAATGCGGATTAAGTTCGGGCGGATGTGAGGCAACCCGTTCACGTCGTCCCATTTCGAGATAAAAGCCCGCAGAAGTACGGACTTAGGCGAAGCTGTTAACCATAATTCTCGGCCGGTTCGGCACCGTCATCGGACGTCCCCGGCCGCATCTCTAAACGCACCAACCAAGTCGTTTTCGTGGTCTCCAATACCCGGACGTTAACGGGGAATCATTGCGTGAGGCTGGTGCGCAATAGCCCGCTTCCACCTCTCGTGGCACGCCGCTCGCGCATCGCACCGGGCGCTCGCGCGGCACTGCGCCTTGACCGAAAGTTGATCGCGGCAGGCTGGAAAAGGCCGCAGCAAGGAAATAGCTGCGAGAGCGGCACTTTTCAGCAGCCTCCGCGTGTGATACGGTGCCGTATCAACATCGCCTTGAACTGTGCCGAGCACGCAAACGGAGGCTGGCATGAGAGAGTTCGTGCGCGCAGGGTTTTTCACTCTGGCGGGGTCGTTTCTGTTGATCGGACATGCGATTGCCCAGCCTGCTGCCAATGTTGGCTGTACGGCGGCGCCGTCTGCTGCCGGTACGCAGACCTGGCGCTGCGACAACGGCATCACGATCGTTGCGGAAAGCGGCGCCAGATTTAAACTTAAGGACGCCAACCGCGACGGACATATAGACTCCGTGGAGTTGAGCAGCAAAGCACTGCTGGTCGAGGTGCCCAAAAAGCCCGGCGGCACCCCCTTCAAGGTGCTGACGCCGCAGGCGATCGCCGCGGTGCGCGGCACGAAATGGGCGGTCGATGTCGCAGAGGCCAAGACGTCCGTGTTCGTCGCCGACGGTCGTGTCGGCGTGAGCCGCAGGAGCGGCGGGCGCGGCGTGGTATTGGGCCGCGGCGAAGGCGTCGATGTGGAAGCGACAGGCCCGTTGACGGTGAAGACATGGGGTCAGCCGCGCGTCGACGCATTGATGACAAGACTAGGTCAATAGACTAGGCCATAAGTTCGGATCACCGGGGCTCGGCCAACAGCATTTGGACGATAGAGAAAATTGCACACGACCACATGAGTAGCCGACGCGTTCAGATCCTGATGGCACTCGTCCTCACCGCGCTGTGGGGCGCGAGCATCTATGGCGGCCACGCCAACGGTCGTCTGCGCTTTCTCGATCGCCTCGAGGCGACGCTAACGGATTGGCGGACGCAGGTCCGCGGCGTGCGGGTCCCGCCCGATCTCGTCACCATCGTCGCGATCGACGACACCGTCGTGAAGCGCGGCGGCAGCTATCCGTTGCCGCGCGCCGATCTCGCCCGCGTCGTCGACACCATCGTGCAGTTCAAGCCGAAGGTCGTCGCGATCGACCTGCTGCTGGTCGACCGCAGCGCTGCGATCGGCGACGCCACGCTGGCAAATACGTTGGCTACGGGTCCCATGGTCCTTGCCGCCGCGGCGATCTTCCCGTCCGCCAGCGAGACCGTGGAGACCAGCGGCCAAGGCCCCCTCGCCGCCCTACCGCAGGCGGAACGATTCCTGCTGCCCTTGCCGGCGTTCGCCGATCATGCCGAGGTCGGCGTCGTCAACGTTGCGACCGGCCAGTCTGGCTCGCCGCTTTCGGTGCCGATGCTGTTCCGGACCAGCGACAAGGTCGAGCTGTCATTCCCGTTGCGGGTCGCGGCGCGCGCGCTCGACAAGTCGCTGACGATCGCGCCGGACCATCTGATGCTCGGCGACCGCGCAGTGCCCACCGATACCGACTTCGCGCTGCCGATCACCTATTACGGCCCGCGCCGGACCATCCGCACCGTCAGCGCGCAAAGCATCTTCGACGGCACGTTAAGTCGTGCGGCGATCGAGAACCGGATCGTCGTGATCGGCGCCTCGGTCGCCGGCGGCGGTGATTTCTACCCAACGCCGTTCGATTCCCTGATGCCCGGCGTCGAAGTGGTCTCCACCGCGATCACCCATCTCGTCGCCGGCGACAGCATCGTGCGCGACCGCAAGGTCCACATCGCCGACGCGCTCATCGCGATCCTGTTGCCGATGCTGCTGGTGGGCCTGCTCGCCTGGCGGCGCAGCGCGCTAGGCATCGTCGCTGCGGCCGCGGTGATGATCGCCTGGGCCGGCCTCAATCTGTTCGCGTTTACGCACGGCGTCTGGCTGAACGCCGCGACCACGCTCGCCGCCGCGGTGCCGCCGGTTGCGGTCTTTGCTGGCGTGCAATTGTGGGCCGGAGGCCGCCGCACGCAATATTTCGCCGCCAAGAGCCGGTCGCTCGCGCAATTCCAGGCGCCGGCCGTGCAGGAGTGGCTGGCGCGCGATCCGAACTTCCTGTCAACACCCGTCCGGCAGGACGCAGCAATGCTCTTCATCGATCTCTCCGGCTTCACGGCGCTGAGCGAGCGGATCGATCCGGGCGAACTCCAGGACATTCTGAAGGCGTTTCACGCGCTGATCGAGAAGACCGCGGTCGATTGCGGCGGCATGATCAGCGGCTTTCTCGGCGACGGCGCCATGATCCTGTTCGGCCTGCCCGGCGCGATGCCCGACGACGCCGCACGCGCGCTGAAATGCGCGATCGACCTGCATCGCGGCGTCGAACGCTGGATCGCATCGTTGCCGCCTGCGATGCGGGATCAGCTCGGCTTCAAGATCGGCGCGCATTTCGGCCCGATCGTCGCCTCTCGCCTCGGCGAAAACCATCAGCACATCACGGCGACGGGCGACACCGTCAACGTCGCGAGTCGGTTGATGGAGGTCGCCGTCCAGAACGGCGCGCGGCTCGCGCTCAGCGATACGCTGCTGGATGCAGCCGACTTCCAGGGCGCTCCCGACGGCGTTCTGTCGGGCCCCCTGCTGACGCAGGTCCGCGGCCGCTCCGGCGTCGTGACCGTCTGGTTCTGGCGCGACCAGGACAGGCCGAACCAAGCCGCGACCAAGGCCGAGATGATCGACTGAACCTTCGCCGTCGTCCCGACGAAGAGCTACCGCGCTTCCGGCGGTGGCGAGCGATCCAGCACGTCGCCCTTGGCGCCTTCGAGCAGATCGATGGCATAAGTCTCGATCACGAGCGGGCCGCGCTTGCGCTGCAATTGCGCGACCTGCGTCACCTTCGCAAAGAGGTCGTGGACGGCGGGATGGCCGTCAGAGCGCAGCTCGTCGACATAGATCAGCTTGCCCGCAAGCAGCTTTGGATCGGGCTCGGGCATGTTGGCCCAGCGGATGCGCTGGTTCTGCTGCGCCACGCAGCTGCCGCGCGGCAGATAGAAGGCGAGCCAGCCCGTCGTGCCGTAGTCCGGCGCAAGCACGCAGGTTGCACCATTGCGGGTGCGCACCGCTTCGATTTCGGCGGCGAGCTCGCGCCAGCCGACGCCGACGCTGCGCACGGTCGCATCGCGGCGATAGCCGGACAGCCAGCCCGTATTGGCCTGCACGATCAGCGCGGAAAACATCACGATGCCGGTGGGTGCGGCCCAGCGCAGGCAGAAATCCACCAGGCGGCGCTGACGCGGCTTCCACTGCACGAGATTGGTGGCGGCGGCCGCCGCGATGACGAAGGGCGGATAGACCGGCGCAAACCAGTTGGCCTCGACGCGGGCATGCAGGGAATGCCAGACGAAATAAATGACGATGGTCCAGAACATCGTCTCGATCAGCACGCGCGAGGCCAGCGCGCCGGCCCGGCGCCAGGTCAGCGCGTGCAGCCCCATCGCGCCGAGGATGAACACCAGCGGGGTTGCGAACGCGATTTGGGTCGGGATCAGCTCGGCAATGAAGACCGGACGAAAATCCTCGATCCTGGCGCGCCCGAGCTGCTTTGCGAACGAGACCCATTGATGATCGGCATTCCAGAGGATCACCGGCGCGAACAGCGCGAGCGCAACGAAACCGCCGAGATACGGCCAGGGTGAGAGAAACCAGTGCCGCAGTTTCGGCACGGCCGCGATCCAGATCAGGATCGCCAGCCCAAAAAACATCGCGGTGTATTTCGACAGGAGCGCCGCGCCGACGGCTGCGCCGACCGCGAGCCACCAGACGCCGCGGCCGCTCTCCAGCACTTTCGCGAGAAAGAACAGCACGAAGCTGGAGGCAACCAGAAGCGGCGCATCGGGCGTGACGATCAGCGTGCCGACCGAGGCCAGCAGCGTCACGTTGAGCAGGATGGCGCTGGTCGCCGCCACCCGCGCACCGCCGAACAGGATCGCGGCGGAGCGATAGACCGCATAGCTCATCGGCAGCGCGAGCAGGATCGAGACCAGGCGGACGCCGAGTTCGGTATCGCCGGCGATCAGGGTGCCGGCGCGGATGACGTAGGCAACCATCGGGGGGTGGTCGTAATATCCCCCGGCGAGGTTCTGCGACCACATCCAGTAATAGGCTTCGTCGAAGGTGATCGGCGTGAATGCGGCTGCGACGAGCCGCAAGCCGACCAGCGCAAGGATCACCAGCGCCGTATTGCGGACGATCCGCGCGTCAGCCCCGCCCATCGTGAGCTATTTCTTGCGCCAGACGAACAGTCCGGACATCGCGTAGTTCCACACCACGCCCATCAGCGCCCCGGCCGCACCAGCAAGCCACCAGATCGGCTCCTGGTCATAGACCGAGAAGGCGACGCCGACATTGGCGAGCAGGCCGACGCTGCACACGACGTAGAACGCGATCAGGCCGCGCAGCAGCGCAAAGCCCTTCAGCCGCTGGTCGCGATAAGTGAGGAAGTTGTTGAGGACGAAATTGCTGGTCATTGCGACGATGGCGCCGGAGGCCTGCGCTTCCGCGAACGGCTCCTTGAACAGCTCGAGCGATATGAACAGCGTCGTGAGATGCACCACGAGGCCGATCCCACCGACCATCGCGAACAGCAGGAAGCGTAACGAGACAGCATCGTTGGTGAACTTCGCCAGCACCAGGCCGAGAAAATCCAGCGCGACCATGGAATCGAGCTTGCTTTCGCCGTGCTGGCGCTCACCGAACGTGTAGGGGATTTCGATGGCGCGCAAGGTGCCGTTGGCGCTTGCGACGAGGTCGAGCAGGATCTTGAAGCCGTGCACGGAAAGTTTCGGCGCCAGCTGCTCGAAACGGTCGCGGCGAACCATGAAGAAGCCGCTCATGGGATCGGCGATCTCGACCCGCAGCATCTTCCTTGCGACCTCGGTCGCCAGTGCACTGGCGCCGGCACGCTGCTTGTTGAAGCCTTCGCTCTTGTAGCCCTCGATGTAGCGGCTGCCGACCACGAGCTCGGCCTGTCCGCTCGCGAGCAGCGACAGCATCTTCGGCAGTTGCGTCTCGTCGTGCTGGAGATCGGCGTCGATCACGGCCGCATAGGGCGCGCTGGAGGCCAGGATGCCCTCGATGCAGGCCCCCGACAGGCCGCGGCGGCCGATGCGGCGGACACAGCGCACGCGGCTGTCGCGCTGGGCCAGCGCGCGCACGACGTCCCAGGTGCCATCAGGTGAATTATCGTCGACGAACACGACCTCCCAAGCGATGCCGGCCAGCACTGCCTCCAGCCGCCGGTACAGCACCGTGACATTGTCGCGCTCGTTGAAGGTCGGGACGACGACCGACAATTCGGGCGCCGGCAAAGCCGCTTGTGGGACGTCGGAGCCCGGTCTGATCGCTTCATTCATGACGGCAGCGTATATCCGCCGCGTCCTGTGCTGCCAAGAACTTGTGCTGACAAGAACTTGCGCCAGCGAGCCGGGGTTTGTCTGGGGAGCGGCCCAAAAGGGGCCCAAAAATGCCAACGACCCCGGAACGGCGGGCCGCGCGTACATCCGGCGCAGCCTATGCTATTCCAAGGTCGTTCCAGCGCCGGAGTTTTTCGCTCAACGTCGCCGTTAGAGGCTAAATGGGAACGGCAACGCCGCTTTACAAGGGGCGAAAGAGGCCTTTTTCACGCCCTTATTGGTTCGGGACTTCCTTGATCACCGGCCCTCGCGGCACGGGCGCGGCAGGGGCCGCCGGCGCTGTAACGGCGGCCGGGTCGACTTTCGCGGGCCTGGGCGGCTTGCCGTATTGGCCGATCGGCCCGAAAACGACGGCCACCGCAAGCACGATCGCCGCGACGATCGCGCCCAAAATGCCCCCCACCGACTCAGACGACATGGAAACCCATCCCTGTTCCAGATGCGCTCAGTAATACCATGGATGAGCGCGCTGCCGGAAGGGCTTGCCGGAGGCGCCAGCCCAGGGGGCTATTTCTGCGGCGGCTTGTGCTTGACGAAGGCCATCACGATGTCCTTTTGCGCCGCCTCCACCGCCCTGTTCGCGGTCGCGAGATGGGCGCCGGCATCAATATCTGGATATTGCGTGGTGAGATAATCGAGCAGTGCCACCCGGTAGTATTGTCGCTCCGACGGACAGGCTCCGGCGACGGAGCGGCCAAAATCCTGTTCCGACAGGCCCTGATTGCCGTCGCGCGAATATTCCCGCGCCAGGCAATGCCAATAATCGTCGCGGCCCTGCATGGCGAGCTTCTGCGCACCCTTGGCATCGTCATCGTCGGCCATGACTGAAGATATCATGGCAGCAGATGTCATCATGACGAGCGCCGCTCCCACCATCAGCATCCGCATCTTGTTCTCCATTTTTCGCAGATCCCGTCGCGAGCTTAGACGGGACGTCGCAACTGGCCAATCACAACCGGTTTGATTAGGATGGAGGCCCTCCTCCCGTCATCCGAGATCCTCCCGTGGCCAAAGCAAAAACCGCGTCCAAAAAATCCGGCAATATCTTCATCGGCATCGGCGGCTGGACCTTCGAACCCTGGCGCGGGGTGTTCTATCCGGAGAAGCTCACGCAAGCCAAGGAGCTGTCCTACGCCGCCTCGAAGGTGACCTCGATCGAGATCAACGGCACCTATTATGGCTCGCAGAAACCGGAGAGCTTTCGCAAATGGGCGAGCGAGGTGCCTGATGGTTTCGTGTTCTCGGTCAAGGGGCCGCGCTTCGCCACCAATCGGCGCGTGCTGGCCGAGGCTGGGGATTCGATCAAACGTTTCTATGATTCCGGCGTGCTGGAACTCGGCGATCATCTTGGGCCGGTGCTGTGGCAGTTCGCGCCGACCAAGAAATTCGACGGCGCCGATTTCGGCAAATTCCTCGAGCTGTTGCCGCGCAAGCTCGACGGACGCGCCCTGCGCCACGTCGTCGAGGTCCGTCACGACAGTTTCTGCACGCCGGATTTCGTCGCGCTGATCCGCGAATTCGAGACGCCGGTCGTGTTCGCCGAGCACGGCAAATATCCAGCGATCGCCGACGTCGCCGGCGATTTCGTCTATGCCAGGCTGCAGAAAGGCAATGACGAGATCAAGACCTGCTATCCACCGAAGCAGCTCGATGCCTGGGCCAAGCGCTTTCAGGACTGGGCCGAGGGAAGCGAACCCGACGACCTGCCGAAGGTCGATAAGGCCAAGCCGAAGAAGGAGCCGCGCGACGTGTTCGCCTATGTCATCCACGAGGGCAAGGTGCGCGCGCCGGCCGGCGCCATGGAACTGATCGCGCGGGTGAGCTGAGGTGTTCCGCTGAAGGTGTCTCATGGCAAAGGCCAAAAAACTCTTCACCATCGGCTATGAGCAGACGCCGCCCAAGGCCGTATTGGACGAGCTAGAGCGATCCGGTGTCAAGCTCGTCGTCGACGTGCGCGCGGTGACGTCATCGCGCCGGCCCGGCTTTTCCAAGAGGCAGCTCGCCGCAGGGCTCGACGAACGCGGCATCGCCTATGTCCATCTGGCAGCGCTCGGCACGCCGAAGGAAGGCCGCCTCGCCGCCCGCAGCGGGCAATACGATGTGCTGGAGAAGGTTTTCTCAAAGCACCTGAAGACGCCGGAGGCCAGGGAGCAGATGGACGAACTCTCGGCGCTAGTGAAGAAAGCAGGTCCGGTCTGTCTGCTTTGCTACGAGCGCGATCACACCCACTGTCACCGCCAGATGATCGCGGAGATCATCGAGGAGCGCGATGGGGTAACGGTGAAGAATTTGGCGGGACGGCAAGCCTGAACGACTCTCTCCGTCATGGCCGGGAACAGAGAGTTACCCTTCTCCCGCCAGCCTAAACGTCCCTTCCATCATCTGCACGCATTGCCCGCCGACATGGGCGGAGACGATCTTGCTGTCCTGCTTGCGCACGCGCGTCTGCAGGATGCTCGGCCGACCCATGTCAAAGCCCTGCCCGACCGTGAGCTTCAATTCGCCATCGCGGATAGGATCGAGCTCGGCGAACAGCGCAGCCGCGGCGACCGTCGCGCTGCCGGTGGCGGGATCCTCGGCGAGGCCGCTGGCGCCGCGCATGAACATGCGCGCCTGCCGCTCGCAAGACGCCTCCGCCGCGGGCACATCGCGCGTATAGAACCACGCCGCGAAGGCGCCGTCGCACGGAAATACCTTGCCGAAGGCCGCCGCGTCGGACCTCGCCCGTTTGAGCGCATCGCGCGAGTGCACCTCAATCACCAGAAACGGCGTTCCAACACTGACAACCTGCGGCGCATGACGGTCGATCTTGATGTCGTCTGCACTGAGCGAGATGCAGCTCGCGGCATCAGCGGCAGACAATTGCGACAGGCGCGCCAGAGGTTGCGGCGCGGTGAGCTCAGTGCTGATCACGCGGCCCTGCTCTCGCGAGATATCGACCGGCACCAGCCCCGCCTTCTCCTCGAACCGCAGGCGCGGCTTCGGCTCCTTCGCGATCGTCGCAAGCACGAAGGCGGTACCGACATTGGGATGGCCCGCGAAAGGAAGCTCCCTGACAGGCGTGAAGATGCGCACCTCGGCATCGTTCGCCTTGTCGCGCGGCGGCAGCACGAAAGTCGTCTCGGAATAGTTGAACTCGGTCGCGATCGCCTGCATTTGCGTGGTCGACAACCCGCCGGCATCGAGCACCACGGCGAGCTGGTTGCCGCCGAAGGCGCGATCGGTGAACACGTCGACGGTGATGTAGCGGCGCTGCATCTTTATTTCCCTTACGCAATCGCAGCCGCAATCGACCGCGTCGCCGGCACTCTACAAGCCGGCGGCATCGTCCGTCATGCCCCAAAATTGAGTGCAATCGGAGCAATCGCGGTGATGCGTTGGAAGCCGAGAAGCGGCTTCCACAATGCAAGACCCAAAGGCTAGCAGAGATATTTCATCACACGCGCCTTCAACGAAACGCGCCCCCCTTCAACGAAACGCGACTCACATTTGAACGCGCAGGAGGCGGCCTCAACCCAGCTGAAAGACGAGCACCTTCTGCTCATAGCCGCGCACCTGGACCTCGCCGAGCGCGACGGCATCGCTGCCGTCCTCGCCCAGCGCCTCGCGAACGGCCGCCGAGATCAACAGTTGGGACCCGAACTCCTTGTTCAGCGCCTCCAGCCGGGAGGCGAAGTTCACGGTGTCGCCGATGACGGTGTATTCCTTGCGCCGGGGCGAGCCGATATTGCCGGCCACGACCTCGCCGAAATGGATGCCGATTCCGATTCTGAGCGGCCAGCTCGTCTGCGCGTTGATGCGCTCCATCGCGGTTAGCATCTCGCGGCCCGCGGCGACCGCGCGGTGCGCGGCGTCGGAAGTCTCCAGCGGCGCACCGAACAGGGCGAGAAAGCCGTCGCCCAAAAACTTGTTCACGATGCCACCCTCACGGTCGAGGATGTCGACCAGCACGGCGAAGGCGCCGTCGAGCCGGTCGACCACCTCCTGCGGGGTCCGCGACTGCGCGCCGGCGGTGAAGCCGCGGAAGTCGACGAACATCACGGCGACGCGGCGGAGGTCGCCGGCGGCGCTCGTGCCCGCCGCCATCAGCCGCTCCACCACCTGCGGCGAAACGTGCTGGCCGAACAGGTTGGTCACCCGGTCGCGCGCGGTCGCTGCGGCAATGCTGGCGGCGAACTGGCGGCGGAGTTGCGCACCGACCGCGCCTGCAAGCACGCCGCAGATCAGGATGATGGTGCTTCGCACCGCGTGGAAGTAGATCTGCGGCTCGCCGCTCCCGCTGGCGGGATCGAAAATCAGCGCCACGGTGAGCAACTCACCCGCAGCGACGAAGCCGGTGAAGGTGGACAGCCAGAAGTCGAGCCGCAGGGTCGAAAGAATGACGAAAATGAAATAGATCAGCGGTACGACGAAGCCGAGCGCCTGGCTCGCGCCCATACTGCGGATCTGCAGGATCAGGATGACAGTCGGCAGCGAGGTCTCGATCAGCGCGCCGATATAGCGCCGGATCACCGGCAGATCGCGGTCGAGCTTGAGGTTTCGCCTGATCTGGCTGTGGACCCAGACTTCGAACAGGATGAAGCCGGTCAGGAGACCATAGACCTCGGCAAGCCCCTCCGTGCCTCGCCAGACCCGCTGCACCACGGAGGAATCGACGAGATAGATCGCGGTGAGGAACACGACGATGACGCAGCCCGTCGTGATCAGCGCCCTCACCCGCACGAGTTCGGTCCGCAGCACTTCGCGCGTCAGCTCGCGCTCGAAGTCTTCGGACATCACGGCATGCTGCCGGGCCTTCCTGCTCGCAAAACTGACCATTCCGCCCCCTTGATTCCGGGGCATCTTGCCTCAATCCAGCGTGCGGCGGAAGCGCGTCACGGCGATGGTCATGGCGAGCAGCATCAGGACCGCCAGCGCCAGCGCGTCGAAACGCAAATTTTGCATGCTCGCGCCCTTCAGCATGATGGCGCGGACGATGCGCAAATAATGCGTCAATGGCAGGCACTCGCCGACATATTGCGCCCAGGCCGGCATCCCGGCGAACGGGAACATGAAGCCGGACAGCAAGATGCTCGGTAGGAAGAACATCATCGACATCTGCATGGCCTGAAGCTGGTTCTGCACCAGCGTCGAGATCGTGTACCCGATCGCCAAATTGGTCGTGATGAACAGCGTCGAGAGCAGCGCCAGCAGGAACAGATTGCCGAGCACCGGCACGCCGAATAGGCCGACCCCGATGCCGATGATGAGGAACGCCTGCACGAACCCGACCAGCACGTAAGGGATGATCTTGCCGAACATCACCTCGACCGGCCTGATCGGCATCGACAGCAGGGCCTCCATGGTACCGCGCTCGACCTCCCGCGTGACCGAGAGCGCGGTGAAGATGAGCATGGTCATGGTGAGGATGGTGCCGACGAGGCCCGGCACGATGTTGAGGCTCGACGCGGCGGCGGGGTTGTAGCGGGCATGCGCGCGTATCTCGAACGGCATCTCCGGGGGATCTCCGATGTAGAGATCGTGCTTGAGTGCGGTCTGCACGATCATGCCGAGCGAGCCGATCGCCGCGCTCGCTGCAACCGGATCGGTGGCGTCGGCCGCGACCAGCAGCGCCGGCTTATCGCCGCGCCGCACCGCCCGCTCGAAGCCGCGCGGGATCTCGACGCCGAACAGAACCTTGCCGGATTTCAGGAGATTGTCGAAATCCTCGACGTCGTGCACTTCGTAGAGAAAGCGGAAATAGGCGGTGTTCTCCAGCGCCTTCAGGATCGAGCGGGCGAGATCGGAATCCTCCTGAAGCAGCACCGCGCTCGGTAGATTGTGCGGCGTGGTGTTGATGGCATAGCCGAACAGGAGCAGCTGCATCACCGGCAGCATCACGATCATCGCAAACGACACCCGGTCGCGCCTGAGCTGGATGAATTCCTTGATCAGCATCGCATAGGAGCGCCTCCAGAAGCCGAAGCGCTCCCGGATCGCCTGCTGGGGTTCGGGACGATCGACCGCGCTCATTGGAAATTGTCCTTGGAACGGCCCATCAATTCGATGAACACGTCTTCCAATGACGGCGATGATTTGTGCCAATGCAGTCCGCTTTTTTCGCGCCACGGCGCGATGCTGGCCTCGAGCGCGGCGACGTCGCGGCCGGAGACGTGCAGCGACGTGCCGAACGGCGCCACCATGTCGATCCCGGCCTTGCCGGTGAGCGCAGCGGTGAGCTCGTTCAGGTCCTCGCCTGTCACAGTGTAGGTCGTCAACGCGGATTTCGCGATCACCTCGTCCACGGTGCCATGCACAAGCAGATGGCCATAGGCGATATAAGCGATCTCGTGACAGCGCTCGGCCTCGTCCATGTAGTGTGTCGAGACCAGCACGGTGAGACCGTCGGCCGCCAGTGCATGAATCTCGTTCCAGAAATCGCGCCGCGCTTTGGGATCGACGCCGGCGGTCGGCTCGTCGAGCAGCAGCAGTTTCGGATTGGGCAGCGTGCAGGCGCCCAACGCCAGCCGCTGCTTCCAGCCGCCGGAGAGCTCGCCCGCGAGCTGCTCCTCGCGGCCCGAGAGCCCCAGCCGCTTGATCATGTCGCGCGCGGCGCCGCGTGCATCGCGAAGGCCGTATAGGCGCGCGACGAATTCGAGGTTTTCGCGGACAGAGAGATCCTGATAGAGGCTGAAGCGCTGGGTCATGTAGCCGACCTGGCGCTTGATCTTTTCCGCATCGCGCCTGATGTCGTAGCCGAGGCAGGTGCCCTCGCCGCTGTCGGGCGTGAGCAGGCCGCAGAGGATGCGGATGGTCGTCGTCTTGCCCGAGCCGTTGGGGCCGAGGAAGCCGTAGATCGAACCCCGCTTCACCTGCATCGACAAATCGTGCACGACCTCGCGGCCGCCGAACGACTTGCTCAGGCCCTTGACGTCGACCGCAATGCCATTGCCGCCGTTCATCGCTTGTCCGCCACGGGGGTTTTTGGATTGAGATGGACGTCGATCGGTTGTCCGACACGCAGCGCATCGGGGCGCGACGGCCGCGCCTGGATCAGGTAGACGAGCTTGTTGCGCTCCTCGAGGCTGTAGATGACAGGCGGGGTGTATTCGGCCGATGTCGCGATGAAATAGATCTTTGCGGTGAGATCGGCGGCGCAATTGTCGCACGCGATCCGCACCGTGTCGCCGATCGCAAGCTTCGGCAGCTCGGTCTCCGGCACGAAGAAACGCAGCTTCATGTTGCCGGGAGGCATGATCGAGAGCACAGGCCGCTGCGCTGCCACCATCTCGCCCTCGCGAAAATAGATCTGCTGGATGGTACCAGCCACGGGCGCAAAGCCCTTGCGCCGCGCCATCCGCGTCTCCGAGGTCGCCACCCGCGCCTCGGCGACGCGCAAGGCAGAGACGGCCGAGTCGAGATTGGCCTGCGTGCCCGAGCCGGTCTTGCTCAGCGAGGCCGCGCGGTCATAGGTCTGCTGCGCGTTGGCAAGCGTCGCCTTGTTCTGGTTGAGATCGGCAAGCTGGAGATCGTCGTCAACGGAATAGAGGTGATCTCCGACCTTGACCTCGTCGCCCTCGCGGATGTTCAGCTTGGTCACGCGGCCCGCCTCGTCCGGGCTGACGAAGATCATGTCGGCCTCGACCCAGCCCTGGAAGCCGGGCTCGCGCTTCTCCTTGCAGCCGGCAAGACCGGTCGCGAGGACGACAACCGCGATAGCACAGAGGCGCGGCAGGTGATTCTGTCGAACCCTCACCCTGAGGAGCCGCGAAGCGGCGTCTCGAAGGGCGAGGAGCCACAGCCGGGCCTGCATCCTTCGAGACGCGCGTTCCGCGCTCCTCAGGATGAGGTGAGAGATGGTTCGTGACGACCTCATGTCGTGCTCCGCTCGCCAAAAATCAAATCGAGATGAACGCGCAGCATGTCCTGTGCGTCGAGCGGCGCGTGCCGCGCAAACAGGCTGTGCCAGATCACCGCGATCATCGCCGGCGCGACCAGGATCTGCGGATAGCGCGCAAGGTCCTTCTCGCGGATCTCGCCGCGGGCAACGCCGAGCTCGATCAGCGCGCGCATGCCCGCCATCCCGCGCGAAACCACCTCGCGGTAGTAGAAATCGGCTACGGAGGGAAACCGCGGCCCCTCGGCCACGATCAGGCGCACGAGATCTCCGCGCCTGGTGCCGATCACCTCCTTGAGGAAGTTGCTGGCAAACGTCTCGACGAGATCACGCACCGAGCCCGCCGGCGGCGGCAATGCCGTCAACCGGGTCACGACAGGCACGATCACGGTCCGGACCAGCTCCTCGAACATCGATTCCTTGTCCTTGAAGTGCAGGTAGATGGTGCCCTTGGCGACACCCGCGCGCTTCGCGATGTCGTCGAGCCGCGTGGCGGCAAAGCCCCGCGCGATGAACTCCTCCATCGCGGCTTCCACGATCGCCGCACGCCGTTCCGCCGCGCGCGTGGCACGGCTCGGTGCGGGCGCCGCGTCGTTGCCAGCGCGTGAATTGGACTTCGCGTTGGCGCGATCTGCGGACGGCGCGGCGGCTTTGGTCGGCTTCCTCGTCATTTGCTGTATATGACTGACCGGTCAGTCATAGTCAAGACAAGGATACAGACCCAATCAGCCAACAAATTAGTATTGACTAATTCATTAGCGCGCACTAATCTAATCTCATGATCGCAGCCTCTCCAAATCCCATCACCACCGTGATGCGCGCCCTTGCCGACCCGACCCGACGCGCGGTGTTCGAGCGCGTCTTCGAGAGCAAGGAGATCAGCGTCGCCGAGCTCACGCGCGGAAGCGGCGTGACGCAAGGCGCGATCTCGCAACATTTGAAGTCCCTCAAGCAGGCCGGCCTCGTCGCCGAGCGTGCCGAGGGCCGCAACGTCTATTACCGTGCCGCGCCTGAAGGACTCGAACCGCTGGTCTCCTGGATGGACCATTACGGCGTGTTCTGGCGCGAGCGCTTCCAGAACCTGCGTGACCTCTTGAAGGAGATCGATCCGTGAGTGCTGTTGCTTCCAACGTTCAAACCCAGGACATCGTTATTGACGAGGTCTTCCCTCATGCGACCGCGACGATCTGGAGGGCGCTGACCAGTGCCCAGCTCATTGCGCGCTGGCTGATGCCGCCGGCCGGTTTCGAGGCCGTCGAAGGCAACACTTTCACGTTCAAGACCAACCCGGCCGGCGCGTGGGATGGCACGATCCATTGCCGCGTTCTGGAGGTCGTGCCGAACCGGCGGTTCGCTTACGCCTGGAAGGGCGGTGACGAGGGCAATACCGGCTACGGCTCGGCGCTCGACACCGTCGTCACCTGGTCCCTCACGCCGGTCGAGGCAGGGACGCGCGTGCGTGTGGTGCATTCGGGCTTCGTGATGTCGAAGAACGACACCGCCTATCGCAACATGAGCGACGGCTGGGTGAAGGTGGTGCAGCGACTCGACGCCATCACCGGCGAAGACCAGTAAGGGGCATCGCGATGGACAAACCTTACACCGGCGGCTGCGCCTGCGGCGCGATCCGCTATTCGATCACGAGTGAGCCCCTGTTCAGCAATCACTGCCAATGCCGGGACTGCCAGCGCGAAAGCGGCAGCGGCCACGGCTCGTACATGACCTTCGCGCGCGCCGGCGTCACGGTGACGGGCGAGGCGAAGCACTGGGAGATGGTCGGCGACAGCGGCAATGTAAAGACGCGCGGTTTCTGCGCCCGGTGCGGCTTGCCTGTTTACCTGACCTTCGCGGCCATGCCCGACATCTTCACCATCCGCGCCGCAAGCCTTGACGAACCCGCCCGCTACGAGCCGCAAGTGGTGACTTATGCCGCGCGCGGACATGCGTGGGATCGCCTCGATCCCGACCTGCCGAAGTTCGCAGGCATGCCGCCGGGGTAAGGCATCGCAATTGGAAGCGCGCGCAAAAACCGCGCGCAGCGTCAGCTATGGAATTTCAAGCCGTCGACGATCTTGTCGATCACCTTGCGCTCGGCGCGCACGGCGAGACCGACGAGGTTGAGATCGGCCCGCGCCACCGCCCTCACCGCTTCGCGATTGGCGGCATCATGTGTGGTCTTGAACATGTCCTCGGTATAGACCGCCGGCTTGACGCTGCGCGTCAGCGCCCGATCGAGCGCCCGCGTCAATGCGGAACCGTCGGCACCATAGATCAGGATCGGCTGTCCGATCAGCGCGTGATAGTTCGTGCCCGACGCGTCTTCATAGGGGTCGCCAATGCAATCGGGAAACGCAGCCGCGATGCCGCTGGTGAGGAAGGCCGCGACGTTGAGCTTCTGCCAGGCTTGAAGATCGGTGCGGATCACGATGGCGATCTTGGTATCGAACTGCATGCAACTCCTCGACTGTCATTCCGGACTCGATGCTACGCAACATCGGAATGACGGCAACAGGAATCAACCCTTTGCGTCGCAGGCCCAGGCGCGGATCACGCATTCCTTGCCGCCATATTTGTAGCATTCGCGCGTCGCGGCATTGAGCGTGGCCGAGATCTTCGGCTTGACGGCATAGCCATAGGCGCCGCAGGGATTGGACAGATCGACCGACATCGCGGCGCAGGCGCGCTTCATCGTCACGGTCGTGCAATCGCCCTTGCACTGCTTCTGCGCCGCCGCACGCGCTTCGTGCTCGGCGCCATAATCAAAGGCCTGGCCATAGGCGCCGCACTTGCCGACCGCAAATGCGCCGGCGGCTTGCGCATCCGTGATATGGCGAGCGCCCGCGACGCAGACGGACAGCGCAAAGAAAAACATCGCGCAACGGCGCGCGACGACGTTCGAAGCCATGGAAAAACCCCTCCCCCCAAGGCAGGTGAAGTGGACTGTAAGCGCCGGTCGTTTCCAGATAGTGAACGGGGCGTTGAAATTGAGGCGTGCCACCAATTTCAGATCGCAGTCTGGGAAATGGTGGGCATGGCGCTACGCGCCTTAGTCCACCCTAGCTCAGCGTCAGCCCCGCCGTGCCGTTTCCAACGCCTGCGGCGTGTCGATGTCGAGGAAGGCGCTCTCGCCGTCGACCGGCACTTCGGCGACCGCTTCGGTGTGCTTGGCGATGAGATGGCGCGCGCCGACGTCGCCGTCGAGCGTCATCAACTCCTTGAAGAAGCGGCGCGACCACAGCACGGGATTGCCGCGGCGCCCCTCGCTGACGGGCACGACGATGAGATTGCCGCGGTCCGGTGCGAAGGCTTCGATGAGACGGTCGATCAGGCCAGCATCGATCAGCGGCATGTCGCCGAGGCAGACCACAGCGCCGTCGCAAGCTTCTGGAACGGCCGCGATCCCGGCCTTGACCGAGCTTGCGATGCCGCCGGCAAAATCCGGATTGTTGACGAAACGCACCTTCAGGCCTTGCAGGGCTTGCTCGATCAGCTCGGTCTGATGGCCGGTGACGACGATCACCTCGGACGCCTTGGAGGCCAGCGCCTGCTCGGTCGCGATCCGCACTAGCTTCTTGCCGTCGAGCTCGGCGAGAAGCTTGTTCGGTCCGCCCATCCGGGTCGAGCGGCCTGCTGCGAGCACGATGACCGCGACCTGGTTGTTGCCTTCGATCTCCGGTTTTGCGCGCGGCTGTGGACGCGTGACGATCTCCATCAGGAGGCCGCCAACGCCCATGCCCATCAGCTCGGACCGCGTCACCTTGATGCCGGCCAGCAGCCGCATCAGCACCCAGTCAAAGCCGTTCTCGACCGGCGAGCGCGCGCAGCCGGGCGCCCCCAGCACAGGCACGGTGCCGGCCCGGGCAATCAGCAGCAGATTGCCGGGATCGACCGGCATGCCGAAATGCTCGATCTCGCCGCCGATGCCGGTCACGGCCGCAGGGATCACGTCGCGGCGATCGGCGATCGCGGATGCCCCGAACACGATCACGAGCTCGGCGCCAAGGCCCAGCAATTCCTTGATCGCAGCCGACAGCGCCTGCTCCTCATGGGGGACCCGCCGCTCGGCGATGATGCCAGCGCCGGCTGGCGCCAGCCGCTCGGCGGTGACGCGCAACGTCTTGTCGATCACCTTGGATGACAGGCCGGGCAGCAGCGTCGAGACCACGCCGACACGCTTGATCACGTAAGGCGCGACCTTCAGAACGTCGCGACCCGCGGCCTTCACCGCGGCATCACGCAAATTTCCTTTGACGCCGAACGGGATGATCTTGACGGTGCCGACCATCTCACCCTCGACCACCGGCTTGAAGGCCGAGAGCGTGGCAAAGGTAATCGCCTCGTCGATATTGTTGATGCGGTCCACCGCGGCGCGATCGATCACCAGCACGCCCGCCCGCGAAGCGAACAGATTGGCGCGACCGGTGAAGGCACGCTCGACATGAATGCCATCGCCGCCGACGGCGAGCGCGATGCTTGCGGCAGCGATGTCCTCAGAGACATCGCCCGCCTCCATCCGCACCACCACGATGTCCTTGATGCCGGCGCGCTCCAGCGCCTCGACCTCGGTGGGCCCGATCGTCGTGCCCTTCTTCAGCACCAGGGGTCCCTGGCGCAGGGTGTGGACGGTCACCCCGCCGATCGCATCCCTGGGGCTCGCCGGGCCGAATTTCATGCGGCTTCTTCTTTTTCTTTGGGCGGCAGGCGAAGCACCGCCGTGATCTCGGCCATGATCGACACCGCAATCTCGGACGGCGAGACCGCGCCGATCGCAAGCCCGATCGGCGCGTGGATGCGCGCGATGTCAGAGTCCTTGGCGCCCTGCGCCCGCAGCCGGTCGCCACGCTTGGCGTGCGTCTTCCGCGATCCGAGCGCGCCGATATAGAAGCAGTTGCGCTCGAAGGCGTGCAGCAGCGCGGGATCGTCGATCTTTGGATCGTGCGTCACTGCGACGAAAGCGGTGTAGGCATCGACGTTGAGTGGCGGCAGCGCCGTGTCGGGCCATTCCGCGACCAAGGGAACGTCGGGGAAGCGCTCGGGGCTCGCAAAGGCCGTGCGCGGATCGACCACGGTGACGTCGTAGCCGAGCGAGCGCGCCAGCGGCGCCAGCGCCTGACTGATATGGACAGCGCCGACGATGACGAGCTTTGCGGTCGGCGCATAGACGTTGAGGAAGAGCTTCTTGCCGCCGGCCTCGACACTGGCGCTTTTGCCCATGCGAAGCTGCTTGTCGAGTTCAGCGCCCAAGGGATCCTTGGCGAAATCCTTGGCTTTCACCAGGCGCTGCTCGCCACTCTCGGTGTCGGTCACCAGGATCACCGGGCGGCGCGCGGCGCGCTCAGCATTGAGTTCGTGCAGGATCTCGAGCTTCACGGCTAACCGACCTTCTCGACGAAGACACGGATGGTGCCGCCGCAGGACAGCCCGACATTCCAGGCAGTCTCGTCGGCAACGCCAAACTCGAGCATCCGGGGCTTGCCGCTCTGGATCACATCCATGGCCTCGGTGACCACGGCGCCCTCAACGCAGCCGCCGGAGACGGACCCCAGGAACGTGCCCTCGTCGTTGATGACGAGGCTCGAGCCCGCCGGACGCGGTGCCGAGCCCCAGGTCTCCACCACTGTGGCGAGCGCGACGCCACGGCCGGCCTTCTGCCAGTCCTCCGCCGCCTTCAGAATATCCTCGTCGCGATCGAGCATGGCTACCTCTCAGGCTGCGGAGCGGATCAGGCTGCGGTGATGCGGCGGCAGCGGCCGGGAGAGCGTGGCGATCAGCTCCTGGATCGAGCTCAAATTATGTACGGGGCGGAATTCGTCAACGTGCGGCAGCATCATTTTGATGCCTTGGGCCTTGGCCTCGAAGCCGCCAAACCGCAGCAGGGGGTTGAGCCAAATCAGCCGCCGGCAGGAACGGTGCAGCCGGTCCATCTCGAAGGCGAGCTTGGAATCGGCTTCCCGCTCCAGCCCGTCGGAGATCAGCAGCACGATGGCGCCCTGGCTCAGCACGCGCCGCGCCCACAATTTGTTGAAATTGTGCAGGGAGGCCGAGATCCGCGTGCCGCCGGCCCAGTCCTCCACCGAGGCCGAGCAGCTCGCCAGCGCCTCGTCGGGATCGCGCTGGCGCAGCGCCCGGGTCACGTTGGTGAGGCGAGTGCCGAACAGGAACACCGAGACACGTTTCCGCGCGTCCCCTATGGCATGCAGGAAATGCAGGAACAGGCGGGTGTACTCGCTCATCGAACCCGAGATGTCGAGCAGTGCGACGATCGGCGCCGGTTTCTCGATCCGCCCGAGGCGATGGATGTCGATGATGTCGCCGCCGGTGCGCAACGAGGCGCGCAGCGTGCGGCGGATATCGAGGCGCAGGCCCCGGGGATCGGGCCGGTGCCGGCGCGTCAGAAGCTCGGCCTGCGGCAACCGCATCCGCTCGACGGCGCGGAGCGCTTCGGTGATCTCGGCCGCGCTCATCTGCGCAAAATCCTTTTTCTGAAGGATTTCCTTGTCCGAAACCGACAGGCGCAAATCCTGCTCCTGGTGCTGCGGCGTCTCCGTCATGCGCGGCTGCGACATCGCCTCCTGCACACGGCGCGAGCCTGCCTGCGGCTTCTTCTTGGCCTGCTCCGGCAACGGTACCGAATCCAGCATGTGCTTCCACTCTTCCGAGGCGCGGAAGAACAGGTTGAAAGCCTGTTTGAAGATCAGCGCATGCTCGTGGCGCTTGACGAAAATCGCCTCCAGGGTGGTGAAGACGTCGGCGCGGTTGCCGATGTCGATCACCTCAAGCGCGCTCATGGCATCGATGACCGCACCCGGCCCGACCGGCATGCCCGCCGAACGCAGCGCGCGGGCGAAGCCGACGATGTTATCGGCGAATTGCTCGGTTTGCTCAGGCGCAAGGTGGTTGATGGCCATGGTTCATCACTCTCAGCCGTCATTCCGGGGCGCGCCCTCATGGGCGCGAGCCGGGAATCCATTCAATCTACTCACTCTGCGGCCCAATGGATTTCGGGTTCGCGCTTCGCGCGCCCCGGAATGACGGCTAGTCGCTCGTCGCGTCCTTCAGTACCTTCTGCAAGGTATCGCCCTGCATCCGCGTGATGTCGTCCTGGTATTTGAGCAGCGCGCCCAGCGTGTCGCCGACCACTTGCGGGGTCAGCGAGCGGGCGTCGAGCTCCGACAGCGCGGTGGCCCAATCGATGGTCTCGGCAACGCCCGGCGATTTGTAGAAATCCTGATTGCGCAGTGCCTGGACGAAGCGCACGACCTGCTGCGACAATTTTGCGGAGATGCCCGGCACGCGCGACTTGACGATCGCGAGCTCGCGGTCGGCGTCGGGATAATCGACCCAGTGATAGAGACAACGCCGCTTCAGCGCGTCGTGGATCTCGCGGGTGCGGTTGGAGGTGATGATGACGATCGGCGGGCTCGGCGCCTTCACGGTGCCGAATTCGGGGATCGTCACCTGGAAGTCGCTGAGGATTTCGAGCAGATACGCCTCGAACGCCTCGTCGGCGCGGTCGAGCTCGTCGATCAGCAGCACCGGCGGCCCGGCCACGTCGGGCTCGAGCGCCTGGAGCAGCGGTCGCTTGATCATGTAGCGATCGGCGAAGATGTCGGACGACAATTGATCGCGATCGGTGTCGCCGGCGGCTTCCGCCATCCGGATCGCGATCATCTGCGCGGCACTATTCCACTCGTAGACCGCCGAGGAGACATCGAGGCCTTCGTAACACTGCAGGCGGATCAGCTTCCGCCCCAGGGCAGCCGACAGCACTTTTGCGATCTCGGTCTTGCCGACGCCGGCCTCGCCCTCCAAAAACAGCGGCCGGCCCATGCGCAGCGACAGATAGGTCACCGTGGCCAGCGATCGCTCGGCCAGATAGCCGCGCGACGTCAGGAGTTCGAGCATCGAATCGACCGATGCCGGCAATGCACCGGACGTAGTGGCCGCTGAGGTCATGAAAAAACCAGTCTCGCTACGCCCTCACCGGGGACAAGTTTGGGCCGAGGCGTGAGGATCACTCACTCCTTGGCGTTGGCGGCGTCAAGGGCACGCCGCGTCAGCACGCCGATGAGGTGCGCGCGGTATTCGGCGCTGCCATGGATATCGCTGTTGAGGCCGTCCGCCGGCACCTCGATGCCGTCAAGCGCCTTCGCGGCGAAACGCTTCTTCAGGGCTTCCTCGAACGCGGTGACACGGAACACGCCTTCGGAGCCGGCGCCGGTGACCGCGACCCGGACGTCGGAGGGACGCCGCGCCACGAACACGCCGACCAGCGCGTAACGCGAAGCCTGGTTGCGAAACTTGATGTAGGCCGCCTTCTTCGGTAGCGGGAACATCACCTTGGTGATGATCTCGTCGGCTTCGAGCGCCGTCGTGAACAGGCCCTGGAAAAACTCTTCCGCCTTGAGGCGGCGCTTGTTGGTGACGATGGTGGCGCCGAGCGCGAGCACTGCAGCCGGATAGTCCGC